>NZ_JBFAUW010000020.1:0-105835 GCF_040679495.1 Nocardia sp. NPDC052254 | reverse complement strand
GCTACCCCGCCGACACCGACATGCGGCCGGCGGCCTGGGGCAGCTGCGGACGCCCGTTCGGCGGTATGGAGGTCCGGATCGCGAATCCCGAAGACTGACGCCGCCGCGGGCAACGGATACGGAAACGAGTGCGGCGCCGCCATCATCATGATGGCGGCGCCGAACTCGTTCGAGTCGCAGTCGGTTCGCGCGGTCCCTACCGGTTCCGACGGCGAATCCCCACTACCGGCCTCAGCGGCCCAGGGTGTCGATCAGACCGCTGTTCTGGTCGAGGACCTGTTGGAACTGCGGGCCGTATCCGTACTGCTGAGCGGCCTGCTTACCGGCCTCGGTGGCCTTGCTGACCAGCTCCTGGCGATCGGTCGGCAGCTGCGCGGCCGGCTCGGGCTGCGGGGCGGGCGCCGGCTGGGTCTCCTCGGCCGGGGCGTAGCGCAGGTACTGGCCACAGACCGGCCACGCACCGGGGCCCTGGGTGTCCAGCACGTTCTCCGCGACGCGGATCTGCTCGTCCTTGCTGGCGTTCTGAGGCGAGCCGTTGCCACCGTTGGCGTTCCAGGTCGACTGCGTGAACTGCAGTCCGCCGTAGTACCCGTTACCGGTGTTGATGTTCCAGTCGCCGCCGCTCTCGCACTGCGCGACACCGTCCCAATCGTGGGCGGAGGCAGCGGAAGCGGTGCTGGATGCTGCGAACGGGACGGCAACAAGGGCGCCGGCGACGGCGGCGAAGCCGAGAGCGCGACTGCTGATCTTCCGGTTCTTGTTCATGGTGGTGTCCCTCCCTGCGCCCGCCGGCCCGGCGATATCGCCGCGTCCCTGCCCCCAGGAGGTCGGGGATCCCCGGACCGCGGGGCAGGGTTGCCGGTGTGCAGCGGTTCGGGTCGGAGCCCATCACGAGGTCGATCCGGGCCGCAGACGACCATAACGAACATATTTCAACAGATCACGTCTTGATAACAGCGACAATTGCATGAAGCGAATAACCCGATTCCATACGTTGATGCAGGTTGGCTATGCCAAGTTTGATCATTTTGAACCGTTGTTATGCGGCCGTGATGTGCGATGAATCACGCCAAAATTGTGGTCCGGGTCACGTTTCTTCGGTGTGAAACTTGGAAACGCGCGCGTTTCCCATGCTTGCGCTTCTGTCTCGTCCGGACGAAGGCGACTGTGCGAGGTTTTCGGCTCGCCAATTTCGGATCGCGTCCTTGCCTCCTGATGTCCGCAACCGGTTCGCGCCCGGTTCGGTCGAGGTGCGTGCTCGAGGCCGGCTCCGTGATTCGCTGCGGGTTGCCCCGGTCCGTTGTCGACTGCCGCGAATCTCCTGGGGGGCGTCTCGAGATGTGGGATTTGTCGGGGGATTCCTTCGCTGAGCCAGAGTCTGCGGCGGTCGGCAAGATCATCGATTCGGGCTCGGAAACCCGCCTTGATCATGCGATTTGCGATGCTCTCCCACTCGTGTGTAATGTTGTGTTCACCGACGCGGGGTGGAGCAGCTCGGTAGCTCGCTGGGCTCATAACCCAGAGGTCGCAGGTTCAAATCCTGTCCCCGCTACTAGGGAGAATGGTCCCGAAACCAATGGTTTCGGGACCATTTTTCGTTGACGGAGTAATGCGCGGATCGGTGTGACGAACCGAGAGTTGTCCGGGGCCCGCTCGATCGTCAGCACGTATTTCCCGAAACGTGTGAGCGTGCGGCGCTGCCATCCGGCGGGTGTCAACGGCCGCGCGGTCGGTCACCGCACAGGTGTCGAATTCGGTGCTCATCGCGGTGCGCCAGGTGCCGGTCGGTGGCGAAGCCCGCCGGCAACCGGGACGCGATACCCGGGCTGAACGGTCACCTCGAAAGTTCCAGCATTCCCGCGCTTTTCGGAAGACCGCAAACCTTTCGGGAACCGCGCCGGCTCCACGACGCCTAGGTGAACGGCCACCGATTCCCGGGAACACTGGCAGCGCGGACAGCGGTCGGCACGGTATTCGCGCTGTACAGCGGCCGTTTTGGTGATCCGGCCCCCGGTGCCGTAGGGTTGGTCCTACCGACGCGGGGTGGAGCAGCTCGGTAGCTCGCTGGGCTCATAACCCAGAGGTCGCAGGTTCAAATCCTGTCCCCGCTACTAGGGGAAGCGGCCCCGGAACCATGGTTCCGGGGCCGCTTTTCATTCTGTTGCGCATCACGGGTCAAACCGAGTGTCAGCTGTGCCGTGGTGTCCCGCCCAGTAGATGCGTGGCGGCTGTGGCAGCGTCTTCGGGCATATCGACAGCTCCGCCGCCGTGGTGGCGTCGATCGTCACAGCATTGGCCTGCTCCTGCCGCTGGTACGCAGTCGCAGCCTGCCGGAGGGTGGTCGCGAAATCACCGACGGTCGTGCCCCATCGCCCCAATGCCGCACCGGTGTTCGCGCGCATCGACGACAATCGATGTCCCACCCCCGGGTGCCGATCGCGCCCGTATGTGCGGGATTCACTTGTGCGGCTGCCGAATCGACCGCGACGGCCATATCGGGCACGGCCTGCCCCGAGATGCCAGATTGGTGGCGGGCCGCGCGCCTGAGACGCCTGGGTGCAGATCTGACTCTGAGCAGGTGAACTCGGTCCCATGCCCGAGTGTGGAAATTCGGTGTCGCCTACCGCAGCCGGCCGGCCGAAGTCAGCGAGCAGCGATCCGTTGGGCCGGTGAGGAGTTGAGCGCCCGAGTGCTGACGCCGGCCCGCGTGTGTATAACTCCATGGTCGGCCACCGCGCAGTTGGCTGTCGGCCCCGACAGGTATTGGGTGAAGGATGGTCATCCAAGCAGTGCCGCAACAGAATCCAGCATTCTGGTCGCGGCGCGCGATCGAAAGCTGGCCGGCTTCCATCCGGCGTCACCATGAAGGGGGATGGATGAAGCCCGCGCAAGAGTCCGAGGCGACCGTCGAACCCGACCGGCCGGGCATACAACGCTCAGTGCAACGCAACTGGTGGCGCGGCGGTTACGCCCGGCTCCTGATTTCGCAGGCCGTCTCGACCATTGGTGACCGCATCAGCTATGTCGTCGTGCCGTTCTGCCTGCTCCTGGTAGGAGTCTCGGCATCGGGTATCGCGATCGTGCTCGCCGCGCGTGCCGTTGGTTATGCGCTCGTCGTGCTCCATGGTGGTGTGCTGGCAGACCGAGCCAACCGCACGCCGCCCGGTGCTGAGCGACCTGCGTGAAGGCTGGATGAATCTCGTATTGGGCCTCTTGGTCACCGCATTCGGGCTGGGCAGCTCCGTGGTGGGTCGACGCACAGGATCGCGACTGTGCCGCGGTCTATATCTGCAGGTCTGGATGCATACCGACGGTCACATGAACAGCCGACACGGCTACCGCTGCTGACGATCGTTCCGACGAGGGGCGTCGGAAACTGAATGACGCCCGGTCGTGCGCGCGATCATTCGGAAAGTGAGTTCGCATGTAGCCGAATCCCTCGCCCGTGCGGCAGAACTCGAGACCGAATTATCTACTGATTCCGTGGGGGCTGTGGCCAGGTTATCGGAGTCGCAGAATATGAAGGGAAGTCCCAAATGAAAAGAGCTTTTTCGCTGGAGTGACTTTGACAATTCCAGTGCGTCCAGTCGAGTCGAGCCCGGCATCGGCGGCGAGGGTGAGTATTCGGTCCAGGTGCCGATCGCGACCGGCTGGTCGTTCACCGGAGTTGTCTCGCTGCCGGTCCGGAAACCTTGCGTTGCAGCAGATTCGCGACGCGAACATGCGAGCGCCGAACGCGGCGTCGTAGCAACCGCGGCACGCTCGCTCGTCGCTGAGGCTTCCGCGGACCCGCACAACGCCCTTGCCGCACCCGGCGACCGGTCGATCCTCGTCGAATCGATCCGGGATCCCTTCGATGTACCCGCCGCGGTCACAGTCGGCGGCAACCGAGGGCGGGGCGAATGCGGCCCGCTCCGTCACCGACCGTGCGACCTTGATGTGGCCGACGCATCTGTCATTTCCTCGGTGCCGGGGCTACCATTGTTCACGCATTTCGGTTGGAAAATCAGGCGGTAGGCCCCGGTGCGAGGCTGACGATTTCGCGGAAACGCCGACTTGTCCGATTAAATTCAGTCGGTGACAAGTGGAGGGTGGCATCAGGGCTCCATGACACGCGCGGTCCGGAATTCGGAGACGGAGATGTCGATATGGGTGATTCTGCGTACCGGAAGGTCTTGGTCACCGGAGCGGGCACCGGGTTCGGATACGAAGCTGCTATGCGCTTGGCGGAGAAGGGATTCGACGTCATCGCGGCGGTCGAGATCTATGCCCAGGTCCAATCCCTGAAGCGGCATGCGGCCCAGAGAGGAGTCGATCTGCGTGTCGAGAAGCTCGATGTCACCCACGCCGGAGACCGTCGCAAAGCCCTGGGCTGGGATGTGCAGATTCTGGTGAACAACGCGGGAATCGGCGAAGGCGGGTCGACGGTCGATATTCCGGCGTGGAATATCAGACATCAGTTCGAGGTCAACGTCACCGGACCGCTTCTACTTACTCAGGGAATTGCCAAACAGATGATCGGCCGCGGTGGCGGGCGTATTGTGTGGGTCTCCTCTCGCGAGGGGCTGAACGTCAATCCCTTCACCGGTTTGTACTCCGCCTCCAAGCACGCGATCGAGGCGATCGCGGAGACAATGGCGGATGAGCTACAGGAATACAATGTCGAAGTCGCCACGGTCAATCCGGGCCCGTTTCTGACCGGATTCAACGACCGGATGTTCCAGACCTGGCAGAGCTGGGAGGACGACCCGTCCGGACGACTTTTCGACTACTCGGAGCTGGCCTTTCCGCGGGCGCAGTTCGATCCGGAACCGGTGTACGCGACGTTGACGGCGGTAGCCGCCGGCGAGCTCGACAACTTCCGCAACCTGGAGCCCGGGTCGATGCGGGAGGAGACCATGCGTCTCCAGCAGGTGCCCTGGCAGCGCAAGATCGCCGACGGTCTCGGGACTCGGAATGAAGCCGTGCAGCGTTCCTACCGGATGCAGCCCGAGACCCCGGTCGGGCGCTGAAAGATATCGGCCGGCAGGCCGTGATCGGCCTCGTCCGCAGTGGCACCCCGAAGGTCCACCCGCGGGTCCGCACGGGATCTTCGGTGTCCACCCGTTCACCGAACTCGACGACCGCGCAGGAATCCGAGAGGAGTTTCCCGATGGCGAAGGTTCTTTTCATTGTCAGTGGTGCCAGTTACTGGGTGGTGAAGGACGGTTCGCGGTATGCGACCGGCTACTGGGCCGAGGAGTTCGCGAATCCGTATCGAGTACTGATCGATGCCGGGCACGAGGTGATCGTGGCGACTCCGAACGGTGTGGTTCCGACGCCGGACATGATGAGTCTGCGGCCGGCGATGGCCGGCGGTATCGACGGAGCCTTGCGGTTGGAGTCGATCATTCGTGAGGCGGAGGCGTTGCGTCGGCCGCTGCAGCTGTCGGACGTGCGCCTCGAGGACTACGACGCGCTGTATCTGCCCGGTGGGCATGGTCCGATGGCGGACCTGGCATTCGATGCGGACTGCGGGCGGCTGCTGCGACAGCAACTGGCATCGGGGAACCCGCTGTTCATCGTTTGCCACGCCCCGGCATCGATCCTGTCGACCCGGATACACGGCGAGTCACCGTTCACGGGCTACCGCATGACGTGCTTCACCGACGAGGAGGAAGAGGCCGTGGGTGTCGCGGCGATCGCGCCATGGCTGCTGGAGACCGATCTGAAGGCGAAGATCGGGATCGAGTTCAGTCGCGGTCCGATCTGGGAGCCCTACATGGTCGAGGACCGGAACCTGATCACCGGACAGAACCCGGCGTCGGCAGCTGTCCTCGGGGCCCGGATGGTCGAGATCCTCGAGGGCTCGTGACCCAGAGGGCGCACGTTCGAATCCTGTCCCCGATACCGATCAGGCCAGTGGCTGTGCGCGCCGATTTCGAGGTCGTGGCCGCGTACGGTGGCGGAGGCAGCCCGCCCGGTGGCCGCTACGGGAGGCTCTGCGGGTCGACCGGTGTGGTGTCCGGCGGGTATCGGACGGGCAGGGTCGTCAGGGCTCGGTGAAACGGGCCCGGACGCCAGCGCAACTCGCTTCGGGGCACTGCCAAGGAAAGTTCGGGGATCGCGTCGAGGAGTTGATCGATGGCGTCCTGGGCGATCAGGTAGGCGGGCTGGCGTGCGGGGCAGGCGTGCGGTCCGGCTCCCCAGGCCAGATGCGCACGATTTCCGGTGTGGTCGCCGTTGTTGATGTGGGGGTCGTTGTTGCATCCGGCCAGGCTGACGACGACCGGCTGATGGGCTGGGAGCCACATGTCTTCCAGCAGTACCGGCTGGCGGGGATAGGTGATGGAGAAATTCGCCATCGGGGGGTCGTTGAAGAGAACTTCATCGAGTGCGTCGCGGGTGGACAGGCTGCCGCCCAGCACATGCCCGGCCAGCTGGTCGGAGGTGAGTATCAGCACCAGGGTATTGGCGATCAGATTCTGCAGCGGTTCGATGCCGGCGCCGTAGAGAACGACGATTTGATGGATCAGTTCGGTCTCGTCGAGTGCGCTGGAATGGGCAAGCAGTCGCGATGTGATGTCGTCACCGGGTTCGCGGCGTTTGAGTTCCACCAATTCCAGTACGGCCTCGGCCAGTTGCAGATTGCTGTTCTCGGCGTCGACTCCATCGAAGACACCCGCGGTGGCGACGGCGATACGTTGCCCGATCTCCGGTGGGCAACCGAGCATGGTGTTGATTGCTGCGAAGGCCAGCGGGAGAGCGTAATCCGCGACCAAGTCCGCACTCTCCCGGCCGCGGAAGCCCTCGATCAGGCCCATCGCGATCTGTTCCACCGTCGCATGCAGACCGTGCAGATCGACGCCGTTGATGGCGGCCGTGTTCGCGCCGCGGTAGCGCTGATGCTCGATTCCGGTGCTGCGCAGTGCATTCGGGCGCCACTGCAGGATCGGCAACACCGGGCAGTCGGAGGCGACGGTCTTCTCCCATGCCCGCGGGTCGGCGGGGAAATGATCGGGGTCGTGCAGGATCTGCAGTCCGGTTCGATACCCGACCGCGAGTGTCGCCGGCACACCCTGAGCAAGTTCCACCGGCACGAGCGACCCGTAGCGTTCCCGCATCGCCCGATAAGAGCGATGCGGGTCCGCGGCGAACTCGGCCGAGTGCAGCTTCACCCGCTCGGTATCGGCGTCGGCGGGGGACGGACGTGGCGCGTGATGGCCTTCGTCCGGGCGATCTGCATGCGGTGAGGCGGGCACGGGAAACTCCTATGTGCTCATCTGGCCGGGTCCACGAGTGCCAGATTTGCCGGCCGAATGAATGTATCAGCGAATGCGTCGGCCAGTGCGGAGTCGTCCGCGGCAGCGAACATGAGATCCTGCAGCGCGGGTGGCGGGTCGAGTACGGCCTCGGTCCAGCGTGCGGCGGGAAGGGCGACGTCGCGCAGCCAGGCATCCGCGGTCCGAGTCAGCCAGGCCTGGTCGAAATTTCCGTCGAGGTTGTGGAGTATCTCGTTGCCGTAGTGGAATCCGCATCGAACAGCGTTGTTGGCCCCCTGTGCGCCACCGGGATCCATCCGGCACACCACGTCCGCCGCACCGAGCACCGGGGTGCCGGAGGGGAGTGTGGTCACCGGGTGCCGCATCGCGGGAGTGACCGCCCCGGCCAGGGTGGCGCCGGCGTCGGTCAGTTCGGCATCGCGGAAACGATCGGCCAGATCGGCGGGAAGGTGCTGTCGGATCAGCGATTTGGCTGTCGCGAGCCGCTCTTGCGGGGTGGTGGCGCTCGCGAAGGCGGCATCCAGTGCCGAGCCGGCGATACCTTCGAAAAGCACCATCTCGCACCGGCGTTCATGACCTTGCCTACCGGTCAGGCCGGGGTAGGAGATGAATTCGCCGAGTCCGGGCAGCGCGACATAATTCCCACGGTTGTGCGCATCGGGCTGCACACCGTCGAGATAGAGCACCGACAGCTGACGTAACGGTCGGCTGGATACGGGCCGTGCCGTGTCCGTGGCGAAACGAGCGAGGAGGTCGCGGTCCGCTCTGGTGACGACCGTCAGGTCATAGGACTGCGCGCGGCGGTCGATCTCGTCCAGCGGGAGTTTGGCGACTTCGAGGTCGCCACCCGCATCGGCGAACGCCGACATCCAGCGGCTGAATGTCGTCCGCTGGTCCACGCTCTGGGCCGGTCGGCTGAACCGCCCGGTCCAGCCGAGTTTCTGTTCGCCGTCGACAACCATGCGAAAAGAAATTCCCGAGATCTCGGGTGCCTTCGATCGCCAGAAGTTCAGTCCCGCAGCGGCTTCCATGTCCAGCACGGGAGGGAACTTGACCTGTGTGCTCATGACACCACCCGAGGCCACGGATTCCGCGTCGCGGTCGGCCACCAGGTGCACATCTGCCCGGCCGAGCAGTTGGTGCGCCAAAGCGAGTCCGCATTCTCCTGCTCCGAGGATCTGCACTCGATACATTGAGAGCCTTTCGCCAAATCTCATCGCGATCCGACCGCGGAAGTCATTCCGCGGTCGGATCGAGCCTGGTAGGAATGCGGCTGAGTCACGCCCACAGCCGGGCACACGGCAAGGGCGGGAGCGCGGCGATGCAGCTCTCGCCCGGATCGAACTCGATCGTCACCTCGGCGCCGGTGGGCGCCATCGCCGCTCCGAACCGTCGAGCGGTGGATTGTTCGGCGCGGTAATCGAACTGTATCGCCGGGTTGGTGAAGCGGACACTCACCCGGCACAGGGTCGATGCCCGCCGCAGGTGCCGGACCCTGCCTGTGGCCGGTGTGGGATCGCTGCACATGTGCTACTCCGCCGCATTCCGTTTACATGACTTGTGTCGCTTGCGCGTGCCTCGACCACCATCGCCGGGAAGAGGCACGGTCGGCATCGGTGGGTACCGCCACACACGTAGGTACCTTGTCGCATGCGATACGGCTCGCTCTGCGTAGGCATCATGGCGGCCGCGGCGGTAAGGTGCGGGGCTATGCCACCGCGCCGCCGAAGCAGTGTGCCGTCACCTGCTGACGATTTCATCGGTCGCGAACGCGAGTTGGACCGACTGGCGACCCTGCTGCTCGGGTCTGCCCGATTGATCACGGTTCTCGGACCCGGCGGGATCGGCAAGACCCGTTTGGTCGCCGAAGCGGTCCA
Organism: Nocardia sp. NPDC052254; assembly: GCF_040679495.1. NCBI lineage: Bacteria > Bacillati > Actinomycetota > Actinomycetes > Mycobacteriales > Nocardiaceae > Nocardia > Nocardia sp. NPDC052254. The sequence continues at coordinate 96,696 of NZ_JBFAUW010000020.1, read as the reverse complement.
CCGTTTCCGTCGACCGGGCCAAGCGCCGGTGCCGTGGGTACGTCTGGCACGCCTTCCCAAAGACGCTGGTGCGGCCGCGGTGGAGGACGAGGTCGTGCGCTCTGTGGTGGACAACGATTTCTCCGGCCGCCCGCCCTGGCAGGCACTCGTGGAAACCATCGAAGACAGCCCCTCCCCGCGGCCACTGCTGATCATCGACAACTGCGAGCATGTGGTCACCGAGGCCGGCAAGCTCATATCGGATCTTCTCGAGGAGCTTCCCGAGCTGGTGGTGCTGGCCACGAGCCGGGGCCGGATCGGGTGGGTGGACGAGCAACTGCTGCACGTCCCGCCACTGAGCTCCGCGCACGCCGTGGAACTGTTCCGACGTCGCGCCGAACTCACCGGAACGCGCATCGAGGACAAAGGCATCACGACGGTGCGGTCGATATGCGGGCACGTCAACAACCAGCCGCTGCACATCCGGCTGGCGGCGGCCCGGCTGTATCGACAGCCACTGCCCGCGATACTGCAGGACCTCAGTGGTGAGCCCGCGGATCGCCGATTGCTCTGGTCGGACGAGACGCAGCTCGGTGCGGATGAACGTCACCGGGGAATCAACGAGGTCATCGCGTGGTCGTTCGACTTGTGCGGAGAGAAGGAACGCCTGCTGCTGGAGCGGATGTCGGTGTTCGCGCCCGGTCACGACAGCGAGCAGGACAATGACGACGGCTACGGCGTCGAGGTCGGCGCGGATGTCGATGCGGTGCGGGCCATCTGCAGTGGGCCCGACGCCACGGGCGCGGCACTCGACAGCGGCGACATCCAGCGACTGCTGGATCGGCTCACCGACCAGTCACTGGTCTCGCTGCACCTCTCCGGTGACGAGGCCCGGTATTCGTTGCTCGAGAGTATTCGAGTCTTCGCGCAGCAGAGATCCGCGCTTCGGGCGCGTGGCGAGGTGGCTCGTCTGGCGGCCCGGCATCGCCGCTATTACCGCGATCGGGTGGTCGCCGCGAACCAGGCATGGTTCAGCCATCGAGAACGTGAACTGCTGAACTGGGCTCGTGCGTCGTGGGACGATCTCCTGCTGGCGATCGACGGCAGCCTCGGTACGCCGAGCGAGGCGGTGGTCGGACTGGAGATCGTGGTCGGGATGATCGCACTACGGGTCCCATTCTTCCGGGGGTCGTTGCGAGAGTCGCGCAGCTGGGCGGAGAAGACGCTGGATGCCTCTCGTGTCGCGGATCCGCAGCCGGTCCAGATGCAACTGGCGACGACGGCGGCGATTGCCTGGATCTGTCTGTGCCAGGGTCTGCCCCGCGACGCGGAGCGCAGGATTCGCGAATGTGCCGACATCTGCCTGGAGGACGCCGAGACGCGCGATGCGTGGCTGGCCGACCCGGTGCCCGACCGTGGTGTGCCGGCCGAGGCGGAATTCGCTGCTGGTTGCCACCTGTTGCTGGTTCGCCAGGATGCCCGAGCGTCGGTGGTGCTGGAGCGTGCGCGCGAGAAGTTCTCCGCCCTCGAGCAACCCGGTATGGCAGCCATGAGCGAGCTGTTCGAGGCTCTGGCCGCGGCGTTCCTCATGCCCGAGCGGGAGGCGCTCGACATCACCCGACGTCACTTGGACAACGCCGCGCGATCCGGCGGTGAATGGGCGAAGTCGTGGGCAGAGATCGCGTGGATCGTCGCCGAGACCAAGCATGGGGATCTGCGTGCCGCGGTGTCGGCGGCGCGGTCCACGCTGGCCCGTCAAATTGCCATGCGTGACTCGTGGGGTGCGGTGTGGACCGTCCACGCCTACATCTGGACGCTGTCGTACATGGTCAGCAGTTGTCCCGCAGGCGCGCGTCCGCCGGCACCGGCAGACGCGGCCGCGGTGGCCAAACTGCTCGGCGGCGCCGAGGCGATGCGCAGGCAGTTGGGGGTCGACATCGACAATCTGCGCCCATTCGCCGTGGAGACCGATATGGCCGTGGGGCGCATACGAAAGATATTGGGCGCAACCAAGTTCGATACATTGGTGCAGGAGGGCAGATTGCTTCGCCCGCCGATGGTGGAGGTCGCACGGCTTGCGCTCGCTGATTCGCCGACGCCACAGCGGTCGGCGCAGCCGACGGTGCAGCACGCCGCGGCGAAGCTGTGGAAACAGCTGTCACGCGCCGAGCAGGAAGTGGCGCTGCTGGCGGCCGCTGGATGGACCAACACCGCCATCGCATCCCGGCGGGGGAGTTCGCATCGCACCGTTGATACTCAGGTTGCCGCGGTTCTGCGCAAACTCATGATCGGCTCGCGCGATGAGATCGGGGCCCTGGTACCGCCCGACCAGAGCAGTCTGATCGCTCGGGAACAGGAAAACAGATCGCGAGCGCGTCCGTCGTGAGGGTGCGGTGGTCTCGCCGGTCACCTTGCCCATTGCACCCACCGGCGCTGCGCGGTGAAGACGACCGATGTCGAGTGGTGATAGCCCAGCATGGTGAGCCGCCGGTCGATCTCGGCGCGGATGTCGTCGAAGGAACCGACATCGCGGCTCGGAGTGGCCGGACCGAGGACGAATGCGAATTCGAGGTCGAGGCGGGACCCGACGGTGCCGGCACGCACCACCGACTCGTCGAATCCGTGCGTCACCCGGACCTCGTCGCACAGCCGCTGCACCTGCGATACGACCGCGGCCGGTGCGGCCATGGTGAGGATCTGGCGCATTGCGTCGCGAAACAGGTGAACCGGAATCCAGAGGTAGACCGTGGACACGATGATCACCAACGCCGGGTCCACGTAGCGCGCCGGTACCTCGTTGCCGGTCCGGACCAGCGCGAGTGCCACGGCGAATCCGGCCAGTGTGATCAGGCTCAATCCGGCATCGCCGGCCCATTCCGCCGCTTCGGCCCGCACCAGCCCGGAACCGGCGCGGGCGGCACGGAACAGGACCAGCGCGACCACGATGCTGAGCAGTGCCGCCGTGATCGCATACATCAGCGCCGACTCCGCCGACACCGCCCGGCCGCCGTGCAGAATCTCGCGCACGGCATTCACCGACCCGTAGACGCAGAGTCCGCCGAGCGCGGTCGCCTTCACCACGATCGCGACCGGCTCCCATGTCTCCCGACCCCATGGATAGGCCGCGTCGGGCCCCTTGGCCACCGTCCGCTGCGCGGCCACCGACAGCGCCGAAAGGCCGACACCGACAAGTGAATACAGACCGTCGAACACGATCATCTGAGACCCGGCCGCCAGTCCCCACACCAGCGCCATCACCACGAACACCACCGAGGCCCACAGGGAGAATGCCAGTGCGCGCATACCGGCCAGGCTACGACCCGGCAAACTCATGCGTGCGGGTATTCGCCGCTGCGGCTCGCGGTTCCGGCAGACGCGTCCGATCCACCTCCCGCCGTCGTCCGGGAATCCGCTCGTTCCAGGAGTGCGAGAATTCGGCGATGGATGACTACACCACGCACAAGCAGCGCGCCGAGGCACTGCTCGGTGGCCTCACCGCCGGCGACGCGGTCAGCGACGCGGAGCGGCGGAACGTGATCGCACAGGCACAGGCACATGCTGCCCTCGCGCAGGCGGAAGCCCAGTGGGCGACCGCGGAGGCCATCCGCGCACTCGCGACGTTGCCGACACGAAGCGCGGTCTGAAGGAAGCCGGCCGCGCGGGTCACCCGGGTCTCATGTGCACGACGGGCAGGCACACAGCCTGCCTCGACCGTGGTATCCGCGGGCGAGCGATCTGCCATCGGCAGATGCGTGGAATGGTCGAAGTGGACGAGTTCGGAACACCATGACATTCGTACAAGACGGTGCGACGAGACTGCGACGAAGATGTCGGTATGAGCGAATCGAGACCCGCCCGGACGGGCGATGGCGCGACAGTCCATGGGTTGCACGTTGTCATCGACGGGGCCCCGGCGGCACCGCCGTTGTTGCTCATCCACGGTTCGGGCGCAACCGGTTCGACGTGGTCGCCGGTGGTGCCGACGCTGGCCACGAAGTATCGGGTGATCACGATCGACCTTCCGGGATGCGGCCGATCCGAGCCGGCGTCCACGTACGCCGTTGCGCAGCAGGCGGATCGGACGGCGGCGGTGCTGGACGAGCTCGGGTTCCGGAATGTGAAGGTGGTGGGTCACTCCAGCGGGGGATACGTCGCCACCGCCCTCGTGGAGCGTCGTCCGGACCTGGTCGGTGAGCTGGTTCTGGTCAGCACAGGGCCGAGTCGCACGGCGCTCTTGCCCGAGCCGACGATCGTCAAGGTGCTCGCCTCGCCGCCTTTCGGGCCGCTCGTGTGGGCGATTCGTACCGACTCGATGATCCGCCGTGGACTGGCGGCGACCGCGGCGGCCCCGATCACGGTGCCCGACGCAGCTGTGGTCGATCTGCGAAGGACGACCTATCGAGGGTTGCGAGCGATTCTCGCCGCCAACATGGACTACCTCGTCGCGGGGACCGTGCCCGAGCGCCTCATGGCCGCCGGGAAGCCCCTGCTCGTGATCTTCGGGGACGCCGACCCTCGGTGGGACCCGACCTCCGCACACCAGTACGAGGCGGTGCCGGGTGCCAAGCTCGAATACCTTCGCGGCATCGGGCATGTGGCGATGCTCGAGGACCACGACGCCCTCGCCCGCTCGATACTCGGTCACACACTCTAGACGGCCGCCGCAGGCTCCGGCGGCGGTGGCCGCCGTTCCCGGTGAATACTCGAAACTCGTTGTGGTTTGCGCCATTTCATAATCAGCAGTCCTCGAATCCCGGTCCGGTCGCCGCTACCTGCTTCCGTTCAGCAATGCTCCCGTGGGGTCGAACTCCGGACGTCTCGGGGCACGGGGTCGATTGCGCCTGGGCGGGGCGAGCGAGTTCCAGGGCGTTCGCTTCGATCCGGCGGCCCACTGATCGGTATTCGCCGCATCGGAGATCACTCGCCTGGCATTGCGCAGACGGTCCGGATCGGACGGATCGGCCAGCACCTCGTTGACGCTCACGAGGGCACGCTGGGCGTGTTCGTTGCCGATCCACTGCATCATACGAGCGGCGTCGGCTTGGCTGATTCCAGCCAGATCCCCGCTGGCCGCGGACAGGTCGCCGCTGGTGAGCCGTTGCAGTTGGTGGATCTTCGCTTCGGTCGGGGAGTTCATGTAGTCGGTGACGAACCGCGTCTGCCGTCCGTGCGGCACACCGCCGTCGAGAGTGACGCCACCCGGATTGGCGCGGCGATAGCGGAACGCCGCCGCCTGCAGAGTTGCCATATCCGCGGCGACCTCGGCGGGATCTCCCCCGCCCCCGGTGAGACGCAGCGACGAATCCTGAGCGCGTTGCACGGCCGCCACCACGTGGCCGAGGTGCTTGTCCGCGAGGGTCCAGTCGTCGGCGTTGCCGTCGACGATGCTCCAGGAGCGAATGGCGTTGAATTTGACGGCATCGTCGGTGAATCCCGCGACGGTGAGTGCCGCCCACGCGTCGGACATCTTGCCGCCGACGTCCTCCACACCCTGAAGGGCCGCCGCGGCGCCGCGCACGGTGTTCACCCCGCCGGTCGCCTCCGCCGCGCGGCGGGCCGCCATCACATACATCCGACGATGCATATAGGACTGGGCGTAGACGCCGGAGTCGCCGCCCACGCCCGGTGAACCCCAGAACCGCCACTGGCCGACCTGTGCCGCGCGCTCGGCGCGCGAGAACGGCCGCAACGGCGAGCGGGTCGCACCCCACAACCATTCTGTCGCAGGTGAATTGCTCACCGTGCTCACCGCGGCGAGGGCCGGCAGCAGACCCGCGCGCAGGGTGTGTGTGGCCCCGGTCTCGCCCATGCCGAGCGCATGTGCCCCGCTACCGGAACCGGAACTTCGAGCACCTTGGCCCTGGACGGTCAGCGCGAACCGGTTGGCGATCCATTCGTTGCCGCGATCGAAGGCGGCACCGAGCTTGCGCAGCTGCAGGATGGCGATGATCTCCACCAGTGCGCCGACCAGGAACACGATCGTCACCTGGTCGCCGGCCAGCCGGAACAGATCGTGCAGGATCAGCACGTACACGCCCAGGAATATGGTGTACGCGGTCATCCGCGCGGCGGCGACGAATCCGTCCACCACATTGCGGATCAGGAAGGTCTGGGTCGGCCCGTAGACGAATCCGCCTGCCGCGAAACCGAAGATCGACATCAGGCCGTGGTAGACCGTGTCGAGCGCGGCGCGTAATACCTTGATCGCCAATACGGCCCCGAACGCCAGCAGGATCGCACCGGACAACAACAGCAGCAGTCCGGTGCCGACCTGCTCGAAGCTCGGATTCTCGATCGATTCGCGGGCGGCGGAGTCGCCGCAGCCCGCGATACCGTGCTTGACCCGATCCTCACTGCCCGACGAGATTGCGGCCGACCAGGCCGTCCGGCAGGCGGAGCGCTCGTCGACGATATGCCCGAAATTCCAGACCTGGAGTGGACGACGCGCGAAATTGTCGGTCAGTGTCGTCTGCATCGACGCGACCATGTTCGCCGGGTCGGAACTGCTCTGTCCGTCCAATCCGGCCGCGACCGCGATGCCGAGATCGCGTCCCTTCGCCAGTAATCCGTCCTGCGACAACACATCCGCCAGCGGTTCGGCGAGAAAGACCGGACCGATCACCGCGACGGCCAGCATCGTCACCACTTGGACCGTCGCTTTGGCGTGGAAGCCGCGCACGACGAACCAGGCGACACAGAACGCGCCGATCGTCGCGGCCGTGACCAGCATCATCGGTGTGGCGAGTTGTCCGGACAGGCTGTGCGCCACACCTGTGAGCGCCTTGTCGAAGAGGTCGAGCCACCGGAAACTCAGCGCGTATCCGATCAGCCAGATCGCGGTGATCACCATGATCTTCCAGCCCGCGAATTCGAGTCCCAGCACCGTGGAGACCGCGGAATTGCCCGGGTGCAGAATGCTGCCGTGATCGGTCGCGAACAGGTAGCTGGAGACCGGAACATGTGACGAGTCGGTCAGATTCGTCCACGCCAGGGAGCTGCCGGTGGACGAGCCGGCCGAGTGGTCACCGTTGTCCGCCAGGGCTGCCGAGCCGAGCACGCCCGGAAATACGAACAAAGCGAATGAGATCGACACTGCCGCGGCGATCCGCCGACGTCGTCGGGTCGGCAGCAGTCGTGTGCAGACGTGCCGAACCGGGAACCAGATGTCCACCACCGCATCCTGTTTCGTCTTCACGCCACCTGGGCGCACCGAACGTGACCATCGCAAAAGAACGTGACCACGTCGGCGGTGCGTCGCAGCACTCATCGGGGCTGCTCGACAGTCCCCGGTAGATTCTTCGACGCTAATCCGCTGTCGTGAACGGAGATTTCCGTGTCGGTGAACTGAGCTGAACGGAAAGTGCTGAACCAGTTGGTATCTCGTTCGCATCACGATGGCGGATGTTCACCCGGAGTTCGCAACCCTCGCCGGATCGGAACGCAATGTGTTCCGGGCCAATGGCGTTCGTCGCGACCGGGGCGAGGCCCGGCGAGCCGCCGATTGATCCGCGGGCTCTGCCGGTCGTCGGGGAGAGCCTGAACCCCGGCGCGACACCGGCCCGGAACCAGAAGGTTTCGGGCCGGTCGCTATCGGCTGATCCGGTGCGGGACGGTTGCCGCGAGTAGTTTGTCCGGGTTCCGGATGGCGTAGAAGTTGGCGATCCGGTCCCCGGCCATCTCGATCAGGTAGACGCTCTCCAGTCGGCCGTCGCGGTGCACGGCCAGTGCGGGGGTGTGGTTGCAGTTGATCGTTTCGATGCGCAGTTCCGGGGTGCTGCCCAGTTTGCGGAACAGGCGCATCAGGTAGTGGGCGACATTTTCGGCACCTACCACCGGCCGGCGTACGGCGACGGCCTTACCGCCGCTGTCGGCGGTCCAGGTGGCGTTCGGTGCGAGCAGGGCGAGCAGGCCCTGGGTGTCACCGGTGCTCACCGCGGCCATGAACTGTCCGGTGATCCGCTCCACCGTGGCGGCGTCGGCGGGGGTGAAACGCTGCCGGCGGGCCTGGACGTGTTCGCGGGCGCGATGGGCCACCTGACGTGCCGCGGCGACCGATTTGCCTACCGCGGCGGCGACCTCGTCGTAGTCGAAGCCGAATACCTCGCGCAGGACGAATACCGCGCGTTCGTCAGGGGTGAGGGTTTCCAGCAGCACCAGCATCGCCATCGACACCGATTCGGCGAGCACCAGATCGGCCGCGGGATCGCGCTCGTCGAGCAGTAGCGGTTCGGGCAGCCAGGGACCGATGTAGTCCTCACGCCGCCGCGCCCCGGCCCGCAGGGCATTGAGTGCCTGGCGGGTCACCAGGCGCGCGAGATACGACTTGGTGTCGCGCACGGTCGTGAGATCGACCGCCGCCCAGCGCAGATAGCTGTCCTGCAGTACATCGTCGGAATCGGTTGCCGAGCCGAGGATTTCGTAGACGATGGTGAACAGCAGCGGTCGCAGCAGCGTGAATCGCTCGGCGTGTTCGTCGGTGATCATGCCGAGGTGATCCGGGCGGATGCGGGCTGTTGGGGGCGCGGCCCGCCCTTGGGCCACATCAGCGAACCGGGCCCGCGGGCCTCGCGGCGGATTTTCCCGACTCCGATCTTGCAGGTCACCTCCTTGATTCTGGCACCCGCGCGACCGCCGATGTAGAGGTTCATCGCCGTGTCGTCCTTGTGCGCGAGCTGCCGGATCCCCGCGCGGCGGCCGAGACTGACGCAGGTCCCGATCAGGGCCAGGTCGATGACCGCGGCTTCGGTACCCGCGATGTGGCTGAGCACGGTGTCCGCGGCCCGCGCGCCCAGTGCGCCGGCGGCCTGTGAACTCATCCGCAGAGGTACGCCCGACGGTGCCGCGGCGTCTCCGGTCGCGACGATGCGGTCGTCGTCGATGCTGGTCAGGGTCTCGTCGGTGAGCAGGCGTCCCAGTGGATCGGTACGCAGCCCGCTCGTGGCGGCCAGCTGTGGCACAGCGAAACCGGTGGTCCAGACGGTGCGGGCGCTGGGGTGTGCGGCGCCGTCGGCGAAGAGCACCGCATCCGGGCGGACCTCGGCCACCCGCTGCTTTTCGAGGACGGTGACACCGTGGCGCGACAGCCATTTCGCGACGTAGCGGCGTCCCGGCTCGCTCAGCGACGGCATCAGGGTCCCGCCGCAGACCAGGGTGACCGCTCGGCCTCGTTCGGCCAGTTCGGCGGCGGTCTCGATACCGGTCGGGCCGCCGCCGACCACGACGATCGGCGCCTCAGGACCGAGCTGCTCCAGATCGGCTCGCAGCCGCTGCGCCAGTTCGAACTCTGCTATGGCACAGGCGGATTCGGCCGCGCCCGGGACCGAAGGTACCGCCGCGGCGCTGCCGACCGCGTAGACGAGATGGTCGTAGTCCACGACGCTGCCCGAAGCCAGTGTCACGGTGCGCTCGACGCTGTCGATCCGGGTCGCGCTGTCGACGACGAGCCGGATGCCCGCACCGAGCAGTGTGCCGTACTCGATGCTCGCATCACCGGTTCCGGCCACGAACTGATGCAGCCGTATCCGGTCGACGAAGTGCGGACGGGGGTTGACGAGCGTGATGTCGGTATCGGGCCGCATCCGCAGCCGGTTGGCCGCGACGGTCCCGGAATAGCCGCCGCCGATCACGACGACGCGTTGCGTTGCGTTGCTGTTGTTGTCGGTCATGCCCTCTGGACACCGCAGGGTGATCGAACATGACATGGCCGATGGTGATGTGCGTCACTGCACGGGCGTCGGGGTTCGAGCGGCAGGCAGGGTGAAAGCCGCGGTGCGCACGACGTCGTCGTGACGGAAATCGAGGAACAGACGGTAGATGCCCGGACCCGGGACCGCGGTGTGGGCATCGTGTCCGGCGTGCGCGTGCCACGCTGGATCGGTCGGCGGCCGAGGAGCCGGAGGCCGCGCGCGGCGACGTGGCCCGGAACGTATTCCGTTCCGGGCCACCGTTGTTCGTATCGTGCGTGCCTACGCGGAGGTGGGTGCTCCTGCCACCCGGCGCTCCCCGTTGTTGCGCTCCTGCCAGCGACGGTAGACATCGACGGCGTCGTCGCGGGATTCGTGCCGCATCGGCAGGCGGCGCCGATCCCACGGCTCGGCGAACTCGCCGTAGAAGGTCTCGAGTTCGAAGTACTTGCGATCGTCGACGTAGTGCGGTGCGTAGGCCTCGCGGGTGGTCAGGAACACCACCTCGGCGGGGGAGCAGTAGTACAGCGCGCCCAGGCACATCGGGCACGGCAGCGCCAGGATGTAGATCGTGGCGCCGGTGAGGTGCTCGGTGCCGAGTGTCGTGCACGCCTCGCGGATCGCGAGAATCTCGGCATGTGCGGTGGGGTCGTTGGTCTGCGCCACCAGATTGGGACTCTCGGCGAGAATGTCGCCGTCCTTCACGATGACCGTGGCGAACGGCCGGCCGCCCTCCTCGACGTTGCGGCGTGCGAGGTCGATGGTGCGCTGTGCGAAATCCATTGTGGTCCTTCCGGGGAGAAGCTCAGAACGGCTTGGTGGGCAGGTACTTGCCGTCCAGGGTGATCACGGCACGCTCGCCGCCCTCCGGATCGGCCACCTTGCGCACATCGAGCTTGAAGTTGATCGCGCTGATGATGCCGTCGCCGAACTGCTCGTGGACCAGCGCCTTCAGTGTGGTTCCGTACACCTGCAACATCTCGTGGAACCGGTAGATGGTCGGATCCGTCGGCACCCCGCCGGGAATCGATCCCCGGGTCGGAATGGTCTGCAGCAGCGTCGCGGCCTCGTCACCGAGACCGAGCAGATCCGCGACCGCGTGTGCGGCCCGCTCCGGCAACGGATGCTGGCCGAGAATCGCCGCGGTGACGAAAGCCGTGGAATATCCCGCGGTTTCGGCGATCTGCTCCCAGGTCAGATCCTTGGCGATCTTGGCCTCGACCGCGGTGGTGGCCAGTGCCTGCCGGGCGGTGGGGTCGAATTGTGCGTGCACCATGAGGTGATTCCTTTCGGGTTGTCGCCGGACGGTGGGCTCCGGCGGGACGGTTCTCAGGCGGCGGCGAGCCGATCGGCGCCGACGATCGTGACCGCGCCGCTGCCGATGTCGAAGACCCAGCCCTCGACGGTCACGGTTCCCGCCGCCAGCGCTCGGGCGACCGCCGGGTGGGTTGCCAGATTCGCTTGCTGCGCGGTGACATTCGCCTCGATCAGCGCGTCGGTGGACAGATCCTCGCAGCGCGCCGCGGCCGCATCGGCATGCCGCAACCAGGCGGCCACCGCCGGTACCGAGCTCAGATCGTGTCCCTCGGCGAGTGCGGTCATCGCACCGCAGCCCGAATGTCCGCACACCACGATGCGGCCGACGCCCAGCACGGTGACGGCGTACTCGATACTGGCCGCCACGCCGTCGGTGCCGGGACCATGGGCGGGAACGAGATTGCCCGCGGTGCGGATGACGAACAGTTCGCCCGGCCGGCTGCTGGTGATCAGTTCGGGTACGACGCGTGCGTCGGAACATCCGATGAACAGGGTGTCCGGCCTGTGGGTCGTGGCCAGCCGGGTGAACAACTCGGCCTGGGCTGGAAATACCGTGTCGCGGAAATGCCTGACACCGGTCGCGAGGTCGTGCATGGATCGCTCCGTTTCGGGTCGCCGGGGAACTGATTCCAGCCTGCACGACCTGGAGCTATAGCGTCCAATATTTGTCTTTGATGGTAACGATAGATTTACTCAATAGTTTTCTGCGACGGTCCGCAGGATCGCGGTGAAGGCGCGCGCTGCGGCCGAGTGGTAGGCGCTGTGGCGGCGCAGCAGTTCCACGGTGCGGATGGGCAGCGGCGGCTCCAGTGGTATCGGGCGCAGATCGGGGTGCGCCCGGGTGACCGCATCGGGCAACACGGTGGCCAGAGTGCCCCGGTGGACGAATTCCAGTAGTGCGCTGATCGAATTGGCCTCGATCGCGATCTCCGGAGTCACCGCGTGGTCGTCGAAATACCGGTCGATGTGCAGGCGGGTCGCGAAGTCCGCGCTGAGCAGGCCCAATGGCTGTCCGGCGAGTTCGGTCACCGGCAAGGCCGGCGTGGTCGCTGCCAGCGGGTGGTCCGGGCCGACGACCAGGCTCAATTTCTCGGTGAACAGCGCCGTGTGCTCGATCCCCGCGGCATGCGTGCCGGTGAACGCGATCCCGAGATCGAGCCGGTCGGCGGCCAGGTCCGCCTCGAGCCGATCCTGCGTCGTCTCCCGGACGGTCAGGGTGATCCCCGGATGTTCGCCGCGGAACCGGTGTACCAGCGGCCCGATCAGATATGCGGTGAAGGTGGGCGTCGTCGCGATCCGCAGATGTCCACGGCTCAGATCCTGTACATCGTGGACCGCGCGCTCGCCGGCGTCGAGATCGCGCAATGCCAGCCGGGCGTACCGGGCGTAGGCATCCCCGGCATCGGTGAGCCGCACCGTGCGGCCGGACCGGTCGAGCAATTCCACGCCCAGGGCGCGCTCGAGCTGTTTGATCTGCTGGGACAGCGTCGGTTGTGAGATGTGCAGCGATTCGGCCGCGCGGGTGAAGTTCCCGTGGTCGGCCACCGCGAGCAGATACTTGATGTGGCGCAACTCCATCGCGTAACTATAGGCGGTGTCGATGGATTCTGTGAAAACTATCGCTGTGAAGCTATCGAACTTGTTCGGCGCCCGACCCCGGAACCACGCGTACCGTTGCCGACCGGCCTCGGTCCGCCGCGGGGCTGCCCGCCGGCCGCCGATTGTGGTTCCACTGGGCGAGCGCTGCCGCGGCCGACACGATCGCAAGGGCGCAAGCGGTCAGCGCCCAGCCGGTGAGTCCGGCGTTGGCGTAGGAATCGACCGTGCTGCCCGGCATCGGATACCTGCCCTTGCCCGAGAGGGCGCGGTAGACGAGCCCCGCTTGGCTGCCCAGGTCTCCGCCGAGACCGACCATCGCTTTGAGGTCGGGTCCCTTGCTCTGGAGGTGGAGCACGTCGAAAACTACCGAAACAGCCACGGCCACAGTCGATGTGGTGGCAGCGATGTGTATCGGCCTGCTCCCGGCGCCGCGCATGATGAGCAGGACGGTGAAGACCGTCGACGTGACGGCGACGACGATCAGCGGTGGCCACACGCTGGTGAGCTGAGCCAGCCGCGGCCCGGACTTCGACCAGATGTTCAAATAGGTGGTGCTGGCGTGAATCTGGCCGAACGCGTTGGCTTCTGCTCGACCGTCCCACCCACCCGCGGTGAGCCACGGCCGGAACATCAGGGCGAAGACGACCAGGCTCCCGATCCCGCCGCAGAGATAGCCCGCGGTTCCGCTGGGTATCGACGGCAAACGCGTGCGCGTTGCGGTGGAGTCCGATGGCTGTGGACGCGGCGCCTCCTGTCGGTGGCCGGTCCGGCTCTTCTGCCACGGGTTGGATTGTCCCACCGGCTCAATCTAAGCGGCGGTGCGCACACGTCCGGGCCGTGTCGCACTGCTCCCGGCAGCGTCGACAGCGTCACGGCGATGCTCTTCCTGTGCCTTTGCCGCAACGGACCTGCCGAGGTCGACTTTTAATCAGGCTGTCTGCAATCACCCGGCCGCAGAACGGTTGTCGCGTCCACCGGGTGAACCGGCACGGCATCCAGAACCCGCGATCGGCTCGGGACAGAATCTGCTCGAGCGCAACGGGTTACGACGTCGATCGGCATTCGTAGAGTCTCATGATCATCGGCCGCCGGCGACGTCCGCCGATTCTGGTATCAGCGAGTGACAGCATGGGCACGTAGGTGCGAGCCGCCCTCGCAACGATTCGACAGGATGATCGTTTGTTGGGCATGGCTTGTGGGCGGAGTGGTGCGTCGGACACGAAGGTGCCGGCGCAAGCGTGGCGGTCGGCCTGGGAGTTCTGGGACTACGCGCGGTGGCGGCCCGCGGCAGCTGCTCGGCGCGCGGGAATATGGTTGCGTGCCGGCCGATTGCGTCGGATCGGTACCCGAGTGGTGCTCGTCGCCCTGGCCGTGTTCGGCCTGCCGATCGGCGTGGGTGCGATCGCGACCGCGCAGTCGCGCACCGATGCCGCCGGCGCCTCCACGATCGATGCCATCGGCTGGATGAACGTGCGTGATTCGGCGGGGGTCCCGGTGTCGGACTATGTCTTCGTCACCGATCACGGCGGCCTGCTGCATCCGGGCAATACGGCGATGGCGACCGTGCTGGACCTGGAATTCGCCGGCTTCATGGCGATCGGCGTCACCGCCATCTGGCTGATCGGTTACGGGCTGAGTTTCCGCTGGCTCGAACTGGTCTCGGCGCCGCTGGATGGCGTGGCGCGCGCTCTTTCGGGGCAGATCGGCACACCGGCCGTCATCACCGTCGCCGCCGCGGTGGGCGCCTTCTGCGTCGCGTGGTTCGTGCTGCGCGGCTGGTTCGGCAAAGCGACCCTCCAAGTCGTGACCATGATCGCGGTGGCGATGTTCGGGGTCGGATTTCTCGCCGATCCCATGGCCGATGTGCTGTCTCCGGACGGCCTGCTCGCCCAGGGCCGCGATGTCGGGGTCGCGGTGGCGGCGGGGTTGAACGGCGATGCGAATCCCGATCCCCACGCGCTGGTCACGTCGCTGGAGAGCACACTCGCCGACAACTTCGTCCGGCATCCACTGCAGGTCTGGAACTTCGGCCACATCGTCGACGAATCGCCCGCGTGCCGGGCAGCCTGGTCGACCGGGGTCGCCGCCGGCAGCGACAGCCGGGTGACATCCGGTCTGCAGCGCTGCGGCGACAGCGCGGCCTATGCGAAAACACACAACCCCAATGCCGGCCAGGTGTGCACGGGATTGCTCCTGCTGCTCTTCGCCGCGGTACTACTCCTGTTCGGGGTCTACCTCTCGGGCAAGATCGTGCTGGCGGCCGCGGAGTCGATCTATCACGCGTTCATGGCGATATTCGGTTTCGCCGCAGGCGGTTTCGTCTACGGCCCGACTCAGACATTCCTGGTGCGCAATATCGTCGACGCGTTCGTGTCCGCGGGCAAGATGATGGCCTTCACCATCTACCTCGGTGTGTACGCGCTGATTCTCGACGACCTGTTCCGGCAGACGTCGGGCCACGGCATCCAGGTGATCGTCCTCGGTGGCGCGATCATGATGGTCGGTGTGGTGTTGCTGCGCCGAGTCGGTCCCAATGTGGCCGCCCGTGGTGACCGGGCCGTCGCGCAGATCGGCGCGGCGCTCGCGGGCGCACCGGCGGCGCCGGACGCGACTGCCGCCGGCGCCCGAGCCGGTGGGAGCTCGCCGCACCTGCTCACGACACTGGCCGCGATGAATACATTGAACGCGAATCCGGTCACCGAATACCTGATGGGAGGCAGGCGTTCCCCGCTCAGCGCGCGATCGGGCCTGCGGCAGCGGGCGGAGACGGCGAATATGCGGCTGGCGGTGGAATCCGGTCGCCGGGGCTGGCTGCTGAACTACAACCGCACACGCGAACAGATCATCGACTCGGCACGTTCGGCCGCGGCGGAATACGGGCACACGCCGATGGGGGCCGCGGTGGCGGTGGACCGGGTGATCGACCGGGGCGGCGGTATGGGCGACCTCGACTCCGCCTTGACCAGTGCGGGTTTCGCGAACCACCGGATACGGCTCGATGCCATTCGGGCCTACAACTATCGCACCAGCTGGGGGCCGAACATGTGGGACGGCGACAAGCATCTCGGCCAGGCGATCGCCTCGATGAGTGTGCTCAAACTCGGTCATACGCCGGCCAATATCGCCCTGTTCCAACGCACCGCGCATCGGCTGGCGAACCGTCGATTCGCCGACCCCGAGTTGCGGTTCAGCAGTTTCGACGCGGCGGAGCGGGAATTGCTGCGCGGCTATTTCGCCACACCGACCAGGGCGGTGATCGAGGGAATCAACCAGGTGGTGACGGGAGCCGGAACCACCCTGCCGGGCATGCCCGGACCGGTCACGGCCGACCGGGCGGCTCTGATGAATCGCTTCATCAACGTCCATCTGAGCCGCCGGTATCTGGCGGCCGCCCGCGTCGAGGATTTTTCCACCGCCTCGCAGGTCCTGCAGACGATGGCACTGCCCGAATACTGGCTCGGAACCAGCAAACTCACGCCGTCGAAAGCTGTTCCCAGCTTCTGAACGGACCCCGGCCGGCCGGAGCCCGCTGATCGGTTCGCGACGGATCCGGACACACCGCACTCGACAGCGCCCGGCGGCACGGGCGGACCGCTATCGTCACGATCCTGCGCACCCAGAATCGAGGACAGCGATGAGCCGCGACAACGAACTACTACGCCGGACGCTCGCACTCGCCGAGGAGGCGGGGCGTCGTGGGAATCGTCCGTTCGGTGCGGTCATCGCCACTTCCGGCGGTGTCGTGCTGGCGGAGGGGCGCAACGAGGTGGCCGAGTCGGGCGTGATCACCGCCCATGCCGAACTCACCGCGATCGCCCATGCCACCGATGCCGGTCTGGTCGCGGATCTGGCCGGCGGCACGGTCTACGCCAGCGGTGAGCCGTGCCCGATGTGTGCCGCGGCCATGGTCTGGGCGGGTATCACCCGGATCGTCTTCGCCGCCGCCGAACCCGATTTCGGCGCGATCATCGGCGGGCATCCGCGATTCGACCTGCGGTGTTCGCAGGTGATCGCCGCCAGTGACGCCGAGATCGAGGTCTCCGGTCCGCACCTCGGCGAGGATGCGCTGATCCCCTTTCGCCGCTATGTCGACAGCCGCCCGGAACACATCGAACAGCACCGGGAGACACCATGACCCAGGCGCACGAGTGGTGCCCGGCCGGCGTACCGCGGACCCCGCGCGGTCAGCGGTCGAGCAGCGCGTAGATCGTCGCGGGTGATCCCGAGCCCTGTTCGGTGATGAATCCGCCCACCACGACGGTGAAGTCGCGGGCGGGCAGATCCGCGAGGCCGGTGAGTATCTCCAGACTGAGGCGGTGCTCGCGGTACAGCATCTTCGATACCCGGAAGGTGTCGTCGATCCCGGCATCCGGGCCGAAGGTGTCGGTGCCCAGCGCTCCACGCCTGCCCAGCACGCCCCGGTCGAGCAACCATCGCACCGCCGCCGCCGAGAAGCCCGGGTGGTGCAGTCTTCCGCTGGCGTCCATCCCGCTGAAATCGGCTGTGCCCCAGTACTTGTCCCAGCCGGTGTGCAGCAGGACCGCGGCCTCGGCGGGGAACGGGCCGTGGCGATCCTGCCATGCCAGCAGATCCTCGACGGTCAGCAGGCAATCGCGATCGTGCGCCGCCCGTCCCGCGATGTCGAGCACCACCGCGGGCAGTACGAAGTCCTCGGCATCGAGCCGATCGGCCGTGGCGGCGCCCGCGGTGAAGTGCGCCGGTGCGCCCCAATGGGTTCCGGTGTGTTCGCCGACGGTCACGGTACGCAGCAGGAAGCCGTCGTCGGCGAGCGTGTTCACGGTCTCGATACGCGGTGGCGGGTCGCCGGGGAACAGTGACACCCGCGTCGTCGACAACGGATGTGACAGATTGCGCACGCGCGAGTACCCCATTGGTCACGACCTCCTGATCCGCCGACCCCGTCCGCGCCTCGGACTGTCACACCACAGGCGAACGCGGCTCGGTGCCGGGGCGCGGGACCGCGTTCGCGTGCAAGGACTATAGATACACCGGGATCGAGATGTGGCCGTTGGACAGGAAGCTGCCCAGGGGCCTGAGTTCGGCCGGATCCACCGCCAGGCGCAGGCCGGGGAAACGTTCGAAGAGCGCGGGCAGGGCGATGGCGGCTTCCATCCGCGCCAGGGGAGCGCCCAGGCAGTGATGGGCCCCGTGGCCGAAGGCGATGTGCTCCTTGTTCTTCCGGTGCACATCGAATTCGGCGGCGCTCTCGCCGTGCAGTCGTGGGTCGCGGCAGGCGGCGGCGTAGGAGGCGAGGATCGCCTCACCCTTGCCGATGACGGTCTCGCCGACCGCGATGTCGTCGACCGCGTAGCGCAGCGGGAGATGGGCGATCGGCGCCTGGTGCCGCAGCGACTCCTCGATCAGCTCCGCCCACGGCACGCGACCGGAGACGACATCGGCGCGCTGCCGCGGATGGGTGAGCATCGCGACGACGGCCTGGTCGATCAGGTTCTGTGTCGTCTCGTGGCCGGCGTTGATCACCAGCATCAAGGTGTCGACCAGTTCGGTCTCCGACAGCCGCGAACCGTCCTCTTCGCGGTTGGCGATCAGCACACTGGTGATGTCGTCACCGGGGTGCTCGCGCCGGTGGGCCACCAGTTCGCCGATGAGACGGCCCATTTCGATGAAGTTGGCCTGCGCCTGCTCCGGCGTGAACGAGGTGTCGAAGAAGCCGTCCACACAGGCATGGATGTCGGCATCGAGATGTTCGGGCACGCCCAGCAATTCGCTGATGACCCGGATCGGTACCGGATAGGCGTAGTTCGGGCGTAGATCGACGACCTCGCCGGGCGCCATCGAGCCCAGGCGCTCGAGCAGATCCTCGACGATGGCCTCGATCCGCGGCCGCATCTCGGCGGTGCGCCGGTTGGTGAACGCGGGCGATACGAGCTTGCGCAGCCGCCGATGGTCGGGACCGTAGGCGGTGAACATGTTCTGCGCGGCCACCCACGGCTGCAGCGGCCACGATTCGTTGATGTCGCCGTTCATGTAGGCCGACCAGTGCTGCCGCGGATCCTTGGACACCCGCGAATCCGACAGCAGACTCTCGAGCACCACCGCATCGGTGACCGACCAGGCCGGAACCCCGCCCGGTAGTTCCACCAGCGCGACCGGCCCACGGGCGCGGATGCGCTCGTTCTCGGCATGGATATCGGCACCGGTCAGATCGAGTACCAGTGGTTCGACTGTCATCGAAAGGGCTCCTTCTACACCAGATTCAACGGAGGTGATGCGGGGAAGGTGACCGGCAGCGCTGCCATGGCGCGGTGGAAAGGTCCGGGGCGCCAGCTGAGCTCATTCTGATCGACCGCGAGGCGCATCTCCGGCAGCGCGTCGAGCAGCTGGTCGATGGCGTCCTGCACGACCAGATACGCCACCGACCGGGCCGGGCAGGCATGGGGACCGGCACTCCAGGCCAGGTGTGACCGATTGCCGGTGCGGTCGCCGCCGCCGATGACCGGATCGTTGTTGCAGGCCGACAGGCTGATCACCACCGGCTGATTGGCGGGCAGCCAGGCATTGTCGATGAGAATCGGCTGGCGCGGATAGGTGATCGCGTAGTTGGCCAGCGGCGGATCCTTGAACAGCACCTCGTCCAGCGCGTCGCGCGTGGACAGACTGCCGCCGAGCATGCCACCGCCGAAACGATGATCGGTGATCATCAGCAGCAGGGTGTTGGAGATCAGGTTCTGCTGCGGTTCGATACCGGCGCCGTAGAAGCTGATCAGGTTGTAGAGCATCTCCTCGTCGGTGAGTTTGGCCGGATGGTGGGCCATTCGCGAGGTGACGTCATCGCCGGGGGAGGCGCGACGCAGCTGGACCAGTTCCATCAGCGCCTGGCTCAAATGGTCCATTCCCCAGGCGGGGTTCACGTTGTCGAACAGTGCGGCCATGCCGGTGGCCACGCGCTGTCCCAGCTCCGCGGAGCATCCGACCATGCGGTTGATCGCGTCGAAGGCCAACGGGAACGCGTACTGGGACACCAGGTCCGCGGTGCCGGTCTGGCAGAAGTCGTTGATCAGCGGGATGGCGATCTTCTCGACCGTGGTGTGCAGGGCGTGCAGGTCGATGCCGTCGATGGCGGCGGTGTAGGCCTGCCGGTAGCGCAGATGTGCGTTCCCGGCGTTGCGCAGCGCGTTCGGATACCACTGCATCATCGGCAGCAATGGGCAGTCCGCGGGAACGGTGCCCTGCCAGAAGCGCGGATCGGCCGGGAAATGCTCCGGGTCGTTGAGGATTCGCAGCGCGGTGTGATACCCGATGACCAGCGTCGCCGGTACGCCCGGCGACAATTCGATCGGCACCAGCGAACCGTAGCGTTGCCGCATGTCCCGGTAGGTGCCGTGCGGATCGGCAGCAAATCCGGGTGTGTCCAGCAGGATTCGGGGGCCGTCGGTGTCGACGGGTGATCCCAGGTGCTGGACGGGGCAGCCGGCGGAGCCGCCGGGAACTACGGTGAGTGCAGAACGTGGTGTGGTCAAAGATGTGACTCCAGAGAATGAACCGTCTAGCGCGAAGAAGGAATCCGCTGCCGGTACGACCGCACAGCGTCACCTCACATCGGTTGCAGGACAAGAGACTTCGCAGCCGCTCGGCCGAGTGCCCGTTATCGGACCGACGACCAGGGTAGCAGGACCGGACAGAAACATACCGGCGATGATCGACTGCCGGCACATCCTTTCCGCGCGCCGGGATGAAATCCGGGAACCACGCATGTTCGTATATCGATATGACGAGTGCTGATCTACTGGTGGATGCCTTCGGGCGAATCGAGGAGAACGTGCACGGGGCGGTTGCCGGGCTCACCCCGGAGGAACTGGCCGCCCGGCTGGACCCGGGCGCCAATTCCATCGCCTGGCTGATCTGGCATCTGACCCGCGTGCAGGACGACCACGTCGCCGATGTCGCCGGAACCGAGCAGGTGTGGACGACCGGAGGCTGGGCCCGCCGTTTCGATCTGCCCTTCGACGACGCGGCCACCGGCTACGGTGACGGCCCCGACGAGGTGGCGGCACTGGACGGTGTCACCGCCGAGCTCCTGCTGGGCTATTACGACGCGGTCCACGAGCGCACGGTCGACTACGTCGGCGGGCTCACCGATGCCGATCTGCCGCGCGTCGTCGACACCCGCTGGGATCCGCCGGTCACTCTCGGCGTGCGTTTGATCAGCGTGGTCGACGACGATATCCAGCACTCCGGCCAGGCGGCATTCGTGCGCGGAGTGCTGCTGCGCCGCCGTTAGCCCTCCCGGCGGCGCAGGGTCACCGGAATTGCCGAGGGGGACAGGACGAAGTCCCGGTTCGAGGCGCGCACGACGTGACCCGGATCGGGTTCCGGGCGCCAGCGGGCCAGCAGCGCCGCCGAGGCCAGGGTGATCTCGAGCAGCGCGAAATGATCGCCGAGACAGCGGCGGCGGCCCACACCGAAGGACAGATTGGCCTTCTTGTCGATGTCCTCGGCGCGTTCGGGTGACCAGCGGTCCGGATCGAAGGCCTCCGGATTCGGGAAATGCCGCTTGTCGTGCTGGATCAGATAGGGGCTGAACATGATCGCGGTGCCGTCGGGGATGGTGAGTCCGCCGATGGTGACCGGCCCGGAGGCGTTGCCGGCGCTGATCCACGGACCCCAGAACCGAAGTGTTTCCGAGACAACCTGTTTCAGGTAGCTGAGCTTTCCGATGTGATCGGCCCGGACCGGGCCGGGCCCCACCACATCGTCGAGTTCGGCGTAGAGCCGCTCGGCGATCGCGGGGCGGCGCATCACCTCGTGCCACAGCCAGCCGGTCAGCGATGCCATCGACCCCACACCGCCGGCCAGCATCAGAATGGCCTCGTCGATGATGTGCTCGTCCGACAGCTGTGCGCCGGTCTCGGGATCGGTGTGACGGATCAGCGCGGAGACCACATCGTCGAAGTCCTCGTCGCGGCGGCGGTATTCGATGACCGCGGCGCCGATCTCGGAACGTAGTGCGCGGGCCTTGTGCCGCCAGCGCGCATTCGCGATCAGCCGCAGCCGGCGAATCTGCGGTGGCAGCGCGGTGCGCAGGATGACCTGGCTGAGCAGCCACGGCACATTGTCGCGGATGCGGCGGCGGACCGGATCGCTGAATTCGGCGGTGAACAGGGTGGAGGACACGGTGTCGAGAATCAGGCCGTGCGCCTCGTCCATCAGATCCACCCGGGTGCCCGACGGGAGGCCCGCCGACCAGGTGTCGGCCAGTTCCGCCGCCGTGATCGTGTATTCGGCCAGCCGGGTCTGGCGCAGCGCGGGCGCGATCATCCGGCGGCGCAGTTTGTGCTCGGCGCCGCGCAGCACATTGACCGAACCGCCCGCGACATCGGCGATCGCCTCCCGCAGATCGTCGCGGTTGAGGTCGGCCTCGCCCAGGCCCACCTCGCGCACCAGTTCCGGCGTGGTCAGCAGATAGCCGGTCTTGCGGCCGAATCGGATGCGCACGATCGGTCCGAGATCGGCGAGTGAGGTGACGAAGCCGGGTGCGTCGCGCAGAGCCGCCAGACTGTGGCCGATCAGCGGCAGCGCACCGGGTGCGGTCGGCACCTCGGACAGTCGTTGCGGCACATCCGGATGCGGGCTCGGATCGGTATCGGCGCGGGCCTGCCGGTAGACCTCCACGATCGCTTCGACGGTCCGCGACTGCCGGACCGAATCGCGGTGGCGGGCCATCTCGGTGTGCAGGGCCGCGACCCGGGTACGGTCGCTCGCCAGCGTGCCGACGGCCT
This sequence comes from Nocardia sp. NPDC052254, assembly GCF_040679495.1. NCBI lineage: Bacteria > Bacillati > Actinomycetota > Actinomycetes > Mycobacteriales > Nocardiaceae > Nocardia > Nocardia sp. NPDC052254. The sequence goes on along the minus strand of NZ_JBFAUW010000020.1, from coordinate 74,357 downwards.
CGGCGAGTGCCGCGGGCGAGGGGTCGGCGGCGCGCAGACCGGCTCCGGCGGGGACGGATTCGGCGAGATCGGGATCGCAATAGACGACCGGCAGGCCCATCGCGACCGCTTCCAGCAGCACCATGCCCTGGGTGTCGAAGCCCATGGACGGGAACAGCAGGGCATCGGCGGCGGCCATGGCGTCGAGGCAGCGCTGCTGGGACACCCGGCCGTGCAGGGTGATGCGGTCACCGAGGCCGTGGTCGGTGATGGTGGCGGCGGCGCGGTCGGACAGGTCGCCCTCGCCGTAGATGTCGAGCGTGCAGTCGGTGACGCGCCGGACGGCGTCGATCGATTCGAGCAGACGCTTCTCCGCCGACAGTCGCCCGCACCAGATCAACCGCAGCGGTGCGGCGGTATCGGTGCGGCGATCATGTCCGGCGCGGTCGGGCGGTGTGCCGTCGATCAGGGCGTCGTCGACGCCGTTGGAGATCACCCGCACGGGCCGGGTGAGCCCGTGGGCGAGCAGCAGATCCGCGAAATGCCGGGTCGGCGCGATCACCCGATCGGCCACCTGTGCCTGCCCCACGATCGTGTGCCAGGCGTGTCGCGCCGCGCGGCTCTCCGGGCGATCCGGCACGGCGGGATGATCGATGAAGCGGCCGTGCAGGGTGCGCAGCGCCAGCGCCGACAGATACGGGGCGGGCGAGGTGTTCTCGATGAAGGCGTCGTCGCGGCTCTGCGCGGTGTGTACCAGTGGAATACGGTGCCGCCGCGCGGCTTTCATCCCGGCGATCGCGACACCGTAGGTGGTGTGGGTGTGTACCACGTCGATCGGGCCGCGGGCGGCGAAGGCGGCATCGATGAGTGCGGCGTTGCGAGCGGTGGGCAGCACCATCGGGAAGCCGTTCACCACCGCTCCCGCCAGCGGCGCCAGCTCCACCACATCCGTGTCCGGATCGGTGGGTGCGGCCGGAAGTGGCGCGGCGAACACCGTCACCCGGTGTCCGGCGCGCTCGAGTCCGCGGCGCAGTGCCGCGACGGCGGTCTGCACCCCGCCGAGCGTCGTCGGGTGATAGTCCATGAACATGGCGATGTGCACGCTCGGGACGATACCCACGTGCTCGACTGTCTGAGAGCCCATATTTTCTTCATCGGGTTTTTCGGCCGAAAGTGTTGCGCTCGCGGCGAAAGGGAAGATAACTCGACATGACGCTTCCGGTTTCGACTGTTCACCGGGCGGTGACGCGGTGAAAATCGCCATTCCGCTGACCGGTACCCGCGGCGATGTGCAGCCGGTTCTGGCCCTGGGCCTCGAACTGCAGCGCCGTGGACACGACGTGGTGCTCGGCGCGCCGCCGAATCTGGTCGGCTTCACCACCTCGGCCGGACTGGCCGCGCAACCGTGCGGACCCGACATCCAGCAGCTCTACTCTTCCGAGGAGGGCCAGCGGGCACTGGTCGCGGGCAATACGTTGCGGCTGATGCAGCTGGTCGCGCGGCAGATGGCCGATTACGCGGATCGGATGAACCGTGAGGTCGTCGAGGTGTGCACCGGCGCCGATCTGATCGTGGCGACCACGGTCACCGAGGATCGGGCCGCATCGGTCGCCGAGGCGATGGATGTGGGGCTGGTGAGCCTGCACTATTACCCGGCACGGGCCAACGGCGCCTATCCCTTTCCGGGCGCGCTGCCCCCGAGCTGGGCTCCGCCCGCCGCGGTCAACCGCGTGACCTGGGCGGTGGCGGAGAATCTGCGCCGAGTCGTGTTCATGCGCTATCTCAACGATCTGCGCACGCTGCTGGGGCTGCCGGCATCGCGGGCGAGTATCGCCGCCGAGCTGGCGCGCCGGCGGGTTCCGGAGGTGCAGATCTACGATCCCGCACTGGTTCCCGGTCTCGCCGAGCAGTGGGACGAGCGTCGCCCCTTCACCGGATTCCTCACGCTGGACCAGGACACCCGCCGGGCGATCGGCGAGCTCGGCGACGATCACACCGACATCCTGGAGTGGGTGGCCGCGGGTGCGCCGCCGGTGTTCTTCGGATTCGGCAGTATGCCCATCCGCAATCCCGACGCCGTCCTGGCGATGGTGCACGAGGTGACCGCGCGGCTCGGCGTGCGCGCGCTGGTGAGTGCGGGCTGGGCGGGAATGCAAGCGTCTGGGGCGCAATCGGATTCGGCGGTGAAGGTGGTCGGCCCGTTCGCCTTCGATCTGGTGTTTCCGCAGTGTGCGGCCGCGGTGCACCACGGCGGGATCGGCACCCTGTTCGAAGGACTGCGCGCCGGTTTGCCGACCCTGGTGTGCTCGGTGTCGTTCGAGCAGCCGATGTGGGGCGCTCAGGTCGAACGACTCGGGCTGGGTGCGCATCTGCGCTTCACCGAACTCGGCACCGAACGGCTGGTACGCGGAGTGTCGGCGCTGTTCGAACCCGGACGGCGGGAACGCTCGGCGCAGTTCGCGAGCACGCTGCGCACCGAGGGTGCCGCCGCGCGGGCCGCCGATATCGTCGAGGCGTCCGCCCGGTGAGAGCGGTCGCCGCCGATTCGGCGGTCATGTTCCGGCGCTGTGCCCGCCACACCCTGCGCAGCCCGGACACGCTGGTCATCTCACTGCTGATGCCGATCCTGGTGATGATGCTGTTCACCTACGTCTTCGGCGGTGCGATCGAGGTCGGCGGCTCGTACCTGGACTACGTGGTGCCCGGAATCATGTTGCTGTGCACCGGGTTCGGCGCCTCCATCACCGCCACCGCGGTCTCCGCCGATATGACCAAGGGCAGTATCGACCGCTTCCGGACGTTGCCGATGTTCCGTCAGGCGATCCTCGCCGGGCATGTGGGCGAGGGGGTGGCACGCAACCTCGCCGCCATCGCGATCGCGGTGGCCGTGGCGGCGGTCCTCGGCTACCGGCCGCAGGCGAACCTCCTCGGCTGGCTGGGCGCCCTGGCCATGATCGTGCTGTTCGTGGTGGCGATCTCGTGGATCGCGGTCGCACTGGGGCTGGTGGCCAAGAACCCCGAGGCGGCCGGGGGCATGACCTACGCGATCATGTTCATCCCGTACATCAGCAGCGCGTTCGTCCGCACCGAGACCATGCCCGGCTGGCTGCGGGGCTTCGCCGACTACCAGCCCGCCACCCCGGTGGTCGACACCGTGCGGGGTCTGCTGAATTCGACCGGAGTGGGAGGCGGCGCCGCCCTCGGCGTGCTGTGGTGCGCCGGGCTCACCGCACTCGGATTCGGAACGGCGAGTGTGATTTTCGATCGGCTTTCGCGGAGGTAGGCGCCGAATCGGCCGATCAGCCGACCATGGCGGCGGTCCGGGGTCTCGCGGCAAGTACTGCGGCGAAGGCGAGGGGAGCCAGCGTCTGATAGCCGATCCACAGCTCTGCGGCCCACCGGGTGTCCTGCCGGGCCAGGAGCAGGGCCGCGACGGTCACCGCCACCCAGCCGCTGTCGTAGGCGATCATGAGCGGCAGGTATGCGCTCACCGGCCGGCTGCGGAGATACCCGAGTTCACTCACCCCTCCTACGAGCAGGGCTGCCCCGCACACGATCAACAGCCACGGTGGCACCGCGAGCCGATGACTCAGTGGTCCGGCGCCGAGGGCGTAGACGCCGGCCAGCAGCACTTTGAATGCGCCGTCGGCAAGGATTCCGAATGTTCGGGCGGTGACCGGTCCGATCGATGGTTGCGGCATGTGGCATCCTTCCTATCTGCCGGACAGTCGGCGGCTGGGCGTGGAATCGGTTGTGCTGGTGTGAGTTTCGCCGGTGAACCCGATCACCACTGTGATCGCCAGGGCGAAAGCCACCAGGGCGCATCCGGTCCGGGTGAAGTGGAACAGCTCCCAGCGCCGCAGGATCTCGGCGTAGTCATCGGGCGGGGTGCTCACGGCCCAGCGTTTGATCTGCTGGTTGATCGGCACGTTCCCGAATCGGGTCACCAGGAACGAGGTGACCGCCAGTGCCGCGGCGCTCGCGGCGATCCAGCGCTGTCGCGCCGTGGACCGCAGCGCGAGCAGCAGGGTGCTCAGCACCGCGAGGGCCATCAACGACTGCATGACCGGCCCGTTGACCCGCATGAGGGCGGTGTGGAAGGTGAACCGGACGTCCAGGGGGACCTCGCGAAACGCGTAGAGCACGTTCACGGCGCCGTATCCGAACGCGCCGGCCAGCAGTCCGGGAAACAGCACCGCGGCGGCCCGGATGGACTTCGATGGCATCGATACTCCGATCTGAATATCGCAACAGTTGGTTGCGATAGTGTCAGCATGCCCGCTCATCGCCTATATCGCAACTAGGAGTTGCAATGTGTCCGTCCGCCCCGCTGGGTCGTGGACCGAAGGTCCGCTCCGCCGTGCTCGCCGCAACCATCGACGAGCTGAGCGAGCGCGGGTATGCCGCATTCACGATCGAGAATGTCGCCCACCGCACCGGCGTACACAAAACCACCGTCTACCGGCGATGGCCCGACCGTGAGGCCCTGATCGCGGACGCGCTGGCGGAGAGCGTCGCCGCCGAAATTCCCATTCCCGACGCCGGTTCGGTCGACGAGGATCTGCGCGCCCTCGCGCGCAGTGTCGTGGCATGGACCAACAGTCCGTCCGGCCGTGCGGTCCTGGCCGTCATGGTGTCCACCACCGCCGGCCTGCCCGCCCCGCCGAACTCCGCTCGGCATGTCTTCCGCGATCGGATTCGGCAGACGCTTCCGGTCGTGACGCGTGCGGTCGATCGAGGTGAGCTCCCGGACGGCACCGATCCGGCCGAGCTGATCAAAACGGTGGTGGCGCCGATATATTTCCGGGTTCTGATCACCGGCGAGCAGGTGGATGAGGGGACAGCCGATGCGGCGGCGGCGGTGGCCTTGACCGCTGCCCGCGCCCGGCTGTTCACCTGAACCGTCGGGGCGGGAGCTGTGGGCCCTGGTCGGCGCCCGCCGGCCGGGCCGTGGTGTCGGGGCGGCGCGGGTGCCGGCCGGCCGAATTCCGGCGGATCAGTGGGGTGGTGCGGTCAGGTCGAGTTGGGCGCCGGCGGTGGCGTCCAGGGTGGCCATGCAGATCCGCAGTACCTCGTCGCGTGAGATGCGTTCGTGGGCAAGCCATTCGATGGTCACCTCGCGGATGAAGGCGATCCAGCCGTGCAGCGCCGTGCCGGCCAGGTCGCGACGGTGACCGGTGGCCCCGCAGGCGTCGAGGATCTGATCGCACAGGGCGTGTAGTTCCGCCACGACCGGGTCGCGCACGGCCGGATCGGTTGCCAGCGCACTGCGATTGGCGATGAGGACCAGTGGCAGGTGGGCGCGGTAGAAGTCCAGGTGGGCCGTCAGCGCGGTGTAGACCGCGGTACGCACCGGCCGGTCGGGCTCGAGGTGGAGTTCCCCGGACAAGCGGTCGTGCGCGCGGTGCCAGATCGCGGCGAAGAACTGTCCCTTGGTGGGGAAGTAGTGGTACATCAGCGCGCGCGAGACCTCGGCGCGGGCGGCGATCTCCTCCATCGCGATGTCGTCGTAGGCCCGTTCGCCGAACACTTGCTCGCCGATGTCGAGGAGTTCGTCGCGGCGCTGCGCGGGGGTCAGGCGGCGTCGGCTGGGCATCTGGTCATCGTAGGCGCGATCCGGGTTGACGCGCCTGCGCCCGGCGGCCTACCGTGAATCTTATTCAACAACCGTCTAATAGGGGTCGGTATGCGACGAGTACTGCAGATCTGGTTGCTTGTCTTCGGTGTGGTGTGCGTGGGAATCGCGGTGGCGCACTTGTTCTTCGGTACCGCGAGCATCATCGGCGGCGGTCCGGTGAACGCCACCATCGATTCCGATATGCGCTTCTACGCGGTGCTGTTCGGCGCCTATGGGCTGGCGGTGATGTGGTGTGCGCGCGACGTGGAGCGCAAGGCGACCGCGATCGATCTGCTCGGCGCGATCTTCTTCGCGGGCGGTCTGGCGCGCCTGCTGGCCTGGGTGGCAACCGGGCAGCCCAATTGGTTCTATGTGCTGATGACGCCGGTCGAGCTGGTCATTCCGATCGTCAACTACCTGCTGGTGCGAGTGGTGCGCAAGGAGGCCGCGGCGGGCCCGGCGCGACCGGAGGTCGTCGCCGCGACACATCCATCGGCGGGTTGAGTCCGGTCCATCGGTGCCGATCCGGCGCGCGCGGTCCTCACGCGGCCGCGGCGGCTCTGCGCAGGGCGTCGAGGGTGGTCTCGGGGGACGTGTTGAAGCAGAACCGGATTCCCGGCGCCGCGGCGGCGACGAGATTGACGATGCGCTCGAACAGCAGGGTGTGCTCGGGGACGGCTCGCACGGCGCCACCCACCATGACCAGGTCGAACGATTGTTTCGCCAGTAGTTCGCGAATGTCGGTCTCGGCCTCTTCCGGCGCGGCGGGAACCAGGCAGGGTGTGATGTCGAACTCGGTGTTGCGCAATGCGGCGTTGGCCGCGGTGACCCTGGCGGTGAGTTGCGCTTCGTCCAGATCGGGGAAGCGGCTGTAGTCCAAGGCTTTCGGATGCAATCCGATGGTCAGGGCGCGCAAGCGTGTGGCTGATCCGGTCATCGACTCTCCTGTGTTCGGGTCGCGCCTTCGCTCCGTGGGACGATGGGGCGCATCCGCTCATTTAGCTTTGAATACAAAGGTATTAGAGGGAGAGAGGTATGTCAACGGAGCGTGGTCTCACTCTGGACGACAGTGTCCGGGCCATGGTGCTGCTCATGCCGCGGCTCGTCGGCCGGGCCAAGCGGCTGCCGGTTCCCGAGGCGCTGCGATCGTTCGATTTGGCGCCGCGGCATCTGTCGTTGCTGACGTATGTGCTCTTCGACGGTCCGCTCACGGTGAACGAACTGGCGCGGCGTCTCGAGGTGGCGCCCACGACCGTGAGCCTGATGATCAGCGATCTCGGCCGTCAGGGCGTTCTGGAGCGCAGCACCGACGCGAACGACCGCCGGCGCACCCTCGTCGCCATCGCCGATGCGCATCGAACGGCCGTGGCGGACTGGCTCGGCGCCGCGGACCGTGGCTGGCGCGCCGCGCTGGGACCGTTGACCGACGAGCAGCGCGCCCTGGTGATAGCGACACTGCGCGCTTATGAGGACGCCGTCTCGTCCGGCTGAGGTGGTCGGCCGTGCTCGCACCGGATCCGCCGGGAGCGGGGTCAGCGCGCCGGGCGGTTGTCTCCCGCGAGTCTGCCCCGCCGGATCAGCGCGCGTTTGGTTCCGGGGGAGACCGGTGGCAGCGGCGCGTCCGAATCGTGTTCCGGCTCATCGGGATTCGGCCGCACGAACAATGTCACGGAGGTCGCCGCGGTGAACCCGCTGCGGGTCATGAGGGTGGCCGAGGCGGTATTGCTCTGCTCCACATCGGTGACGATGCGCCGGGCCCCGCGTGCGAACAGCGCCGCCGAACAGACGTCGACCAGTCGCCGGGCCACGCCACGCCCCTGCATGTCGGGCGCCACGGCGATCCATTCCAGATATCCCCAGTCGTCGCGTAATTCGAACTCCATCGACCCGAGTACGAACCCCACCACGCGGTCCGAATCCAGAGCGACCCAGCACGCCTCGTCCGCCGAGTCGAGATGTTCGGCGACCGAGGTCAGCGACCACGACGTATACGGCTTCGCCGCCGTGTCGAAGACCTCGTATCCCAGATCCAGCACTTGCCGCAAATGTCCGAGCCCCATCGGAACGATCACCACATCGCCGGCCATTCCCTCAGTTTGCCAGAGGTGTGCGGGAATCGGGTTCGGGGTGCTGAGGGGAGGGCGCGCCGCGCCGCGCACACGCGGCGCGCCCCGGTCGGCGGTGTTCGAGGGGTGCCGCCGACGGCTGGTGGATCAGGGCAGCGGAATCCAGGTGCCGAAGAACCAGAAGCCGTGTCCGGCGGGCTGGCGATTCTGATCGTGGCGATCCTGGTCGTGCCGGTCCTGATTGTTGCGATCCTGGTCGTTACGGTTGGAATCGTTCTGCGGGCGCTGGTCGTTCTGCTGCTGTTGCTGCTGCGGGGCCGGCTGCTGGGCGGGCTGTGCGCTCGCGATGCCGGCGCCCAGGCCGACGATTCCGACTGTCAACGCGCTCGCGGCGGTGATCTTCGCGATTCTAGACTTCACGGACATGGGGGATTCCTCACTGTGTGGAACGTGAAAAGTGTTCTTGTACTTGTGGTTTCGCCGTCGGCGTGCGGCCGGGCGATACGTCTACACTCGCGCACCGATGTGGGGCGGCAGTGGGTGCGAGGTGGGTACCGGCTGTGAAATCAGTTGCCGGGCTGATTCGGCGCCGCCCCGTCCACCGGTGGGGCCATCCCGGGCCCGGCGTTCTGCCCGGGAGCATTGCCGTTCTGGCCGGGACCGCCCGGGATCATCGCGCCGGGTCGGCTCATCCGTCCGGCACCGCCGTCGGCCATCGGCCCGGATTCCGTGCCGCTGGTGACCGTGGTGGCGGTCGCGGTGCCGTTCGCCTGGGTGGCCTGGATGCGCACGGTGTCACCGACCTTCACCGCGGATTTCCGGGTGCTGTCGGCGAGGGTGTAGGTCTGGCTGAAGTCGTCGGCGCTCTTGGCGGTGATGGAGGTGTCCGATACCGCCGTGACGGTTCCGGTCTGGGTGAGCTCCGTGGTGTAGCCGCCGTTGCCGTCGGAGATCACGAACTGACCGTGCAGGCTCGGCCCGGCGGAGTCCATTCCACCCGGTCCGGCGGAGTTCATCCCACCGGGTCCGGCGGAATTGTGCCCGCCGCCCCAGCTCATGCCGGGGCCACCACCCGGCCCGTGGCCGTTGCCGTTACCACTGGAATGGGTTGCCGCGTAGACGATCCCGCCACCCGCGGCGGCGATGACCACCGCGATTCCGACCGCGGCCAGCGACCGCTTCGTGGACCAGGTGGCCGGTGGTGCGGTCTGCGGCGCTCCCCAGGTCTGATCCGGCTCGGCCGCGGACTGCGGGCGGGGCACCGGAGGCGGTGAGGTGGGCTCTGACATCGGCACAACTCCTTGTCGGTCGAATGCGTCGCCGGTCGAGGGACCGCGATCGCGCCGTTGCTGCAACAACCCTGCGGTGCGAAGCTGGGTGTGCGCTGTGGATCGCTTCGGTAGGCGCTGTGGTGGGTGAAGTGGTAACAGCGGCGGCCGGGCGAATCGGCACCGTATCGTTCACAGCGAAGCCCCAGGAACGGTACAGCGGACGCATAGCCCAGCGACTCATCATTGGAGTCATGACCATGGCGAACACCCCTGCAGAACGTGTTGTGATGCAGCACGCGGACGGTAGTCCCGTCACCGTTCTCGTCGTCGACGACGAGCCGGTCCTGGCCGAGATGGTGTCGATGGCACTGCGCTACGAGGGCTGGCATGTGGTGACCGCCGGCGACGGCCGCACCGCGGTGACCGCGGCGCGTGAATCTCGCCCGGACGTGGTCGTCCTGGACGTCATGCTGCCCGATATGACCGGCCTCGAGGTGCTCGCGAAACTGCGCCGCGACCTGCCGTACCTGCCGGTCCTGCTGCTCACCGCCAAGGATTCGGTGGAGGACCGCATCGCGGGTCTGACCGCCGGCGGCGACGACTATGTGACCAAGCCGTTCAGCATCGAGGAGGTCGTGCTGCGACTGCGCGCGCTGCTGCGCCGCACCGGCATCACCGCCGTCGACAACGACGCGCAGATCGTGGTCGGCGATCTCATGCTCGACGAGGACAGCCACGAGGTGACGCGGGCCGGTGAGCCGATCACCCTCACCTCCACCGAATTCGAACTGCTGCGCTACTTCATGCGCAATCCGCGCCGGGTGCTCAGCAAGGCACAGATCCTCGATCGGGTCTGGAGCTACGACTTCGGCGGTCGCTCCAATATCGTCGAACTCTATGTCTCCTACCTGCGCAAGAAGATCGACAACGGGCGCGAACCGATGATCCACACCCTGCGCGGTGCCGGATATGTCCTCAAACCCGCCGGCTGACCGGCCGCGGCGATCGTGGTCGCCGCGCGGCTGGTCGCTGCGGGCGCGGTTGCTCGTGGGCCAGGTCCTGCTGCTGGTCGTCGTGGTCGTCGGTATCGGTGTGGCCACCGAATTCGCGCTGCAGCAGTTCCTGGTCCATCAGCTCGACACCGAACTGGTCGATGTGCAGAAGCGTTCGCTCGGCGAGGCCGGGGGCGGGCCGAGTCTGGGACCGCCGCCCGGTGCCGACGCCGCGCATCACCTTCCGCCGCCGCCGGCGGGCGATCGCGGTCCCGGTCCCGATTTCCTGGACCGGCGCGGAATCCAGGCCGACACCGTCGGCGCCATGATCGACGATGACACGACCACGGCCGCCAAGATCGATGCCGACGGCACCCAGACCGCGCTGTCGGCACAGGCGCAGCGGCAATTGGCCGAGGTGTCCTCGGACGGCGATCCGGTCACCGTGGATCTCGACGGCCAGGGGTCCTATCGCGTGGTCGCCAATTCCACCTGGTCGGGCGCGACGGTGGTGACGGGTATGCCGCTGACGGCGGTGCACGCGACTCTGATGCGCGTGCTGCTGATCCTGGTGGTGGTCGCCGCGATCGTGCTGGTCATCGCGATCACCGTCGGGATCTGGGTGATCCGCCGCGCACTCACACCGCTGGACCGGGTCGCGGCGACGGCGGCCCGGGTGGCCGATCTGCAACTCGACAAGGGTGAGGTCGTGCTCCCGGTCCGGGTTCCGGCCGCCGATGCCGATCCGCGCACGGAGGTCGGCCAGCTGGGCTCGACGGTCAACCGCATGCTCGATCACATCGACGGCGCGCTGTCGGCCCGCCACGCCAGTGAGACCCGGGTGCGGCAATTCCTCGCCGACGCCAGTCACGAACTGCGCACACCGCTCGCCGCGATCCGCGGCTATGCCGAACTGGCCCAGCGCAAACGGGCCGAGGTCCCCGGTGACGTCGCCAACGCCATGAGCCGGGTCGATTCGGAATCGCGTCGGATGACGGCTCTGGTCGAGGACATGCTGCTGCTGGCCCGGCTCGACTCCGGCCGCGGTCTCGAACACGAGCCGGTGGATCTGACCCAGCTCACCGTCGATGCCGTCAGCGATGCCCACATCGCCGGATCGGATCATCGATGGAATCTGGATCTACCCGACGAACCGGTCGTGATCACCGGTGACGCGGCGCGCCTGCACCAGGTGCTGACGAATCTGCTCGCCAATGCCCGCGTGCACACCGGCCCGGGCACCACGGTCACCGTCGCACTGCATCGTGATCGGTCCGGCACGGCGATCTGGCGCGTGGCCGACGACGGACCCGGCATTCCCGCCGAGCTGCAGCCCGAGGTGTTCGAACGCTTCGCGCGGGGTGACTCCTCGCGATCGCGCCGAGCCGGCAGCAGTGGTCTCGGCCTGGCCATCGTGGCCGCGGTCGTGAAATCGCACGGCGGTGAGATCGACCTCGACAGCGCGCCCGGGCACACCGTTTTCACCGTCCGGTTACCGGGCGAATCCGGCGCCGGACCCACACAGCCGGCCCACAGTGAGGACCCAGGTGACAACCACCTCGACCGATGAAGATCGAAATATGACGACGACTGTGCTGGATGCACCCCCGGCCGCGGCGACGACCGCGCCGGACCCGGTGCGCGTCCCGAACCCCAGGTGGCGGCTGCTGTCACTGGCGGCCCTGCTGGTGGGTACGGCATTGCTGTATCTGTGGGATCTGGGCGCGAGTGGCTGGGCCAACGAGTTCTACGCCGCGGCCGTGCAGGCCGGATCGCAGAGCTGGAAGGCGATGCTGTTCGGATCCAGCGACGCCGCCAATGCGATCACCGTGGACAAGACGCCCGGCGCGCTGTGGGTCATGGACCTCTCGGCCCGGATCTTCGGCTTCAATTCCTGGAGCCTGCTCGTACCGCAGGCTGTACAGGGCGTCCTCGCCGTCGGGGTGCTGTATGCCGCCGTGCGGCGGGTCTCCGGGCACTGGCCGGGGATCCTGGCGGGTGCGATCCTGGCCCTGACCCCGGCCGCGGCGTTGATGTTCCGCTTCGACAATCCCGATGCCATGCTCGTGCTGCTGCTCACCGTGGCCACCTACTGTGTCGTACGCGCGATCGAGAAGAACAGTGCCGCATGGTGGTTGCCACTGGCGGGCGTCGCGATCGGCTTCGGGTTCCTGGCGAAGATGATGCAGGCGTTCGTCGTACTGCCGGTTTTCGCGGTGGTGTATCTCCTTGCCGCGCAAACACCGTGGCGCACCCGACTGGTCCGCTCGGTACTGGCCGTGGTGGCGGTGGTCGTGTCCGCGGGCTGGTATCTGGCCGTCGTGGCACTGTGGCCGGCGTCGGATCGGCCCTTCATCGGTGGTTCGCAGCGCAACAGCGTGCTCGAATTGGCCTTGGGCTACAACGGTTTCGGTCGGCTTACCGGTGACGAGGTCGGCGGCCTGGGCAATATGAACTACGACGTGGGCTGGGCCCGGCTGTTCGGTTCGGAGATGGGCGGCCAGATCGCCTGGCTGATCCCCGCGGCGCTCATCCTCGGGGCGGCCGGATTGTGGCTCACCCGGCGTGCGCCCCGCACCGATCCGGTGCGCGCATCGCTGCTGCTGTGGCTGGGCTGGCTGGTCCTCACCGGCGTGATCTTCAGCTTCGCTGGTGGCATCCTGCACCCGTACTACACCGTGGCGCTGGCACCGGCCATCGCGGGCAGTGTGGCGATCGGGGCGGCGCAGTTGTGGCAGCGGCGCAACGACATTCGCGCGACGGCCGTACTGTCGGCGACCCTGGTGGTGACCACCGTGACCGCCTGCCTGCTGCTCGCGCGCACCAGTGACTGGATGCCGTGGTTGCGGCCGGTGGTGGCTGTCGTGGGCATCGGAGCCGCCGCGTTGCTGCTGGTCGTGTCCCGGTTGCCGCGGGCGATGGCCGCCGGTGTGGTGGCACTCGCACTCGCGGCGGGGCTGGCCGGTCCCACCGGGTACGCCCTGGCCACCGCGTCGACCCCGCACACCGGCGCGATACCGTCGGCCGGTCCGTCGAGCGGACACTTCCCCGGCGGGATGCCGCCGGGCGGTGGACCGGGCAACTCGGCGTCCGGAACTGCTGGGGCGCAATCGAATACCGTGACCGGAACCCCCGCAACGCAACCCGGTGCCGCGGGCGGGCAGTCGGGCACCGGCCCCGGACAGTCGACCACGAATGCGCCGTCCGGTACCGGGTCCACCCACACGGGCGGACCGATGGGCGGACTTCTCGGTGGTGTCTCGGTCGGCTCGACCATGGTTGCGGCCCTGAACGACAACGCCTCCGAATACACCTGGGTGGCAGCCGCGGTCGGTTCCAACAGTGCCGCCGCCTACCAGCTCGCCACGGAGAATCCGGTGATGGCGGTCGGCGGTTTCAACGGCACCGACCCGGCACCGACCCTCGCGCAGTTCAAGCAGTACGTGGCGCAGCACAAGATCCACTACTTCATCGGTGGCGCCGGAATGAGCGGTATGCGTGGCTCCGACAGCGGCGGCAGCCGGGAAGCGACCGATATCGCGGAATGGGTCGAGGCCACGTTCACGGCCCGGACCATCGACGGAGTGACGGTCTACGACCTCACCTCGTGATCCCGGCACGGTGGCTGCATCCCGCCACGGGGATGCAGTCATCCCTGGTCGTCGGCTGCCAAGAGCCGATCGCTACGACTCCTTCGCCCTCGGAGTCTGCTGGTCACACGTTCCGTTTCAGGCGGAAAATTGCTCGAGCGTGGTCGCCGTCAGGACGCGTTCGGTCCACGTATCCAATTTCGGCTGGTCCACCGGCTCGCACGTGGCGGACGACGTCGTCGGGCACGGGGTCCAGGTTGAGCGGATAAGGCTGGGCTTGTGACCGGGGCGCGAGATCTTCCCATGTCATGAGCTCGGGAAGGTCTTGCCGCGTCACGTTCGGGCGCGACATACGTTCATGGCGGCGAAGCGCCCGCTCACAGTCGGCGCATAGCTTCGGCAAAGATTCAGCCCACTTCGGCGCGTGATCATCGTTTCGACGGCCTCGGCGACAGCCGGGGGAGCGAGGCGGACGAGAGGAATTCGATGACGATCACAGAGGCGCCGCGACGGCGGGCCGAACGCAGCGAGCCCACCGGGTCGCCGCCGCGGCCGGCCCGATGGAGTACGTGGCTTTCGGGCGCGGCGGATCAGCCGCGGTGGGCGCGACCAGGACTGTTCGTGCTGCTCATCGCGACGGCCGTGTTGTATCTGTGGGGGCTGTCTGCCTCCGGGTGGGCCAATGACTTCTACGCCGCCGCTGTGCAGGCCGGTACGCAGAGCTGGAAGGCGTTGCTGTTCGGGTCGCTGGACTCGGGTAATGCCATCACCGTCGACAAGCCCCCGGCCTCGTTGTGGGTGATGGGCCTGTCGGGACGGCTGCTCGGATTCAGCTCGTTCGCACTGCTGCTGCCGCAGGCGTTGATGGGAGTGGCCTCGGTGGGGCTGCTCCACGGCGCGGTGCGTCGGTGGGCGGGACCCGCGGCCGGCCTGATCGCCGGTGCGGCCCTGGCACTCACTCCCGTTGCGGCGCTGATGTTCCGGTTCGACAATCCGGATGCGCTGCTGGTGCTGCTGCTCGTGGCCGGCGCGTACTGCACGGTGCGGGCGACCGAGAAGGGCAGTGGCCGCTGGCTCGCGCTGGCGGGTGTCGCGGTCGGATTCGGATTCCTGACCAAGATGCTGCAGGCCTTCCTGGTGTTGCCGGCCTTCGGACTGGTGTTCCTGGTGGCCGCGCCGATCGGCCTGGGCCGCCGGATCCTGAAGTTGCTGGGAGCCCTTGTCGCGCTGGTGATCTCGGGCGGCTGGTTCGTGGCACTGGTGAGCCTGTGGCCCGCCGATTCCCGTCCGTACATCGGCGGTTCCACCAACAACAGCCTGCTCGACCTGGCGCTGGGCTACAACGGCCTCGGCCGGGTCATGGGCGGCGAGGGTAACGGCGGCGGCGGTGGGGGCCCCGGCGGGGGCGGTAACACCGCGTTCGGTGGTAGCACCGGCATCACCCGGCTGTTCGGCGATTCGATGGGCACCGAGATCTCCTGGTTGCTGCCGGCGGCGCTGATCGGCCTGGTGGCGGGACTGTGGTTCACCCGCCGCACTCCGCGCACCGGACGTACCCGCGCGAGTCTGATCCTCTGGGGTGGTTGGCTTCTCGTCACCGGTGTGGTGTTCAGCTTCATGCAGGGCACGATTCACCCGTACTACACGGTGGCCCTGGCGCCCGCCATCGCCGCGCTCGTGGGTATCGTGGTGGTCGAATTGTGGCGCGGCCGGCAGTTCCGTTCGGCGCGCGTCGCACTGGGCGCGATGCTTGCCCTGACCGGTATCTGGAACTTCGTCCTGCTGGATCGCACCCCGGACTGGTACCCCTGGCTGCGGTGGGTGGTGCTGATCGGCTCGATCGTGATCGCCGCCGTGCTCATCGCCGGTGCGCACGCGCTGGGCAGGTTCACGGTGATCGTCGCCGCCGCGGGACTGCTGTTCGGCTTCGCGGGCACCGCCGCGTACGCCCTGGAGACCGCGTCGATGCCGCATTCGGGTTCCATTCCCACCTCCGGACCGAACAGCGGTAACGGAATGGGCGGTCCCGGCGGGAACGGCGGCGGTACGCCTCCGGGTGGAAATGCCGGTGGCACAACGGATGCGGGAACATCGAACGCCGGGGGAGCGACACCGCCCGCCGGTGCGGGCCCGGAATCCGCCGACGGTGCGGGCTCGGCACCCGGCACGGACAGCGCCTCGCGGTCCGGCACGCGCAATGCGGGACCGGGCGGCGGTATGTCCGACAACACCGCCCTGCAGGAACTGGTGAAGAGTGCGAACAACCGCTGGGCCGCCGCCACGGTCGGCTCCCAGTCCGCGGGCAGCCTCGAATTGTCCACGGGCACATCGATCATGGCGATCGGCGGCTTCACCGGAAGCGACAACTCGCCGACCCTCGCACAGTTCCAGGACCATGTGAACAACGGTGAGATCCACTACTTCTTCACCGGCGGTGGCCCGGGTGGCGGCGGTGGTCCCGGTGGCGGATCGGGCAGTGCGAGCGAGATCACCTCGTGGGTCCAATCCCACTACACCGCAATAACAGTGGGCGGAACCACCGTCTACGACCTCACCCAGCCCATCGGCTGAGGACGGCGAGCGGCACGCGGTGGCCGAGGCCCGGACGGTATCGGTGTCCGGGGCTCGGCCACAGTCGTTCTCGATGCGATCGAACGATTACCGGCCGCAGTGCACGTTGAAGTCCTGCCACAGATCGTCCTGGATGCGTCCGCCCCAGTCGATGCACTTACCCTCCGCCTCGACCTTCGCGTAGGCGAATTCGCCGAACTTGCGGTCGTCGTTGATGACCACCGCGGAGTGGTCCTTCGACTGCCGTACCGCGGCGCCCATCGAGATCGGCTCGCCCGGATGGTCCCGCACGGTGACCACGCAGTTCGTCCGGCCGTTGTAGGTCAGAAAGACCGTACCCCCCTTCAGATCGTGCTTGTCGATGACGTTGAAGCCGTCACCGCACTGGCCGTGATAGGTCGCTGCCGACGCGGTGGCGGGAAACAGGATCGCCGCTCCGGCTGTGATCCCGAGGGCGGCCGCGCATACGGCGATCGACTTCGTGACGTTGATCAATCTGAACCCATTTCCTCTGTTGCCGTGATGTCGAGCGTTCGGCCGGTCACCCGACCGGGGTGACCGAACGCCGAACTGCTCACCCGACCCCCGTCGCCCGAACCTATGGCAGGGACCGTCGCCGGTGACGCGGTGGAACTCCCACGCATGGGGACCCGGGTGGTCCCGGCGCGCGCCACAGCAGGTGTTTCCGGCCCTGACACCTGCTGTGCCGCACGGTGAAACATGTTGTGTGACAAAGTGGCCGGCAATCGGTGCGACGTCGATCCGGTCGGTTGGGTATCTTCGGCATGTGGCGCGGTCCCGCACCGACCCATCCGTACCCTTGGAGAGCAAGCGATGAAGACCGTAACGGTGGATCTGCATCCGGTGTTTCGCAATGATCGTGATATCGACAAAGCGATCCGTGCGGCATTGTTCCGTGCGGCGGGCGGTAAGGCCGACCTGCTGGAGATCATCCCGGGCAAGGGTTCGGGCACTTTGCGGCGGCGCGTGCTGGCACGGCTCGAGCAGCCGCATCTGAGCAAACTCTTCCGCCGGGTCGAGGTGGACGCCGGCAATGAGGGCCGGATCCTGGTGTACTTCTGAGTGATACGGCAACGGGCGCGTGAGCGGGATCATCCGCCCACGCGCCCGGAGAGCCGTTCTCAGTGACTGTCGTCGTCGTGAGTGTGCTGCTCGTACGGCTGGTTCATGGTGTTCTGGAACTTGATCGCGGACGCGATGCCGACGGGTACGCCGAGCAGGGCGGCGCCGAGGATGGCGCCCAGACCGCCCAGGACACCCGCACCGGCCAGGCAACCCGCGATGAGGGTGAGCCCCGCGGCGTCGAGGACGGGTGCGCCGACCACCCCGCCGGCGATGGCGCCGACGCCGCAACCGACGGCCACGCCGATCAAGCCGCCGGTCATGGTTCCCACCGCGGTGGCCAGGCCGAACTCGTTGACAGCGGCCTGGACCGCCGTATCGAATCGCTCGGTCTGCGGATCGCCGTCGATATCGCCGAGACGTAGTGCCGGTGTGGCCGCGCGTGCCGCCGCCCGCACCTCGGGGGCGGCGTGGGCGGCAGCCAATGCCTGCGGCTCGGCCGCGAATTCGGAGACGCCGGCCACCGTGGCGCCGGATGCGTCGCGTACCTGGAACTGTCCGCCCGCGGTGACGAGCGTGGCAGCGCCGGTCTCGATGACCACGGACTGATCCGCGGTCGAGCTGGTGTAGAGCACGCCCGGCATGATCTCCGTGCTCAGTACATGGTCCGGCGTCGTCGTGGGCGCGGCCGACGCGCTTGCGGCACCGACGCTCAACGCGCCCGCCATCGCCACCGCGGTGACGCCCATCCGGGTCATCTTGTTCATGCAATCCCTCATCTGTGCTGTTCTCGCTGCGGCCCTCGGCAGCGCAAACGAACCTTAACGGAAATGATTTCCATTCTCCATTCGGGTCGATGACGGGCCGCCGGATTCGTGCCGCCGGTCCCGCGACACGTGCTGCCGGATTGTTGTTCGACCTGTTCAGGGCATGTTCGGTCGAACCTCGGCGAGGGTTGCCCGCATCGGGGAGCGTGCGGTGAGCTCAGGCGGATCGAAGGATCGGCGGCGCGTGCGGCGCCGTGCCGAAGTGACCGAATGGCGCGGAGTCGCCGCGCGCGACGAAGTGGCCGGGCCGTGCCGAGATCTCAGGCGGCGGGAATGGCCGGGTCGGCAGGGAGGTGGGCCGGGTATGCGAGTGGCGCGGAGCGGCCAGTTGGTGGGAGTCGCCTGACGGGTGGGCCGGCAGGCGCGAGGTCGGGCGAGCTCGGCGCGCCCCGGCTATCGGGCGGAACGCTCCGTGTCACGGTCGGCGGCAGGCGCGCTGTACAGGGCCGGTAGCAGGTAGGTGCGCAGTTGACGGCCGACCGCCACGCCGTCGTCCGGGTCGATCGTGTCGCCGGAGATGGTGCCGAGGCTGATCAGGATTCGGGCCACCCATTCCGACGCCTCGGCGCGGTCGTGGGCGGGATGGATTTCGCCACGGTCGGCGGCGCGGTCGATGTACGGGCGCCAGAAGGCGGCGAGGGCGGGGACCAGCGCGGCGACGCCGGCGCCCGCGCAGGCGGCGAATTCCTCCGGCTCGGAGGTGCGTAGCCGCATGAGTAGCGCGCCCGGATCGTCGTAGGCGCCGCGGCCGATCCGCACGCCGACGGTGAGCTGGTCGGCGAAGCTGTCGATGGCGTCGAGTTCGGCGCGCGCGTCGTTCCACCAGGCGTCGGTCAGTCGCACGATCGCCGTACCGATCAGGGCCTGTTTGTCCGCGAAGTGCCGGTACAGCCAGGCCCGCGAGACCCCGGCCTCCTCGGCCACCTCCATCATGGTGGTGGCGCGAATTCCCTTGCCCGCCAGTAACTTCTGGGTGGCCTCCAGTAATCGATCGACCACCGTCGTGGTCGTCGCCTCGGTCATCCGCCGCACCTTCCGTCGCGCGCCCGATCGGGCCGCGTTCGCCCGGTTCACCCAAAACCCTAGCAATCTGTGGACAGATCTGAGAATGTGTCTACTCGTAGACATAATTCAAAATCTGTCTACTCACTGATCGGTGTGAAAGGAGTGGTGATGTATCAACCGCGTACCGCGGTGATCGGCGCCGGAATCAGCGGGTTGACCGCGGGCAAGATGCTCGCCGACTACGGGATTCCGTATACGTGCTTCGAATCGTCGGATCGCGTCGGAGGAAACTGGGCCTTCGGCAATCCGAACGGGCACAGCAGCGCCTACCGCTCGCTGCACATCGACACCTCGAAACATCAGCTGTCGTTCCGCGACTTCCCGATGCCCGAGGAGTTTCCCGACTTCCCGCATCACACCCAGATCAAGCAGTACCTCGACGATTACTGCGCGGCCTTCGATCTGTATCGGTCGATCGAGTTCGGCAACGGCGTCGAGCACGCGCGCCGGCTGCCCGGTGGCGGCTGGGAGCTGCGCACCCAGCGAGACGAGGTGCGCCACTTCGACTTCCTGGTCGTCGCCAACGGCCATCACTGGGACCCCCGCTATCCGGAGTTCCCGGGCGAGTTCACCGGGCGAACGATGCACGCCCACCACTACATCGATCCGCGCACCCCGATGGACTTCACCGATCAGCGCATCCTGGTGGTCGGGCTGGGGAACAGCGCGGCCGATATCGCCGTGGAGTTGTCGTCGAAGGCGCTGGGCAACACGCTGACGCTGTCCACCCGCTCCGGCGCGTGGATCGTGCCCAAGTACATCGCCGGCCGGCCGGCCGACAAGTACTACCGCACCAGCCCGTACATCCCGTTCTCCTGGCAGCGCAAGATCGCGCAGTGGGGCCAGCCGCTGACCGCCGGGCGCCCGGAGAACTACGGCCTGCCCGCACCCAATCACAAATTCTTCGAGGCGCACCCCACGCAATCGGTGGAGCTGCCGCTGCGGCTGGGATCGGGCGATGTGATCCCGAAGCCGAACATCGATCGATTCGACGGTGCCACCGTGCATTTCGCGGACGGAACCGCCGACGATTTCGATGTGATCATCTACGCCACGGGCTACAACATCACCTTCCCGTTCTTCGATCCGGAGTTCATCAGCGCACCGGACAACAAGATCGATCTGTACAAGCGGATGTTCCTGCCGGGCATCGAGGATCTGGTGTTCGCGGGCTTCGCGCAGTCCACCCCGACACTGTTCCCCTTCGTCGAATGCCAGGCCCGGTTGATCGGCGCCTATGCGGTGGGCCGGTACCGGCTGCCGTCGGTGGCGGAGATGGAGCATGTGATCGTCGCCGAGCAGCAGCACTACACCGGGCACATGGTGCCCAGCGCCCGGCACACCCAGCAGGTCGACTACTTCCTCTACGAACACGACATGCGGGCGCGCGAGATACCCGCCGGCGCACGGCGCGCCGGAATCTACGGGCCACCGCCGTGGGCGCGGGTGGCGGAGTCGGACTCGCCGGTGGGAGTGGGACAGTGACATATCGCCAGATCAGCTTTTCCTCTTCCGGAACCGATTGCGACGCATGGTTCTTCGAGGGTGAGCCGGGGCCGTTCGACGGCCCGGACGGCCGTCCCGTGGTGGTGATGGCGCACGGATTCGGCGGCACCAAGGATTCCGGCCTCGAACCGTTCGCGCAGCGACTGAGCGCGGCCGGGCTCGCCGTGTTCGCCTTCGACTACCGGGGGTTCGGCGCCTCGGCCGGAGAACCGCGCCAGCGTGTGTCGATGACCGAGCAGGCGCAGGACTATCGCGCCGCGCTGTCGGCGGCCGCCCGGATACCGGGTGTGGATCCGAATCGGTTGGTGGCGTGGGGTATTTCGCTGTCCGGCGGTCACGCGCTGACCGTCGCGGCCGATCGTCCCGACATCTGCGCGGTGATCGGGGTCGTACCGCTGGTGAACGGATTGGCCGCGGGCCGGAAGGCTTTCGAACAGGTCGGTGCCGCGGCCATCGCGAAATCCACGGTATCGAGTGTGCGCAGCGCGCTGGCGGGTCGCTTCGGCGGCGAACGGGTGATGATGCCGCTGGTGGGCAGGCCGGGCGACCATGCCGCGCTGACCGCCGAAGGCTATTACGAGTCCTACACCTCGATGGCCGGACCCACCTGGCGCAATGAGGTCGACTCGGCGATCGGTCTGGAGCTCGGCGGCTACCGGGCCGACCGGATCGCCGCGCGGATCGCCGCGCCGGTACTGCTGCAGATCGCCGATTTCGACCGGGCCGCACCGGCGCACGCCGCGGCCAAGGCCGGCTTCGCCGCACGCGCCGAAGTCCGCCACTATCCCTGCGATCATTTCGATCTGTTCGCCGGGAGCCCGTGGTTCGAGGCGGCCGTGAACCATCAGCTGCATTTCCTGGTGCGGCATCTCGGTGTCGAGCACGAATCGACCGCGGAGGCGGCACGATGACCGCGCGGGGCGCGATGGTGATCGGTGGTGCGTCCGGCATCGGCCGCGCCACCACACATGCGCTGGCGCGCGACGGTTTCCGCGTGGTGGTCGCCGATGTGAATCTCGAGGCGGCGCGCACGGTCGCCGAAGAGCTCGGCGAGCCCGCGACGGCAGTGGAACTCGATGTCACCGACGAGGATTCGGTGGCGGCCGGATTCGCGGCGGCGGGACCGTTGACCGCGGTGGTCAGCTGTGCGGGGCTGTCCATGCCCGGGCCGATCACCGAACTCGAACTGGCACACTGGCGCACCACCGTCGACGTCTGCCTGACCGGGTCGTTCCTGGTGGTCAAGTATGCCGGTCGGCACCTGGACGACGGCGGATCCATCACCTGTATCGCCTCGCTCAACGGCCGTCAGCCCGGGACCGGGATGGCCGGCTACTGCGCGGCCAAGGCCGGGGTGCTGATGTTGGTGGAGGTCGCCGCACTGGAACTGGCCGAGCGCGCGATCCGGGTCAACGCCATCAGTCCCGGCCTGGTCGACACACCGCTGGTCGCGGGGATCGCATTCGTACCGGGCCTCACCGAGGAATATCTCGAGAACACGCCACTGGGGCGTAGCGGCCGCCCGGAGGAGATCGCCGAGGCGGCGGCATTCCTGGCCTCCGACCGGGCGTCCTGGATGACCGGTGCGGCGATCGATCTCAACGGAGGCGCGCATCTCAAGCGTTATCCCGATGTCCTGGCACGGGTGCGCGCACTCCAGGAGGGATAGCGGCTCAGCCGCCCGAATGCGGGAAGGTGTGCTGATGCAGGCGGTGTAGGAGCGCCTGCATCAGCCCGGTCTCGAAGGCCGAGATCAGCATGCCTTCGCTGAATCGTTCGGCGCGGATCAACAGGGTCAGATACTGCAGGCACTGCTGAGCCGGGCTGCTCGCCAGCGCCGCCCGGTCCCGGCGCTCGACGGCCTGACGTCCCTCTTCCCAAGCGCCCCAATTGAAATGGGACAGCAGCAGGCGACGGTCGACCAGGAAGCGGATCACCTCGTCGGCCAGTGGGTCCTTGGCCCGCCATATCGCGCGATGCTTGTCGACCTTGCACACCAGCTCGGTCAGCACACTGCGATCGTGGGCGGTGAGCCGTGCCAATGCGGCCTCGGCCGAATCGACCGTCGCGGGTTGGGCCTGCGCCACGATCCGGTACCTCCATCATATGAAATGCTTACATTTCATACCATGGGGTCGGAGCCGTGTCGCGCCGGATCGGCCGTGGGGTCAGTGGCCGGCTTCCTTGGGCGCGGGCAGTTCGGCGTGGCGCGCGAAGGCCTGGTCGATCAGTTCGGAGGCGGCCCGGGTGAGAATCAAGCGGGCGATGGCCAGTTCGGTCTCCAGCCGGGCGCGGTCCCTGGACTCGCGCGGGGAGCGCTCGTAGCCCTGACCCGCGAGGCAGTAGAACACCTCGGTGGCATAGCGATCGGCGATCGCGTCGCAGTCCGCGCGCAAGCGCTCCACGACCTGGAATGCCGAGGTGTCGGGAACACCGCTGTCCATCAGGCGGGCCGCCAGGTCGCCACAGCGCGGGTTGGTGACCCGATAGGCGTCCAGCGGGTCGGTACT
The DNA here is from genome assembly GCF_040679495.1 of Nocardia sp. NPDC052254. Lineage (NCBI taxonomy): Bacteria > Bacillati > Actinomycetota > Actinomycetes > Mycobacteriales > Nocardiaceae > Nocardia > Nocardia sp. NPDC052254. Next base: position 51,280 of record NZ_JBFAUW010000020.1, on the reverse strand, counting down.
GCCCGCCAGTGCCTGCCTGACGTAGTCCGGCAGATCGGCGAGTGGATCGTCGCTGCTCGGTTTCTCCTGTGCCGCAACAGGTTCGCGATCGGCGGGAGCGTCGCTCACGCCGAGGACGTCGGCGAGGCCGTCGCCGCGGTCCCAGGCCTCGAGCAGCTCTCGGATGCCGTTGAGCTTCATGCCGCGACTGAGCAGTCGGCTGATCGTGTGCAACCGCTCCAGATGGTCGGTTCCGTAATAGCCGATCCGCCCCCGCACCTCGGGTGACGGCAGCAATCCCCGTTCGTGGTACACGCGGACACTGCGCACGGTGGTGTCCGCTGCCCGCGCCAGCTCGTCGATCGTGTACTCCGAGTGCACAGCCATACCTCTTAGGAAATCACAAGTTACCCCATAGGAAAACGGACCGTACAAAAACGTCCCGTTAACCGACGATACATCGGTGCAACGACTCGGTCAATGTGCCGTTAAATAGCGGCAGAAGCGCTTGCTGCGATCGGAATCGTGGGTTAACGTGCCGAGTACAGCAGTTCGCTGCTGGTTGCCGGGGACTGTTGAGCAGCCCCGATGCCCGCCCGACCATGGGCTCACGTTTGCGAGTCAGCACCCGCGATGGCATACGTGTGTCCTCGGCATCCCCGGAGACGGAAATGAGCACAATTCACTCGCGTCGGCTACCTCTCGGATCGACTGCGCCGGCAGCATTTTCACCCCTTCCCGCGGTACCCGCGCCCGGTCGTGGCACCCATCGCCCGCCGTGTGCGGACGGCCCCGACGACTGGGATCTCGATGTGGGCAACCCCGAATCCTGGCGTGCCGCAGTGCGAATCTGCGCCGGCTGCCCGTTGCTGAGCGAATGTTCCCAGCTCGCACAGACTCTCATCGCGCGCGGTGACAACCCCCGCGCCATGATCTGGGCCGGTGTCGCCTATGACAGCGCGGGCAAGGTCGTGGAGAACCTCGACCGTCACCGCACCACCCCCATCGATCACAAGCGCCCGCTCCGTATCATCCGGACGGGTGCCCGTCCGGCGGTCTGTACCGAACCCACGCCGCCGACCCCGCGGCGGCGTATCGTGCTCGGGCATCGGCTCCGGCCGAGCGGGATCGGCGCGTGAGAACCTCACCGCCGAGGATGAAAACTATTGTGGCGGTGGGTGACTGAATGACAATTCTGGCTGTGCAGATCGGTGCCGATGGCTTCGCGGCGTGCCGGGTGGCCGACGACGTCGACGAGGACGACATCCGCCGGGTGCCGATTCCGGCGGCCGGTGCCTGGGAGATATTCCGCGATCTGCTGGTGGAAGTCGCCGAGGGGCAAGAGGTCGAGGCGGTCGGTATCGCCTCGCCGGGGCCGATCGACATGGCGGCCGGAGTGGTCGCACCCGCGGGCATCCGGGAGTGGCAAACGGGCTTCGCGCTGACCGACGCGGTGAGCAAGCTGTTCCCGACCGCGAAGGTGCAGGTCGGGCTCGACGGTGTGTGTAACGGCCTGGCCGAGCACAACTTCGGGGCGACCGCCGAGGTCATGGATTCGGTGACGGTCGTGGTCTCCGACCGCATCTCCGCCGGCGTCATGGTCGGTGGTTTCGTGGTGGTCGGGCGCACCGGCAACGCGGGGAACTTCGGCCACATCCTGGTTCCGGGATTCGACGACGCCTGTGACTGTGGTGGTCGTGGCTGTGTCGAAGCGGTGGCGAGCGGCCGGGCGCTGGTGCGCTGGGCGCGAGCGGAGGGCTTCGGCGGCGATACGGTCGATGCGCTGATCTCGGCCGCGGCCGCCGGGGACTCGGTGGCGACCGCCGCGCTGCAGCGGGCCGGAACCGCGCTCGGCCGGGCGATCGCCTCGGTCGCGCCGCTGCTGGACTTCGACCTGGTGGTACTGGGTGGCACCGTGTCGAAAGCCGGTCCGGCGCTGTGGAAATCGCTCAACGCGGCGGTGGCGACGCATGCCCGGATCGGTTTTCTCACCGGTCTGCGGGTGATTCCCTCGGAGATCGACGACGTCGGCACCCTGGCCGGCGCCGGCGTGCTCGCGCTGATGGCCGCGTCGTAGGTTCAAACACTCCGATCGGTCTGTTCTCCACGGCCGGAGAATTGTTTCTACCAGCGCAGACGCCGAACCCGGTTGATTGAACCGCTATCCAACGGTACATTAAACGGGTAACTACCGGCTCAATTGAGCCGGGTTCCCGAAGGAACGGTTGGTACGGGCGAGCGCGATGCGGAGCGACGCAGTAATCCCATGGATGACCATTGAAACGTTGATGCCGGATGTGATGACGGTGGCGTCAGTGGGGGAGACGCCGCGGGAGTTCGCGAGCTGGCAGCGGGTGGTGCAGCGAGCGCTGGCCAAGATGCCCGCGGTGTACGACAGTCTCACCACGGCGAGATTGGCCGACGCCCTGTCCTCGGCGCGGGATCGGGCTGAGGAGGTCGATCTGCGCATTCCTACCAGAGCTGGACTGCACGAGCTGAAGCTGCGTCCGGTCTTCGGTCCGGCCGGCGATGTCCACGCGGTGCGGATGTGGATCGGCCCGGCCGCCGCCGCGGTCGCCGAACCCCGTGCCGCGGTGGGTGCGATCTGGGATCTCGACACCCAGACGCTGCAGCAGCCCAGCGGAATCACGCGATTGTCCGGTGTTCCCGCCGAGGAATACGCACCCCGGATGTCGATCGCGGAGGTGTTCCACCGGATGAAGGCGTTCGATCGCCATTCCGAGGTACTCGATCTGCTCTACGAGCCGGTCGCCGGCGCCAAGATGCAGTTCGACGTTGCGGTGCCGCACAATTCGGGTCGGCCCGGCCGGTGGCGGGTCACCATTCGCGCTCGCGACGACGGGCGCACCCGGGGTGCCTGGTGGCTGATCGAGGACGTGTCCTCGGAGGATCAGCCGGCGACCTGGTCGACACTCGAGCGGGTCGGGCTGCGGGAGGCGCATCGGCGCGCCGGGACCCATCTGGCGGTGATCGAACTCGAGCGCACCAGTATCTCGCATTGGCTCACCGATCCGGCCCCGTGGATCCGATGGGATTATCTGTTCCAGCCGGTGGATGTCTTTCATCCCGACGATCGCGCCCGCCTGATCGATATCGGCGGACGGATGGCGGCGGGCGACACCGCGGGCGTGACCGTGCGCGCCCTGAATTACAGCGGCGACTACACCCCCACTTTGATGCTGTTGTATCCGTATCCGGGTTATTCGGCGCGGCAGTTGGCGATCGCGCAGCTGGTGCGGGTCGCCGATGACGTTCCGATGGTCGAACCCCACCGCGACAGCTTCGATGTGCGGCAGCGGCGCGCCCCGATCGGCTACGACGATCAACTCCGGCATCGGCTGGCCTGCCGGATGAATCGGAGTCCGGTGTACTGACCCGCGCAGTTCCCATGTGCGGGAATACAGCAACGATACCGTCCGGTGTGGCTCTCTACCATTTCGAGAGTGCGGACATCGGCTGGCAGGCGCGACGATTCGGGCGAGGAGTTGCTTCGCCGAATGGCCGCCCGCCGCCGTCGTGACAACGCGATGTTCGCCGTGCTGGCCGTGCTCGCGGTGCTCGGTGGCGGGCATGCGGTGTTGAGCTGGTTCGACAAGCCGCCGCCCGGTCCCTCCGACGCGACGACCACGACGATCGTCGGAAATGCCCAGCTGGCCGAATCTTTCGCGGAGGAGTTCGTCGTGACATATCTGTCGGCGACCTCCGGCCAGCAGGAAAAGCTCGCCGAGTACGTCGGTGGCGAACAGCAGATCAATCTGCCCTCGACCGCGCGTCAGGTCTCGGATCCGGTCGTCGTGTTCGCCTCGCGCACCATCGGTAACAACAGTGTCGATGTCTGGGCGGTCACCGTCTCGGTGCACATCGCGAAAACCGGTGCCGCGGGCGGACTTCGCGAGTACTATCGCGTCCCTGTCTCGGTTACTCCCGACGGCCGCCGCCGCGCGTTGTCCTTACCGCAGGCCGTGGGACCACCCGGCCGGGGGATCGATCTGGTGCAGAACTACGCGATGTCCTGCGGCACCGATACTCCGCTGTCCCAGGTCGCCGCCGGATTCATGGGGGCCTATCTGACCGGGTCCGGCGACGTGGCCCGCTACACCACCCCGAATTCCGGCATCACCGCACTGCAACCGGCGCCGTTCTCCGCCGTGGAGACGACCTCGGTGTCCTCGGAGGACGCCGGATGTGGTTCGGGCGGAACGTCGGCGAAGGTGCTCGCGACCATCAACCCGAAGGCCGGCAACGGTGTCACCCCGACACTCGCCTACCCGCTGACGATGGTCAACACGTCCGGTCAATGGCAGGTTCAGTCGATCGATGCCGTTCCGGCACTGCGTAATCCGCTCGCCGTAGTTTCCGGCGGGCAGGCTCAGGACACCCCCTCCACCGGCGCGTCCGGTACCCCCACCACCGCACCGTCGACCGCCGCTTCGGTACCACCGGCGAAACAGAACTGATCCGGAAAGGACAGTGTCATGGGAAGTCAGCTCAGCTTCATTCTCTACAACGTATTGGTCTTCGTGCGGTGGGCAGGCATCATCATCATCGCGATCGCCGGTATGGCGCTGCTCATCTCCGAGGGCATCAAATCGAGGCTCTCGCCGACGAAGGTGCTCGGTGTGGCGGCCTCGGCCATCCTCGCAGCGATCCTGTTCTGGATCCTGCCGACCGTGGTGAACTACGCCCGGGTGGACTCCAACCGGATCGTTCCCGATCAGCCGGTCGGCGGAGTGTATGGCCACTGATGTAATCAAGGTCTACACCCCGATCAAACGCGTGCCGATCGTGGTCGGCAAAGCGCAGAACGGGCAGAAACTGCCGTTCGGTCCCTATACGCTGCCGCAGATCATCGGCGGGGTGACGGTGATCGTGATCGCCTCACTGCTGGCCATGGCACTGCCGGTCAATCCCGCGGTGACGTTCATCGCGGGATTGATCGTGACGGTGATCGTGGTGTTCGGGATCGGCCTGATTCCGTATACCGGCGTGCGGCTGACCTCCCGGATCATGTGGGTCGGGCGGCTGGTGCTGATTCGGAAGCCGGTGTCGGCCTCGGGAATTCCGGTGAGTGAGGATTCCGCCCGGCACACGATGTTCGTGGAGGAAAGCGTGGTCGTGATCCTCCCCGATCGAGTCGTCGAGTCGCTCGACAACAGGCCGGTGCACACGAGCCTGCCGCCGGAGAATGTGCTCGACAGATGGAGTAAGACGTTGACGAAGGCGAACGAAGGTGACGGCGTCCGGTCCGGGGAGCGTAGCTGATGGCATTCGTTCGCGACCTGCAGCCGACCGCGGCTGTGCGCGGGAATCTGCAGTTCACCCATTCGGGACTGGTGACCGCGACCTATTTCATCGACCCGCTCGGCTACGGGCTGCGCAAGGCCGGTGACAAACACAATGTGAAGTCGGCGCACCACGCGTTGGTCAACAGCCTGCCCGCCGGGTCGCTGCTGCTGGGCATTCAAGCCCGGCTGAATACGCTGGACGTACTCGGCAAGATGGTCGAGGGCGTGGATCTCGACGATTGTGAGGATTACGCGCTGGAAGTGGTCGCCTCGTTCGAGCGGGTGCGTGCGATCAATCCGCAGACGCGGGTGTTCCTGCTGACCATTCCGGTCGGCAACGCGGGTGCGGGCATCTCGGGCCTGTCCCGGATGTGGCGGGGCGGCTCGGCCGGCGTCGACATGTCGTCGATCTCGCGCGAAGATCTCGATCAATACGACGACAAGGCCAGCGAGATCCTGTCCAAGATCGGCGGCGAGTTCAATCCCGTTCCGGTGCCGGCCGCGATCTTCCAATGGTTGTGGGAGCACTACCTGTCGCGCGGTCTACCCGGGGATCCGGTGGCGCCCACCCGCGCCGGAGTGATCGACGATGTGACCGCCGCGGTATTTCGTTCCGCGGCGCTCGACGAGGGAGCGCAGGCCGACAATCGCCGCCTGCGACCGTCCTTCGTCCCGGTGATCAAGGTGGTGCAGCCGGAATACGGATTCCTCCCCTCTTACCAGGCCATCCTGACTCCGCACGCATTCCCGTACAACGGGATGATTTTCCCCGGCGGCAGCGAATTCCTCAGCGTCCTCGAAGGCGCCGGCGATGTCACGGTCGACTGGGGCATCCGGGTGTCGACCAAACCGGCCGAATCCGTGCTCAAGAACAACGAATTGAATCTGCGCCGGCTGGGCGAGCAGATGGACCAGCGGGACCAGGAGGTCTCGTTCGCGCAGAACACGCTGATGTCCAAGGCGCAGATGCTCGCCGAATACAATCAGCATTTCGAGGTCAACAGCGGTGAATCGGAAGTGTCGTTCACGACGGTGATCGCCGTCGGCAGTTCGTCGCCGGAGACGACGATGGATGCCGTCAACAATCTCAAACGCAGGTACAAGCGTTTCCAGGTCGATATGACCGCACCGCTGGGCGCGCAGGTCGACCTCTGGTCGATGATGATCCCGGGTAGTCCGCCGCGGCGTGCCTTCGACGATTACGCGCACATCCTGCCGTCGGACATGTGGGCCGGATTCGTTCCGTTCATCACCAGCCAGGTCGGCGACGACAGCGGTCCGGTCATCGGCGTGAATCTGCTGTCGGGTAACTACGAGCCCATTCATTTCGGGATCATGGAGGCGGCACTGCACGATCTGTCGGCCTCGTTCGCGGTCACCGGCGAATTGGGCTCGGGTAAATCGTATTTCCTGAAACTCATGGCCGTCCTGGTACACGATATGGGCGGGCAGTTCCTGGCCATCGACCGCAGTCAGGTGGGGGAGTGGGAGTACTTCGCGTCGTCCATCGACGATGCCGTGGTCATCGATCTGAGTAATCCGACCGTCTCGCTCGATCCGCTGCGGCTGTTCGGCGCGCGGGTCGCGGGCGAGCGGACGCTGGATTCGATTCTGCCCCTGCTGGATCTGTCACCGACCAGCGGTGCGGGTGCCGCGATGAGTGCGCTACTGACTCCCCGGGGCATTGCCGAACACGGTATTCGCAGCATGCTGGATCTGTACAACGTGGTGTGCCGCATGCGCGATACACCCGGCAGCGGTGAGGAATTCGCGGATCTGGCCGCGCGGCTCGGCACCATTCTCGATCGCGTCCCGGTGCTGTTCGACCCCGCGCTGCCGGCGCTTCGGCTCGATGCCGCCGCCACGGTCGTGCGCAGTCACAACCTGGCACTGCCGACCGCCGAGGAACTGATCACGCCGCACCTCTACAACCGGCTGCCATTGACCAAACGGCTGGGCACGGCGCTCTACGAACTCGTCGGGGTGGCCGCGCGGGAGGCATTCCTGTCCGACAACGGGCGGTTCGGCCTGCTCGTCGGCGACGAGGCGCACCATTTCACCCAGACCCATGTGGGTTCGTCGGTCACCTCCGATTTCAGCCGCGACGGCCGTAAGCACCTGGCCGCCATCGGTTTGGCGTCACACGATCCGTCGACCGACTTCCAGGGCGCGGCCCACAATCTGATTCCGAACCGATTCGTCTTCCGGCAGCGCGACGAAACCCTGGCGCGCAACAGTTTGGAATGGCTGGGAGTCGATCTCGGGGAGACGCCGTTTCTCCTGCAGATCCTGCGGGAGGAGACATCACCGCCCACCGGCCCGGGACGCACCGTTCCCGAGGAGCGCCGCGGCGAGATGTTCATGCGTGACGCACTCAATCGCATCGGGCGCGGCAAGGTGCTCGGCCCGGCACGCGAGGACCGGGCCGAGGCGATCGGCAGTACACCACAGACCGCGAGCATGGTCGCGCGCCGCGCGTCCGGCGAGCGGCAGATAACGGCATGATCGGAATGTCGGGCCTATGAGCGTCGCAACGCGTACCCCCCGGGATCGCAGAGACAGTAGTCGTGTCTCGGATCTGGCCTGGCAACTGGAATTCTGGGACCCTGTCGAGTGGCAGCCGCGGGTGGTGGCACGGCGGATCTGGTGCAAGCTCACGGCCACTCGCCGCCGCAAGTGGGTGACCTGGTCGCTGATCGTGGTGTTCGTCTTCGGCGTGCTGCCGGTACTGGTCAGCGCGGTTGCCGCGGCCGCGGGCGAGGGGGAGAGCCAGGGCACCGGCGGCAACAGTGTGCTGGGATTCACCGGGGTGCGTGATTCATCCGGTGTGGCGCTGTCGGACTACATCTTCGCCACCAACCACGGCAGCATCCTGCATCCCGGCAATACCGGTCTGTCGATCGGAATCGGCATCCTGTTCGGGTTCTTCATGGTGGTTGTCATCCTGCCGCCCTGGATCGTCGGCTGGGTCCTTGGTTTCGGCTGGATGGACTCGTTCAGCGGGCCTCTCAACGGGGTCGCGCATGCGCTGACCGGACAACTGGCCACGACGATCATGTTCATCACCTGCGCCACCATCGGCGCGTTGTTCGTCGCCGTTTTCGTCCAGCAAGGGCACTACGCCAAGGCGACGATGCAGGGCGTGGCGATGTTGCTCATCGCGGTGCTCGGCCCGATGTTCCTGTCCGATCCACTCGGTGAGGTGCTGTCCTCGCACGGAATGCTCGCGCAGGGACGTGATGTCGGTCTGTCGGTATCGGCGGGACTGAACGGCAACAGCAACCCCAATCCCTCCCAGATGGTGGTCAGCCTGCAGGAGGATATGGCCGACAACTTCGCGCGACATCCGGTGCAGGTCTGGAACTTCGGGCATGTGGTCGACGACCGGCCCGGCTGTGGCGCGGCCTGGTCGGCCGGGGTCCGGGCGGGGAGTGAAGACAAGATCAAAGACGGTATGAAGTCCTGCGGGGATTCCGCCGCCTACGCGTCGGCGAACAATCCCAGCTTCGGGCAGATCGGCTCCGGCTTCGTCCTGTTGTTCACCGCCCTCATCCTGCTCGCCTTCGCGGTGTACATGGCGATCAAAATCATCTGGTCGGCACTGGATTCGGTGTATTGGGGGCTGGCGACCATCTTCGGATTCGCCGGCGGCGCACTGATATACGGGGCGACACAGACCTTCACGATCCGTGCGGTCGTCCACGGCCTGATGTCGGCGGTGCGGATGTGTTTGCAGATCATCGCACTCGCGGTCTACCTGCTGTTCTTCGGTGACCTCTTCAAGCAGGCGAAGGGCCACGAGATGTCGATCTTCGTGATCGGCGCGATCGCGATGATGGTGTTCATGGCCCAGTACAAGCGGCTGAGCGACACTCTGGAACGCGCGAACGACAGCGCGGCCAACCGGCTGGCGTTGATCGCGCAAGGGGCGACGGCAGCCGGTGGCAGGGGTGGTGGCGGTGGCCGGGCGCTCGGCATGGGCGAGATGGGCGCCGCGCACAAGATGAACAGCGGGATGATGTTGGCGGCTCTGGGCGGCGCCAGCACGATTGTGAATTCACCGATCACCGAATGGGCCCTGGGCGCGATTCCTGGTGTCGGCCGCCCGCAGGCGCTGAAGAAGAAACGGATCACCGAGAACTCGGCGGCCATTTCGTCGATGCAGGTTCCGTTCTGGGCGGACCCGGAAATGGGCGGTGCGATGGGCGCCTACAAAGAGTCGTACATGAAATGGCCGTACTACAATGACCTCGCCCGCAGATGGTCCAACGCTGATCATGTCGATGGCGGAGTAGGGTCGGCTCGCGGCGCGGCGTCTGCCATGCTGGCGCTCGATAAACGTGGCGATGTCGGTGTGGGCGATTCCATGGCCACCCTGGAGATGGCCGGCTGGGATCGCAATACCGTCAGGCATGCCGGCCAGGTGTATGGATTGATGAACTCGCTGGCCAAGAGCAATCCGCTGGCCGATGGGCATTTGGCGGGCATCATGGCGGCCCAGAACCTGGCCGAGAACTCGCTGCTTCGAATCAATCACGTAGGTGGTCGCAGGCCGCATGAGGGCGAAGAGGATCATCTCGAGGCGGCTGTATACGCATTGCGTGCGCGGGCGTCGCATTATCGCGAGAACATGCTCCCGGGTGGCGTCACTCTGCGTGATGGAAGAAATGCGCTCAACAATGAAAAATATTATGCCGATCACCTGATTGCTATCAAAGATGATTACCTGGCGAATCCCACCGAGGCGAAAATGAGAGCTCTCGAGAAGGCTTCTCGTGGCGATTCCCGTGATATGGCCGACGCTTTTGATCGAAACCTGGGGACATTGAATATTCCGTATACGTCGCTCGAGCGGGACCCTGCAGCGCGCCTGATGAAACATATTGCGAACGACGAGGCGGGCAAATTGGTGGAAGCTACCGACGCGCTCGCCATGAACTCTACGACAATGCTGGACGAAGATCTCCACCATTGGGTGCGGCATTTCTCGAACCGCCGGATCAACACGGAGAACTGGTCCTCGAACTCCAACCGAGCCGTCACCCACCCGGCACCGCCGGAATTCCGACCATAGGCCACACCGGATCCGCGGCATGAGTGGGAGCAACCCGAACCCCCAGGGACAGTCGACAATCGGTCGTCTGATGAATTCGGCATGGCTGCTGACCCTGCTCCCCGGATGGGTGCTGCTGGGATTGCTGGTCATCAGCGGTCTCGTCACGGCCATCATGTTCATCGCGTTGATGGCCGGTGGCAGTGCGTCGGACCTGTCCTCGGATTTCCGATATCAGTGCGACAGTGCCGTGGGGCCCGATACCGAGAGCACCGAGACCGAAACGACCACCTCGGCACGCAACGGGGTACGCGAGACTCAGGAGCAGCCGCCCGCTTCGGACGTTCCGACGACGAACCCCTACGCCGAGATGACCGTCGATCCCGGTGACTCCAGTGTTTCCCAGTGGCAGCGAGACTGCGTCTCGGCAATGGCGTCGGCGCCATATCAGTTGCCCGAATCGCAGATGATCAATTCGAGTGCCGCCGCGAACTGCGCACGGCAGCTGGCGGGGGCGCAGATCGGGCAGCCGGCGGGGACCGGCGGTGCCGCGACTCTGGTGCGGAACGTGATCTACCAGGCGTCCGCGGTCGACTCGACCGGTCATTGCGGACTGCTGGGCGCCGCACCCGGTGACGCCGCGGCGACATCCGGCGGTGCGGGCACCGATCTCGCACCGGCGGCGGGTTCCTGCGGAAGCACCACGCAGATACCGGGTGAAACTGCGCGTACGGTCGTGGTCCTTCCCGAGACTGTTGCCGCTCAGGGGGTTTGTGGTCAACGAGTCGATCCCGCCGCGGCCTCGTCCGGCGATCTGGTCTTCTGGGACTATCAGCGGCATGCGCCGAGCCGGGTGGGAATCGTGATCGGCTCGGAGGTGATGGTGACGGTCGACCCGGCCACCGGTGGCGTCGTCGAGTCCGTGATCCCGTCCGGTAGCGCGGTACGGGTGAAACGGGTGCTTGGGAGTAGTTCATGACCAGTGCGGAAGTGTGGCACACCGGAATCGATCCGGAGCCGGAGCCGATGCCTGCCGAGGGCGAGCAGGCCGACGGTTCGGAACAACACCCGGACACTCCGTGGTCGAAGACCGGGCGGCCGAACGCGGGGCGCTCCGGGGGCCGGGTGACGCCGACCCCGCCGTCCAATCCCGGTGGGAGCACACCCGATTCGAACGGGGCGACGGCGCCCGGACCAGCCGCGACCCCGGCGCCACCCGCCCCCGCGCCGAGCCGGGCCACACCGGCTCCGGCGGCGCCCACGGTCCCGTCCGGCGTGGGTGCGCAGAATGTCGGTGCGGGCGGTCCGGTGCAGGCGGCTCCCCCGGGGACGGGCGCGGCCGGGGTGCCACCGCTGACCGGGCAGGTCGCTGCGCAGGATGCCGCCGGGCAGCAGGATTCGGGTGGGCTGCTCGATCCCGATACCTTGATGGCGCTGGCCCCGGCCGCGATGATGGGGATGAGCATGCTGCCGATGCTCGCGTCCGCACTCGCGGGGCTCGGTGGCGGCGGGAACGGTTCGGGCGCGACCCAATCCGGAAACGGTCTGACACCGGAGGCGCAGCAGGCCCGGGACGCGTTGCAGAAGTTGAAGGATACCTACGGTGACGAGGACAAGGACCCCTCCGATCCGGAAAGCGCCTCGGGGAAGAAGCAACTCGACACCAGCGATACCGGCAGTGCCGGAAAAGGCGCCACGGCCACCCGGATCAAGCTCAGCAAGCTCTACAAGCGCAATGTCGCGTCCGCGTTCAACACCCTCGACAACGACCTCGTCGACTACATGCGCCGCCTGGCCGGTAAACACAAGGTCGACAAGAAGGCCGTCATCGAACTCCTGCGTGATGTCGATTCCCAGCTGGCCGAGATCGGTTCCGCCGCCTACACCAAGGCCGGAGTGCAACAGGTCCACAAGATTCTCACGAACGCGTTGAAGAAGGCCACGCAGATCGTCTCCGGCGGTAACGTCAATTCCAAGGAGGCGGCCGCCGAAATCAACCGTCTGACAAAGCAATACATCTACAATCTCGCCGGTAAGGAATTCAAGCAGGCCAGCGCCGCGGGCGGCGGCGGTGGTTCCACCGCGGGGCAGCAGGCGGTGGCGGTGGCGCTGCAGCAACAGGGTGACCCGTATGTCTGGGGTGCGGAGGGACCGAACTCGTTCGACTGTTCCGGTCTCACCCAATACGCCGCCCGCGCGGCCGGCGTCAACATTCCGCGGGTGGCGGCGGACCAGTATCAGCAGCTGCCGAAGGTCAATCCGGCCGATATCCAGCCCGGTGACCTGATCTTCCCCGCCGCCCAGTTCAACAATGGCAGTCCGGGGCACGTCATGATGTATATCGGAAACGGGCAGTGCATCGAGGCGCCGAAGCCGGGGTCGACGGTGCGAGTCACCAATCTGCCCAGCAGTTACGCCGCCAGCCGGTGGGCGAACTGATACCGGCCGTCAGTATCCGACATATCCGGTGCCGCGGCGCATTCCCACGATGCCCGGAACCTCGCTGACCGAACCATAACGATCGATCGCGTAACGCACACCGGCGATGATGTTGTCGACCGGATTCCACACATCGTGATGACCCGGCAGCGCATACGAGTTGAATGTCGGATCGATGGTCTGCATCAGCCCCTTCGACGGGGTGCCCGCGGCCGCGTTACTGTCCCAGTTGTTGATGGCATTGGGGTTGCCGGCGGATTCGTGTCCAATGATGGCGGCGATATCGGCCGGGTCGATCCGGCTCGTGTCGTAACCGTTCTGCGCCAGGATCTGCATGGCCTCGTTGATCCACTGCCCGACCGCACCGGAGGGCCGAGCCGAAGGCGGACCGCTGCTCGAACCACCTGCTCGCGAGGTGCGGGTGGGCTGCCCGCCGCCGGACTCGCGGATGTATCGCGCTGCCAGGGCGTTGATCTGATCCGCGGTGACCGCGGACTGCGTGCGACCGTCACCGGCAACCGCCCCGGCACGCTGCAGGGCGGCATCCAGTGCGCTCACGACTTGTCGTTGTGCCGCGGCCGAATTGCCGACCTTGCCGAGTGCGGTGAGCGCCGCGTCCGCCTCGGCGATGATCGAGGCCATCGCCGCGCGGCCCGCGATCGTGTTGTCGGCCGCGCCGTCCAGGATGCGCCGGAGCTCGGAATTCACCGACCCCAGGGCACCGGCGGCTTCCGAAGTGCTCTGCTGCACAGCCGAATACCGTGCGCCGGCGCCGCTGTCCCAAGCGATCGGCCCGGTCGGCGCACCGGTGTCGGCGAGTGTGCGGGGCGCCGCGGCCTGGCCGGTGTCGGCGGTCGGGGTACCGCCACCGTAATGACCGGCCATCGCGTTCAACGCGGTCATCGCGGCCATGGCCAGCGGTCCCGCGGCGGCGGCGACCATCGCCAGATCCGAACCGCCACCGGCCGCCGGAGCGGAGGCGACGGATGCGGTGCCCGCTCCGGGGCTCGACGACGACTGTGCGGGAGCCGAACCCGTCGCCGGTGCGGCGCCGCCCGTTGCCGGCGAGGACCGTGACGCACCCCGCGAAGGTTGTTTGGCCGAGGGCTTCGACCGTGGATCACGCGTCGGCGTGGTGGTCGCGATACCGGCCTGCGTCGTGCCGCTCGCCCGCGGCTCTCCCGGTTCGCGCGGCCCGGACATCAGTAGCCCCGGTACGAGCCGCCGTTGCGGACGGCCACCACGCCCGGCACATTCGACACCGACCCGTACCGGGAGATCGCGTACCGCACACCCGCGACGATGTTGTCGACCGGATCGTAGATGTTGCCGTGCCCCGCCAGCGCGTAGGAGTTGAAGGTCGGGCCGATGGTCTGCATCAGCCCGATCGACGGAGTTCCCTTGGCGGCATTGCTGTCCCAATTGTTGGTGGCCGACGGATTTCCACCCGACTCGTGCTGAATGATCATCGCGATCGCTTCCGGATCCATCGCGGCGGTGTTGTAGCCCGCGGCGCTCAGCACCTGCAGCGCCTGCTGAATCCATTGCCCCACGGTGCCGCCGACGGCCGTCGAACCCGAACCGCCCGAACCACCGCTCGCACCCTGATACTGCTTTCCGGCGAGGTTGTAGACGTACTGCTTGGTCAAGCGGTTGATCTCGGCCGCACCACTTTTCGACAATCCGGTACTACCGGTGACGATACGGTGTGCCTGCAGCAGTGCCTTGATCAGGATCTTGTGGACCTGTTGCACCCCGGCCTTGGTGTAGGCGGCGGGGCCGATCTTGGCGAGCTGGGCGTCGACATCGCGGAGGAGTTCGGCGACAGCCCTCTTGTCGACCTGGTGTTTACCCCCCAGGCCGCGCATGTAGTCGATGAGATCGTTGTCGAGGGTGTTGAACGCGGACGCGACATTGCGCTGATACAGCTGATTCGCCCGCACCCGTGTCGCGGTCTTGCCGCTACCGCGAGTGCGAGTTCCGGCCTTGGTGTCGAGCTTCTTCTTCCGGGGCGCGGTGGTGGAGGTGGCCGGGTCCTTGCTGTCGTCCCCGTAGGTGTCCTTCAATTTCTGCAACGCATCGCGGGCTTGCTGTGCCTCCGGGGGCAGCGACCCACTGCCCGTGGTATTGCCGTCTCCGCTGGTGGGCTGGGTTGTGCCCGAGCCGTTCCCGCCCTTTCCGCCGAGCCCGGCGAGTGCGGAGGCGAGCAGCGGCAGCATGCTCATCGCCGAGGCCGGTCCGGACAGCGAAGCCGGATCGATCCCGCCCGGATCACCCTGGCCGGTATCGCTCTGTGCGGGGGCGATCTGTGTGGACGCGGCCGGTGCTCGATTCGTCTGAGGCGAGAGAACCGCGGCGCCAGAACTCGGTACCGACGTCGGTTCCGGTTCTCCGGATCGATCCGAGGCCGATGAAACAGGCTGCGCGGCAGGTGTGGTCGTTCGGGCCGCCGACCACGGGGAGCTCGGCGCCGGTGATGTGACAGCCTGGGTGGGTGTCGGTGCGGCGGAGCCGGACTGCCTGCTCGAATCCGTGGCCGCCCCGGCATGATCGGTCGGGCTCTGTGGCAGTGATGCAGACGGACTGCGCGCTTCGCGTTCCCGCCGGACCGGTCTGGTCCACGGTGTGGTCGGTACGGTCGGCACATCGTTACCGTCGTTCCGTGCTTCGTCGGTATCGGCGTCCGTCGCCGCTGTCGCGGTACGCTCCGTACTAGTCATCGGGGGGGAACCTCGGCAGCCCTGCGCCGAAAGACGTTGCAGTGCAATGATGCGGACATCAGCCCAACGTGGAGGCCCATCATGTGCTCTCCCTCCGTGCCATTGCGCGAGCGACTCTCCGGTACGCCGAATTTACTCCGAACCAATCCTGACGCCCGCTCTCTGCAACTCAGGTTCCCAGCTATGGGAATGGCCAACAATGAGAGAGATCGAGCGTCGGGTCGCTGTCCGACCGACGTTCGATGCTGGATTTGTGGTGTACCGGTACCTGGACTCGTGATCGGAGGTTGGTCCGACTATGGCTGTGATCACCAATTATGTGCCGAGAACCGATCTCGTCGTCGAGGCACCGATGGAAGCTTTCGTGCTGCGCATGCGCGTCAGCCCTGGGATCGAGTGGGTGAGCGCATGCCATTTCTGGGCATGAGTCTGAAGACTTGGACCAACATAGGCGTCGGTGCGGCGTCTTTGATTCCGGGCCCCATCGGCGCGGTCTCGGCTGGCGTTATCGGCGCCGCCGGTGCCTTGGGGGCGGGGCAGGGCTGGAAGCAGGCGCTCGGGGAAGGGGCGCTGGACGGCGCATCCGCCCTGATTCCGGGAATGGGCGTGACGAGGTTTATGGGTCGGGCAGCTGCGGGCGCGGCGGGAGCCGGCATGCTCCGGACGATTGCCCGCTATGCCGGCCGAGGAGCTGCGCGTGCCGCAATTCCAACAGGCGTCAGTATATGGCAGACGTCGAATTGGAAAGATGGCACGCCGCCGAAGCCGAAGAAGTTGCCGACAAAATGGATGAAACCTGGTGATGAACCGGCAGCAGTCGGTGGTGCGCCCGACTCCATGGCCGTCTGAGAGGTCGGTCTATGGCGAAGATCCACCGCATGCTCATACCGGATATGAAAGCCGATGGCTATGACCATAGGTATGACTATTACAAAAAAGCCGGTGAGTATGCTCAGGAAACTCTGAACTTTCTCGATAAAATTTATCAAAGTTGTGGCGAGAAATCCAAGGTCAAGCCGCCCACGGTCAAGGAAGCGCCGCAACTTCCTGAAAGCGCCTCCAAGTTGAAGGTGCACGGGGATGCGTCGCAGACGATGAAAAACTATGGGGTCATCGCGCTGGCATTGAATCAGGCCATCTTGGATATGCAAGAGACAGATAAAGGTCTGGCTCCTATTGCGATCAAGACTGCGGATGTATCCAGCAAGGTCTTGGACACGCTCGACCAGGTCGTCGATGCTGTCAATGAGCAGGCGCCGACGGTGCCGGATGATGGTATATCCGAAACCGAATACATCCTCGCCTACATGCAAGAAGCCATGACTGCCGGTGAAAAGGCGCTGAAAAAGGCGAAGAATGACAACGGTGAATCCGCGTCGAAGGTCAAAGATCTGACCGATCAGCACAAAAAAGACGAGGCGCGGATCAAGAAGCTGGAGCAGCAGGTCAAGGACCTGCAGGCGGGCAAGGGAACCGGGGCCGACCCGGGTACCGTCACCGGCAGCCCTTACGACCCCACCGCTCTCACGCCGTCCGATCCCAGCGCCGATCCGACCGGCCTCGACGATCTCGGTCTCGGCGATCTCGGTCTCGATGATCTCGGCACCGACGGGGCGGATACGACCGGCACCGATGATCTCGGTAATTCGCTCGGGGACACCGGATCCACCGATTCCGCTTCCGATCCGACCGGCGTCGGTGATGGGTACGGCAGCACTCCCAGCAGTGTCACCGACGCGACTCCGGCGTCGATGTCCACGCCGGCCTCCGCGATGGGGGGTTCGGGCATGGGCGACATGATGAGTCAGATGCTGCCGATGCTGGCGCAGCAGCAGATGATGCGCCAGATGCAGGATCAGGACATGAACAACCGGCGCGGCCAGCTGCAGGCGGCCTACCCGCAGCAGCCGCTGACCTCCGCACAACCGGTCAACGCCACCCCGCAGCCGGCGAATGCGACACCGGCCTCGACGGAGTCGGGTCCGCCGCAGGGGTCCTCGTCGAGCCAGCAGGGACATCCGGACGGCCCTGCGGCGCCGGCGGCACGCGCCCCGGGAGCCGACGGCATGGTGGAGTACCCCTTCCCTGACGGGCGCACCCAGAAGGTCTCGGTCGTCGTGGCGCAGGCGCTGGACGCCGCGTTCGGCAACAAGAGCGCCACCGATGCGAAGAAGGCCTACGAGAAGACCTCTGTCACATGGAGTACTCCCAAGCAGATCGGTGAACATGTGGCTCCGGAAGATGAGCAGGGCATGATCACCGGTGTCGTCGGGGTCTGGGAGAAGGTCACGGCCGTGGTGGCCAAGTTCGGGACCGCGGAATCCGGTGGCTCCATCGAGGCGATCATCGACGGCGACCTGCATGTCCTGGACGGTGACAACATGGACTCGCTGTCCGGTAAGGCAGGGGAGTTCGGGCCGTTCAGTGATTTCCAGCGCCCGGCGGGCATCGATGCCGCACCGGACGCTTCCGGAGATTCGGCTCCGGGTACGCCCATTCCCGGGGATCAGTCGGGCGGAGTGCTGTCGGCCGCGGTCGGCACCCCGACGTGAGGATTGCGGTGAGAGGAGGCAGGTGTGGCGTTACAAGTCGATCCCGACGAACTCGTCGCTGCGGCGGCGGCACTCGCCGGACTGGCGCGTGGCACCGGCGATTCCATGCCGAAAGGATGGGTACTGCCGGCCGGCAGTGATCCGATATCCGCGCAGGCGGTACCACAGCTGAACACCCATACGGCCAATCTGATCAACGGGATGGCCGGAATTCTCGGCAAGGTGCACGAGACGGCCCACAAGATCGGTTCCGCCGCACAGAATTACACGGACACCGATGACCAGGGCGCCAGGAAGGTCGGTGGCGCGGGTGGCGAAGTGCTGCAGAACCCGGTGCCGCAGGCGCCGCCGCCGACCCAGCGCCGGCCTCCGGCTTTCGGCCTGCCCGCCGCCGGTGGGTCCGTCGATCCGCTGACCTTCGCCGAGCAGCTGCGGGCGGGCCCCGGTACCGGACCGGCGACGCAACTCGTCTCCGATATCCGGAACTATTTGGGGACATCGCATGTGGCGGCGCTGACCGGTGTGGACGGTGCGGCAGGGGCCATGCAGCACTGGCAGCCGGTGGGTACCGCGGCAGCCGCCGAATTGGGCCGCCACCGCGGCTGGCTGGACGATCTCGGCGCCACCATGGGCAAATTGGCCGACGGAATCGACACCTACACCAAGGCTTTCGATACCGCCAAGGCCAAACATCCCACCCCCGAGGAGATCAAGGCGGCCCGCAAGGAATTGGTGCGGGCCACACGATCGAAGAACAAGGCCGCGATCGCCGCCGCGCTCGCGAAGTTCGAGGAGCAGAACGCGCGCTCGGCCGAGACCATCGGTGATTACTCCACGACGGTCGGGGTGAAAACCGGTGAGAACGCCGATGATTCGGACAAGGCCGCGGCCGCCCAGGCGGATGGGACCGGCGGTGGCTCGGGTGACAGCAGTCAGATGATGAGCCAGCTCGCCTCGATGCTGCCCACCCTGATGAGCACCATGATGGCCGCCGGTATGCCGATGCTGGGTCAGGACGGCACGGGTACGGAGACCGGACTCGAGGATTACGGCTACGACGACTACGGATACTCCACCGGGGGCGGTGATTATGGCTACTCCGGTGGCGGCGGTGGTGATTCGGCCTCGATCGGCGACATCACCGGTGCCATGGGCTCGTCTTCGTCCACACCCGTGACGGTGGGCCCGATGCCGATGGTGTCGTCGTCCACCGGGACCGCGAGCAGCGCGTCGTCGAGTGTGCCGCGCACCCCGGTCATCGAGCCACTGCAGAATCCGGCGGCGGCCGCTGCCCGTGGCACGGCGGGTGGTTCGCCGATGATGCCGTACATGCCGATGTCGCCGGGGATGGGCGGTGCGGGCGGGGGGAACAACGAGCGCAATCGCGTGGTCGCCTGGCATCCCGATCGGTTGATGTATGTCGACGACACACCGCACACGGATGCGGTGATCGGTGAGAAGCCGACGATCGCGCCGACCGTGACGCCGGCGACGCCCAGTACGGCCAACCAGCTGCCATCTCAATCCGGAGGTTCCGCATGAGTGACACCGACATCCATCCGGAGGTGCAGGCCGCCTTGGACGCGGCCCGCGACCTCCGGCACAAGATCGCCGATCTGCGCGAGAAGATCGACGGCATCCGCGCCCGCCGGCCCTCGCCCAGTGGTGCGGTGATCCCCGAGGTGGATGCGATGGGACGGCTCACCGATCTGTACCTGGCACCGGGCACCGTCGACCGATTCGGCTGTGCGGAACTGATTTCCGAGATCACGTCGGCGATCCGCGACAGCAGTGCCGACGCGGCCCGGCAGTACCAGCTGCTGATGGACAGCGATCCGTGGGGCGACGCGGAACCGGAAGAGGCCAGGGTGGAGCAGGTTTCGTGACCGATCCAGGAAGTGTCACCATCGCCGACACCGCGCGCTGGCTGCACGGTGAGGGCCTGATCCGTCTGGCCGCGCTCGCCGAGCGGACGCCGGATCTGCTGGCGGCCTACACCATCGATGTGGCCACCGGGACGGTCAATGCCTACCCGGTCACCGGCGGGGGCGCCGGTTCCGACGTACTGGCCTTCGCCGCCGACGACCTGCCGAATCCGGAGGGGACGCCGCGACGGCTGGTGATCGTCGGGGTCACCAGTTCGAATGCGATGCTGGTGGTGGATCTGGCCGCTTCCCTGTCGATTTCGATCAATGCCGAGCCGGCGGAACGAGCCGCACGCTCGTGGATCCTGCAGCTGCTGCTCAATCCGGAAGTGATGATCACCACCAACAGCGCCGAGCTGGCACCCGCGGTCGGAGAACGCTGCCGCAACAGTTTCATTCCGGGCAGCACCGCCACCATCATCAACGTCGACGATATGCAGCCGCCGCTGACCACCATCACCCTCAACCCCGCCGCCGACGGCCCGGATCACCTCGACATCGGGGCCGACGGTACGGCGGAAATGTATCTGGGAAGCCGGTTCTGGCAGCTGCGTCAGGTGATGACCATCGGTGACGACGCCTGGGCGGAGATCGCCGCGCGCTTGTCGGAGGCCGATGAGGAGCCGGCCGCCGCGCCGGAGGCTGCCCCGACCGCGGCCCCGGCCGTCGCACCGCCCCGAGGGGTGTCGGCGCCCGGAGCCGTCAGCGCGCCGAAACAGTGACAGGAGCTACGAATGACAGATGAATACGACGACGAATCGGACACGGCCACAACGGAGTGGCAGAACCTCACCTACGAGGTGTTCAACCCCGACCGCACCGTCGGGGTGGCCTGTGACCGCGACGGTGAGGTGATCGGATTGCACATCACCGATGACGCCCGTGACAACGGCGACGCCTGGCTCGCCGCGGAGATCGTGCGCCTGGCCCGGCTCGCGCACACCAAATCGCGAGTGGGCCTGCGGTCGGAGATGGAAGCCAACGGCACCCGCTCGTACACGATCGATTCGTTCGATCTGCCCACCGAATCGTCCTACCGCGCCTTGGAGATCGCCGAATTCGGCACGAATTCCTGAGTATCACAGGCACTTCGGAGACAGGAGCCCGGCATGTCGTCGTTGAACATGGGTGAACCGGATGAGGTCATCGCCGCCTCGCATCATGTCGCGGCAACGAAACTGTCGTTCATCGACCAGGTCGGCGCCGTCACCGGCGGATGGGCGATCGACGAAAGCCCCCGATCGGAGCTCGATCACCAGCTGCGGGCGAAGATATTCGACAAGGTCGGCGACCTGTTCGATGTCGCTGCCGTCGATTATGCCGAGCACACGCGCACAACCGACGGTCGAGCCACCGACACCGCATCGGCACTGCACACGGTCGACGTCGACGGTCGCGAGCAGGTGCGCCGGTCCCAATCGGCCTGATCCGCATGTATCCGGAGCGCGAAAGCCCGTACTGGAAGACCATTGTCGGGGAGAACTGGCCGAACATCCCGCCGCGCGCGTGGCGGGATCTGGCGACGCGGGCGCGCGACGGTGCGGATGCCCTCGATCCGGCCGAGGCCGATCGCGCCCGGCGCGCGTTCGATGAGCTGGTTCATTCCAGTGCCGGACTACAGCCTGTCAAGGACGATCTGCTGGCACATCAGGGAACGACGCGTGGATTCGTCGATGCGCTGGTCGCGGCGGCGGACACCTTCGGGCACGCGGCGGCTCTGGTGGACCGCACCCGGGACCGGATTCTCAATATCGTCGACGGCGCGCTGCGCGATATCGGGCGAGTGAACGCCGAACCCGATGACGAGGACGGGCCCACCGCCGCCGAGCGGCGGGATCGGATCATGGGAATCCTCGCGCGCGCTCGCGCCGAGGTCGATCAGGTGGCCCGGGCGGCCCTCGGCGAGGTCGGCCCGCAGGGCTTTCCGGAGTTGGCGGCGATCGCGGCGGCCCTCGGCCAGCCGGGCCCGTGGCGGCGCAGGCCCACCGGGGCGGGCGGCGCCGGAGGACCTGGTACCCGACCGGGGCGGGCGGGGAACCGGGACCGGTTCGGACCGCAAGTGCCCCCGGGCTTCAGAACGCTCCCGCACGGATTGCGGTTGCCGCCCGGGACCTTCGTTCCGGGCGCACCGGCCCTGCAGGATCTGCGGGATCTGTTCCGGAACCTGTTGCCGGGACTTCCGGTGTCGCAACTGCCCGGGTTCGATCTGCTCGGACCCGAGGCGGGCGGTGCGCTCGAGCACGGTGATCCGGCGATGGCCGATGCCCCGGCCGTCGCGGCCCCGCCGGTGCAGGGCCGGCCGGCACCCGGGCAGCTCACCGAACCCGGATATGCGCCGCAGATCGGGCAGATGGACGGTGGCGCGCCGGCCACACCGATGGCCGCCACCGACACGGCCGACGCTCCGGCGGCCACGCATGAATACGCGCGGACTTCGTCGTCACAGGACGATTCGGAACATGATCCGATCACGGCATCCCCCTCCGATGACGGCTTGGTCGGCGATCGAACCGAAACCACCACCATGGCCGCGCATTCCGGCGACGAACGACACCACGACGACGAGAGCGGGCCGGAGTCCGACCTGCGCACCGATCTGTTCCCCGGCGCTGTGGGAACCACCGCATTCGGTGCGGCGGCGGGTGCGGCGGCACAGTCGGCGATGTTCATGCCGCA
Source organism: Nocardia sp. NPDC052254 (assembly GCF_040679495.1). Taxonomy (NCBI): domain Bacteria; kingdom Bacillati; phylum Actinomycetota; class Actinomycetes; order Mycobacteriales; family Nocardiaceae; genus Nocardia; species Nocardia sp. NPDC052254. The sequence goes on along the minus strand of NZ_JBFAUW010000020.1, from coordinate 28,630 downwards.
GCAGCTGCCACCCGCGGCAGCTCCACCGGCCGGCGCGAGCGCTCCACCGGGGTCGGCATCGCCCCCGGATCCGCGGGCCGCGCCGGGATTCGACTCCCGAGCCCCCGTGGTGGCGCCACGTGTCTCGGCGCCGACCGGCGGCCCGGCCGTGGGCGGCCCCGGTGTCTCGGCGCCGGGTGTGTCGGTCCCGCCGCCCGCCGCCGCCGGCAAAGGTGAGCCGCCCGCGCGCCCGCCCGGCGATCCGGTCGCCGCGACCGGGTCCGACCAGAACGCCGGCAGTGGCGAGATGATGCGCGACGCGGTCGGCGCGGCGATGTTCGCTTCGGCCGCACCGACATTCATGCTGGGCAAGCGGGTGGACGGTGATCTCGTCCTGGCACGCAGCATTCTGGCGAGTCTGCTGGCCGCGAGCGAGGCCGCGACGGTCGGCGCCGGATGGGCGGTGTCGGTGATGCGTCACGACGCGGACCTCACCGCATTCGTGACCTCGAATGATGGCCGGGGATGGCTGCCGCCCGAGGTCTTTCTACCGCGGGAGATGTCCACACCGTGGGTGTGGTCGGTCGCCGAAGGACCGGGATGGGAGGGGTTCGCCGACCCGGCTCGCGTGCTCGCCGAATTCGCCGTCGCCTGGGGTCGGCGCACCGGCGCCCGGCTGTCGGCGCTGGTGTCGTCGGATCCGTTCGACGAGATCCTCGCCGGGCAACTCGGCGAGGTGGCCCTGGAGGGTGGCGTCGAGCCCTGTGCCCACATGGACTTCGCGACCGCCGCACCGGGTTTGGCCGATCGGCTCGAATTGGTCAGCGCCGCACCGGTCCTCGAACGGGTCGCCGCCGTTGCCCCCGACCGACTCGGCAGCCGTGGGCTCGACTTCGCCTACGACGCCCATCGACGCCTCGCCGGCGCAGCGGCCAATCCCTTCGCCTCCCTCGGGACCGGGGAACTGCGCGACCGCATCCTGCAGACGATTCTGCGCGGTGGCCCGGTGCAGGCACAGTGGTGGGAAGAGCTTCGCGACGCCGATACCCTGCTGTCGGCATCCATGCTGCCGCTGCACATCGATGTCTCGCGAGTTCCGCTGGGGGAGTTACGGGCCGACGCGCCGGTCGGCCGTTCGGCGGGCGAGGCCGCCACGCTGCGGCGTCTGGTCGCCGAACGCCGGTGCGACGAGCTGGTCCTGCTGCTGTCGGGGGAACCGTCGCGGCAGCGATTGCGTGACATCGTGTACGCCCACGGCCAGGTGTCGGAATATCTGGCGAGCCTGCCATCCGGGCCGAGCACGCCGGAACCGGCACGGCGGCCGAGGATCACGGCGGGGCCGAACGGTTAGCCCGGAGGTGTCATTCTCAAACCTTCCCGCTGCTGGGAAGGCTTGAGAATGGGGACGTCATCGGCGGAAGGATCTGATTCGGCATGGCCGACAGCATGGACATCGACCCTGCGGTCTTACGTGAGTTGGCCCTTCAGCACTTGCGGATCGCCGACGAAACCGATGAGTGGGCGAATCAGCCCATCGATTGGCTGAACGAATTCCCCGGCAGCTACGGTCATATCGCCAATCCGGTGTACAACGCACTGAAGAGCTACTACAGCGCCCGGGAGAACGCGGGCCGGGCACTGGCCAAGGAACACCGCGATACCGCGGCGAAACTGCGGAAGGCCGCCGATGACTTCGAGCGGGCCGACGACGACGGTCTCGGACGCGTACGCAGGGCCGCCGAGTCTCCCGGTGCCGGCGCACCACCCGTTGCTCCGGTAGCGGCCGGTCCCGGGACACCATCGGCGACCGGCCCCCAGGCCGGTGCGTCCAACGGTGTCGGACCTGCCGACGTCGCCGGTCGGACACCGGGCGCCGACAACGCCGCTGCCGTCGCGTCGGGTGCTCCAGGAACAGCCGCGAGCACGTCCGATGATGCCGACGAGCCGGGTGCCGGTGTCGCGCCCGCGGCGGCCGGCGCAGGGGCCGGGGCCGGTGTATCGGCCGGATCGCCGGGTTCGTCCTCGGGTTCCGCGCCGGGATCGCTGGGCGTCACGGCGCCCGGTGGTGCGATGCCGCCCGGTGGACCGTCCGGTGGCGGCCCCGACGAGCGTGCCGCCACCGCTCCGCCGAGTGGTGCCAGTGCGGCCGGCGATCTGCCGCCGGTGCCGCTGCCGACGCCGTTCGCCGCCGCGGTCGCGAAGGCCAAGGACCAGGACGCCGAGCCCGCGTACGTGGTGGGCGATGCCGTGGACAGCGATCTGGTCCTGGCCCGCACTCTGCTGGGAGCGGTGCTGGCGGCCGTGGATTCCTCTGTGCTGGGCCTGCATTGGGCCGTTGCGGTGATGCGCGGTGAGGCCGGTTCCGGGGTGTTCATCACCTCCAATGAGGGCCGCGGCTGGTTCCCGGCCGGCTTGTACCTGCCGCTCGAGGTGTCGTCCCCGTGGACGTGGGACGAGTTGCTCGGCGGTGATTCCGGTGGTGCGGGCTCCCCGTGGGAAGGGGTGTCCGATCCGGCCCGGGTGCTGGTGGAATTCGGTCTCGCCTGGGGACGCAAGGCCGGCGCGAACCTCACCGCCCTGGTCTCCTCCGGCCCGATCGACAACGGTTTGCGGCAACGGTTCACCGATGTTGCCATGCAGGATATGGTCGGTCCGTCCTACGACGTCGACCTGCGCGTCTTCACCCCCGACACGGCCGATCGCCTCGGCCTCACCGGTTCGGCCGAGGCGCTGGAACACGTTGCCTCCGTCTCGGATGCACAAGTGCGGGCCCGGTGCGGCGAATTGGCCACCGAGGCGCACGCACTGGTCGCCCGCAGTGCGCCGGGCGGGCCGGAAGCCGCGGAATCGCGGGGCGTGCGTGATCGCATCCTGTCCGCGCAGCGGTCCGGTCGCACGATTCCGCGTGAGTGGTGGGAGGAGTTGCGCGATGCCGACGATCTGCTCGCCGCGGCCATGCTGCCCCGCCGTGTCGATGTCGGCCGGGTCGAGCCGGGTGAGCTTCGCATCGACGACGAGGTCTCGGCCCTGCGATCGCTGGTCTTCGAGCGCCGCTGCAACGAATTGGTGCTGCTGCTGGCCGAGGAGGAATCACGGCAGCAGTTGCGCGACGCGGTCTACGCCCATGAGCAGATCGTGAAACATCCACGCTTCGTGGAGGTTCCGGCCGCGGTCGCCACCGCCGACGAGCAGGTCGTCCGCCCGTCCACCGCGAGCGCGGGCACCGGTGCTTCCGGTGTGGCGGCGCCGTCGGTCAGCGCACCGAGCGTGACCGCCGGTCCGCCGCCGGGCGGCGCGGTGGTGGCACCGAAGGTGACGCCGCCGGACGCCGCTGAGCATTCGCGCGGGTGAGTGCGTCCCGCCGGCGGGGTTTCCCCACCGGCGGGTTTCCGCGGTTGCCTGGGTGAAACGTCGGCTCAGGCCGGGGACGCGCCCGCCTCCGGCTGCTCCGGATCCTGAGGTTCCGCAGCTGTGTCGGGAGCAGTCGGAGGCTTCGTCCGGTCGTTCTTCGAGGTACCCGGAGACGGTTTGATCGGGGGCAGCGACCCCGGCGTCTGCGCGGTGTTCGGGGTGACCGCGGAGGGTGCGTTGGTCGAAGGAGCTGTCGCACCGGGCGTTCCGGCGTTCTGCGCACCCATCGAGGGATCCACCGCAGCGGGAGCTACGCCCGGCATCACGGCGCCGGGCGCCGCGGCATTCGGGTCGGCGGCCAGTGGCGCAGCGCCACCGCCGGGGGTGATCTCGCCGTTGGACTGCAGTTCCTGCTGCTGTTTGTCGTGCTCGTTCTTCTGCATCATCTGGGTGATGACCGGTGTCAGCGCCATCGCGCCCATCGGAACCATCATGGCGGCCATCGGCAGCAGCTGACCGATGATGTCCCCGATCCCGCCTCCGCCCGCGCCCGCGTTCGCGGCACCGGTGTTCGCGGCACCGGCGTTGGCGGCGGTGCCGCTGCCGGTGCCGTTCGAACTGTCGGAGCCCCCGGAATTCGATGTGCCACTGCCATTTCCGGCATGAGACTGGTTGTCGGAATAGACCGCGGAGACGAGTTTGTAGACCTTGTTCACCGCGGCCCCGACATGCGCCATCACCGCCACTTCCTGTTTGGTGGTCAGCTTCGCCGGCACCGCCTTCAGCTTCGTCTGCAATTCGTCGACGATTTCCTTGATGGCGGCCAGCGTCTGGTCCTGATTCGCGGCGACGGTGATCGAGGTCTGGGCGATCTGATGGTCGTAGGTGAGTAGTGAACTCTGCCGGGCGTTCACGGCGGTCATGGCGCGCTGGTACTTCTCGGTCGACTCGGCCTGGCCGAGATAGCCGTACACCACCGGTTTGAGCAGATCGCTCACCTCCGGCGGTGGTACCGGCATACCGCGCCCGAGCAGGTCGACCGCTGTCTGAATCGCGGTGCGCGCCATGCCGACAACGGATCGCAGGGCGGCCGAGGCGCCGGCCGGTGGGTCCAGTTTCACGGTCCGGTAGTGCGTGTCGGCGACGGGACCGTCGGTGCTGCGCGGCGGCTTGTTGCCCCCGCCGTCACCCGGTGTTTCGCCGGGGTTGCGCGGGGTCTGCGGCGAGTGCTCCGGGATTCCGATGCGATCGGAATCCCCGGGCCGGCCGTTCGGTTGCCCGGCGCCCGGCTGCTGTTGCCCGGGTTGGCCCGGTTGCGGGTTGTCGCCAGGGTGCTCGCCGGGGTTGCGGGGGACCTGCGGAGGGTTTGCGGGGGTGTCGATCCGATGCGGATCGGTGCCTTCGGGACCACCCTGCTGTTGCCCTGGGCCGGACGGCTGACTGCCACCGGGACCGTTGTGCCCCGTGCCCGGATCGTGCGCCATGATCGGTTGCACGGGCTCGGCACGCTCGCCCATGGTCTGATCGGGTGCGACCTGTACCGTCCCGCTGACCGGCGATTGCGTGGCGCCGCGCAGTAAGCCCGGCTCCGATTCCGTCGTCGTGGTTGGCCCCGCCATACCGTTGCACCGCCTCCTCGGAGTTCTTCCTCATTGTGGGTTGTTCCCGCAATTGGGAACGTGGGCGGCTTCCGGTCCTCGACGATGTTGCCGCATAGTCGTGTGCGGCTTGCATATTCGTAAGTAGGTGCGCGGGTACCGGTCCCTGACAGCCGGGGCCGATTCGGGAGGCGATCGGTGCTGAGCAAAGGCGGGGCGGTCGGATGTCTGTGCAATTGACCGCCGGTGTGGACGGCGTTCTGAATTCACTGCTCGGTCTGTACGGGAACGGGGAGCCCAGTCGGCGAAATGCCGCATCCGCGATGTCGGGGCCATCGGAAGACGACAATCGGATGGGAAAGCTGGCGAACAGCTATCGCGATATGGCCGGTATGCACACCGCGGTCGCGGCCGGTCATGCCGAGCGTGACGCGGTGGTGCACAAATCCGTCACATCCGCCGGTGATGGCACCGTGGCCGGTCGCGGGGTGGTCAATGGGCAGATCGCCGATCTGCAGACCCGCTTGCAGGCGATCGCCAAGGTCTCCGATCTGCGGTTCAGTGGTCCGGCCCTGCTCGATGCCGCGCACACCGCGGTCACCAACGCCAGCCGGCAGGTCGATTCCGACATCGAGCAGGCGCGTCGGCACGCGGCGCAGATCGTGCCCCCGTCGGCGCCCAAATCCGTTCGTGGCCGCGTCACCTCGAATCCCGGGCGGCGCCGGCGGCGGACCAGGGCCAGGACGGTCTCGCGCGCGAGCGGTGCGGCCCGCGCGTTGCCGGCGATGCACCGGCCGGTCCCGTCGGACGGGACCAACGGCGGGCGTGCGGTCAGCGCGGCGAGTGCCTATCTGGGCCTGCCCTATGTGTGGGGCGGGGGCGGGTCCGGCGGACCGAGCGGTGGTGGATTCGACTGTTCGGGACTGACGCAGTACGCGGTTTCGGAAGCCACCGATGGCAAGGTCGTGCTGCCGCGCACCACCTATGAGCAGATCTACAGCGGGGTGCGGATTCCGCCGCAGGATGTGCGGCCCGGTGACCTGGTCTTTCCGGCCGCGTCATTCAGTTCGCGTGGGCCCGAACACGTTCAACTCGCCGCGGGCAACGGGATGGTCATCGAGGCGCCGTACACCGGGTCGACCGTCAAATGGTCGCGGATGCCCAGTGAGGCCGTGGTGGTCCGGGTGATGTGAGACGAGTACCCGGTTGCCGGATCGCGGCTCCCGGATACTCGTTTCCCAGAATTGGACCGTCAGGATGAGGACTGTCGATCCACGATAATCTTACCGCTATTTGACGGCTCATTCAATAGTGTGCCGCTAAATAGGTGTTGATGGAGTGCCTGTTCGCACTGGTCGCGTGCGGGTGAGGGGGGTGTTCGAGGCGACCTGCGTACGTATTCCCAAAAATGGGAAATTGCTCCCTTCGCGTAGGTCGGGGACTGTCTATGGTTCGGGCAGGCGAGAGCGTCGAAAGGGATGTCCAGGTGTCAGCGGCCGAGGACGCGTTCTACACGGGTGTTCAATCACTGGGATTGGTCGCCGGGGGCGTGCGCAACGAACAACAAGCGATGGCGGCGTTCCAAGCCGCGACGGATCTCGATCCGGATATGTGCGATGCCTGGCTGGGTCGCGCCATGGCCGGTGACATCACCTCCGAGGTGATCTACGGCGCGTACAGATCGGCTCACAATCTCTATCGCGATCAGCAACGGGCGGGTCTGGTCGATCGCTCGCTGTGGTGTCAGGTCGAGATCGGCATGTACGGGCTGCGGGTGGCGATGGCCGATCGCGATCAGATCGCGATCGCACAGGCCTGCTACTACGCCGAGGGGGGTGAATGGCAGGAAGCCGCAGCGATTCTGGACCAGGTGCCCCGCGACGATGTCGCAGATTTCGTGCGGATGTCGCTGTTCTATCGCACCCGGCGGTGGCCGGATGTGCTCACCGCGCGTACGGCCAAACCGGTCATCGATGACGGACTGCTCGATATCGCGGCCGAGCTGATGACCGCGACGGCGCTGGCCCATCTGGGCCGCATGGGGGAGGCGATGCCCCGTGCACAGCGCATCGTGGAGGACAGCGCCTCGGGCAACCTGTCCTACATCTGGGCCGATGCGCACTTCCTGCTCGGAATGCTGCACCGGCACAACGGCGATCACGAGACCGCCGATCGAATCCTCAAGGGTTTGCAGGGATCGGGTCTGTGGTCCGAGCGCGAGGAGTGGCAGCGCGCGGTCCGGGACAAGGGTTTCCGGCTCGAGGTGATCACACCGGATCTGCTCGCTTCACGCACCGATCTGTGGGATCCGTCCACCGGTGACGATCCGGCCGAGGCGGCGGCGTCGGCGGCGAAGGAGGAACGCGACGCGCTGCTCACCGAGGCCTCGGAGCTGTTGCAGGCCCAGATCGGCATGGATTCGGTCAAGGAACAGGTCGACCGGCTCAAATCCGGTGTGCTGATGGATCAGGTCCGGGCCAAGCGCGGACTGGCGGTGGAATCCAAATCGCAGCACCTGATCTTCTCCGGCCCGCCCGGTACCGGTAAGACCACCATCGCCCGCGTCATCGCGAAGATCTTCGCGGGCCTGGGAGTGGTCGAGAATCCGGAGGTGATCGAGGTGTCGCGTAACGACATGGTGGGCACGCACCTCGGTCACACCGCACCGAAGACCAACTCCCTCATCGATTCCGCCCTGGGCGGGGTGCTGTTCATCGACGAGGCGTACACCCTGATCCAGGAGGGGCTCTCCGGCGGGGACGCATTCGGCAAGGAGGCCGTGGACACACTGCTGGCCCGGATGGAGAACGACCGTGACAAACTGGTCGTGGTGATCGCCGGCTACGAGGACCAGATCGACCGGTTCCTGGCCTCGAACGAAGGTCTGTCCTCACGCTTCACCAAGCGGATCCGCTTCTCCAGCTATGGCGGCGACGAGCTGGTGCAGATCGCGGATCATATTGCGCAGAAGAAGGATTCGCTGCTCTCGGAACAGGCGCGGGAGGTCCTGCGCGAGCGTTGTGATCAGCTCGCGGCACAGACCAAACAGGGCCGCCGATTGATCGATCTCGCCGGTAACGGCCGCTTCATCCGCAATGTGGTGGAGGCCGCCGAGGCCGAACGCGACTATCGCTTCACTCGTGACAACGTCGATATCGCGGCGCTGTCCAACGAGGAATTGATGACGATCGACGCCTTCGATATCGCCGCAGCGCTGGCGGGTTTGGCGCCGGCCGCGACCAGCTGAGGCCATGCCGCGATTCCGGGTGGTGACCAAACACCAGATATCGGGCTGGCGGTTCTTGCTGCGCCGCATCGAGCACGCGCTGGTACGCCGCGAGGTCTCGATGATCGACGATCCGCAGCGCGGCCGCTCCACCGCCCTATCGATCGGAATCGCGCTGGCCTGCGTGGTCGTGGCCGCCGCCGCGGTGCTGGCGTTCTTCAAACCCGCCAAGCAGGTGGGCAATTCCGCGATCGTCGCCGACAAGAGCAGCGGTGCGTTGTATGTGAAGGTCAGCGGGCGGCTGCATCCGGCACTGAATCTGACCTCGGCACGGCTGATCGCCGGCACCGCACAAGATCCGGTGCAGGTGTCACAGGCGGAACTGGACAAGTTTCCGCGTGGTCCGTGGGTCGGAATTCCGGGCGCCCCGGGCAGTATCGTCGACAGCGGTGACCGGGATTCCTCCTGGGCGGTCTGCGATACCGCGCGCACCGGAGCCGACCGGCCGGTGGACCGGTCCACCGGACTTCCCACGACCTCGGGATCCGCGGTGGTGACGACGGCCATCGGCGGTCCGTTGACCGTGGACGGTGACGCCACCGTCGAATTGTCCGGTAATCGAGCACGATTGCTGCGCAACGGTTCGGTCGTATGGCTGGTCTACGCCGACGGTGACAAGGGTGTGGTCCGGGCATCGATCGATCTGTCGGATTCCGCGGTGACGCTCGCCCTGGGCATCGATGGCTCGGCCAACGTGCCCGAGGCCTCGCGCGGATTGATCGAAGCACTGCCGGAGATGCCGCCGCTGCGGGTACCCGATGTGCCCGGTGCGGGCAACACCACGGTGTTGTCGTCCGGGCTGTCGGTGCCCATCGGCTCGGTGCTGAGTGTCTCGACCCCGGACCGCGGCGCGTCCTACTACCTGGCTTCGCAGTCGGGTCTGGTGCAGATCAGCGCGGTCCTCGCGGCCATCGTGCGGAACGCCGATTCGCACGGCACCGCGACCACGATGGCGGTGGGGCCGGATGTGGTGGCCGCCAATCTGCGGCCCGGAACCTGGCCCGGCACCGCGGATTACCCCGCCAAGGCGGTCGAACTGGTCGATCCGGGCCGCTACGGTGTGACCTGCTACCACTGGTCGCGCGGCAGCGGTGATTCGAAGGCGGGCACCCGGCTGCTCTACGGCCGGCAACTGCCACTCACCAGCGAACAGCAGAGCCGGGCAGTGGGCCTGGTGACGGCGAGCGCCTCGCACGGCGCCACCGCCGACGCCGCCTACCTGCCCGGCGGCACGGGCCGGTTCGTCCAGGTCACCGGGGCGAATCCGGGCTCACCGCTGCGGGAATCGCTCTATTGGGTCTCCGACAGCGGCGTTCGCTACGGCATCGATGTCGCGCCGGGCGCCAGCAACGACCAGACTCTGAGCGCACTGGGGCTGCGGACGCCGGTGCCCGCGCCGTGGAGTGTGGTGTCGCTGTTCGCCGTCGGACCCGTACTGTCCCAGCGCGATGCGCGCATGCAGCACGACGGAATTCCGACCGACAGGTCCGCGGTCGGTCTGCCGGAGAAGTCCGATGGAGGAACTCCATGACCACCACCCGCCGATTCGTCCGCCCCGCTCGTTCCGAGCGGGGACCGAAGGCACCGGCGGTCACGGAGTTGCGGCTGCAGCCGCCCACCGAATTGCCCAAACCCGTTCCGCCGTCGCGGATCAAGATGATCATGCCGGTCGTCATGGTCGCCGGTATGGGCGGGATGATGGTCATGATGTTCCGCAGCGGCGGAACCGTGAACCCGATGATGATGATGTTCCCGGTCATGATGCTGGTGTCGATGTTCGGCATGGTCGGTGGCGGCATGGGTGGCAACGGTGGTGGCGGCGCCGCCTCGCTGAACGAGGAACGCAAGGACTATCTGCGCTCGATCGGGGAGAACCGCAAGACCGTCCACACCGCCGAAACCGAACTGCACACCTATCTGCGCCACACCCATCCCGGGCCGAACGAGATCGCGCGTCTGGTCGGCGGTAAGCGGATGTGGGAGGTGCAGGTCGCCAGCCCGCAATTCCTGCGGGTACGAATCGGGCGGGGCCGGATCGCCAATCAGGTCCGGGTGATCGTGCCCGAGGCCGCGCCCACCTCCGATCTCGACCCGGTCGGCGTCGTGGAGGTCACCCGATTCGCCAAGGCGTATTCGACCGTGGGCGGAATGCCGGTCGCCATCAACCTGCTGTCCGCGCCACAGGTGGGATTCCAGGGTGACCCGGATCTGGTGGCCGCGCTGGTGCGGTCGATGATCGCCGAGCTCACGGTGCTGCACGGACCGGATCAGGTGGCCGTCGCGGCCGTACTGGCGGATCCCGATGCGCCGCAATGGTCCTGGCTCAAGTGGCTGCCGCACACCCAGCATCCCAGCGATTCCGATGCGATCGGCTCCAGCCGGATGGTCTATCGCTCGGTGTCCGAATTGCGCGCGAAGGTTCTCGCCGGACTGAACCGCGGCCCCTTCTCCGCCAACAGCCAGCCCACCCTGGACCGTACCCATTACATCCTGATCGTCGATGTCAGCGGGGCGGCCAGCGAACGCGACATCTCGGGTGTGGACGGTTGCACCTGGATCCGGCTGGGCGCCACCGAGCAAGATCTGCCGCGCGCGCTGAAGTTCACCGTGTCGCAGGACCGGGAGTTGCACGAGATCACCAGCCGTGGACCGCGCAAAGTCGGTGTGGCCGACGCGATCTCGATGCCCGCGATGACGGCGCTGACGCGCAGTCTGTCGCCGTACCGGCTCTCGACGGTGGTCGAGGCGGTGGTCGCCGATCAGGCCGGCACCGGAACCTCCTGGGAGGAAATGGTCGGCATCGCCGATCCCGGTTCCATCCTCGTCGAACGCCAGTGGCCGGTGCGCCGCGACATCGATCGGAACCGGCTCAACATCCCGTTCGGCCACGATCCCACCGGTCAGGTCGTCCATCTCGACATCAAGGAATCGGCCGAGGAGGGAATGGGCCCGCACGGCATGTGCATCGGCGCGACCGGTTCCGGCAAGTCGGAATTCCTTCGTACCCTGGTGCTTTCGGCCATCGCGACGCACTCTCCGGATGTGCTGAATCTGCTGCTGGTCGACTTCAAGGGTGGCGCGACCTTCCTCGGATTCGATCGTCTGCATCATGTCACCGCGGTCGTGACCAACATGGAGGAAGAAGCCGACCTGGTCACCCGTATGGAAGATGTGATCAACGGCGAGATGGCGCGTCGTCAGCGAGTGTTGCGTGATGCCGGCAACTTCGCGAATGTGGCCGACTACGAGCGGGCCCGGGAGCAGGGCGCGCAGCTGGAACCGCTGCCGACCTTGCTGATCATTCTCGACGAATTCGCCGAACTGCTCGAACAGCATCCGAATTTCGCGAAACTGTTCGTCGCGATCGGCCGGCTGGGCCGTTCGCTGCGTATCCATCTGCTGTTGTCCTCGCAGAAGGTGCCGGCCAGCCGGATGGGTGAGCTCGAAGCCCACCTGTCCTATCGGATCGCGTTGCGCACCAACCAGACCAGCGACTCGCGCGATGCCATCGGTACCGCGGACGCCTACCACCTGCCGAAGAAACCGGGGTCGGGGTATCTGCGAGTGGGATCGGGCGACCTGCAACGTTTCCAGGCCGCCTACGTGGGTTCGCCGTACCAGGCGCCGACCCAGGCGGCCACATCGGCCGATGCGCAGCGGGCCCGGCGGCCCGGCGGCGGATACAAACCGCCGCAGCAGTTCACCACCGCGCACATCGTCGCCCTGCGGCCGGAGACCTTCGTCGAGCCGACGGTCGCCGCGCCGGAGTCCGACGACGACAGCGAGGTCACCACCCTCATGGACACCGTCCTCACTCAGATGGGCGGGAGCGGCCGGCCGGCGCACAAGATGTGGTTGCCGCCGCTGGGAGTGCCGCCCACACTGGAACGACTCACCCCCGCGGTGCAGCCCGGCCGGTTGCAGGTGCCCCTGGCCGTGGTGGACCGGCCCAGGCAGCAGCGCCAGGACGTATGGACCGTCGATCTGTCCGCGGCGGGTGGCCACGTTGCCGTGGTGGGTGGTCCGCAGTCCGGAAAATCGACCGCGCTGCAGACCCTGGCGTTGTCGGCCGCGCTGACGCACACTCCGGAACAGGTGCAGTTCTACTGCCTGGACTTCTCCGGTGGCCTGACCGCACTGCGGCAGGTGCCGCATGTCGGATCGGTGGCATCGGCGCGCGACACCGACCGGATTCGCCGCACCTTCGCCCTGATCACGAACCTCATCGCGAGCCGGCAGACGATATTCGCCGAGCTCGGTATCGACAGCATGCGGGAATTCCGCCGCCGCCGGAATTCACCGGACGCATCGGCGGAACTGACTTCCTACGGTGACGAACACGGTGATGTGTTCTTCATGATCGACGGCTGGGACATCGGTTTCTCCGTCAACGGACCGTATTTCGACGAGTACCTGCCGGTGGTGGAATCCATTGCGTTGCAGGGCCTCAACTATGGCATCCATCTGGTGATCAGCAGTTCGCGCTGGACGGCGATTCGGCCGAACATCAAGGACCTGTTGCAGACCCGGCTCGAAATGCGACTCGGTGATCTCACCGACACGGTCTTCAATAATCACCGGGCCGTGGTGGCGTCGATTCCGCCCGATCGGCCCGGGCGCTGTCTGTCGACCGAGGGTCTGCACATGCTCACCGGGTTGCCCCGCATCGATGGCGTCGGAGATCCGGAATCCACCGCGCAGGGCACGGCCGCCGCGGTGTCCGAGCTGGAGCGCCGCTACGGAGGACGGCGCGCGCCCGAGGTCAAACTGCTCCCCGCGCGGATCACGCTGCCCGAGATCATGGCCGGCCGGCCGGCACCGGAAACCCCGGCGCAGCGGCTGGTTGTGCCGTTCGGTGTCCGCGAGTCCGACCTCAGCCCCGCGGCGATCGATTTCGGGGTGTCGACCCACCTGGCGATCTTCGGCTCACCGGGGTCCGGCAAGTCGACTGTGCTGGCAGCCCTGCTGCAGTCGATCCGGACGCAGTTCACCCCGGACCAGGCGCGAGTGCTGCTCGTCGACTACCGGCGTCAGCACATGGAGGCGATCCCGCCGGAACAGAGCATCGGTTACCTCACCGCCGAGCGTGATCTGATCGAGGGACTGCCGTTGCTGGCAGAAAAGATGCGCAGCCGCCGGCCACCGAACGGCGTGACACCGCAGCAGTTGCGCGAGCGATCCTGGTGGACCGGTCCGGAGATCTTCGTCGTGGTGGACGACTACCACATGGTCTCGTCGCGCGGCGCGCTGAACCCGCTGGATCCGTTGAAGGACATCATCGTCGACGGTCGCGACACCGGGTTCCATCTCATTGCCGCCCGCAATATCGCGCAGGCCGATATGGCGTTGTACGACAACGTACTCGGCCAGATCAAGAACCTGAACTCCTCCGGATTCATCATGGACGGCTCGAAACTCGACGGTATGCTGATCGGCGACGTCAAGCCGACCAAGCAACCGGTGGGCCGGGGCATCTTCGTCGAACCACTGCATTCGCGCCGGGATCTGGTGCAGGCCGCCTGGGTTCCACCGGAGGAATGAGACCGGTTCGTGGGCAAGACAACAGACATTCCCAAAGATGGGAATGCCATACCGTTCTTGCTGTACCGCTCGGTTGAAGAGTCGGCATCACTCGTGAGGAGACTTCTATGTTTCTCCAGTTCAATCCGGAAGCCGTCGCGGCCGCGCATGCCGCGAACAGCACCGCCGCGGGGTCGGCATCGGGCATGATGCACGCGAATTCGGCGGCCTGTATGCCGATGTCGGCCGGCGCCGATCCGATCAGCATGGTCTTGTCGGAGGCGTTCTGCCGGTATCAGGTCGGCTACTGCGGCATCACCGACAACGGGATCGCCAAGACCCACGAGGGCAACGGCAAGCTGCCGGAGTCGATCACCAACTATGAGACCACCGACATGAAGGGCGGCAGCCGAGTCGGATCGACCGTGTTCGGAACCGCCTGACCGCGCCCAGGGAGATGTCGCGATGGACGCAGTGACCGGCGCGGCCGCCGGTGCGAATGCGCTCGGTGCGGCCGGCCGCACCGCCTCCGACGCCGCTGCCAGTGCGCAGGTGGCGAATCAGCTCGCCAATCTGACGCATGCCGCCACCGGCGCCATGCAATCGCTCGAGTTCGCCGCCATGCCGCCGGAAATCTTGTCGGCGATGCTGAGCTGGGGGCCCGGTCCGGGCCCGATGTTCGCTGCCGGGACGGCATATCAGGCGGTGGCGGCCGGATTGCTCAGTGCCGCCACTGAACTCGCTGCCGCCAATACGACAATGGGTCTCGGCTGGCAGAGCGAGGCGGGACGCCGGGCACTCCAGGCGTTCACCAACCATGCCCTGTGGTATCAGGAGCAGGCCGCCATCGCCGAGGTGACGGCCGGGCTGGCCTTCGGTGCCGCGGCGGCCAATGCCGCCGCGCGTATATCGATGCCGCCATTGCCCCTGATCCTCGCCAACCGTCAGGCCGCGGTCGCTCTGGCGGCGTCGAGCAGTCTCGGCACCGCGCCGCTGCTGCTGGCCAACGAAGTGGCGTATCAGGTGATGCGGATCCAGGCCGCTGTCACGATGAACGTCTATCAGACGACATCGGTGGGTCTCATCGAGGCATTGCCGCCACCGTTGGTGGCGCCACCCATTGCCGGGAACGGAGGTGGACCGGACCTCGGGACCGGTTCGCATTTCGATCTTCCCGGCGGTGGTGGCCTCGATTCGTCCGGGCCGGGCGGTGGCCCGAGTGGGCCGGGCGGCGGCCCGGGTGGTGGGCCCGGTGGTGGTCCGGGAGGTGGGCCGCATGGCGGTGGCACCGATCCCACGGGTGGGAACGCGGTCACTCCGGACAATCCTGCCCAGACCGATCCCACACAGCTGACACCGCAGGGATCGGAGGCCGAGCAGGCGGTCTCCCAGGTGAACGACGCCATGTCGTCGATGACCGACCCGCTGTCGGACTCCGGTGGTGGCGGCGACTATCTGACCGAAGAGCAACACGGCTTCTACGGCGCCTCACCGTATTCGACCACCCTCGCGGGACTCGGTGGTGGTATCGGCAGCAGCGTGGCGTTCTCGATGGCCCGCGGCGGACTGGGCGCCATGCCCGGCACCGCTACCGGTTTCCGGATGCCGGGCAACTGGAATTCTCTGGGAGCCAAGGCATTCGGTGCGCTACCGGCCGAACCGGCCGGCGGGCCGGTGCCGCCGCGCAGGGCGCCGCGCGGTGCCGTCGCGCCGAAGGCTCGGATGCGGCGTCGTCGTGACGACGAGAAGAACGAGTCGAAAGTCTTCGTTCCCGGTGAACATGAAGATGTTCCCGTACTCGAGAAGCCTCCGGTGGTCGGCGTCATCGAATACGACGACACTGATCTGACGATCGATTCGGTACCCGAATTGGTTCCGGTGCTCGGTGTCATCGAACGTTTCGACGACGAAACCGATTCCGTGCTCACGGATGTCCCCGGTATTCACCGGGGCCACGAATAAGCCCGTTGTGAAAGGAAATGCGAAATGCCATCACAGAATCCGTTGAAGGGTGATGAGGCGGATGTCAAACATGCCGCCATCCGGACAGCGCAATACATCGGCGAACTGGAGGCACACCTCCGGTTGCTCGATGGTACGAAGAACAATCTGGCAACGACCATCGCCACCAAGGCGACGGGTGCAGAAGTCCAGCGGCAGATGGCTGACGCGCATGCCGAGGGAATGAAGCTCAGGCAGTTCCTGGAGAACATCGAAAGGCAGCTGACCGCTCGCGCCGGCAAGATCACGGAAGACGATCTGCGGGGGTTGTCATCGGTGGCCAAGTCCTATGTCCACGACGGTATGAACGTGGGCGACGGGCAGTCCTTCGCCGGTGCGACGGCCGAAGGCGCCGTGCCTACCCCGTCCGTGAATGTCAACTTCTGAGAACCCATTCGGACAGATATCGAGGAGTGAGAAATGTTCGTAGATTTCGAGAACACCAATATTCATGTTCAGAAGCTGCAAGCGATCATCGGTGAAATGGAGACCAACGCCGCGAATATCAGCAAGCTGCCGGCAGAGATTGCACCCGCTTTCGGCGGTGCGACCGCCGAGGCACACGTCGAGATCACGAGGATGCTCAACTCCAAGTTGGGTGTGTACACGGCGAAGCTTGCGGCGCTGAAGTCGGCGACCGGCACGGTGGCCGGCAGCGGTGGTGATTTCCAGACCTCCGACCAGGTGAGTGCGAAGGGCTTCGACGCCGGGTCGATCTTCGCCTGACGGATCAGCGGTGTCCTCGTCCGTCGTTTGCACGACCGTCGAGGCGGCGAGGAGCACTGCACGACACCATGTTTGACGAAGGAGAAGACCAGGATCCGGTCGCGATCGAGATCAACGTCGATGCCGCCCTGCTGCTACAGCACATGGTCGGCATCGACTCATATCCGCCGGTACTGGCATTGCTGCCCAACATCTTCCGGATCGATGACCGGGAACGTGTCCGTGCCGTCGTCGCCGAACAGCTGGCCGAGGCCGGTGCGGTGATCGACGGGCGGGTACACCCGGCCATCGAGGGTTGGCTGCGATGCTTGTACCGGCCGGATGTGGAACTCGCCGCCCGGATAGTGACCACCGGCCGGGACGGTGAACCGAAGGGAATGTTGCGGTTGTCGCTGGTTCGCTCGGGTGAGCAGCATGTCCTCGCGCTGCGCTCCGACGATCATGTCGTCATCCAGTCGGTCTTCGGTGCCGACTCGCGAACGGACACACTGACCGCGGCACTGGCCGCGGCGCTGGGGCCTGCCCAGGCGCTGCGATTCGAGCCGTTCGCGGCCTGGACCGAGCAGTTCGACGAGCTGCCCACCGGGCAGGACGAGCGTCGGCGTGCGCTGGTCGAACTCGGCGCCGAGCCCCGTACCGCGGGGTTGCTGGGCCGGGTGCTGGACGAGATCGTCCGGCGTGCGGAGATCGTGATGATCGAGCACCGTGACGGCGCGACGACACAGCCAGAGGCGTGCGTGAGTGTGCTCGACACAATGTCGGGCCGAATCATCGTGACTCCGAGTATGGCGCTGGACGGTGGAATTCGGGCGACCTGTGCGCCCGGTGACGACACGGCGCTACGCGCCGGTGTCGCGGCACTGGTCGACCTATTACCCAGCCGCAACTGGTTCGAAACCAGTCGGGTCGATTGATAGTGTCCGCCGGGCGTTTTCGAGAGGATGAGGATATGAACCGAGCACCGAGCACCAATGGGCATTCGGCCGATGCGGCACGGACTCGGGGTGGTTATGACGCCTTCTTCTCCCCGGTGCCCGACCAGCAGGGCGCCGGGCCATCCGGCGGATCGGCATACCCGGGGGAGAGTGCGAACTCGTCCACGGCATCCTCGGACGCTTGGTCCGGAAGCAACACCGCGACACCGGGATTCGCAGCGCCGAACGAGCCGGTGGCCGGCGGATCGCCACAGCGGTCCGCGCCGCCCTCCGGTGCGTCGACGGCTTCCTCGGCTCAACACGATGTCGCTCGTATGCCTGCGGCTCCGGCCGCGCCGAGCGCGTCGGCGGCCGGACCGGGGCAGCCGCAGAGCGACCCCTCCGCCGGATCGGCCGCGGCCGCCGCCGCGCACTCCGGTGCACCGCAGACAACGTCGGCGCAGCCCGCTGTGCCCGCACCGGGTCCGTACCGGCCCGCCGGTGCCCAGGCCGGACCGCAGCAGTCGGTGAACCGCCCGCCGGCCGCCGCACCGGCGCCCCAAGGCGGTGCTCAGCAGCCGAGTACACAACAGACCGGCGCCGACTCCGCCGCGCCGACTTCGCCCGGCGGGGCTTCGGCGGCCACCGCACCCACGACGGGCGCGGCCGAAACCCCCACCGGCACCTGGCAATCCGCCGCGCCGCAGACCTCATGGCAGGGGGCGTCCGCCTACCCGTCCACACCCGCGACCTATTCCGCCGCAACGGGGGCCACCGCCGATCCGAATGCCACACGGGTACCCGACCGGGTGGAGCGCGCGGTCCAGAGTGGGGCGGATCGCATCGAGATCCTGCCCGCCGCCCTGACTTCCGCGGAACTGCTGGCCGATATCGCCGCCGCGCACCGGGCTCAGTTGAAGTCCACCAGCGGAATGCGCGGCGCCCTCAACAAGGTCGGTTTCAGCCTGGGCCTCTCACCCGCCGAACAGCGTAAACAGGATCGGCGCGGTCGGATCCGGACCCAGTTGAACACCCCGTACCAGATCGCCGTGATCAGTGTGAAGGGCGGTGTCGGCCGCACCACGGTGACCGCGGCGCTCGGCTCCACCTTCGCGCGGCTGCGCCCGGACCGGGTGGTCGCCATCGACGCCAATCCCGATTTCGGGGATCTGCCCACCCGTACGCGGTCGCATCCCTACGGTCTGACACTGCGAGATCTGGTGCGCGCGCCCAATCTCGAGGCATTTTCCGCGGTGCACTCGTTCACCTCCATCAACGACGCCGACCTGGCCGTCATCGCCTCGCCGTGGAGTACCGAGGCGGTGGAGGCGTTGTCGGGGCGCGAATACGCCACCGCGGTCGACATCCTGCGCCGTCACTACAACCTGATGCTCGTGGATTGCGGAACGGGTGTACTTGATTCGGCGACCGGGAGCGTATTGAGCAACAGTGACGCGGTGCTGGTCGTCACTCCGGCGACCGTCGGTGGGGTCAAGGGCGCGGTCGCGACCTTGAATTGGCTGAATTCCCATGGGATGCAACATTTGATATCGAAATCGATCGTCTCGATCGTGCACCATCATCCGGTGAAACCGACGGTCGAGGTCGACCAGATCGAGAAGCTGTTCGCCACCGCCCAGCGGCCGACCTTCGAGCTGCCCTACGACGCGCATCTGGCCGAGGGCGGCGAGATAGACCTGCGCCTGCTCGACGACGACACCGGCCTGGCCCTGGAAGAGCTGGCCGCCGCCCTGGCCGACAGTTTCCCCGGCTCGCCGATGACCTCCGGCGGCGATCGTGGAGCGTGGCTATGACAACGGCGTACGCCTCGGCGCAGCCCTCGGCCGAGGTCGCCCGGGCCCGGATCGCGGTCATGGTCGCGACCTATCAGGTCGATGTGGTGGTACCGACCAAATTCACCATCGAGACCTTCATCGACGATCTGCTGGGCGTCCTGGCCCGCGCGATCGACGACGAGGCCGTGGATTTCGCCCCGCCCAGCGGGCAGTGGAGCCTGGCCCGTCCTGGTGAACCGCCGATTCCGCGCTGGCGCAGCCTGGCCGACCACGATGTGGTCGACGGCGCGGTTCTCATGCTGACCGCCGTGGAATCGCCCGAGATGTTCACTCCCGTCGTGGAGGACATCACCGACGCCCTGGCGATGATCAACGAGCGAGAGTTCGCCGAATTCGATCGGCCCACGGTCGCGCTGGTGGGTGTCAGTGCGCTCGGGCTCGGCGCGCTCGCCGCGGCGGGCATGCTGGCCCGGTCGTGGACCGAGACCGGCTCGGTGTGGTGGTGCGGAGTGCCCGCGCTGCTGCTCGGCGCGGCCTATTGGGGTGCGGCGCTGGTCGCGCGCGGGCGCCGGGTGGCACAGGGCATCTGTCTGGGGCTGGCGTTATCGGCCATCCCGCTGCTGTTCGCCGGTGGGGCGATGCTGGTGCCACCCGCCTACGGTGAGCCGGGTGCCTTCGCGGCCGCCAACATCGCCGCGGGCTCCGTGGTCGCCGCCGTGGCCGCCGCGACCATGATGCGGGTCACCCGATTCGGCATCGCCACGCTGATGTCGGTGACCGTGCTGGGGCTGGTACTCACCGCGGCCGCCGTTCCGGCCACCTATATCGACCTCGAGCTGCGGCAGGTCGCCGCCGGTGTGGTGTTCGCCGCGCTCATCCTGCTGACCGCGGCGCCTCGGCTGGCCGTGGTCGTCGCCCGCATCCGCCCGCCGGACCTGCCCGATCCGGGCAGCGAGGTGTCGGCATCGACACTCACCGACATCTTCGACGCCGAAGCCGCACGTGAGGGCGACCCCGAGCGTGAGGAAGAGGCCGAACGCGACCGCAAACAGGCGCGCTCGGGGATCGAGGCGCGCGCCCGGCTGGCAGTGACGAGTCTGCGCGGGCTGATGGCCGCGATCGCGGTCCTGCTGTCGGTGGCGACGATCATCGCGGCGTCGGCGAGCCCCGGCGGCATCCGCGAGATCGTGATGGCGGTGGCGGTGGCGGGTCTGCTGGCACTGCGCTCACGCTGGTATCCGGACCGGGTACAGGCGATCGCACTGGTCGCGGCGGCGGCCGTCACGGTCGCCGGTGTCGGTTTCATCGAGGTCAACGCCTACCAGACGCCGTTCGCGCGGCTCGTGGTCGTGATCGTGGTGGTGGCCCTCGCGGTACTGGCCTGTGTCGCCGCGCTGCGATTGCCGGGCAAGCGCCTGTCGCCGGTGACCCGCCGTGTCATCGACCTGGCCGAATACGCGCTGATCGTGGTGGTTCCGGTGCTCGCGTTCTGGATCATGGGCGTCTACACCGCCATGCGAGAGATCTGATGCGTCCGGTCCGAGTCGCGAGTGTGGCTCTGGTCGCCGCACTGGTCCTGCTGGGAGCGGCGCCGGCCCTTGCCGTGGATCCGCCGGAGGTGGTGGTCGGTGTCGAGCCGCCCGACGGTCCGCCCGGTCCGGAGGCGCCGACGAAACAGGACAAGGGATGTCTGGCCGCCGGTGTGCTGCCGAACAGCGACGTGAAACAGACCCCGCCACCGGAACAGGCACTCGAGCTCGACCGCGCCCGGGCACTGAGCCGGGGTGCCGGCGTGACGGTGGCGATCATCGATACCGGCGTCGGTCCCGGCGCGCGGCTACCCAATCTGACCGGCGGCGGAGATTATGTGGCCGCCGGTGGTGACGGTCTGTCGGACTGCGACGCACACGGCAGTCTGGTCGCCGGAATCATCGGCGCGGCGCCCGATCCCGCCGACGGGTTCAGCGGGGTGGCGCCCGGTGCCCGCCTGGTGTCGATTCGCTATCGCTCGGGCGCGTTCAGCCTGGAGCAGTCGCCGGCGAACAACCCCAACGCCGACATGGAACGAGAGCTACGGACGATGGCCCGCGCCATCGTCCACGCGGCCAACCTCGGTGCCGGGGTGATCTCGATATCGCTGCCGGTCTGTGTGCCGGCGGATGCGAAGATCGACCAGTCGATGCTCTCGGCGGCCATCGGATTCGCCGTGCATGTGCGGGGCGCGCTCATCGTGTCCGGCGCCGGCAACACCGGTACCTCGGGATGTCAGCAGAACCCGCCGATCGATCCCAGCCGTCCCCGTGACTCCCGTAACTGGGGTTCGGTCAAGACCATCTCCTCACCCGGCTGGTTCGGGCCCGATGTGCTGACCGCCGGTTTCACCACGGCGACCGGTGCGGCGATGGCGGATTCCCTTGCCGGCCCATGGGTTTCGGTTGCGGCACCCGGTACCGGCATCGAATCGCTGGGCCCCGGTGGCGGCGGCCTGATCAATGGTGTCGGCGCGCCGGACAAGCTGGTCCCCGTCGGTGGCGCGTCGTTCGCGGCGGCCTATGTCACCGGGGTCGCGGCGCTGTTGCGTTCGCGCTATCCCAACGAGACGCCGCGGGAGATCGCCGCGCGGCTGCAGGCCAGTGCCCACGCACCGGCCCGGGGCATCGACAATGCCGTGGGCGCCGGGATGATCGACCCGCTGGCCGCGTTGAGCCTGCGCACCGCACCACAACCGCCGACCGGCCTGTTCCGTTCGGCCGAGCTCGACGTGCCGCCGCCGGCCCGGGCGGCCGACCGCCGTCCCGCGATCGTCGCCGGGATCATCATCCTCGTCGCGATCGTGGCGGGTGTCGCAGTGAGTTACGCCGGGAATGCGATCGGGAGACGCCGGTGAGCGCTCCGAATTTTCGAATCGGCAGTCTGGAAGGTGGGCCGATCGTGACGGCCTCGGTCGCTGCCAGCTTCGTCCTGGTCGGTTTGTGGTCTCATGCGCCACTGTGGGTCGGTTCGCTGGTGGTCGTGGCGATGGCAACGGCGGTCATCGTGCGCGTCAACGGCCGCACCGGGGTGCGCTGGCTGCTGGATTGGTGCGTGTATCGCACCGGGATGACCGCGCGGGCTCAGGACCGCAGCCGATACCGCGACATCCACGATGTGGAGGTCGCCGCGGGTATCTGTGGTGTGCACACGGACGATTCCACCCTGGTTGCCATGATCCAGTTGGCCCCCAACCTGGACCTGCCCACCGTGATCGGGGAGAAGACCCTCTACACCGAAGATGTCGTGCCGATCGACGCCCTGGCCCGGATGCTCGACCAGTACGGCGTGCACGTCGACATCGATATCGTGACCACCGGTCAGCGAGTGCGCCCGGCCAGCAGCTACAGCATGCTCTACGACCAGCTGATCGGCACCCATCCGGTGGTGGGTGAGCGGATGACCTGGTTGGTGGTCCGGCTGGACCAGGAGCGCAATCTGGCCACCTTGTCGCGGCGCGGCCCCTGCGAGGTCACCGGGCCGAAAGCGCTTGCCACCGCGGCTCATCGGATCGCCTCCCGACTGCGGGAGCAGGGCTTCTCGGCGCATGCGCTGCCCGCGGACGCGCTGCGCGAGGCCACCCGGCTGCTGCACGCCGGTGTGGAGCTGACCGATCTGCGGGAGCGCTGGGGGCAGATGGAATCGCCGTCCTCGGGACGTTGCGTCACCAGTTTCGCCATCGACTGGACGCGCCTGGCCGGCGCCGGCCTCGACGATTGCTGGAGCTGGAATCGGGGACGCACGACGCTGGTGGTCAGTCTCGCCGGCGGTGCGCTCGGACCACGCGGGCTGGTTCGCTATGTCGGGCCACCGGTGACCTCCGCCCCCGCGGACTATCTCCGGCGTCTCGGCGGGCGGCAGTCCACCGCGTTGATGGCCACATTGCCCACCCGGACCTCGGTGTCGGAATTGCCGCGCGATGACACCGGCAACGATCTCGCGACGGCGGAAATGCTCGCGGAGCTGCCCATCACCATCGGCCCGAACGGCCAGATCCTGGGTGCCATCAGCGGTCAGCCGCAGCACGCACTGGCCCTGCCATTGTTCGACCCGGCCCACTACAATCCACGTCGGCGCACCATCGATGTCCACGCGGACCTGCCGGTGGCGCAGCAGATCGTGCTGCGGGCGATGGTGGTCGGCGCGGATGTGGAGGTGCACTCCGCTCGTCCGCAGCGCTGGTCGCAGCTGGTATCTGCGGTCGGTGACCCGTCGTCGCTGCGGCTGGCGGGTGAATCGGTGGCCACCGAGTCGGCCGCCGCTCCGGCGGCGGCCACGATCGCGGTATTCGACCAGATGACGCCGCGAGCCTCCACGGCCCACACCACCGTGACGATCAGTGATCCGGGTACCTCGCGGCGCAAGTCGGTGGATCTCGCGATCAACCAGGTCACCGCGACCTCGGTGGATGTCAGCATTCCGATGCGGACGGTGCGGGTCGATCTCATCGAACCGCGGGGTGAGACCCGCTATTACGACAATCCGGCGCCGCAGGTGCCGACAACGACAGGCGATGGACCGGTGATCGCGGCCCCGCGGCTCGGAGGTCCTGGTGCCGGCTGACGAATCGGGACGGTAATGTTCATCAACGTGGTAGCGGACTCACAGGCCGATGGTGACATCCAACCTCCGGAAGGTGAGGGTGCGCTGACCCCCAGGCAGAGCGCAGCGGCGATATTTTCGCGCCGGCTGTCGGAGTTGATCGCCGAATCCATGGTGTCGACCGAAGACGGTGCGACCCGGTCGCTGACGCTGTACTCATTGGCGCAGCATCTGGAGCTGGCCTATCCCGATGTGCCGGTCTCGCAGTCGGGCCTGTACCGGCTGGTGCACGGTGAGGCGATTCCCCGGCTCGATCTGATCATCGCCCTGGCCCGGGTATTCGACGTGCCACCGGAGTATTTCGTGACCGACGATCGGCAGGGTTGATCGCCGGAAAGTGTTCTCCCCAGCGGGAATAGCGCCGTCCGGGCGTCGGCGGGAATCCCGATAACATCCGGGATATGCCCGAGGACCAGGGAGATGTCTTCCTTCGCCATCGCGGCGCGGTCCTGGACGCCCTGCTTTCCGACCCGTCCTTCGGACCGCCCGAAGTCGAGCCGACCAGCGGCCCGGCGACGTCTGCGTCGTCGTCGTCCGTGGATTCCGTTGCCGCACTACCGGATCCGGACTCCGTACCGTCTGCGCGACGGGTCGATTCGGGTCCCAAGGCGAGCGACCGGATCATGGCGCTGCTCAGCGGTGAGTCCGCTGCGAGCCCGGCGCAGATGGACTTCGCCTCCGATTTCTCCGAGCGCTCGAGCCGGCTCGGCGCTTCCTCGGGGGCCGGAGAACAGTCCGCCCCGGGCGAATCCGGTCCTCGCGAGCAGGCCGCGAAACCCGCACCGGGTGAGCGAGCCGACCTCCCGCAGCAGATCCTGACCCAGGTACGCAAGCCGAAGGTGGCCCTCACGATCGCCGGGGTGCTGGCGGTCGTGCTCGTACTGGTGCTCATCACCACCAGCGGCAAAGACGAGAAGACCCAGCCGCTGGCCGTGGTGACACCGGTCTCGGCCGCACCCGCCCCGCCGTCGAAGAGCGAGGCCCCGGAAGCCTCCAGTTCCGTCATCAAACCCAAATCCGCGCAGGCCAAGTGCTCTGCCGGTAGTACGGATGCGATGAATGCCTTTTCCGGTGAACCGGGTAAGGCATGGTCGTGTGTCCGTTCGTTCAAGATCGACGGACAGGTCATGACGATCGATCTGGGCAAGAGCTATCAGGTGGATTCGATCGGTATCGTCCCCGGTTTCGACAGCGTGGGCAGCGACGGATCCGATCAGTGGAGCAAATTCCGCACGGTGAGCCGGGTGTCCTACGAGTTCAACGATCCGACTCAGAAGAAGTACACCCAGCAGACTCTCGACCAGCGCAGCCTCGTGGTCACCAAGATCGATCCAGCGGTCAACGCGTCGAAGGTCACCCTGACGGTTCAGCAGTCCGAGGGTGACAGGTCGGTCAATGCCACCGCCATCTCCTCGATTGTGATCACGGGACATTGAGCATTTCCGAATCGATCTGCCGGTACTGCAATCATCGCAACGGTGATTCCGAATCCCGTTGCGCGCATTGCGGTGCGCCGTTGCCGGCCGTGGGACACGGTGTGGGGCATGCCTTGCTCTCGGACGCGGAGGAGCTCGCCGGGCGGGCGGGCCGGCTGGTGACCGGGTCCGCGCATGCGGCGGAAAAGGTGGAAGCCGAGATCGGCAAGGCCGGCGAGGGTGTGCGCAAGGTCGCCGGGGAGGCCGAGAAAGGTTTCGCCGCACTGACTTTGCCGGTGCTCGGCTGGAAGGGCGTGTTCGTCGTGATCGCCGGCCTGCTGGTGCTGGTCGTCGTCGTCATCCGGTCCTGCTCGATCGACATGCCGTCGCCGATCGGCGAGTTGGCGCCGGTCGGGCAGTTGACGCCGGTCGAGTCCCTTCCCGATCAGATCCGGACGGTGTCCTCCTGCAGTCGGGCCGGCACCGGTGATGTGGACAATTGCGTGATCGCCGCCGAGCAGCCGTTGCTGGCCGGCGCAATCACCGGCGGCCGGGCGCTGACCTTCACCGTGCGTGAGGACCCACCGGCCGATCTGACGGCGGTGGTGAGTGGGTGGCGCGCGGCGGGCGGTACGGTCGTCGCGGACGGCGCGGTGTTCATCGGCGTCGGCCCGTCGGCAACCGTCCGGTATGCCGACACCCGGACCGGGCTGCGCATCGAGACCGCGGCCTTCGCCAATCGTGCGGGCGCACAGACGTTTTTGTACCGCTCGGGTTTGGTTCGCTGAGAAACCGGGTAGATCAGCTCGATCCTTGTTACACTCTTTAATGTGCCGTTATTTAACGGTACATTGAACAAAGTTCGCACTGGACGCGGACGGGTACCGAGCGCGGGAAGGCACGGGTCGATGGTGGCAACTACCCAGCAGACGATTTCATGGAAGCGATTCCGTGATGATCCGACGGATCTGGAGGCGGTGTATTTCCGCTGGATCCAGCCCGGAGCCGCGGCCCCCACGATCACCGGCCGTGCCGAGCAGATCTTCCGCCACCATCTGGAACTGGCCGCGGGCCGGCGGCCCGGAACCGCGCTGACCCGGCTCTATCGGGTGGGGGACGGCAGTGATCTGGGGCCGGCCCTGCAGATCGTCAACGACGATATGCCGCTGCTGGTCGACTCGCTGACCGCCGCGCTGCAGCGGCTGGGCGCGACCGTCACCGAGGTGGTCCACCCGGTCTTCGATGTGCTGCGCGACCGCCGTGGGCGACTGCGCGCCATCGCCCCCAGTGAGGGTTTCGATGCGGCGCAGGCGAATCCGGACAGTCGTGGAGAGGCCAGCGGCAACGTCGTCACCGAATCGTGGATCCATGTCCAGTTGGGTGCCGGTGACAGTGACGCGGTGTTGGACCGGATCGAGCGGGCGCTGCCACCCCTGCTCGCCGAACTCCGCCAGGTCGCCCACGACACCGAGGCGATGACCCGCACCATGGCATCGCTGGCCGCGCGCCTGGATGTGGTGCCGCAACCCTCGGCGGCCGAGGCGTCCGACTGCGCGCAGCTGCTGCGCTGGCTGACCTCCGGGCACTTCAACCTGCTCGGTTACGGTTACTACCGGGTTCACCCCGCCGCCGATGGGCCGGAGCCGCAACAGGTTTCGGGTACCGCGCTGGGCGTGCTGCGCAGTGGAACCGGTGTGGACGTGGGTGCGGTGGCCACCGGCCCGGACCAGATCCTGCGACTGTCCAACGGATCGCTGGATTCGCTGCTGCCCGGCTCGCCGGACGTGTATGTCGTCAGCGTCGCCGATTACGGCGCCGAGACCACCCCGTCGGTCGTTGGGACGGTGGTGGGCGAGCACGTGTTCGTGGGTACCTTCACCGTCAGCGGACTACACGAGAACATCCTCGACATCCCGGTGATCTCGCGCCGCGTACACCAGGTCATCGAATGGGCAGGGCTGGCGCTCAATTCGTTCTCCGGGCAGGCGCTGCTGGAGATGCTGCAGACCTTCCCGCGGGTCGAACTGTTCTCCACCGATGCGCGCCGGCTGTTCGAAACCGTCTCGGCCGTCATGAATCTCGGCCTGCGCCGCCAGATCCGGCTGTTCCTGCGCCGCGACGTCGGCAGCAACGCGGTCTACTGTCTGGTGTATCTGCCGCGCGACCGCTACTCGACCGAGGTGCGCACCCGGATGTACGACATCCTGCGCCGGGAGTTCGATGCCGAGCAGATCGCCTATTCGGCCCGGGTCACCGAATCCGAGCTCGCGGTCGTGTATTTCACGGTGCATCGCGGTGCCGATGCCGAACCGGCGGATATCACCGAAACCAATCGCGAGCGGGTTCAGGATCTGCTGTTCGCCACCACGCGCAGCTGGGCCGACCGGCTGGTCACCGCGGCGGCCGGCGCCGTCGAACTCGAACCCACCGTCGTCGCGGACTACGCCGCCGCCTTCCCCGCTTCCTACCGGCAGGAGTACGAGCCGGAGCGGGCGCTGGACGATCTGCGCCGCCTGCATGGCCTCTCCGATGGCGGAATCGACACCGATCTGTACCGGGTGCCGGGCGCACCGGCGGGGGAGTGGCGATTCGCGCTGTACGTGGCCGGGGCCGAGGTCTCGTTGAGCCGGGTGCTGCCGGTGCTGCACAGCCTCGGGGTGGAAGTGCTGGAAGAGCAGCCCTACCGGCTGGAATTGCCGGATTCGAATACCCGCTGGATCTACGATTTCGGGCTGCGGGTCGCGGCGAACACGATTCGCGGTGCGGGCGAGTCGGATCCCGCGGCCGATCTCGATCAGCCGACCACACTGGATTCGCTGCCTTCCACCAGTATTCGGCGTCGACTGCCGGAAGCGGTGTCGGCCATGTGGTTCGGGGACTGCGAGGTCGACGGGCTCAACGAACTGGTGCTGCGGGCCGGGTTGCACTGGCGGCAGATCGCCATGCTGCGCGCCTACGCGAAGTATCTGCAGCAGGCCGGGTTCGCCTATACCTTCGCCAACATCACCCGCGTGCTGCTGACGCACCCGAGCACGGCGCGGGCGTTCACCGAGTTGTTCGACGCCTATTTCGATCCCGAAGATCTGGGCCCGGTCGCCACCGCCCGCGCGGCCGGTATCTCCGCGCGGCTGCAGGATGAGATCGATGCCGTGGTCAGCCTCGACACCGATCGCATTCTGCGTGCGATTCTGGGCCTGATCACCGCGACCCTGCGCACCAACTACTTCCGCCGGGACGCGGACGGGAATCCGCTCGGCCGGCTGTCGTTCAAGTTCGATCCGCATGCGATCGCCGAATTGCCGCGGCCGCGTCCGCGATTCGAGATTTTCGTGTATTCGCCGCGGGTGGAGGGTGTGCATCTGCGGTTCGGTGCGGTGGCGCGTGGTGGTTTGCGGTGGTCGGATCGGCTGGA
>NZ_JBFAUW010000019.1:0-109335 GCF_040679495.1 Nocardia sp. NPDC052254 | reverse complement strand
CCACTGGATGCAGGCGGCGGCGATACCCTGCGCGTCGAGCCCGCATTCGGCGAGAATCCGGTCGCGGGAGGCGTGGGAGATGAACCGGGTGGGCACGGCGAGACCAAGGGGCCGAGAACCCCGCCGAAGCGAAGCGCAGGCAAATAAACACAGCTCAGCCGCGTGGGACGGTAGCCCCCGCCACCTCGTCCGGATAGCTCTCGTAGAAGGGCACGTACCCCTGCTCGCGGCCCTTCAGCACATATAGCGAGGTATCACCGTCATCGCCGTATCCCTGTTTGCGCAAGTCCACTTTGCGGCTCTTGAACGTCGAGGTGGTCTCGAGTTCCGGGACGACCCGCACGAACAGTGGCACCGCGTAGCCGGGCAGCCGGGCGTAGAGCCGGCCGGCCAGTGCGGGGCCGTCGAATTCGGCACCGGGTTCCAGCGTGACCGCGGCCATCCCGGCCTTACCGTCGGTGCCGGGGACGTCGACGCCGTACACCACTGCCTCGGTGATGCCGGACGCACCGTCGAACGCGCCCTCGACCTCGGTGGTGGCGACGTTCTCCCCCTTCCAGCGGAAGGTGTCGCCGAGGCGGTCGACGAACGCGATGTGGCGCCAATGCTGGTCGCGCACCAGATCTCCGGTGTCGAACCAGCAGTCGCCGTCGCGGAAGGCGTCGCGGACCAGTTTGGATTCGGTCGCGGAGCTGTCGGTGTATCCGTCGAAGGGTGAACGGCTGGTGACCTTCGCCAGCAGCAGTCCCACCCCGCCGGAGGGCACCCGGCGCAGCCGGCCGTCCGGGTGCCGGCGAGCCTGACCGGTGGCCTCGTCGAATTCGACCACCGCGTACGGCAGCGGGCCGAAGCCCGCGGTGCGATCGACACCGAAAGCGTTGACGAAGGCGATGTTTCCCTCGCTGGCGCCGTAGAACTCGACCACCCGGCCGATGCCGAAACGGCGCCGGAATTCGTCCCACAGTTCCGGGCGCAGCCCATTGCCGACCGCCAGCCGCACCGAATGCTCGTGTTCGCGTGCCGATTCCGGCTGATTGAGCAGATAGCGGCACAGTTCGCCGATGTAGATGAATGCCGTGGAACGGGTCGCGATGACCTCGTTCCAGAAATTCGACACCGAGAACTTCCGTCCCAGGGCAAAAGTCGCCCGGGCCCCGAGCACGGCGCCGAGCGCGACGGTCAGCGCATTGTTGTGGTAGAGCGGCAGACAGCAGTACAGGGTGTCGTCCCCGCGCAACCGCACGCCCAGCCCGCCCAGTCCGGCCATGCTCTTGGTCCAGCGCAGATGGGTCATGACGCTGGCCTTGGGCAGCCCGGTGGTGCCGGAGGTGAAGATCAGGAAGGCGCGTTCTCGGGCCCGCACATCGGCGCACACCGGCGGATCGGCCGGGTCGGCGTCGCGGGACAGTTCCCGAAGTTCCTCGGAATACAGCGGATTCGCCGGTGGCTCGGGCAGCGAGGCCACCGCCTCCGCACATTCCTCACCGATCACGACGACCGTGCTGTCGAGCAGTCCCAGGCTGTGCGCCAGAACCTGTTCGCGCTGATTGTGATTGAGCAGGCCGACGGTGGCGCCGAGCTTCACCGTGGCCAGCACGACGAACAGGGTCTCGGACCGATTCGTCATCAGCACGCCGACCACATCGCCGCGCTTCACCCCGCGACCGGCCAGCACGTGGGCGTACCGGTTCACCTCGATGTTGGCCTCGCGGTAGGTGTACTCGCGTCCCTCGAACCGCAGGAAGACCCGATTCGGACAACGCCGGGCCGCCTTCTGGAAGTACAGCCCCACCGAGGACTTGTCGTCGGCGCGAACCAGCATGCCGCCCGCGCCGCGCAGCATGCCGGGCGTCTCGACCGCCATCGCGGGCAGTTTCCGCACCAGATCCCAGAGACCGACGGTGTTGCGCGCCTCGGTGGTCACATTCTCCTCCAACGGGTTTCGGCTCACGCGGCTCCGGTCCGCTAGACCGGCGGAGCGGTCAAGGCTTCGAATGCGGATGCCACATCCGCGGTCACGGTAATCCGATCGAGTGCCGGTCGCCCGATGAACCCGGTCGTGCTCAATTCGCCGAGCCACGCGAACAGTCCCCGATAGTGACCGTGCGGATCCAGCACCACCAGCCGCTTATCGTGCAGCCCGAGGTAGCCGCCCGTCCATGCCTCGAAGAATTCCTCCAGCGTGCCGATTCCGCCGGGCAGGGTCAGGAAGGCGTCGGCCCGATCCTCCATGATCTTCTTGCGTTCGCGCATGGTGTCGGTGACGATCAGCTCGTCACTGTCGACATCGGCGACCTCCTGGTGGACCAGCCGCTTCGGAATCACCCCGATGGTGCGGGCGCCACCGGCCCGAGCGGCCACCGCGACCGCGCCCATCATCGATACGTGCCCGCCGCCGGACACCAATTCCCAGCCGCGGCGGGCGATTTCGGTACCCACGTCGGCCGCCAGCCGCAAGGCGGCGGGGTCGGTGGCACTGGCCGAGCAGTACACGCAGACCGCGAAAGGACGTCCGGTCACCACTGATCCTCCGTTCCGGTGGAGTCCTCACCGCGATGCGCGGCGGCGTGCAGCACGACCCGCACCACCTCGTCCACGCTGTCGGTGACGTGCAGCAGACCGAGGTCCTCCGGTGCGATCTTGCCGGAGCCGGCCAGCGAATCCCGCATCCAGTCGACCAGCCCCGACCAGTAGCGCGTGCCGAACAGCACGATCGGGAAGCGGGTGATCTTGTGGGTCTGCACCAGCGTCAGCGCCTCGAACAACTCGTCCAGGGTGCCGAACCCGCCCGGCAGGCAGATGAACGCCTGGGAGTATTTGACGAACATCGTCTTACGGGCGAAGAAGTAGCGGAAGTTGATACCCAGATCGACCCACTCGTTGAGGCCGACTTCCATCGGCAGTTCGATGCCGAGGCCGATCGAGAAACCGCCTGCCTCACAGGCACCGCGATTGGCCGCCTCCATCACACCGGGACCACCGCCGGTGATCACCGCGAAGCCCGCGTCGGCCAGTGCCGCGCCGATCGCACGGGCCGCCTCGTACTCGGGCGTCTCGGCCTGCGTGCGCGCCGACCCGAAAACCGCCACCGCCCTGGGGATTTCCGCCAGCGCGCCGAAACCCTCCACGAACTCACTCTGAATTCGCAGTACCCGCCACGGGTCGGTGTGCACCCAGTCGGTGGGCCCGCGCCCGTCGAGCAGATGTTGATCGGTGGTACCGACGCCCTGTTTCCGCTCTCGCCGCAACATGATCGGGCCGCGATATTTCGGAGTCGATTTAGGGGCTCTGGCCTGCGCGGGTTCGAACTCGGTGGACATACCGGCAAACCTACCGGTTCACTCCTTGCCGCCGGTCAGGTAGTTGCGCAGGATCTCGGTGACCGTCGTGATCTGCGCGGTGGGCACCCGTTCGTCGACCTTGTGCGCCAGATTGGGGTCGCCGGGCCCGAAATTGACCGCCGGAATTCCGCGGGCCGCGAACCGGGACACATCGGTCCAGCCGTACTTCGCCCGCACCCCGCCACCGCCGTGCGCGTGCACCTGCTCGACCAGATCCCGGGCCGCCGGAGCGGACAGGCCGGGCAGCGCGCCCGGTGCACCGTCGGTCCGTTCGAAGCTCACATCCAGGCCGTCGAACACCGCGCGCACATGCTCGGTCGCCTCCTCGACACTGCGATCGGGGGCGAACCGGAAATTGACCAGCACCTCGGCCTCGTCGGGCACCACATTGCCGGCCACACCACCGGAGATCTTCACCGCGGACAACCCCTCGCGATAGGTGCACCCGTCGATCTCGACCTGCCGCGGGACGTAGTCGCGCAGCCGCTGCAGCACCGGCGCCAGTTTGTGAATCGCGTTGTCGCCCAGCCAGGCCCGCGCGGTGTGCGCGCGGGTACCGCCGAGGCCGAGCCGCACCCGCAGCGTGCCCTGGCAACCGGCCTCGATCCAGGAACCCGACGGCTCGCCCAGGATGGCCAGATCGCCGTCGAGCCATTCCGGCAGTTCCCGTTCGATGCGGCCCAGACCGTTGTACTCGGCCGCGATCTCCTCGCAGTCGTAGAAGATCAGGGTCAGATCGCAGATCGGATCGGCGACGGTCGCGGCCAGATGCAGGAAGACCGCATCACCGGATTTCATGTCGACGGTGCCGCAGCCCCACAGCACCTCCTCCCCGTCGACGACCTCGAAGCGGCCCGGCACATTGTCGGCGATGGGCACGGTGTCGAGATGTCCGGCGAGGACGACCCGGGTCGGCAGGCCCCGGTTGGTGCGCGCCAGCACGGTATTGCCGTGCCGCAGCACCTCGAATCCCTCGGTCTGCTCGCGCAGGGCCCACGCGACGGTGTCGGTGATCGCCGCTTCGTCCCGCGAGACACTGGGAATGTCGACGAGGGCGGCGGTGATCGAGATCGGGTCGGCGCGCAGATCGATGGTCACCCGGACAAGGGTAATTGTTCGCAGTACTCACGACCCGGGCGAACACCGAGGCCCCGGGGAGCCCACCACCTCGCGGCCTGCACCCAGTAGGCTGATCTGCCGTGAGCACACAGGGAGCATCCGCAGTCGGCCTGGCGACCGTCACCGTGAACGGTACGGTTCTCGACACCTGGTATCCGTATCCGGAGCTGGGCGAATTCGATGACGCCGGCACCGAGCGGCTGAGCCCCACCGATCCCGAGTACGCCCGTTTCGCCGAACTGGTCGGCCCCGACGAGGCCCGGCGGGTCGAGGTGGTCGCGGTCCGCACCACGATCGCCGATCTGGCGGCGGCACCGGTCGACACCCACGACGTCTACCTGCGGCTGCATCTGCTCTCGCATCGTCTGGTCGCCCCGCACGGCGCCAGCCTCGAGGGGCAGTTCGGCCTGCTGGCCAATGTGGTCTGGACCAACCACGGCCCCTGTTCGGTCGAGGAGTTCGAACTGGTTCGCGCCCGGTTGCGGGCCCGCGGGCCGGTCACCGTGTACGGCGTCGACAAGTTCCCGCGCATGGTCGACTATGTGCTGCCCGCCGGGGTACGCATCGCCGATGCCGACCGCGTCCGGCTGGGCGCGCATCTGGCCGAGGGCACCACGGTCATGCACGAGGGTTTCGTGAACTTCAACGCCGGTACCCTCGGCGCGTCCATGGTCGAGGGCCGGATCTCGGCGGGCGTGGTCGTCGGCGACGGTTCCGATGTGGGTGGCGGCGCCTCCATCATGGGCACGCTGTCCGGTGGCGGTAAGCAGGTCATCTCGATCGGCGAGCGCTGCCTGCTCGGCGCGAACGCCGGTCTTGGCATCTCGCTGGGTGACGACTGCGTGATCGAGGCCGGGCTCTACGTGACCGCCGGCACCAAGGTCGCATTGCCCGACGGTGGCGCGATCAAGGCCGCGGAGCTGTCCGGGCGATCGAATCTGCTGTTCCGCCGTAACTCTCTCAGCGGCAGCGTCGAGGTGGTCGCGCGCAAGGGCACCGGCATCGAGCTCAACGCCGCACTGCACGCCAACTGATTCGCCGGACTCCCCCTTCCCGCTCGATCCGGCAGGAAGGGGGAGTCGGCCGATCACTCGATTCCGAAGGCCAGGACACGTTCCGGGGCGATGCGGATCAGTTCACGGGAACCGCCCTCGAGGTAGGTCTCCACATCCGGCAGCGCCTGCGCCACACCCCGGATCTCGAGGCAGCGCACCCGCCACGGATCGACCGAGGCGATGTCGTCGACGACGAAGGACACCCGCTCCTCCTTGGCGAGATTGCGGAACTTCTGCGAGGCCCCCATGTTGTGGCCTGCGATATCGATCGTGCCGAGCGCTTCGTTGTAACGGAAACCCACCGGATTGTTCTGCGGTGAGCCGTCGGGGCGGATGGTGGCCAACCGGCCCAGTCGTTGACCTGCCAGATACTCGATCTGGGCCGCGGACAGCGTTGCGATCATGGGCTGACCTTAGAACCTCGAGTACGGTGCAGGTCAATTCGGCACACCGTCGACGACGGATGCCGGCTCACCCGAGCAACTTCTTCTGCACCTTGCCCATGGCATTGCGCGGCAGTTCGGTCACCGTGACCACCTCGCGCGGGCGCTTGTGCTGCGAAAGCCGTTCCGCGACAAAGTCGATCAATTCGAGCTCGGATATCCCGGCCGACCGCGGCACCACGTAGGCGCGGATGCGCTGGCCCAGATCGTCGTCGGCCACTCCGACCACCGCGACCTCGGCGACACCGGGATGACCGAGCAGACACGTCTCGATCTCCCCCGCTCCGATGCGATAACCACCGGACTTGATGAGATCCACCGATTCGCGGCCGACGATGCGATGGAAGCCGTCGGCATCGATGGCCGCCACATCACCGGTCACGAACCAGCCGTCGGAGGTCCAGCAGGCGGCAGTGGCCTCGGGACGGTTCAGATAGCCGTCGAACAGCATGGGCCCGCGCACCTGCAGTCCGCCGATGCTCTCGCCGTCGTGGGGCACCGGCGCACCGGCCTCGTCGCGCAGCCGGGTCTGCACACCCGTGACCGGCAGCCCGACCCAGCCGGGGCGGCGTTCGCCGTCGGCACGGGTGGACAGCGTGATCATGGTTTCGCTCATGCCGTATCGCTCCACCGGAGCGTGACCGGTGAGCTCGGCCAGCCGCTCGAACACCGGTACCGGCAGCGGCGCGCTGCCCGACACCAGCAGGCGCGCCTTCGCCAATTGCCGTGCCGCGTCGGGATCTTCGGCGATTCGCGACCAGACCGTTGGCACCCCGAAATACAGGGTGCCGGCGGCCTCGGCATAGGCGGCCGGTGTGGGTCCACCGGTGTGCACCAGCGCACTGCCGATTCGCAGTGGACCCAGTACGCCCAGGATCAGGCCGTGGACGTGGAACAGCGGAAGTCCGTGCACGAGAACGTCGTCGGCGGTCCAGGACCACGCGTCGAACAGGGCATCGAGCCCGGTGGCGATGGCGCCCCGAGTGAGCAGCACACCTTTGGGCGCACCCGTGGTGCCCGAGGTGTAGAGGATGAAAGCCGTTGTCTCCGGGGCCGGTTCGGGATAGCTGTGCCAGGAGCGGGCGTGTTTGCGCACCGGAATCACCGGCAGGGTGGCCCCCTCGGGTGCGGCGCCGAGCCAGGCACGCGCGCCGGAATCGGTGAGGATGTGCTCGAGTTCGGCCGATCCGGCATCGGGCGGCACCGGTACGGCGGCCACGCCCGCGATCAGGCAGCCGAGAATTCCCAGCACCGTGGTGGCGGTCGGGCGAGCCAGCACGGCGACCCGTCCGGCACCGGCGACCCGCTCGGCGACCGAGGTGGCGGCACCGACCAGATCACTACGCGAGAGGGTTTCACCATCGATGGTGACCGCATCGGGGATGTCGTATCCGGCGGCCACCGCGGCCGGATTCAGGGAGGGCAGCAGCGACCGGGACACCGGTTCAACCTATCAATCCGGGGCGTCGGCCGGGATCGCGACGTCGGCGCGCGGCGACATTGCGGCTTCGTCTCCGTCACCCCCGGGACTATTGACAGTGCCGTGAGGCGGTGAGACTGTCGATGCATAGTCTTCTCACGCGAGTTGGGGGTCGGCGATGACCACATCACTTCGCACGACGTCCGCGGCGACCGCCGAATACGATGTCGCCGCGCATCTGGACGGATCGGCCGCGTTCTTCGGTGCGGCGGCCAATGTGATCATGCAACTGTCGCTGGCACCGGTCGGCTACGGCGTGGTGGAGAGCACCGTGGACAGCGGCAAGGTCATGCTGCATCCGCTCAAGCGCACCCGCACCACCCTCACCTATCTGGCGGTGGCCATGCTGGGCACCGAGGAGGAGCGGTCCGCCTATCGCGCGGCGGTGGACCGGCAGCATCGGGCGGTGCGCTCCACCGCCGACAGTCCCGTGCGCTACAACGCCTTCGATCCGCGGCTGCAACTGTGGGTGGCGGCCTGTCTGTACTGGGGATCGCGCGATCTCTACGAGCGCATGCACGGCCCGATGGCGCCGGACCGGGCCGAAGCCTTCTATCGGCATGCCGCCCGCTTCGGCACCACACTGCAGATGCCGCAGTCGATGTGGCCGGCCGACCGAGCGGCCTTCGATCACTACTGGTCCGAACAGCTCGCGGCCACACACATCGATCCGCCGATCCGGGACTACTTCCGCGATCTGGTGGATCTACGAATGTTCCCGCAGCCGATCCCGTTGGCGTTCGGGCGTTTTCACCGCTGGATCGTCGCCGGCCTGCTCCCCGAGCACCTGCGCGACCAGATGGGCCTGCCCTGGAGCGATACCGACGACCGCCGCCTGGCACGCCTGCTGCACGCGGTGGGTGCCGTCGAGGATCGAGTCCCCAAGCAGCTGAAGATGTTTCCGGTGAACGCCTACCTCACGGACATGCGGCTGCGGCGACGGCTGGGATTGCGGCTGGTGTGAGCCGATCACCACACCTCACCGGATGCGGAAGCCGGGTACCACGTGGTCGCGGGCGAACTGCCGGCCGGCCTGTTCGTCGTCCACCGGAATCAGCGTCTGCGGGGTGAGTGCCATCGACAGCGCGTTGCGGGCGACCATTTCCGCCAGCGGCAGCGGATCATATTGCGGCAGTTTGCCTTCCGCCTGCAGCCGGGTGATGAACTCGGCGACGTAGTCACGGCCCAGCTCGATCACCGGCGCGCCCTGCACGGTGAGATAGGGCAGCACGATCTCCGGTTCGGTGGTCAGCAACCGGTCGAGCAGTTTGTTACCGCGCAGACCGTCCAGGAAGGCCACGAACAGTTCGACGATCTGCTCCTCGGCGCCGGCATCGCGTTCGATCTGGCGCTGCACCGCGGCGTCGACCTGCTCCACGAACTGCCGCGCCTGCCACAGCCCCACGGCCTGGATCAGATCCGGCTTGCCGGCGAAGCGCCGATACAGCGTGGCCAGCGACAGCCGCCCGCGGCGCGCCACCTCGACCATGCTCGTGCGTTTGATACCGAAATCCAGGAATGCCAGCAACGCGGCCTCG
The DNA here is from genome assembly GCF_040679495.1 of Nocardia sp. NPDC052254. NCBI lineage: Bacteria > Bacillati > Actinomycetota > Actinomycetes > Mycobacteriales > Nocardiaceae > Nocardia > Nocardia sp. NPDC052254. Next base: position 100,359 of record NZ_JBFAUW010000019.1, on the reverse strand, counting down.
AGGACCGTGGTCTGATTCCGATCCTCCGGCCCCGCGCCACGGACCAGCGGCAACAGCCGCTTGGAGAGACTGGTCGAGTCGCCCATGGCCATTCCTCTCATTCCGACATCTTCCCACAGCGGCATCGGCGTCCGATTGACATGATGTCACACCGATGAGAAGGTTGGGAACAAAGCTTCTCATACTTTCGCTCGCCTCCTGGCGAGGAGGAACAGGAGACGAGTCGACGATGACCGCCCACCTGCGCGCGACCGATCACGAACCCGAGATTCCGGGTACCGAACTGACTCCCGAGACGGTCCGCGAACACATCGACGGCGTGGCCGCCTTCCTCGGCGGCGCGGCGAATGTGATCATGCAGCTCAGCCACCCGCCGGTGGGGTACGGCGTGCTCGAGAGCACCGTCGACAGCGGCAAGGTGACATTGCACCCGCTCAAGCGGCTGCGCACGACGCTGACCTACCTCGCGGTGGCGTGGCTGGGCGACGACAAGGATCGCGAGACCTACCGGGAGGCGGTCAACGCCTCGCACCGGCCGGTGCATTCGGGACCGGACAGCCCGGTCAAGTACAACGCCTTCGACCCGAAGCTGCAACTGTGGGTGGCGGCCTGCCTGTACTGGGGCGTCGACGATCTGTACCAGCGGATGCGCGGCCCGATGGACCCCGAACTCGCCGAGCGGTTCTACCGGTACAGCATCCGGCTCGGCACCACTCTGCAGATGCGCCCGGAGATGTGGCCGGCCGGCCGGGACGCCTTCTACGCGTACTGGGAGGAGAATCTCGCCACCAAGACCATCGACGAGCCGGTGCGCGCCTACTTCGACGATCTGATCGATCTGAAGATGCAGCCGCGTCCGATCCAGGTGCTGGCCGGGCGTTTCCACCGGTTCACCGTCACCGCGCTGCTGCCGCAACACCTGCGCGACGAGATGGGGATGCGCTGGACCGCCCGTGATGAGCGTCGCTTCCGCTTCATCCTGAAGTCGATCGCCGCGGTATCGACTCGGATGCCCGTGGTGATCCGGCTGTTCCCGTTCAATTTCTATCTCGCGGACATGCGGCTGCGCCGCCGTTTCGGCCGTCCGCTGGTGTAACCGCCCGACCGTCAACGCCGCTCGGTCAGGGCCCGCAGGAAGAATCCGAGATTGGCCGGGCGCTCGGCCAATCGGCGCATCAGATAGCCGTACCACTGGGTTCCGTAGGGCACGTAGACGCGGACCGAGTGCCCGGCCTCGACGAGCCGGTGCTGTTCGATCGACCGGATGCCGTGGAGCATCTGGAATTCGAAATCGCCCGGGACACGGCCGTTCTGGCCGGCCATATGATCGGCGGCGGCGATCATCACCGGATCGTGGGTGGCGACCATCGGATAGCCCGAGCCGCCCATCAGCAGTTCCAGACAGCGCAGATAGGACTCGTCCACCTCGGCGGAGCGCTGATAGGCGACACTCTCGGGTTCGCGATAAGCGCCCTTGCACAAGCGGATTCGCGCCCCCTCGGCCGCCGCGGCGGCACAGCGGCGCTCCGCATCGCGCAGATAGGTCTGAGTGGCCACCGCTAGCCAGGGATGGTCCGCGCGCAGGTTTCGTACCGTCGCCTCGGTGGTCGCGGTGGTGGTGTGATCCTCCGCGTCCACGGTGATCCACACCCCCGCCTGCTCCGCTCGTGCGCACAGGGTCCGGAGATTTGCCGCCGCGATATCCGGGCCTTCGGGCCCCAGCGCCTGCCCCAGCGCCGACAGTTTCACCGAAACCTCCACCGGCGCAACCGACCACCCGGACGGCCCATTCGCCCACCGATTCCACTGGGCCAGTTCATCCATCAACGCGAGATATTCGGCGACCGCGTCATCGGCCATCGGCCGCTCGGTCGTGTACTCGCCCAGGAAATCGACACTGACCGAACGCCCACTGCCGAGCAAGTCGGCCACAACCGGGGCGAGTTCGGCGCGGGATTCCCCCGCCACGAATCGATGAACCACTTCGGCCGTGACCGGAAAACCCGTGATCGCCCGCTTCATTCGCGTCGATCCGGCGGCCGCGAGAATCGCCGGGCGCAACGGATTCACGGCCGATTCCCGATGGGACATGGCCTGGGAGCCCTGGGAGCCCTGGGAGCCACGCCACTGCCCGGCCGCCGATGCGGCGAAATCGACCGCCGGCCCGGCCCCGATCCGACGGTGCGACCGCCCGCACCATGGGCGGCGACCGGGTCGGGGTTCATTCCTGCTCCATGTGCGGATAGCGGTGATCCGTTGGCGGTACGAAGGTTTCCTTCAGCGTCCGGGGCGCCACCCAGCGCAGCAGATTCAGATACGACCCGGCCTTGTCATCGGTGCCGGAAGCACGCGCACCGCCGAAGGGCTGCTGACCGACCACCGCGCCGGTGGGTTTGTCGTTGATGTAGAAATTGCCCGCGGTGAAGCGCAGTGCGGTGGCCGCCCGGTCGATCGCGGCCCGATCGCGCGCGAAGACCGCGCCGGTCAGGGCATAGGGTGCGGCCGAATCCACCTCTGTCAGCATCGAATCGAAGGCTCCGGGATCAGCGTCGTCGTAGACGTACACCGACAGGATCGGCCCGAAGTACTCGGTGCTGAACGCCTCGTCGCGTGGGTTGTCGGCCAGCAGTACCGTGGGCCGGACGAACCAGCCCGTACCGTCGTCGTAGGTGCCACCGGCCGCGATGGTGATCCCGGCGCCGCGAGCGCGCTCGATGGCGGCGACGTTCTTGTCGTAGGAGCGCCGATCGATCACGGCGCCACCGAAATTCGCCAGATCGGCGACGTCGCCGTAGCTCAGTTCGTCGACCTGGGTGCGGAAATCGTCGCCCATCTCCCGCCACAGCGAGCGCGGAACGTAGGCACGAGAGGCGGCCGAGCACTTCTGCCCCTGATACTCGTAGGCGCCGCGAATCATCGCGGTACGCAACGCATCCGGATCGGCCGAGCGGTGCGCGAGAATGAAATCCTTCCCGCCGGTCTCCCCCACCAGCCGCGGATAGCCGTGGTAGTTACCGATATTCGAGCTCACCTGCTGCCACAGCTGCTGGAAGGTTCGGGTCGATCCGGTGAAGTGGATACCGGCCAGGCGCGGATCGGTCAGCGCCACCTCGGACAGTTCGATGCCGCTACCGGTGACCAGATTGATCACCCCCGGCGGCAGCCCGGCCTCCTCCAGCACCCGCATCGTGTAGTACGCGGCCAGCGTCTGGGTGGGCGAGGGCTTCCACACCACGGTGTTGCCCATCAGGGCCGGTGCGGTCGGCAGATTCCCGGCGATCGCGCTGAAATTGAACGGGGTGATCGCGTAGACGAACCCCTCCAGCGGACGGTAATCCATCCTATTCCACACGCCCGCAGACGATTCCGGCTGCTGCGCGAGAATATTACTCGCGAAGGCGACATTGAACCGCCAGAAGTCCACCAGCTCGCAGGGAGCGTCGATCTCGGCCTGATACACCGATTTCGACTGCCCCAGCATGGTCGCGGCGGCCACTGTCTCCCGCCACGGCCCGGCCAGGAGATCGGCCGCCCGCAGCAGCACCGCGGCGCGTTCGGTGAACGGCAGCGCCCGCCAGTCCGGCGCCGCGGCCGTCGCGGCCTCGATCGCGGCGCGGCCCTCCTCCTGCGTCACATCCGCGTAGGTACCCAGGACATGCTCGTGCCGATGCGGCATCACGATATCGGAGCGGGTACCGGTTCCGGGTCGATGTTTACCGCCGATCACCAGCGGCACATCGACCGTTCGGCCGGAGATTTCGGCAAGTTTGCCGACCAGTAGTTCTCGTTCCCGGCTCCCCGGCGCATACGAGTGGACCGGCTCGTTCGCCGGAGTCGGGACAACCGTGACAGCGTCCATAACCCCAGGCTAGTCCGGCTGTGCGCCGATGCCCCGGCAAACCGTCGCGGACCGCGCGCGTCGCGCAATCCAGACCTCCCGGTGATTGCCGAAGCGACGCCGGCAACCTCGAGAGGTACGACTCAGGCGGACAGCCGCACCGCCGCGGCGGCGATCCGCTCATCGGTGGCGGTCAGCGCGATACGAACGTGTTCGGTACCGGTGGGGCCGTAGAAATCGCCGGGGGCGGCGAGGATGCCACGCTCGGCCAGCCAGTCCAGCGTGGTGCGGCAGTTCTCACCCCGCGTCGACCACAGATACAGTCCGGCCTCGGAGTGGTCGACGCGGAAACCCGACTCCTCCAGAGCCTTTCGCAGCACCTCGCGGCGCGCGCGATAACGCTCGCGCTGCACCACCTCGTGCTGGTCGTCGGTCAGCGCCGCCGTCATGGCGGCCTGGATCGGATAGGGCACCATCATGCCGGAGTGCTTGCGGACCTCGAGCAGTTCGCGCACCAGCTCGACATCACCGGTGACGAAACCGGCACGGTAACTCGCCAGATTCGAGGTCTTGGACAGCGAGTGGATGGCCAGCAGACCCGTGTGATCACCGTCGCTGACCCGCGGATCCAGAATCGACACCGCCTCGGCATCCCAGGTCAGCCCCAGATAGCACTCATCGGAGGCGACGATCGCACCGCGCTCACGGGCGAAGGCGACCACCTTGCGCAGGTGATCGATGCCCAGCACCTTGCCGGTGGGGTTCGACGGCGAGTTCAGAAAGATCAGCGCCGGCGACTCCGGTCCGAGCCGAGTCATCCCGTCCGCCCGCAGGATTCGCGAACCCGACAGCAGCGCGCCGACCTCGTAGGTCGGGTACGCCACCTCCGGGATCACCACCAGGTCTGCGGCACCGAGACCGAGCAGGCGCGGCAGACCCGCGATCAGTTCCTTGGTACCGATCACCGGCAGAACCGCATCGGAATCGATGCCGGTCATACCGAACCGGCGTGCCACCGCCGCCACCGCGGCCGCCCGCAATTCGGGAGTGCCGTAGGTGGTGGGATATCCGGGCACCTCCGCCACCGAGGCCAGCGCGGCACGGATCGACGGATCCACCGGATCGACCGGTGTACCCACCGACAGATCGACGATGCCGTCGGGATGCGCGGCGGCGCGCGCCTTGGCCGCGGCGATGGTGTCCCAGGGAAAATCGGGCAGCAGACTGCTGACCCGCACGCGATCGCGGATCACCGAGGCACTACCTACTCTGCTGCCATCGGCGGGAGCGCGGCGATGAACGGCGGGTCGAAGTCGGTCTTGCCCACCTTGGTCGCGCCACCCGGCGAACCGAGATCGTCGAAGAAATCGACGTTGGCGTTGACGTAGCCGCTCCACTGATCCGGGGTGTCGTCTTCGTAGAAGATCGCCTCCACCGGACAGACCGGCTCACATGCACCACAGTCCACGCACTCGTCCGGATGGATGTACAGCATGCGGTTGCCCTCGTAGATGCAATCCACCGGGCATTCCTCGATGCACGCCTTGTCCTTCACGTCAACGCACGGTTCAGCGATGATGTACGGCACTGCCGCTCTCCTAGTCTGTCCTTGCCTGCGGGACACTTCCGCCCGCGCAACATTATCCCGGTGACCGACCCGACCGCTGGTCAGCCTTGCCTAACTTGACCGAGTCGGCGCCGCTCGCCCGGCCGATCACCCGACCGAGAGCGGCAACGCCGACACCTGGTGTTTCGGTATTCCGTACGTGGTGGTCCGTTCCCGCACGGGGCGGCCGATCCCCTCCCCGATCTCGACCAGTTCCGCCACCGTCTTGGCCGAGCCGTGTTCGGAACCCGCCATCCGGGAGATGGTCTCCTCCATCAAGGTACCGCCCAGATCGTTGGCCCCACCGTTGAGCATGACCCGGGTGCCCGTCACGCCGAGTTTCACCCAGCTGGTCTGGATGTTGTCGATCCGCCCGTGCAGCATGATGCGCGACAGCGCGTGCGCGGCGCGGTTGTCGCGGATCGTGGGTCCCGGCCGGGACGCACCCGCCAGATACAGCGGCGCGCTCTGATGCACGAACGGCAGCAGTACGAATTCGGTGAAACCACCGGTCTCGTCCTGGATGCCGCGCAACACCCGTAGATGGCCGACCCAGTGCTGCGGGTTGTCGACATGGCCGTACATCATGGTCGAGCTGGACCGGATGCCCACCTTGTGCGCGGTGGTGATCACATCGATCCAGGCCGAGGCGGGCAGTTTGCCCTTGGTGAGCACCCAGCGCACCTCGTCGTCGAGGATTTCCGCGGCGGTACCCGGAATCGTGTCGAGCCCGGCCTCTTTCAATGCGGTCAGCCAGTCGTGCACACTCTGGCCCCCGCGGGAGGCACCGTTGACGATCTCCATCGGACTGAACGCGTGGACGTGCATCGACGGCACCCGCTTCTTCACCGCCCGCACCAGATCGGCGTATCCGGTGACCGGCAGATCCGGATCGATACCACCCTGCATGCACACCTCGGTGGCACCCTCGACGTGTGCTTCCCAGGCCCGTTCGGCGACCTCGTCGGCGGAGAGGGAGAAGGCGTCGGCATCGCCCTTGCGCTGGGCGAAAGCACAGAACCGGCAGCCGGTGTAGCAGATGTTGGTGAAGTTGATGTTCCGGTTCACCACGTAGGTGACGTCGTCACCCACGGTGTCGCGGCGCAACTGATCGGCCAGGGCCGTGATCGCGTCCAGTTCGGCACCGTCGGCAGTGGCCAGCGCCAGATATTCGGCATCGGTGAGACCGGCCGGATCCTTCTCCGCGGCCCGCAGCGCACTCAGCACATCGGTGTCCAGCTTGACCGGCGCCGACAGCGAAAGTACCTGTTCACGAACAGTTTCCCAATCGCCGAACGCACCCAGGCCGTCACCCTCGAGCGCCGCGTCGCTGCGGGCCTCGGTGTTGCGTCCCTCGGTGTCGATCGAGGTGTTGAGGTCGGTGCGGCCCACCGACTCCCAGGACTGATCCGGTTCCTGCCACGGCCGGCCGGTCGGATTCACCTCGGCGGCCAGCCCGGTTCCCGGATCGGCCAGTGCCGCGACGTGGCCCTGGACCCGCGGGTCGATCCACGGATTCCCGGCGAGCACATACTTCGGATGAGCCGTCAGGCGCTCGGTGAGCGTGTACCCGGCCGCGGCGGTGACCTCGGCGAGGACCTCCAGATTCGGCCAGGGCCGTTCCGGATTCACATGGTCGGGGGTCAGCGGCGAGACCCCGCCCCAGTCGTCGACTCCGGCATCGATCAGAGCACGGCATTCGGCCAGCGAGACGAGATTCGGCGGGGCCTGAATGCGCATCTTCGGCCCCAGCAGTAGCCGGGTCACCGCGATGGTGGCGCGGAATTCGGCCAGATCGGCATCGGGGGTGTCGCGCATGGCGGTATCAGCCTTGGCCAGGAAGTTCTGCACGATCACCTCCTGGACGTGCCCGAAAGCCTTGTGCGACTTACGAATCTCCAGGATCGAATCGATACGCTCGGCGTAGGTCTCGCCGATGCCGACCAGGATGCCGGTGGTGAACGGGATACTCAGTCGCCCGGCGTCGGTCAGTGCGCGCAGCCGGACCTTCGGATCCTTGTCCGGACTGCCGTAGTGGGCCTGGCCACGCTCGGTGAACAGGCGCTCGGAGGTGGTCTCGAGCATCATGCCCATCGACGGTGCGACCGGCTTGAGCCGCGACATCTCCGCCCAGCTCATCACGCCGGGGTTCAGGTGCGGGAGCAGGCCGGTCTCCTCGAGCACCCGGATCGACATGGCCCGCACATAGTCGAGGGTGGAGTCGTAACCGCGTTCGTCGAGCCACTGGCGTGCCTCGGGCCAGCGATCCTCCGGGCGGTCACCCAGTGTGAAAAGTGCTTCCTTACAGCCCAATTCGGCACCGCGCGCAGCGATGTCGAGGATCTCGTCGGGCTCGAGGTACATCCCGTGTCCCTCGGCACGCAGCTTGCCGGGCACCGTGACGAATGTGCAGTAGTGACACTTGTCGCGACACAGACGGGTGACCGGGATGAAGACCTTGCGCGAATAGGTGATGGGCAGGGTTTCGCCCGAGTACGTCTCCCGTAATCCCGCGTCCCGGACGCGCGCCGCGGAGGTACACAGGTCCACCAGGTCATCACCACGCGCATGGAGCAGAACCACGGCCTCGTCGAGATTGAGCGTCGCTCCGTCCCGCGCCCGTCGCAAGGCCCGGCGCATGGCCGAGGATGACGGTGTGTTCGGTTGCTCTGTCACGCCGTCGATCATGCGCCAACCATCCGAGTGTTCTCCCTTCGGTGCCCTGTGACGTGAGTCAACCCGGCGCCGGGCGCGGGTTATTCCTGCCGCGGCGACTCGGTTTCACCAATTCGTGCCACGATGGCGACATGATCCGGTCGCTGGATTCCTCGCCGTCGCGCACGACACCGGCCCCACCGGCGTGGCGGGCGAGCACCCGGGCACCCCTGCTCTGGGCCACCGGACCAGCGATTTTCTGGTCGCTCGTACTGGCAGGCGGGGTGGTCTGGCTGATCCTCGACCCGGCGCGCCGGCCGTGGGCGTGGGCACTGGTGGTGGCCGCGGTGGTCCTGGGAGGATTCGGTGTGCTGGTGGTGCCGCTGTGGCGCTATGCGGTGCATCGGTGGGAGATCACCGAGACGGCGGTGTACACCCGGACCGGTTGGTTCACCCAGGAGAGCCGGATCGCGCCGATCACCCGGGTACAGACCGTCGACACCCATCGAGGTCCGCTCGAGCAGCTGTTCGGGCTGGCCACCGTGACCGTGACGACGGCGTCGTCGGCCGGGGCCGTACGGATCGTGGCACTGGATCTGGACGTCGCGGAGCGCACGGTGCGGCAGCTGACCGAGATCGCGGCACTACACCGGGAGGACGCCACGTAACCGTTCCGCACGGCGGCAGCCGGGGACTTCCCAGCTCGGACCGCGCCACCAACCGCCCCACAGGGAGGCCGGCAATGTCTCATCTCGTCAACACCGCCAGGGTCGAATCGGCGCCGGGGTCGGAGATGTTCCCGGGACGCACCGGATGAGCACGTCCGAGAACCACACCCCGAGTGCGCACGGGGTCGGCGGGCAGGGATCGGCGCTCGGCTCGTCGCACGATGGGGCGGAATCGGATGCCGTGGTCACCGACGCCCAGGCCATCGATGTCGCCACCGTGCCGGCCGCCGATGCCGAATGGCGGCGGCTCGACAAGCGGATGCTGCTGATCCATCCGGTGCGGGAGCTGACCAAATACATCCCGGTATTGATCGGCGCGGTGATCGTGGGCAGCCAGAGCGACAATCCCGCGTGGAGTCCCGTGGTCGCCGGGATCATCGTGGTCCTGGCCTTGGCCCGCTGGTTCACCACGACCTACCGGATCGGTCCCGATACCGTGCAATTGCGGCGCGGACTGCTGCAACGCCGGACGCTGACCGTGCCGCGGTCGCGGATTCGCTCGGTGGACGTTCAGGCCGATGTGATGCACCGGATGCTCGGCCTGGTGCGGCTGGTCATCGGTACCGGGCGACACGCCGATCGCGAAGAACGTTTCCATCTGGACGGCGTCGACGCACGGCAGGTTCCGGAACTGCGCGCGCTGCTACTCGATCGAGCGGGGTCCGAGCGGCCGGATGCCGGCGCCGGGCCCGCACTGCCGGCTGCGGACACCGCCACGGTGGCGCCGGGCGGCAGACGCGCCGCCCTGGCGCGTGCGCTGCGGCGCGGCAGTGGCGACGCACCCGCCGACGGCACCGAGATCGGCCACTGGCGACCGCAGTGGGTGCGCTACGCCCCACTGTCGCTGACCGGGCTGGCGATCGTCGGGCCGGTGGTCGGCCTGGCCGCCAAGGTGGGCGTGGCCGATGTGCTGGTGCGTTCCGAGGCGGTGCGCGGATTGAGCAGGCACAGCGCGGCGTTCATCGTGCTGGCCGTCGTGGCCGCCGTCGCCGCACTGCTCGTGATCGCGGCAATTGCCGCCTGTATCCACTACCTCACCACATATTTCGGGCTCCGGGTGGTGGACGACGGCACCGCCCTGCACATCCGCAGCGGCCTGCTGACCACCCGGCAGACCACCCTCGACCTGTCCCGGCTGCGCGGCGCCACGGTCGGGGAGCCGTTGTTGCTGCGCCTGGCCGGCGGCGCCGAACTCGAGGCCATCATGACCGGGACCGGGGCCCGGCAGAAGCTGCTCCCCCAGGCGCCGCGGGCCGCCGTCGATCGCACACTCGCCCAGCTGCTCACCAGCCCGTCCCGCCGCGCCGCGGCCACGACAGATGCGAATTCCGCCCCGGCACAACCACTCTGGGACGACCTCGACACCGCGACGGCCCCCGCCTCGGTACCGCTCGAACGGCACGGCCCCCGCGCCCACCGCCGCCGCTACACCCGTGCCTTCATTCCGGTATGGATCACCCTGGCGGCATTGCTCGTCATTTCCCTTACCGGCCACCATGTTCCGGTGTGGGCCTGGACGCTGTTCGTACTACTGGTGCCGGCCTCGGCCGCACTGGCCCAGGAACGCTATCGCGGCCTCGGCCATGCCGTGATCGCCTCCGACGGCGCGCGACCGGTCTGGCTGATCACTCGCCGCGGCGCCCTGGAACGCGACCGCGACTGCCTCGAGGCCCCGGGCGTCATCGGCTGGACGGTCCGCCGCACCTTTTTCCAGCGCCGAGCGGGACTGGCGACCGTCGTCGCCGCGAGCGCCGCGGGAAAGAAGAAGTACAGCGTCGTCGATCTGCCGGTGGAGCAGGCCTGGGCATTGATCGAACAGGTGACGCCGGGCCATCTCGGCAACCGCGCCCCGGCCGTGGACAGCGGCAAGTGGCCGGCGCCCGGCATCGCGTGAGCGCGCGACGGACCGACCTCGAAACCGTCTGCTATCGGGACGGGCGATTCGATCTCACGATATGTTACCCACAGTTCTCCAGCTGATTCGATGAATTCAACGGTCGATCTCCAATAAGTGAGCACTGATTCGGCGAACATGATAAAACTCACCCGACATTCGAGAGGGTGGAGTTCATGGAACCGACAGCGAAACAGCGCGCGGCCCTCGGGCTGATCTGCGATACGTTCACGCCGGGTGACGGAGCGGACCTGCCATCGGCCACCGAACTCGGTTCCGTGGATACGGTTTTCGAGATACTGGGGCGAAATCCGCGTCCGGCCGAAGGTGAGCAGCTGACCATGCTGCTGAATCTGTGGGATTCGCGCATCGCCGGTCTGCTGCTCGGCAACGGTCCCCGCAAGTACTCCGGACTGACGCGCGAACAGCGTGAGCAGACCCTGCTGCGCCTCGGCGAATCCCGGATCGCGGCCAAGCGCACACTGTTCCAGGCGCTGAAGCAGGCCGCGCTGCTGTCCTACAACATCACTCCGGGGGCCACCGGAAGCAATCCGCTGTGGAAGGCGATCGACTATCCGGGTCCGCCGGGAAAGCTCGGCGCCGCTGCGGCACCGGCGCTGTCGGTCGAGAAGCCCACCGAGCCGACCACGCTGGATTGCGATGTCGTCGTGGTCGGTTCGGGCGCCGGGGGTGGGACCGCCGCGGCGGTCCTCGCGCAGGCGGGGCTCGACGTGATCGTGCTCGAGCGCGGAAATTATTACGACGACCGGGATTTCGGTACCGGAGAACTCGACGCCCTGCTCGGTCTGTACGCGCCCGGCCCACCGGCTAGCACCGAGGGGCAGATCACCCTCGTCGCGGGCACCTGCCTGGGCGGTGGCACCGTGGTGAACTGGAGCACCTCGCTGAACACCCCCGACGAGGTGCGTGCCGAATGGGCGGCACTGGGGGTACCGCAGTTCGCCACCGACGAATACGGCGCCGCGCTCGACGCGGTGACACGACGCCTCGGGGTCAACGACCGCCACTCCCCCCTCTCGGCGCGCGACGGGGTACTCGAACGCGGTGCCACCGCACTAGGCTGGGATGTCGACGCGCTGCCCCGCAATGTCGGCGACGCCTGCGACGCGGGTGTCGAATGCGGCCGCTGCCCCTACGGCTGCCGGGTGGGCGCGAAGCAGTCGGTGACCAAGACCTGGCTCGCCGATGCCGCCGCGTACGGCGCGCGCTTCGTGGTCGATGCGAATGTCCGGCGGATCGTGGTGAACAACGGTCGCGCCGAGGGGGTTTCGGCCGTGACCTCGGCCGGAGTCGCGATCGACGTACGGGCCCGCGCGGTCGTGGTGGCCGCCGGTGCGTTGCAGACCCCCGCGCTGCTGCGCCGATCCGGGCTGGGCAACGACAACATCGGCCGCTATCTGCGCCTGCATCCGGCGGCCGCCGTCTTCGGGGTCTTCGACGAGGAGATCCGGCCCTGGGAGGGTGGGATGCAGGCCCGGATCAGTCGGCAGCACCGCAATCTCGACGGCGAGGGATATGGAGTCATCTACGAAACCGGGCCGCTGCATCCCGGTATGGGCGTCGGATTCATGAACTGGCGCGGGTCCGCCGCCTATCGCGAGAATCTGCTGGACCTGAGCAGATCGGTCGCGGTCGGAGTGATCACCCGCGATCGCGACCACGGCAGTGTCCGGGTGGACCGCCAGGGCGAGCCGATCGTCTCCTATCGGCTCTCCGATCGCGACCGCGACCATCTGCACACCGGAATCGGCGGCGCCGCGGAGATTCTCGAGGCCGCCGGTGCGCAGCGCATCTACTCCGGACAGCAGGCCGGACCTGCGTATCGGCCCGGCAAGGCCGGGTCGCACGAGGAATTCGTCGCCGCCTGTGCCGTCGCGGGGTACGGACCGGGACAGTGCGCGTTGGGCGCGCTGCACATCATGGGCTCGGCACGGATGGGCGGATCGCCGGAATTCTCGGCGACCGATCCCGACGGCGTCACCTGGGATGTGCACAACATCGTCGTCGCCGACGGCTCGTGTTTCCCGACCGCCTCCGGGGTCAATCCGATGGTGTCGATCGAGGCCATCGCCTACATGAACGCCAAACGTCTTGCGGCCCGCTTGAATTGAGGCTCACAGGCCGCGGATTCCGTCCAGCAGCGCCTTCAGGACGTCGACGTCGTCGGCGTCCTCGTGGCGTGGCTGCCGATATTCCAGGCGGCCGTCGTCGATCAGATCTCCGACCAGCACCTTGGTCATCGTCAGCGGAAGTCCCAGTCGCGCGGCGACTTCCGCCACCGACTGCGGTGTGTGGCACAGCTCCACGATCGAGACGTACTCGGGTTCGTGACGGCGCAGCGCGGTACCCCGGCCGATGTCGACGACCAGGGTGAGCATGTCCAGCTCCGGCCGACCGCTACGGCCGCGGCCGCGGGTGACGGCATACAGCCGCACCACCGGTCCGGCCTCCTCGTCGAACCAGGCATCCTCATCGTCCGGTGGGTATCCGCTGGGCATGTACGGCGGACCTCAGCGACTGTCGACGGCCAGATGAGCGCCCACCCGCTGCACGGTCTGGTTCATCGCGTACGCCACCATCCCCAGGTCCGCGTTCTCCGCGGCGAGCAATCCGAGGCAGGCGTTGTCACCGGCGGCGGTGATGAACAGCACCGCGCGGTCGAGTTCCACCATGGTCTGGCACACCCCGCCGGCATCGAAGTGATGGCCGGCGCTGCGGGCCAGGCTGTGCAGGGCCGAGGCCATCGCGCAGAACCGCTCCGCATCGGAGGTCTCGAGCTGCGAGGAATTACCGAGCAGCAGGCCGTCGGTGGACAGCAGAACCGCGTAGCGGACTCCGGTCAGCCCCTTGACCAGGTCGTCGAGCAACCACCCGACATCATTTCGATTGGAAGTAGCCATCATCGCCTTCGTGGGTGTCGGATCGTGTTGTCGGCGCGCCGGATTCGGCGGGTGCCCGGCGGCCCTGCCGGGTTCCCCGCTCGACGGCGCTGATCAGATTGCGCGCCTGATCGGCGGTGCGCTGCCGGACGGTGTTGGTGCCGGCGGCGGGCGCATCGGTCGCGGCAGACGAGCGGATGCGTTTCGGCAGCGGCGGTCGACCGCCCCCGGTGCGGGGCGGCGCCGGGCTCGCCGCGGTCACCGGAGTGCCGAAAATGCCTGGTGCGGAGGGGGTGTGGTGCTCCGAAGCGGAGGTGAACCAGGCGGAGCGCGGCGAGCCCTCGTCGGGATCCGCGTTCTCCGGGACCGCGGGCTTCGCGCCGTTCGAGGTCGTTTTCGGTGGCCCGGTGACCTCGGGCGACCGGGAGATCTTCGGAGTCCGGGTGGGGAGTTCCGGGCGCAGATCGGTCTCCGCCCGGCCCCGCGATGCGATCGGCGCCGGCCCGATCACGGCGAATTCGCCGGTGGCCGGCCCGGAATCATCGAAATCCGCGACGGCGGGATCGGCGGTTTCCAGGACCGGGACGCCCACCAGCACCACCGCGCGCAGACCGCCGTGGACCGATTCCCGCAGCTTCACCGAAATACCGTGGCGGTTGGCCAATTTCGCGACCACGAACAGGCCCAGCCTGTTGTCGCTGGACATCGCGGCCACCGAGAACTCCGGTGGGTGCGTGAGCATCTCGTTGCGCCGGTCGAGATCGGCGGCGGCCATCCCCAGGCCCTGATCGACCACCTCCACGGCGACGCCGCGCCCGACCACCGACGCGGACACCTCCACCCCCGCCTGCGGTGGCGAGTACGAGGTGGCATTGTCCATCAGTTCGGCCAGCAGGTGGATCATGTCGGCGACCGCGGTGCCGTTGACCCGGACCTTGGGAATGCGGCCGATGCGAATCCTGGTGTAGTCCAGGCTTTCCGCCACCGCACCGCGCACCACCTCCACCAGCGGGACCGGTTGCCGCCAGCGCCGCCCCGGCTGTTTGCCACCGAGAATGATCAGGTTCTCGGCATTGCGCCGCGCTCGCGTCGCCAGATGGTCGAGCTGGAACAGCAGCTCGAGCTGGTCGGCGTTCTCCTCGTGGCGCTCGGCCTGATCCAGCAGTGCCAGCTGGCGATGCACCAGCGCCTGGCTGCGATGGGCGATGTCGAGGAAGACCGTATTGATACCGGCCCGGGTGTTCGACTCCGCGACCGCCGCCGACACCGCCACCACCTGCGCCCGGTTGAACGCGTGCGCGACCTGGCCCAGTTCGTCGGAGCCGAAATCCAGCCGCGACACCTCGGTGGGGGTGTCGACGGCCTCACCGGCCGATACCCGTCGCATGATGTCGGGCAGCCGGGTATCGGCCAATTCCAAGGTGTCGTTGCGCAGCCGGCGCATGCGGCCGATGAACCGGTTCGCCAGTACCAGCGCCGCCAGGAACGCCCCGAACGACAACAGCAGAACCACACCGCCACCGAACAGCGACCCGGCGGTGGTGCGATCGCCATCGGCACGCGCCGCGACCTGCGCGTCGCGGCTCTGGTCCTCCCACAGTCTCAGTAGCTGGGTTCCGAGCCGGGTGGCCCCCTCCTGCCAGGCCGACATGGTCATCGGCAACGACGGCGTGGAGTCCATCCGCACATTGCCGGTGCGAGTCGATTCGGTGCCGCGCGTGCTCGATTCGGAGTCGGGGCTGGTCGTCAGCGGCCCTCGCACGGCGATCGCATCGGCCATGCTGTTGACCGGGCCCCACGACGGCTCGTCGATGATCGCGTCGAGCTGTTCCTTGCGCACACCGGTCAGTACCGACTGCGAATACGAGATCTGGCCACGGAATTCGCCCAGCGCGCCGGTGAACCGGCTCCACTGTTCGGCCGTCAGACCGTTTGTGACCAAGGACAATTCGCCGAAGGTCACCACTTTGGACAGTGCTTCGGCCGCCCGCAGCGGCTCCACCGCGTATCCGAGCCGGACGGCTATGTCGGCATCCGGAGCCACGCGGGCCGCGATCATGGAGGCCCCGCTGACAACCTCGACGACCTTGGTGAACACACCGAACACCTGATCCGGTGGCGCCTGCCGGGAATCGACGCCTCGGCGCAGTTCCGGCAGCTTGGCATACAGCTGATCGAAAGCGGCGATATCGGAAGCGGAACCGTCCGGATTCATCTTTCGCGCCGCGTCGGCTTTGGCCAGCAGACGAGCCAGAGCGGCATCCGATTCGTCCCGCGCCGGTGCGAGCAGTGCGGCCGCCGTCGGATCGCCCGCCAGGTGCAGTAGCGACAGGCGCCGCTCTTCCTCGAAGGACTGCACCACCGCGATCGCGGGAGACGTGGTGCTGCTGGCCAGATCGGCCCAATCGCGAGTGTCCTGTCCGGACCGCACCAGATACGATGCCGCGCCCACACCGAGGGCGAGCAGGGTGACGCTCGAGATCAACACAATCGCGAGCAGGCGAACTCGTACGCTGACTCGTCCGCGCACACCGCGGCTGAACAGGCCCAGCCAACGCGTATGTTGTTTCTTCACAGGCAGACCAGGAAATTTCGACCACTCAACCACGGGCGAACTTCCTGTTGTCGGGTGTCAGCGCACCCGAGCCAACCGGCCAGCAGAGCAACCGGCCCCCACTTCCTGAACGCACCGTCCGCGGACGGCAGACCCACACCTAACGCCTGAGAGACTAACCGACAGTTCCTCACCCGACAGCGGATCGCCGATATCCATTGCCCGGCTGCGTCTTACGCGCCATGACCGCCGGTTCAGGACGCGGCAGCGGCATCCTTCGGCCGCAGGAACGACTGCCAGAACAGATACAGTCCGACCGGCACGATTCCACAGGCCAGCAGCAGTGGCGAGGTCCAGCTGTCGGTGAGTAGTACATCACCGCCGGGGCCGGTGGTCGAGCAGATCAGGAATCCGAACAACCAGCCGATCACCGGCAGCGCCGTCGCGGCCGGCCGGGTGGCCACCGCCCGCATACCCATGACCAGCAGCACATTCACCACGGCGGCGACGAATGCCGCGATGGGGAGGGGCGTGGCACCGATGTAGAGCGGGAGATAGAGCACCTCGAGGATCACCGAGAGCAGTCCGTCGAACACCAGCACCGCGGCCAGCAGCCCGCCGATCACCGGCCAGGCATACCGGGAGCCACCGGGCTCCCCCGCGGCCCGGTCCGTCGCGGCGGCCGTCACGCTACCGGCGGGAAGCCGAGCAGGGTCAACAGATGACTCTGCATATCGACGAATCCGTAGAGCACCGACAGGTACAGATCGTGCTGCGCCTGCCAGTTCGGCTTCTGGCTTTCGACGAACGCGGCGATGGCGTCCTGCAGGCTCCAGTTGTACATGCGAGCAGTGTAAGCCGGAGGGTGTCCGATCCGACCGGCCGAGTTCACTCCAATCCGGCGAACAGGTCATCCTCGTGACCGTCGGGACCGGTGGGGCCGAGGCGACCACGCACCAGCACGTAGTGCTCCTCGGGTAGCACCGGCTGGGCGATATCGTTCGACAGCGCGAATTCGCGACCCGACGGGGCCACGGTGACCTGTGTGGCGTGGGCGCGCAGCGCGGCCCGCTTGGCGGACAGCACCTCCGACACGTCGATGGTGGTGGTCACCCGCTCACTCGCGACACCGGACAGATCACCCGGTGCGGGCAGGCGCCATCCCTTCGGCAGCGCACCGGGCAAGCCGTCCACGGTGCGCCGCGCCAGTGCCTCGGTGTGCCGCCGCAGCACCCCGGCATCTGTGACCGTCCAGTACATCTTCGGTGTGTCCCAGCCCTTTTCGGCGCACGCGGCCACCGCGTCCATGGTCAACCGGTGTGCGCGCACATGATCGGGGTGGCCGTATCCGCCGCGCGGGTCGTAGCCGACCACCACCCGCGGGCGCAACCGCAGCAGGACCTCGGTCAGCTCCGCCACCGCGGCCGCACCGGAGTCGGCGAAGGCGCGGGGATGAGCCGGCAGCATCGGCTGGGGATCGGCGGTGGTCCCGGTCATACCGGAATCGCGCCACCGCCCCGCGCCGCCCAGGAAATGCGGTGCGCCGACACCGAGTGCCGCCAGGGCAGCGGTCAGTTCACCGATGCGGAAACCACCGAGCTGATCGGCATGCGCACTGGTCAGTCCCGCCCAGCGATCCCCGATGACCTCACCTTCCTCGCCGAGGGTGCAGGTCACCACGGTCACCGGAACCCCGCGTCGCCGATAGTGCGCGATGGTGCCGCCGGTGGTGATGGTCTCGTCGTCGGGATGGGCGTGGACCAGTACCAGACCGCCGGTATCGGTCACGACAGCCGCCGCCACGACCCCGCACCGCCGAAGATTCCGACCTGGATCGATCCGCTCAGCGACACCCCGTCCATCCGTGAACTCGCCGCCGCCACACCGTTGTCCTGCACGATCGGCAGCACGGTGGCCAGATCCCACAGCTTCGGCTCCGCGTCGCCGATCGCCCTGGGCACATCGATCCCGCGCAGCGCGGCGTCGATCTGCGGCTGCAGCGACGGATCACACACACCGGACACATTGCCGGGCGCCTTGCGGATGGCATCGACCTGTGAGGTGTCCTGCTGTCCGGGCACGGCCACCGGCGGGCAGCCGTAGCGCGAGGCCAGCATGGTCGCGGGGTCCTCACCGGCCCGCTCCCAGCCGACCACCGCGTCGATGGTGCCGTCGGTCAGGTCCTTGCCGTAGAGCTCGTCGGCGGGCAGGTTGCGCACCGACGCGTCGATTCCGGCGCTGCGCAGTTGATCGGCCGCGGTGTTGGCGACGGCCAGAGCTGTCAGATCCTTGTCCACCGCACCGATCCGGACGGTCAGCGTGCGGCCGTTCTTGGCGAGCGGACGCGGCTGCGGCGCCGGCGAGGTCGTGGGATTCCCGGAGGTGGGCTGCTCGGGCGCGCGCCCGAATCCCGCCTCGGCCAGCAGGCCGAACGCCTGATCGGAGGACATCCGCGGCGGCGCGGTCGGCGCGTAGCCGGGATCCGAGGGGGCCAGGATCTGTGCCCGCACCGGATCGACCCACGCACCGGTTTCCGCGCCCACCGACGCCAGCAGCGCCGGATCGAGCAGACCCAGCACCGCGTGCCGCACCCGGGCGTCGGACAGATCGCCGTTGCGGCCGTTGAGCGCCAGCTGCATCTCACGCGCCTGCGGCATGATCGCGGTCCGCACCGCCGGAATAGCCGCCAGCTGTGCCTGCGTCGCGACACCGCCGTGTACCAGTGCCATCTGCGCGTCGCCGGCACGCAGGGATTCGGCCAGCTGCGCCGGAGTTCCCCCGCGCCGGAACATGATCGTGTCCGGGACCGCCGGGGCGCCCCAGTAGCGGTCGTTGCGCTCGAGCAGGATCTCCTCGCGTCCGGCATCGGCCTGTTTCACCCGGAACTGGCCGCCGGAGATCGGGTTCTGATCGATCAGTCCGCGCTCCACCGCGAGGGCCTTCTGGAAGCCGCCCGGCGAATCCTTCAGCAGATGTGAGGGCAGCAGATCCGAGAACAGTTGCCGCCAGGCCGGATACGCCTGACTCAGGGTCACCGTGACCGCCTTGCCACCCTCCGAGGAGGCGACATCGGTGATCAGGCGATATCCGGCCGGATCCACCACACCGGGCTGGCTGATCATCTGCTGCCACAGATACCGGAAATCCTCGGCCGCGATCGGCGCACCGTCGGACCAGGACGCCTGGTTCTGGATCTTGTAGACGATGGTGAATCGATCGGGCTGGGCCGGATCCGGCGGTGCCGGATCCGCCGACACCATCAGCGAGGTGTCCGGCACCCAGTCGGTACCGCCCGGCACCGCCGTCGACGGCATCGGCCGGAACGGACTCGGAAACACCATGGAGGCAACGGCATTCGTCGCCGGCGACTGATTCGACCGCAGATGCGGATTGAACCCGATGCCGATGTCGTCCACCGCCACCACGACGGTGGACTTGGTCGGCTTGGCCGGAGTCGTCTTCGGACTATCGGTGCTCTCGATCGGCGGCGGCGGATTCGCGGTACAGGCGGTGAGCATCCCCACCGCCAGCACCAGCATCAGTGCCGCCACACGCCGCACGGCGCGGTTACCTACTCCCGACTTCACGATCGGAACCTTAGCGGTGAGAGCGGCGGCCCGGAGACCGGAGCTTGCGTCACCGCGCAGGGCCGACGCGGACACCGCCGGAGAGCACAGTGTCAGGCCCCCGTCGCCGCGCGATCGCGGGCCTTGCGCCGCGAGGCTTCCCGGCCACGCTCGGTGGCGCCCAGGATGACCTTGCGCACGCGCACGTTCTCCGGGGTCACCTCCACGCACTCGTCGGCGGCGCAGAACTCCATCGCCCCTTCGAGATCCAGCTGCAGCGGTTTGGCCAGCGTCTCGAACACGTCGGCCGTGGCCGAACGCATATTGGTGAGCTTCTTCTCACGGGTGACGTTGATGTCGAGGTCCTCGGCGCGCGGGTTGATACCCACCACGTGGCCCTCATAGGTGTCGGCGCCCGGCTCCACGAAGAACTGGCCGCGATCGGCCAGCTGGATCATGGCGAACGGGGTCACCGAACCGGCGCGGTCGGACACCAGCGAACCGGTGTGGCGGGCGCGGATCTCACCGGCCCACGGCGCGTAGCCGTCGAAGACCGCATTGGCGATACCCGTGCCGCGTGTCTCGGTGAGGAAGTCGGTGCGGAAACCGATCAGACCGCGCGAGGGGACGATGAACTCCATCCGCACCCACCCGGCGGAGTGGTTGCTCATCTGGACCATCTTGCCCTTGCGGCCGGCCAGCAGCTGGGTGACCGCACCCAGGTACTCGTCCGGGCAGTCGATGGTCAGCTCTTCGAACGGCTCGTGCACCTTGCCGTCGACCTGCTTGGTAACCACCTGCGGCTTACCGACGGTGAGCTCGAAACCCTCACGGCGCATCTGCTCGACGAGGATCGCCAGCGCCAGCTCACCGCGGCCCTGCACCTCCCAGGCATCCGGGCGGCCGATGTCGAGGACCCGCAGCGACACGTTGCCGACCAGTTCCTGATCCAGCCGCGACTTCACCATGCGGGCGGTGAGCTTGTGGCCCTGCACCCGGCCGACCAGCGGCGAGGTGTTGGTGCCGATGGTCACCGAGATGGCGGGCTCGTCGACGGTGATACGCGGCAGCGCGACGGGGTTCTCGATATCGGCGAGCGTGTCGCCGATCATGATCTCCGGAATACCGGCGACGGCGACGATGTCGCCGGCGATGGCCTCTTCACCCGGCTTGCGCTCGACGCCGATGGTCTGCAGCAGCTCGGTGATCTTGACGGTCTTGGTGCCCTCGGGGGTCATCCACGCCACCTGCTGGCCCTTGCGCAGGGTGCCGTTGTGGATACGGACCAGACCGATACGGCCGAGGAACGGCGAGGCATCGAGGTTGGTCACATGCGCCTGCAGCGGCTTGCTCGCATCGCCCTTGGGCGCGGGCACGTACTTCAGCAGCACCTCGAACAGTTCGTCGAGGTTCTCCGCATCGGGCGCGCTGCCGTTGTCGGGGCGCTGGGTGGAGGCCTTGCCCTCGCGGCCGGAGGCGTAGAGCACCGGCAGATCCAGCGCCAGCTCGGCGGCCTCGGACGCCTCGTCGTCGAGATCGGAGGCCAGATCCAGCAGCAGGTCGTGACTCTCCTCGACGACCTCCTCGATCCGGGCGTCGGGGCGGTCGGTCTTGTTCACGACCAGGATCACCGGCAGCGAGGCCGCCAGCGCCTTGCGCAGCACGAACCGGGTCTGCGGCAGCGGGCCCTCGGACGCGTCGACCAGCAGGACGACACCGTCGACCATGGACAGACCCCGCTCGACCTCACCACCGAAGTCGGCGTGGCCCGGGGTGTCGATGACGTTGATCACGGTGATGCTGCCGTCGCCGTGATGGCGATGCACCGCGGTGTTCTTGGCGAGAATGGTGATGCCCTTCTCGCGCTCCAGATCGCCCGAGTCCATCACCCGATCGACCGGCTCGGCCCGCTCGGCGAACGCGCCGGACTGCCGCAACATGGCGTCGACCAGCGTCGTCTTGCCGTGGTCGACATGAGCCACAATGGCGACATTGCGGAACTCGACAGACGACACGTTGAATCCTCCTGCTGAATGAATGGACTGCGGCCGACCCGCGCCGTAGCGGGTCCGGACAAGACGGGTGGGCTGTCACTGAGCGAGTTCGCGCTGAGCGAGGTCGCCTCACCGGGCATGCGGCCAGGTACACAGTACCGAAACCCGGTCGGCCCTCGTTGTCCGCACCACCTTTGGTTAAGGTTTGCCGCATGGGCAAGGTGAAGGCCAAAGAGGTCGCACACCTCAAACCGAAGAAGAAATGCTGCCGCAAGAAGACGCGCTGCCTGAAATGTCCCTTCGTGGTCGCGAAGATGCGCAAACATCAGGCGGCCGGTCTCAAGGGCAAGGATCTGAAGAAGGCTCTCAAACACGCACGAGCCGCCTGAACCGGCATTTCCGGGCCTCCCGCAATTCGATGCGGCGTACCGGGCGGTATGCGAAACCCCAGCCAGAAGGGGTAGAACCGACATATGGGAACCGCACTGCTCTCCGATACGGAAATCGCCGCGGGTTTACGTGAACTGCCCGACTGGACGCACGTCGGCGCCAGCATCTCCCGCACGGTCGAGGCGCCCAGCTTTCTCGCCGGTATCGACCTGGTCCGCCGCGTCGCCGAGGTCGCCGAACGGGTGAACCATCATCCCGATATCGACATTCGCTGGCGGCGGGTGACCTTCACCCTGTCCACCCATTCCGACGGCGGCATCACCCGCAAGGATCTGGCCCTGGCCGGGCGAATCGATCATCTCGCCGATCACAGCTGACCGGGTGGCGCGATTCGCGGCCCCGGCGAGCCGGTGATACGGCCTCAGGCCGCGCCGACAGCACTCTCGGTGGCCGCGGGCGCCGAATCCGGTATTCCCGGTTCACGTTTCGCGCCGGCCCAGGTCATCCACAACAGAGTCACCACCACACCGAACACGTAGATCGCGCCGAGCCAAGCCAATACGGCCGGCCGCGAGATCTCCCAGATGGTGGGCTGCAGGAAGGTCAGGATCCACGGAATTCCGACCAGCGTGGTCACCAGCCAGAATCCCGTCAGGATCCGCGCGCCGGCGACCTTCCGCAACGGCCCGTGGACCAGCCACATCATCAACGGCAGCAACCACACCCAGTGATGTGACCAGGAGATCGGCGACACCATCAGCCCGAACAGCTGCACCACCAGCAGTACGCCCAGCCGATCGCCGGACCCGACCGCGCGCCACGCGAACCAGGCCAGCACCATCGTGATCAGCACCGCGCCCAGCCACCACGGCCCGAACGGAATGCGGTGGCCCCCCACATACCAGGGGGCGCCGGCATCCCGTCCGAGGATGCGGCTCAACGCCCCGCGCAGCGACTGATTGACCACCGACCCCACCGGACCGATCCGATTCGCATCACCGAGCAGCGGTCCGAAGTACGTCCGTGTCTCCGACGACGAGATCAGATAGCTCACCGCGTATGTCAGCGCGAAGACCACCGCCGACCACACCGCACTCGCCCAGCGCCGCTGCGCCAGGAAGTACAGCCCGGTCACTCCCGGCGTCAGTTTGACCCCCGCCGCCACACCGACCAGGAGTCCAGACAACCACCAGCGCGTCGAATACGCCGCGGCCAATCCGGCCAGCACCAGGAACACATTGACCTGGCCGTAGTCGAGAGTTGTCCGCGTCGGCTCCAGCCACACCCCCACCGCGGTCCAGATCATCGCCGCCGCACGCCATTTCGGCTCCGCGGCGGATTTCCCCAGCAACAGCGCCAGCGTGATCCGCACACACGCGTACAGGGCCAGCACGATCAGGGCGAACCACAGCAACGTCACCAGCCCGAACGGCAGGAAATGCAAGGGATAGAAAACCACCGCCGCGAACGGCGGATAGGTGAACGGCAGCGGGAAATCCGGAGTCTTGTCGGAGTAGACGAAATCGTAGAGATGTCCGCTCCCCAGATTCGCCGCACCCTCGACGTAAACCCGCAGATCGACCACGTCCAGACCGTGCGGGAGCACGAGCATCAGCACCAGACGCGCCAGCGCGGACAGGCCCAGCACGGCCCCGGCCACACGCAGATCGGCCAAACGGAGGTGTCGGGTCACGGCACGCTAGCTTTCGATCGGGTGTGGGGGCCGTGTCATTGTGCCCCGGGTCGAGCGGGGCGGATTCCCGGACCCCCGGAGCGGGAAGCGCTGGGGGACAGAGTTCACCAGAATTTCGCCCGTTCTCCAGAATGGTCTCAGTTGTAACATTTGCATCACTGATCACTTCAGTAACAGTGCAGTCGGGTTATGTTCCGGTAACGCGCCGGAAGTGCTTGACCGATTCCGAGGCGGACTGCAGGCAAGATCACACCACAGCTGTACAACAGAGCGGCAATATCCCTAAAGTGTCGCGAAGCGATGCCCGCATCGCCCGATGTTCTTGCATCGCATGACGAGGTACCCCCAAAGGTTAAGGACGGCAATACCAGTGCTTCGCACCAGAGGAACGCGGTTCGCATTGTCCGTGCTGGCCCTGACAGCCGGCGCGACACTTGCCGCGCCGACGATCTCGGTTGCCGAACCGGCGCCGAAAACCCAGGCCGCGGATGTCCCGCTGGTCCCCGAGGGTGTCCCGGTCGATGCGATCGCCTCGCTGGCCCCGGCCATCGTCGGCGCCGCGGCACAGGCCGGCAACATCGCCTCGCCGGGTTCGCAGACCATCCTCGATCAGGCGATCCAGACACTCGATCAGGCAGGCCTGCCGCCGCAGGTCAAGCAGACATTGCAGGCCATCGTCGCCTTCCTCGACGGCAGCGGTGGCGGCGGCCCGGACATCCCGAGGAACGGTCCGGCGATCGCGCAGTTCCTGTACCCGACCATCGGCAAGAACTGCATCGGCCCGGGTTCGGATTCGGTCGGTACCGCACTCGCCGTACCCGGTCCGGCCGAACTGCCCCCGCCGGGGCCCGCCGCCGGACAGGCCGGTTTCGTCTTCACCGCGCTGGGCACCAAAGGCCCGACCGCGCAGCAGAATCCGCCGATGACGGTCCAGTGGTACAACCTGGACAACCGCCGCGGCGGCACGGTGGCCCTGACCGATGCGGCCCACATCAACCCCGACGGCCCGGCCACTCTGTCGGCCATCGTCGACACCGGCCCGGGACGGGTCATCGCGGTGGTCGCCGGTTCGCTGACCACCCAGCCGTCGGCCGACGAGGCGCCGATCACCTGCTCGTTCCTGCCCACCCTCGGCCTGTTCAACGTCGCCGGCGGTTCGCCGGCGGCCGCCCCGGCGGCGCCGCAGGCCGCTGCCCCGGCCGCTGCGCTCGTCCCGCCGGTTGCCGCAGTCCCCGGACTGCCCGTGGCGGCGCCCACTCAGCACTGATTCCCTGCGGCCGGTAACTACCTTCCGGCCAGGGAGTTTCCGGCCCGGAGATATCGCCCCCGGCG
Organism: Nocardia sp. NPDC052254; assembly: GCF_040679495.1. Taxonomy (NCBI): domain Bacteria; kingdom Bacillati; phylum Actinomycetota; class Actinomycetes; order Mycobacteriales; family Nocardiaceae; genus Nocardia; species Nocardia sp. NPDC052254. The sequence goes on along the minus strand of NZ_JBFAUW010000019.1, from coordinate 75,209 downwards.
ACACTCCGGGCCGTTTGCTGTCAATGTGCCGTAGGCCGAGCGCCGCTGTGGTAGACCGCTAGGTATGTCGACTGTCGATCAGCTCGAACGGTCTGCACCCACCACCACCGGTACGCCCCGCCGACGCGGCAGGGCGGGGCATTCGGTGATGTCGCGACGGTCCTACCGTTCGATCCTGTCCACCCGTTCACATCGATCGATCCTGTCGATCCGCTCCGAACGTTCGATCCTGTCGATCGGCTCGGCGTATTCGGTGCTGTCGGTCGGCAGCGTGGGCTCGGTGCTGTCGGTGGGATCGGCGGGATCGTTCTTCAGCCTGGGCTCGGCCTTCTCCGGACTGTCCCGCTGGTCGCTGCTGTCCTGGATGGGCGTGCGCGCGGCACCCGAAGCCCGGCCGACGCTGACGGTTGTGCCGGACGAACCCGACCTGCTCGACGATCCGACCTGCCACTGCCAAACATGACCGCCTCCCCCGCGGCTCCTCGAATCACCACTGGCCGTATCGGGGGGTGAGGATCGTGTTGATGTCCACGCCGACTCCGTCCACCGCACCGTCGTCGATCTGGGTCTGGTGCAGGTTCGCGGCCGGGTGTACGAAACCTTCCGGGGTGCCCCAGTTGTGTTGCCAATACCAGGAACCCAGACCTGCGACCTTCGCCAATTCGATGGTGGGGGCGTTGGCGTAGACACCGACGTTCTCGTTACCCAGAACCGACTTCCAGCCGTCCAGGTACGGGGCGATCATGGTGGCGAAATCGACCGGGGACGGATTGTCGTCGATCGAGGCGTAGATCGGTGCTCCGTCGGGGCCGCCGGCTTTGCGGTGCAGTTGCAGGCCACGGTCGGCATGCCGTTTCCCGGCCTCGAGACCGCCGCGCCAATCGGCAGTGGCGCCCTTGCCGAATTGATAGCACGACACCACCGTCAGCCCGGCCGCGTGCAATGCCTCGACCTCGCCCGCGAGCAGCGGCTTTCCGGCCATCCACTCCGCACCGGGACGGCGATCGGACACATAGCGAATCGCGCCGGCGTGACCGGCCGCGCGGATGGCCGCGGCGCTGGGAACGCCACCGGCGTAATCGAGCAGGGTGCCGAGATCGTCGGCCCCCGCGGCGGAGGCAACACCGGGGGCGAAAGCAGCGAGACCGGCGGCTGTGGCCGCCGCGCCGGCGTATCCGAACAGGGTGCGCCGGGTGATCGGAACGGAACGCATCGAAAACTCCTTAACGCCGCATCGTGAATTCACCTGATGCCGGTCACCCCGCGGACCGGTGCGAACTACAAGCGTGTCCGGCGCGCCTTCCCCGACAACATCGCTGCCGTCCACGCGCCGGAAGCCTCGAACGTGAACTCATTTCACCACATGCACATGTGAACCGCCAGCCTCAACAGCTCACATCAACACCATGAGTAACAGGTATCAGGACGTGGCGGAATCGATGCGTCCGGCCACGTCGATGGTGCGGCCCCTGGGGTCGGCCAATTCGGCGCGGATGACCTGCGCGACCTGGGCGGCGATCTGCCGGCGGATCTTGCCGACCGATCCCAGCACCTTCGCCCGCCAGCCCTGCGCCCGCAGTTCGACGGTGACATCGGCACTGCGTGGCGGCGTCGCGTCGATGACGATGAGCAGCGGTTGCCCGGCCCGTGCCACCAGCAGCAAGGCCACCTCGACCTCGGCGCGGTAGCGGTTGGCCTTGAGGACATCGACAGTGATGTCGAGCTCGACCGGAATGGTCAGGTCGAACGAGACTGGGTCGTCACCCACCCGTCGCGTCACCCGCGGCATTCGCACGACCCCCTGCACACCGACCGTCGCCGCGTCCCCGGGTCCGGTGCGGAGCGGGCCCACCTCGATCACCCGACCGGCCAGCCCCTCCACCACCTCGCGCACCCGGGCGGCGGTAACGATGAGCGGGAAGAATCGCCGCCCGAATTCGGCGTACTCGATCCACTCGAAATCCGTGCGCAGCAGATGGTCGGACCGGGTGCGGTTCATGATCGCCTCGACGTCGAACACCCGCCCGCGCCGGGCGGCCGGATCGGCGAGCATGGCATTGAGACGGGCGGCGACCTCACGGCGGACCAGGGTCGCGATCGGATCGAGCAGTACATCGACGGCCGCGCCGACGGCCTCCGCACGCACCGCGAAGCTCACATCGCGCGCTCGGACGCGCGGGATGTCGATGACGATCAGCAGCGGGTCGGCGGTGCGTGCGTGCAGGGTCAGATCGATCTCCACGGTGGCCTCGACCCGGAACTGCTGCCCGCCCAGGGTGACCGTGAGATGCATCGACACCGGCACGCGGACCTCGAAGGTGACCTGCGGTCCGCTGCGCGCGATCACCGGCTTGCCGACCTTGCCCTCGGCCACCACCCCGGCCAGCCCCGCCGGGCCGATCGAGAACGGCCCGATGGTCATTCCCCGCCCGGCCATCCCCGCCACCGCGGCATCGATCCGGTCCCGGGTGACGGCGTGGACGACGAACCGCTCACCGAACTCGGCGTAACTCAGCCATTCGGAGGTCGACCGTTCGGTTGTGTCGTGCGCGCCGGGCTGTGCCATCTGCTCCCACTCCTCGCCACCGATCTCCTACACACACAGATCCCCGTCCTGCCGACGAGAAGCCGGGCGGGCGGGGACCACAGGTGGCGCCGCCACCGGGCGCCACCGGGGACATCGTAGGGTCACGGCGTCACCGCACCAGCCCGATCGAGATCGTCCGACGATGGACGAATCCGCTTCACATCCGGCCGAATCCGACGATACCGGGAACCGTTGCCGGGTCGTACCTGTGAATACGCACCGTTCCCTGCTCGTTGCCGCCGATGGTGGTGAGCAGATGGTCATCGGCGGACAGCACGATATTGGTGTGCTGGCCGAACGGGCTGCCCGCGGCATAGATCACGACATCACCCGTCCGGGGCCGGTAATCGGAGCCGAGCGCCGCGAACCGTCCGGTCGATTCGAAATACTCCTGCAGTGTTGCCACGCCCGGAATCCGCCATCCGCCGGAGTTCGGATTCGACAGCGGTTGCCCGGCCTGGCTCCACACCCAGCTCACGAAGTCGGCACACCACGGCTCATCCACGCCCTGTGCGTATTTGGGACCGTCTCCCGGGTGGTCGTATTCGGTACGCAACACCGACAGGACACGGCTCTGGTTCCCGTCCAGCGCGGCGGGATCGATCGCCGGGAAGTCCGGTAGCCGCTCCCCCGCGATGGCCCCGGTCCGGTCCTGCCACCACGGCATCGCGAGCACGGCACCCGTGCCGAGCACCCCGATCACGACCAGCGATGTCAGCAGCAACCAGCGGGTACGCCCGAACCCCCGCGTCCGCACGGTACTCATGAATCCCCTCCGTCCCCGACCGGTGCACGGCCTCCTGCGTAGTAGGACGCGTGGGCACGCCGATCGGTTCCCGCACCCCGCGATCGCACCACACCCGATCGGCGTTGCCTGCGGGCGCGCACCGGGATCGATAGACTGCACGAACGCCGCCGTCTGGGAGGGACAGCACCCTGGATACTCTGTGGACCTTCCTGGTGGACCACCGCCGGCAACTGCTCACCGATTCCTATCTGCATGTGTCGGCCGTCGTGCAATCGCTGTTGATCGCGACCGCGGTCGCGGTATGCGTCGGCATCGCCGTCCATCGCAGTCCGTGGGGATCGGTGGCGGCGACGGCGGCGGCCAGCATCGTGCTGACCGTTCCGTCGTTCGCACTGCTGGGAATTCTGATTCCGGTGCTGGGCCTGGGAGTGCGGCCCACCGTCACCGCATTGGTGCTCTATGCCCTGCTGCCGATTCTGCGCAACACCATCATCGGATTGGCGTCGGTGGATCCCGCGATATCCGATGCCGCGCGCGGGGTCGGCATGAACCGGGCCCGGATCCTCGCCCGGATCGAACTACCGCTGGCCTGGCCCTCGATTCTGGCGGGGATGCGGGTCAGCACCCAGATGAGTATGGGCATCCTGGCCATGGCCGCCTATGCGAAGGGGCCAGGGCTGGGCAATCTCATCTTCACCGGCCTGGCCCGGCTCGGCAGTCCCACCGCCGTGCCGCAGGCGCTCACCGGAACGGTGCTGATCATCGTGGCGGCCCTGCTGCTCGATGCCGTCCTCGTCCTGGTCGGCCGGCTCACCACCTCGAGGGGAATCCGTGACTGATACCGCGACCACCGACCATCCGCCCGCGGAGATCGTGCTCGATTCGGTGACCAAACACTATCCGGGACAGCCCGATCCGGCGGTGGACCGGATCTCGCTGACCGTCCCGGCCGGTGAGATCGTGGTCTTCGTCGGGCCGTCGGGCTGCGGTAAGACGACCACGATGCGGATGATCAACCGTCTGATCGAGCCGACCTCGGGCACCATCACCATCGCCGGCCGCGATGTGACCGCGGTGAATCCGGACGAGCTGCGCCGCAATATCGGCTACTCCATTCAGCAGTCCGGCCTGTTCCCGCACATGACCGTCGCCCGCAATATCGCCACCGTGCCCGGCCTGCTCGGCTGGGATCGCAAACGCATCGGCGCACGGATCGAGGAAATGCTCGAGCTGGTCGGACTGGATCCGGCCACCTTCCGCGGCCGCTATCCGCGTCAGCTGTCCGGCGGCCAGCAGCAACGGGTCGGCGTGGCCCGGGCACTGGCGGCCGATCCGCCGGTGTTGCTGATGGACGAGCCCTTCGGCGCCGTCGATCCGATCACCCGCGCGCTGCTGCAGGATGAACTGCTGCGACTGCAGACCGAACTGCACAAGACCATCGTGTTCGTCACCCACGACTTCAACGAGGCGGTCAAGCTCGGCGACCGAATCGCGGTGCTGGGCAACCGATCCCGGATCCTGCAGTACGACACCCCGGCCGCGATCCTCGCCGATCCCGCCGACGAGACCGTCGCCGGTTTCGTCGGCTCCGACGCCGCGCTCAAACAACTGACGCTGGTCCGGGTCGCCGACGTGGAGCTCGGGACATGCCCCACCGCGACCGAGGACGAACCGGTCGGCACCCTGCGCACCGCCCTCGCCGAGGACCGGTCCTGGGGACTGATCGTCGATGCGGACGACCGGCCACTGCGATGGGTTTCCGCACAGCTTCTCGCACAGGCGGATTCGCTGAGCGAGGTGGGGCTTCCGGTCACCGGAACGGTCACCGCGCGGTCGACGCTGCAGGCGGCGCTCGAGTCGCTGCTGGCGGAGAGCGCGGCCCGCGCGGTGGTGACGGGTGCGCGCGGCGAGTACATCGGCCTGATCGATGTCGACACGCTCGTCGCCCACCTGTCCCGGGCGCGCACCGAACATCGTGCGGCCGTCGCGAACTCGGGTGATCGACCGTGAGCCCGGTCGACCGGCACGAACGCCGAGCCGACCGGATCCGGCTGCTGGCCCAGCCGATACTCGCGGTCGCACTGGCCGCGGGCGTGTTGATCTGGGCCTTCGATCGCACCCTGACCGCCACCCAGCAGGCCAGCATCAACAGCGCCAATATTCTCACCGTCGTGCGCCAGCACATCGTCATCACCGCGACCGTGGTCGCCATCGTGGTCGTGGTGTCGGTTCCATTGGGCACCTTGCTCACTCGGCCGCGCTATCGGAAGCTCACGCCACTGTTCGTCGGTATCGCCAATATCGGTGCGGCCGCACCGGCGATCGGCCTGATCGTGCTGACCTATCTGTGGACCGAGCGGACCGGCTTCTGGGTGGGAGTCGCACCGATCGCCTTCTACGCACTGCTTCCCGTGCTGCGCAATACGATTCTGGGCTACCAGCAGGTCGATCCGGCCGTCGTCGACGCGGGCCGCGGTCAGGGCATGTCGGCGCTGACGGTGTTGCGGCGCATCGAATTTCCGCTCGCGGTGCCCTACATCCTCGCCGGACTGCGAACCTCCCTGGTGCTCGCCGTGGGCACGGCAACACTGTCGTTCCTGGTCAGCGCGGGTGGCCTCGGCATTCTCATCGACACCGGATACAAGCTGCGTGACAACGTCACCCTGTGGGTGGGTGCGCTTCTCGCGGTGGCGCTGGCCCTGCTCGTCGATTGGCTGGGCGCGCTGGCCGAACAGTTCCTCGGGCCGCGAGGGTTGCGATGAGCAGCGGATCACGAAGGGGCCCACGGTATGTCGCCGCCACGGCCGCGCTGCTGGTGACGACACTGCTCGCCGCCTGCGGGCTGGAAGCCGGTGGCGCGGTGCCGCTGCCGGTGGGGCCGGGCAGTATCACCGCGGTACCCGAACTCGAGGGCGTGCCGATCACCGTGGGCTCCAAGGATTTCACCGAACAGAACATCCTCGGCTATCTCATCGAATTCGCCCTCACGGCCGCGGGCGCACAGGTCCGGGACCTGACCAATATCACCGGATCGAACAGTCTGCGCGATGCCCAGTTACACGGCCAGGTCGATATCGCCTACGACTACACCGGCACCGGCTGGATCAACTATCTGGGTAACGAGACACCGCTTCCCGACTCCGCCTCGCAATTCGAGGCGGTCCGGCAGCAGGATCTGGACCGGCACGGCATGGTCTGGGCGGATCCCGCGCCGATGAACAACACCTACACGATGGTCACCAACGCCGACAATGCCGCGCGCACCGGTGTGCGAACGCTGTCGGATTACGCCCGCATGGTGAATACCGATCCGGGCTCGGCATCGACCTGTCTGGGCACCGAATTCAACGTGCGCCAGGACGGATTCGCGGGTCTCACGCGTAAATACGGGATCGACCCGAACAAGGTGCGCAAACAGCTCATGCAGGACCAGCTGGTGTACACCTCGACAGCCAACGGAACCTGCCAATTCGGCGATGTCACCGCCACCGACGGCCGCACCAAGGCACTGAATCTGGTGCAGCTCGCCGACGATCAGAACTTCTTCCCCAAATACAATGCCGCCCTGGTGATGCGGAAATCGTTCGCCGACGCCCACCCGGCGGTGGCACAGATCATGGCGCCGATATCCCGGCTGCTCACCAACGAGACGATCACCGAATTGAACCGCAAGGTCGATGTCGACGGTGCCGAGCCGGCCACCGTGGCCCGCGATTGGCTGGTTCAGCAGGGCTTCGTCACCGCGGGCTGAGAAGCCTACTGCTTGAAGGCGGTATCGATGGTCAACGCGGAGGCCAGCACCAGACTGTTCAGCGGTTCCGGGAGCTGGAAATGACGCTGCACCATGTAATTGTCGGCGGAGGTGTAGACCGCCTTGATCACGCCCGCGAATTTCTTGGTGATCCGGGCGATTTCGGTGCCCTGATGGTCCTTGATCGCGAAATTCCAGCCTCGCCAGTTCTCCGCTTCGATGGTGCCCAGCTGCTGCTGATTCGAGGTCAGCGCGAAGCTGTACTTGCCGAACACCTTCTCCACCCGGATCTCACCGAGCACCCGGCCATCGGGCGTCTCCACATTCGTGATGGTGTTGACCGTGCCCGGTAGCGATCTGATCCGCAGGACGGGCTGCTGATACATATCGCGCACTTCGAGGTTGTGATCCATGAGTGTGGATGCCATATCGCTCATGAATCGCAGCATCTTGCGTCCCGCCGACTGCCCCACCTCGACCACGCTGCCGAGTTCGACACCGTTGGCATCACGCACTTTGTATTCGTTGGTGAGCTCGACGAGTTTGCCCTTCTGGCTCACCAGCAGGGCCGGCTCGGTGAACAGCTGCGAGACGCCGCCGGGCGCCTGTTGCGGCATGTGCTGCTGTGGCATCTGCGGTTGCCGATGGCCGGGATGCGAGTGCCGCATCGGGTGCTGTGGCACATGATGCTGTGGCGGCTGCTGTTGTCCCGGCGGCTGCTGATGAGCGGGCTGCTGATACGGCTGTTGCGGAACCGGCGGTGAATACGCGGGCTGGGTGTGCCCCGTCCATTGATAGCCGTCCCACCACCGCAAAACCCCCGAACCAGGTTGTTCGGGGTACCAACCAGGAGCCGTCACCCGGCCGACGATACCGTCAGGCCAAGGCCGTCCGCAGTCCCAGCCACCGATCCCCCGGATCGGCATAACCGTGGTACATCAACGGAATACGCTGGTCCACTCCGAAATAGCGGAAAACCGCCAGCATCGTCTCGCGCACGGAGTGATCCGCGAAATCGTCGATGCGCCGAGCGCCGACCGCGTGTTCGGGCAGCGCGGCCAGCCGCGCCATCTCGTCCGGATCGCAGATGTCCAGGCCGAGCGGACCGTCGCCGATGTAGTGATCGTGGAAGATGTGCCGCATCCCGGATCGGTCGGGATCATGAGATACGCACGGCAGCAATCGAATACCGATGCCCGGCAGTGTGCGCGACTCCAGCGTGGCGGTCAGCTCCTCGTCCGGCGCACCCGCCGCCGAGACCTGCTCGAGCAGGTGGAGCATGCAGGCGCCGCGCACCCGCGGCTCGGGGACCAGGAACAGACTCACCATGGGATCGGGATGGGAGGCGTCGGTGAGGCACAGGCGGGTGTGGGATCGATCGCGCGGCAGCGCGGTCGACGGGAGCTGGGGAGCAGAATTCGGGTCGGACATACGCCTCTCCTGAGTGGAGGGCCGCCGCCCTCGCTCGAGTGCGCGGATACGAGGTCCGAGGTGCGCCGGACGCCGAGTTACCCGACTCGGACCGATCTCCTCGACGCCCGACCGTTGTGCCATGAATTATAGGAGCCGGGCCACCGATCCGACATCCGGAATTCGCTATCCGGTAGCTGACAGGCCCCGATCACGCATTCAGCAGCCGCGGTCGCCCGTCGAGCTCGGTCGTGATCCGCGCCCGCACCGCCGGCCATTCCTCGTCGAGGATGGAGTAGAAGGCGGTACTGCGCACGGTGCCGTCCAGACCACGCGAATGCGCCCGGCGCACACCGTCGCTGATGGCGCCCAGCCGCTCGATCGCCAAGCGCGAGCGGACATTTCGCACATCGGCACGCATCGCGATCCGGCGCACCCGCCACACGTCGAAGGCGTGGCCGAGCAGCAGCAGCTTCGACTCGAGGTTGACCCCGCAACCCCGCGCCCGCTCCGACAGCCAGGTATTGCCGATCTCGGCGGCATCGGGCACCGCCAGCAGCGGATCACCGCTCGGCATCCCGTGCACGATCGGCCACACCATGGGCCCCTGCCAGTAGTCGAACCGGTTGAACCGGGTCGATCCGAGCACCCGGCCGTCGGCGGACGCGACGACGGCGAAGGCCAACGCGGACCCGACCGCGTGGGCCGCCGCGGCCTGCGCGACATAGTCCGCCGCCGCCACGTGACCGTGCGGAACGGGCGTGAACGCGAACGCATCGCGATCCGCGGCACTCGCCTCCGCGAGCCCCGGAACATGGTGCGGTGCCAAAGGTTCCAGCCGCACGAGGCGGCCGGTGAGGATGACGGGTGCAGGCACGTTCCCTCGATCTTTCGGGACGGACTCCGGTCGCGTCGGACGATCGTCACACCGGTGGCGAACTGGCGGATCGACGACCAGTCCTGGCACGCCGGCAGCAGCATCGGACAGTGAGGTGAACGATAGCCGAACGGGCGCAGTCGACTGCGCATGTGCGCCGTAAAATCCCGGGAGTTGCTCGCGTGTCGCTCGGCGTGCCGCGCAACCGCAGGGCATCGGGGCGCATCCGGCCGGTGACAACGGGTTTCAGTGTGTTCGCTCCGGTTATCGGGTCGACATGAAACCGTTGCCGGAGTGGCCCGCCCGGCACCGCTCGCCGACGTAGCCTGAGAGGAGCGACCGGGGAGAGCATCATGACCGAATCAGCCCGCGCGGCCATTCTGCTCGATGTGGACGGGCCCCTGAACCCGTATCCCCGCGCGGCCGAACCCCCACCACCCGGATACCACCCATATCTGTTGCAGCACAGCATCATCGCGGCGATTCCCCCGGTGGAGCAACGGGTGCTGTTGAACACCGACCTGGGCCGGCGGCTACTCGAGCTGGCCGAGGGCGGCGATGCCGAACTGGTCTGGGCCACCGCCTGGGAATACGAAGCCAACACCGTGATCGCACCGGTGCTCGGGCTGCCACCACTCGAGGTGATCATCTTCGAGGACACCGGAATTCGGCATCGCGACGGTCATCACGGCAAGCTGCCGACCATCGAACGCTGGGCCGGACGGCGACCGTTCTGCTGGTTCGACGACGAGTTCCAGCCCGCCGATCAGCTGTGGGCGCAGCGGCGCACCTCGTCCGGCGCACCCACCATGCTGATCCCCGTCGACCGGCACACCGGACTCGTCACCGAACATCTGGACCGGGCACACACCTTTCTGCGGCGACTGGCCGCCGCGTGAGCCCGGCCGCGGCCGCCGGCCGGATCTACACTCGGGCACAGAGCCTTTGCCGCCTCGGTGGACCAGGCAGCCATTTCGGCCTTCGCGGGAGGACTGCGATCACATGACGGCGTGGACACGGCTCATTCCCACAGCAGCTCTGCTCACCTGCGCCATCGCCGGATGCGGGACACCCGGCGACTCCGCGCAACCGGCGCCCACGGACGATACGAGCAGGCCGGCCACGGCGGGCAGCACCGCCGCAGCCCCCGGCGGCGCCGGCCGGGCCACCGCGGCGCCGACGACCGAGCCTGCCGGTGCCGGTGCCACCGAGGTCGTATCGCTGGTCGCGCTCGATGCGGCGGGCAAGCCGGTCGACGGTTTCACCCTCCCCGATCCACAGCCGGTCGGCACCCTCGACTGCACCACCGCCGACCCGAGCCGCTCCGCCCCCGCCGGGGGTGTCTACCGATGCGGCGCCTCCGCCGATGCCGCCGATGTGTGCTGGCCGATGCCGTCGCGCACGGAACTGCGCTGCGCCGACGATCCCTGGCAGCGCCGGCTTCGCGGCTACACCGTCGACCCGCCGCTGCCGCCGATCGGCACAACCGCCACACCCGAACCGTGGGGGCTGGAACTCGCCGACGGCCGGCAGTGCCGGATCCGGGTCGGCGGAGCCTGGGGCGGTCGTTCGGACGGCCTGGTCGGCGCCTATTCCTGTACCGGAACCGAGGAGGTCGTCCTGCAGCCGCCGAATGCCCCGTCCGCGGTGGACACCTCGGGCCCCACCTGGCACGTCCGGATGGGCGCCCTCGGCGCGGGAAATCCCGACCTGCCGCCCCCGGCCGTCGTCGCGGTGCGCACGGCTTATTTCGCGGCCGTGGACTGACGCGGTCACTCCACCGCCGGGATGGGCGGCAGCGCCAGCAGCGCTTCCACAGCACGAGCGGCGCTCTGCACCGCGGACTCCATCGTCGCCGACCAGTCGGTGCTGGTCCAGTCGCCGGCCAACATCAGCGTCGGCACGGAGGTGCGCTGCGGTGGGCGCAGCCCTACGGTGCCCAGGGATTGCGAGAAGGTGGCCTTCGGCATCTTGACGACATGGCCGTGCACGATCCGGGCCTGTTCGGCCTCGGGATAGTAGCGGCGCAGCAATGCCATCTGCTCGTCGAGAATCTCGTTGTGGCTCTTGTGGATCTGTTCGTAGGCGCCACTGGTGGTGAGGCAGTACAGCCAGGTGCCGTTCGGTTCGCGGCCGTGCATACGCTGGCGGTCGAACACCTCGTCGATGACACCGGTCCCACCGATGATCGCTTCCATCGCGTGCCGGGTGCCGAGCGGGCGGTCCAGATACAGATTGGTGCTGACGATCGGCGTGGCACCCAATTTGTCTGCGGCGGCGTAGATTTCGGCATGCTCGGGCAGATCGTCGAGCAAGCCGTGGACGCGGGAGTTGGGCACCGCGCAGATCACGGCGTCGGCCGGAATCGAGGTGCCGTCGGCGAGATCGACACCCACCACAGCACCGTCGGCGATCCGAATCCGATCCGCCACTGCCCGATGGCGCACCTCGACACCGTGGCGGCGGAAGACCTCTTCGGCACCGGTGATGTAGAGCGTATCGAGATCGACGGTCGGAAAACCGATCGTGACCGCGCGCCGATCGCGGATGCCCAGCCGGATACCGGTGGCGAGCACATCGGCGAAGACCTTGGCGCACTCTCGCTGCACCGGCTCGGCGGCGATGCCCAGCGCCAGCCAATCCCACAGCGCCTCACGAGCTTTCGCCGGCATGCCGATGCGCTCGAACCATTGCTCGGTGGTGATGTCGGCCAGGTCGTCGGGCTGGAACAGGCACTGCCTACCCAGCCGTACCGTGGCTCGCGCCGCGGCCAGCCGCTCCCGCAGGCCGGCATCGGGGTGCGCACCCATCAGCGTGCCGATCGCGCGAATTCCCTTGGTGTACAACGGCACCGCGCGACCCCCTGGCCAGCGCAGGGTGCCGCCGTGCGGGAAGTCCAGATACTTCGCGGTGCCCACACTCTCGAGGTAGCGGAACAGATGCCGATAGCCGCTGGCCACCACATGCTGGCCGTTGTCGGGCAGATCGCCCACTTCGGGAACCGCCATCGCCTGGGTACGGCCACCGAGGCGGGCGCGACGCTCCAGCAGGGTCACCCGCTTTCCGGCCTCCGCCAGCCAGACGGCCGAGGCCAGCCCGGCCAGGCCGCCACCGATCACCACGTACCGACGAGCGTCGTTCATTCGAACCTCCGTGCGGGACAGCGGGTCTCGGCGTCGACGACGATCCGAGAACTCCGCTCCGGTCCCGATCACTGTAGGCAGCACGCGACCCCCGGTCAACAGTGAGTCAAAAAGTGTCACATTGTCGCATCACTGACTCGAATTTTTGGACTTGCTGGTCCAGAAAACTGGTCGTAGCGTCGACTTCATGTCACATCTCTCGGGCCGGACCGCCCTGATCACCGGTTCCACCAGCAATATCGGCCGAGCCATCGCCGTCGCCTTCGCCGCGGCCGGCGCCCAGGTCGTCGTCTCCGGACGCGACGACGCGCGCGGCGCGGCCGTCGTCGCACAGATTCGCGCCCGCGGCGGCGCGGCCGATTACATCCACGCCGATCTCGATGGCGGCGCCGAGGCGGCTCGCGCACTCGCCACCGCGGCGACCGAGCTGCTCGGCGGGCGGGTCGACATCCTGGTCAACAACGCCGGAATCTTTCCGCCGTCGACCACGGAGACCGCCGACGAGCAGATGTTCGACCGCGTCTACGACGTCAACGTGAAGGCGCCGTTCTTCCTCACCCAGACCCTCGCCCCGGCGATGGCCACGGCGGGCGGGGGCGTGATCATCAACATGGGGTCATGGGTGGCGCGATTGTCGGTACCGGTCGGCGCGCTCTACGCCTCGACCAAGGGCGCGATGGAAACTCTCACGCGTGCGTGGGCCGCCGAATTCGGGCCGCGGGGCGTGCGGGTCAACGCCATCTCACCGGGGGTGGTCCGGCCGACGGCGGCGGAACCCGCCTCGGCGGCCATGATGGCCGGAACGCCGTCCGGCCGAGTCGGCACGCCCGAGGAAATCGCCGCTGCCGCAATGTATCTCGCCTCGGACGAGGCGTCCTTCGTACACGGCACCGTGATCGATGTCGACGGCGGGCGCACGGGTGTGGCGGTCCTGGCCGGTACCGCCCCCTGATCGCGGGAATACGCGGTACCGGCCGGGCGGCACGCTATTTGAGCATGCTCCCGCCGTCCACGGTCATCGGCAGACCCGTGATGTAGCGCGCTTCCTCCGAGGACAGGAAGAGCACGGCGTTGCTGATGTCGACCGGCTCGACCCACCCGATGGGCAGCACGTGCATGAACTCCGCCACCGGACGGAAGTCGTCCACGGTGGGGTTCTCGAGATCGGGACGGAACATCTTCATGGTGCCCTCGTTCATGAACATGGGCGTGTTCACATTCGTCGGATGCACCGAGTTGACCCGGATCGAATGCTGGCCCAGTTCCACCGCGAAGGCGCGCATCAGGCCCACGATGCCGTGCTTGGCCGCTACATAGTGGCCGGTGTTGGGGTACGCCTTGAGCCCGCCCACCGAACTGGTGAGGACGATCGCGCCGCCATTGCCTCCCGAGATGAGATGTGGCACAGCGGCTTTCACCGATTTCCACACCCCCTCGAGATTGATCCCGATCATGGTGTTCCAGTCCTGTTCACTGGTCTGGTCCAGCGTGGCGCCACCATTGCCGATACCGGCATTGGCCACGATGATGTCCAGCCGGCCCAACTGCTCGACACCGCTGTCGACAGCCGCCTTCAACTCGTCGTAATCACGCACATCGACTTCCGCGGTGACGATCCGGCGGCCCAGCGCCTTCACCAGTTCCACCGTTTCGGCCAGATCCGCCGGGGTGGAGGAAGGGATCAGGTCGGTACCACTGACCGGTTTGCAGACGTCGACGGCGATGATGTCGGCGCCCTCCTCCGCCAGCCGCACCGCGTGACTACGTCCCTGCCCGCGTGCCGCACCCGTGATGAAGGCGACCTTGCCCTCTACCCGACCAGCCATAAAACACCTCGCTCGTTGCCGCTCGAGCACATCGATGCCCGATGTCCCGGATTGCCGACCGCCCGATGCTGAGCGATCGCTCAAACTCTGACACCGGCCCCCGAGACTGTCAACGACTCGGGAACGCTCCGGACGCCGATTTTGCCCGGAAAATGCATCAAATGTGCTGCTGAACGCCATTCTCCCATAAGGAGAATTATTTTTCCGCCGAACCTGGCAGCTGCGGCGCGGCGTCCGCCTCGCGTGTCGCCGGAGGCGAGACCGGGCCGATCCGGGCCATATAACGCTCGGCGAAAGCGGCTAGTTCGGCATGCCCCTGCTCGACGCCGACGGCCCCTTCGTTGCAGATGATGCGGGCCGCGCCGGTGAGCAGCATCGAGACGACCACCGGCGGAAACTCCCGCAGATCCACCCCACGGGCCCGCAGCACCATCGTCACCGCGGCGGTTTCGATATCGCGAACCCGTTCGGCATACACCCTCAGTTCGGCGCCGATTGCCTTGCGGTGGTTGGCCAATGCCATGAATTCGGTGTTCAGCTGGGTGAAACGGGAATCGATGTTGATCGACCAGAGTGCGCGCAGCGGATCGTCCGCGGCGACGGCCTCCCGCATCCGCGCCAGCGCCGCCTCGGCCCCGCCACGCACGACCGCGAGAAACAGATCGTCCATCGTCGGGAAGTAGTAGTAGACGAGCGCCGGCTTGACCCCGGCCACCGCCGCCACCCGCCGCGAGGTCGCGGCAGCATAGCCCTCGTCTCGCATAATTTGAGCGGTCGCCTCGATCAGCCGCCGCCGCGCGCCGGCCTCCTCGCGCTTGCTCATGCGCCGATCCGATCCGGGTTCGCTTTGGCGAAGCCCCCACCTGCACAGCCGGATTCGAGCAGGCATCGAACCATTGACCGGCCGCTGAACCGCAGGATATCCATGCGCCACCATAGCACTCTGATCGATCGATCAGTATTGGTCGCACCGAACACGGGCAGGCACGCACGACCGGTCGCGAACAGCGGGAATCATGGTGACGGCGCCGGTGCGCCGGAGACCCGTCGGCCCGGATCGCTGTCCAGCATGCGCAAACTCTCCATCAGCGCCGGGCCGATCCGGTACTCACCGGTCCACCACGTGGCCGAACGAATCGGCAGGCCACGCGTCTTGTATTTCCGCATGATCTCGACGTGATACGGAAGGCCGATGAACTTCGACAACCCGCGTTGGTCGGTCCATATCGACAGCGAACCGACCTGACGGCGCATCGGCCGGATATAGGTGAGGACACCGACCGCCCCCTCGATCTGCGCCAGTTGGTTTCCCAGACGCTCCGAGGCGCGCCAGATATCCGGAATATCGGCGATGTGCGTGGTGGTGAACTGGGTCAGGCTGATCATGAAGGGCCCCTCGGCATCCCGGGCCGGGCCTGGTTTCCAGTCGCTGTTGAGCACCAGGTCCACCGGCGAGGAGCCGGGCATCCGATGCCGCTGCCACACCCGCCACGGTGGCGCGGGCAGGCGTCGTCGCAGATCGAGGGTCGGTGCCATGAGGATCTCCTGTCGAATCTCAATTAATCTACCTATGCTTACCATACTCTACTGCGTATTAATATGACCACCGGACGACGCACCCACCCGGCTGCCGCAGCCGACCGGTTCGACCAGCTCGCGAGTCGGCTGAGCGCACGCCGGAGGGCGGCGTGACCGGGCGGACCCGGCGGTAGGCTCGGCACCGATGTCGGATGGCCGGCCATACGGGCCGTGCGGGGAGGAAGTGCGATGCGACTGTCGATGGAGTACGCGTCGGGAATCGAGCCACATCGGAAGGGGTCGGTCTGGCGTATCCACGACAGCCGGCGAACCGGCCGTCACGCACCGGAAAACCATCGCCCCGCCATGGCTCCCGCCTATGCGGAGCCGAATGTCGCGCCCGGCGGATTCGACGAGTACAAGAAGTCCCGCAAGCAGGGCAACCGCGCGTTCGCCCTGTGGGCGGACCCGGACCGGCGGCGGATGATCGCCCGGGTGCGGACCGTCGCGGCAACCCGTCGCGGCCCCGCGACATACGAAATAACGGGCGCCGCAGGGGAACTCATCGGAACAGCCACCCGGGAGCCGGCTCTGCGCGGCGGCCGGATCCGTACCCGATGGACGGTGACCGCCGCCGGTCGCGAACCCGTGATCGGCCACAAGGGGCAGTCGGGCTGGTGGGTCGTGTGGTGGTTCTTCTTCCCCCTGCAGGCCGCCCTGGCCGCGTTCATGGTCGCCGCCCTGCTCCTGGGCGGCGGAGACGGTGACCTCGCCCGCATGCCCCGCCGAATCCGGTGGCGCGACAACACAACCGGCGCGGTGACGCTGGACTTCCACGATGACGATCTCGAGGCCCCCGACGGCCACTGGGACCCTCGGCTCGTCGGCGGGCTCGTGACACTTCTCCGCACCTTCCCGGGGTGGCTGGAGAACGCGTGGGATACGCAGGACCACCGCGGCAACTGACGTCTTTCTGGCAAGACGTGTTGCCAATCACGGTATTCTGGTAGAGGATCTTGCCAGATCCATCTCCAACGAAGGAGGACACCGTGACCTCGACCGTCCCGCTACGGCACCCCGCCGCGCCGCAATCCGTCCCCGGCCCGGCCCTCGCACCGTTCGCGCGGGTCCTGGGGTTGCGGGAACCGACCGCCGAACAGTTCCAAGAACTGGGCGAGGCACTGACCGTGGGCGATCGTCCGATGGACGAGCTCGTGGAGTGGATGTACGGCGAGGGCATGGCGTCCACCCGGCCGATGTTCGAGCGCGCCGTGCGCGACGGAATCGCCGCGGTACCCGAGGCGCCGGGCGCGCTGCGCGAATTCTTCGAGCAGCTCGAAGCGGTACCGGAGTGGGTGGACTGGAAGAAGATCCGCCACGCCGAGCGGATCACGGGACTCGGCGGTCCCGACGGGATCTATGTCGCTCGCGACATGTCGTTCCTCGGCGGCTATCTGGCGTCCGGTTTCAACAAGACTCTGCTGCGCACCGGCGCTCTGGAGAAGGGCCCCGCCAAGCGGTTCGCCGAGACGACGCAATGGGCCATGGATGTCACCGCGCCCGGCGGAATGCGGCCACAGGGTGTGGGTTACCGCTCCACGGTGCACGTCCGGCTGATCCACTCACTGGTCCGCCGGCACGTCGCGTCCCTGCCGGATTGGCGCGGCGACGAGTGGGGACTGCCGATCAATCAGACCGATATGGCCGCCACTCTGGTGGGCGCCCTCATCGCCCCCACCATCGGCGCCATCGGGATGGGTGTGGTGATCACCCCGCGCGATGCCGACGCCATGGCCCATTTCGCACGCTATGTCGGCTGGGTCATGGGCGTGGAGGAACGCTTCCTGCCCAACGGTTTCCGTGACAGCGTCCGCATTCTCTACCACACCATGACCGCCATCACGAACCCCGACGATACGAGCCGGCAGCTGGCGATCCCGATGGGCGACGACCCGCTGGGCTGGCACTACAGCTATCTACCGGGCGTGCGTCGCCGCGTCGCCCGCTCACAGCATCTGTCGATCGCCACCATGTTCCTGGGCCCCGCGGCGATGAAGGAGCTCGGCCTGCCCGCCTTCACCGTGCCGTGGTATCCGATGCTGCGGATACCGATCAACCTCACCCGATCGGTATGGGCGCGAACATCTTCCGAACGTTTCACGCGCGCGGTGGCCAGATCGCGCAGCGCGCAGGAGGCGTTCATCCGCACCCTGGCCGGCCCCGGCAATGCCGTGATCGGGGAATCGGCCGGGCATATCGGCAAGGCCGCCTAGCTCGCGCGGCCCGGCGCGAACGCGTGGTCCGCTACCGTCATCGAGTTGTACACACTGGCGGTCTTGCTGGTCAGGGACAGAAAAGTGCGGGCGGCTCCGGCGGGCAGGACGGACAGCAAGCGGGTGGCCCCGGTCAGGCCGCGCACACCCAGCCGGGAGGTCGGGATCAGGGTTTTCGCGGCGCTCATCGCCACCGTGCGACCACCTCGCACATGTGGCGCCATGGCTCGTTCGTAGGCGGGCAGTGCGCGTTCGTGATCACCGCCCGCCCGGGCCAGCTCACCGGCCAGGACGTAGGCGCCCACCACCGCCAGTGTGGTGCTACCACCCACGGCGGGGCCGGGACAGTAGCCGGCATCGCCGACGAGGGTGACCCTGTCCCGCGACCAGGTGTCCATGCGGAGCTGGGTGATGGAATCGAAATAGAAGGCCGGGGTGTGGTCGAGGGCGTCCAGCCAGCCCGAGACCTCCGTGTCGAAGTTCCGAAAGATGTTGCGCAACAACGTCTTCTGAACCTCGACGTCGCGGTGGTGAAAGTCCGGTTCGTCCTCGACGCGGAACAGGAACAACGCCCGCGCGTCGTCGAGATGCCGCGCACGATACATCCCGGCGGTGCGCCCGACGCCCACGTGAATGCGCAGTTCACCGTCGGCGGCCGCGGTTCCGGGCAGCGACACGACCGCGAGACAGGCCCCGGTGTGCACCCGGAAACGAGCCTCGTCGCCGAAGACCAGACGGCGCACATTCGAGTGCAGCCCGTCCGCGCCCACCACCAGATCGAACCGGCGCGGTGCGGAATTCTCGAAGCGCACCTCACCGTCGGGAGAGATCGCGGTGATCGAGTCGCCGAACAAGTACTCGACGTCGTCACGCGTTGCCTCATAATAGATTTCGCTCAGATCGTCACGCATGATCTCGGCGTGCCGGTCGGAGGTGGCGCCGAAGATCTTTGCCAGATCCACCCGCGCGGGCCGCCGCCCTCCCTCCGGACACAGGGTCAGCCGGGTCGTACCCGTGACACGGGACTCGATGCGATCGAGCACGCCCATCCGCTCCGAGATGTCCATCGCGGGCCGGAACAGATCGACCGCGTGGCCGCCGGTCTTGCGGGGTTGGGCCGCCCGCTCCACAACAGTGACCGAAAAGCCTTGTACGGTGAGCCAATATGCCAGCACCGGTCCGGCGATACTGGCGCCGGAGATCAGAATTCGCATGACAGGCTCAGAACTGCTCGGTGAAGTCGTGGATGAGAGTGCCGGTGGGGCCGGGCTCCTCGATCATGGGAGTGTGCCCGCAGTCGAGTGACTCGATCCGCACTTTCGGAACTCGGCGATACTCGGCGTAGGACACCGCCGGAAAACGCTTGTCCCGCGAACCGAAGATCACCATGACCGGCAGTCCGAGGTCCACGAGGCGGTCCGGTTCCTGGCGGTCGCGCAGGTACTCGTCCGAGGCGGCCGAGGTGGCGGTGAGGCTGCGGTAGGTCATACCGCGCAGGTCGGCGACCATCGCGTCGGGAATCTGGTCATCGCGGCTGAACGCACTGCTCAGGGTGTACCGAAGAACGGAGTCCGGAAGCAGGGGCCACAAGGCCGGTCCCACAACGGGATCGAGCAGCAACTCCCCCGCCGGGCCGTTGTCGGTGAACGCGTCCAGGCGTGCACCGGTGTCGATCAACGTCAGGGCGCGAACCAGGTCGTGGCGTTGCTCGGCCAGCGAGGTGGCGACGTAGCCGCCGCTGGAATGCCCGACGACGACCGCGTGCCGCACACCGATCCGGTCCAGGACGACGCCGACCCGGCTCGCCTGTTCGGCCATCCCGTAGCCACCATCCGGTTTGGCCGATCGACCGTGCCCGAGCAGGTCGATTCGCACCACATATCGATCCCGCAGCGCGGGCACCACCGGATCCCAGGACACGGTGGAGGCGCCCAGACCATGGATCAGTACCACCGCATCCGGCCCGGGCACCCCGCTGGTGACGATGTGGATGTCGCCGCCGGGCAACGACACCATCCGATCCTGGGAGGTTTCCGGCGCCGCGGTCGCCACACCGGCCACCTGACCGGCCAGCAGTGCCGCCGATACCACGGCGATCATCAGCCCCGTGCGCCCGCGCCTGGCCGTCGCGGCTGCGGTGGTCTCGTTCATGGGTCCTCCTTCGACCGTTCCTGGGACCACCCTGCGGGGCGAGGACGCCACCCGTCTTGCAGAAATGTCAGCTCCGGCGAATTCGGCCGATCCGGTTCACATCCGCCGGACCGCCGAACACCCAGCCGACCGATCGGACTCGCTGTGCCGGTGCGGAATTCGTCTGCCGAGGCGGCCGTCAGGCGATGAGACCACGCAGATCCTCGAATGCCCGGTCGAGATGAACGCTCATGCTCTGCCCGGGATCATCGATCCAGTCCCGGGCGGCTCGGTCGAACACGGCCCAGCCCGCCCGGGTCGCCAGATCGGCCGAGCGCGCGTCCACACCACGCTGTCGCAGCGCTTGCGCGACGGCCTCGACGAGGGAAGCGTGTTTGGCGAGATCACGTTCGCGCAGTGCCGGCGTCGCGGCGATGACCTCGAATCGCGGCTCGGTGAACGACCGGTTCTGCTCGATGCGCTGTCCGGCCGTGGCGAATACGCGCCGCAGAATATCCAGTGGCGCAAGACCTTCGGGTGCCTCGGCGACCGCTTCGGTCATCACCTCGCGGAGTGCGGACTCACCGTCGAACAGCACCTCACGCTTGTCGGGGAAGTGCCGGAAGAAGGTGCGCTCGGTGACCCCGGCCCGCGCGGCGATCTCCGCGGTGGTGGTCCGGTCGAACCCGCGTTCCCGGTACAGCTCGAGGGCCGCCTGCTGCAGGCGGCGACGCGCGTCTTCCCCGCTCCGTGGCACAACTCGAATCTACCGCACATGTCAGTCTCTGCCGCCAAGTAGTGACAGTGACTGACATTATGCGTAGAGTCAGTGACTGACACCATTTCGGGTGTCGCACATCGAGTGGAGATTTCCGATGCACGTCTTCGTCACCGGCGGTTCCGGCCTGACCGGACCGTCCGTTGTCACCGAACTCATCACGACGGGACATACCGTCACCGGCCTGGCGCGCTCCAGGGAATCGGCCCGGAGACTCGAATCACTCGGCGCCGCAACACTTCCCGGCTCACTGGACGATCTCGACAGCCTGCGCGCGGGTGCCGAGGCCGCCGAGGGTGTCGTGCACATGGCTTTCGGCGGCGACTTCGCCGACCACGAGGGGATCATGCGGCGCGATCGCACGGCGATCGAAACACTGGGCGAAGCCCTGCGATATTCGGGCAAACCTTTCGTCAGCACCTCGGGCGCTCTGGTCATGCCCACCGGACGGGTCAGCACCGAGCACGATCGGCCCGATACCGCAGGCTTCGGCGCCTTCCGCATCCCCGGCGAGGACGCGTGTCTGGCCTTCGCTCACCGGGGTGTGCGGTCGAGTGTGATAAGGCTCGCCCCCACGGTCCACGGTCCAGGCGATTACGGATTCATCGGCATGTTGATCGCCACCGCGCGACAATCCGGTATCTCTGCATACGTCGGCGACGGCGCCAACCGCTGGCCCGCGGTCCACCGCCTCGACGCGGCGACGCTGTTCCGCCTGGCTCTGGAGCGGGCACCCGCGGGCAGCGTCCTGCACGGCGCGGCCGAAACCGGGGTCCCGTTCAAGACCATCGCGGAAACGATCGCCCGCGGTCTCGACCTGCCGGCCGTCTCCCTGACGACCTCCGAGGCTGCCACCCATTTCCCGAGCCCGTCGATGGCGGTGTTCTATGGCGCCGACGTCCCCGTCTCGAGCGCACACACCCGTGAGCTGCTCGGCTGGTCGCCGACCCGGCCGACGCTGCTGGACGACATCGAGCACGGCGATTACCTCGCCGCGTCACCGTCGCGTCCCGAACACTGACCTCGCTGCGGATGCCGTTCGGTGCGCTCGAGACCGGGAGTCTCGGGCAAATAGTCTGTCCGGCAGTGGAATCGGCTGTGAGCGAGGAACGATTCAGACAGTGAGGACCATGCGGTATCGGGCGCGGCCCTCGGCCATGTCGGCGTAGGCGTCGGCTGCTCGCGCCAAGGGGCGTTCCTGAATTCGCGCCCGCACACCGGACAGGACCGCGAAGTGCATCGTGTCCTCGACATCGCGTGCGGTCCCGGAGGGGTGGCCGACCACGCGCAGGCCGGGCACGATCAACTGCATCGGACTGATCGGCAGTGGATCGGCGGTGACACCGATCGCGATCAATTCACCACGCGGCTGCAGTCCGCCGATGGTCGCGGCCATGGCGTCGGAATTGCCCGCCGTTCCCAGGACGACCGCCGCACCACCCAGCCCGCGCAACGCCTCGCCCACGTCACCGGCGGTCGAATCGATGTAATGGTGAGCGCCGAGCTCGCGGGCATCGTCGGCCTTACCCTGCCCCCGGGCGATCGCGATCGTTTCGAACCCCATCGCGCGAGCGAACTGCACACCGAGGTGGCCGAGCCCGCCGATTCCCAGGATCGCGACCCGATCCCCAGGATCGGCCTTGCTCTCGCGCAGTGCGTGGAAGGTGGTGACCCCGGCACAGCCCATCGGCGCGGCCTCCGCCATGGACAGCTCCTCCGGGATGCGGGCCAGCGCATTGGCCGGGACGGTCACCGACTCGGCATATCCGCCGGGATAGTGCCAGCTGGGAACCTGGAGGTTCTCGCAATGGATGAAGTCGCCCATATGGCAGGGGACGCAGATGTTGCAGTGCCCACCGAACCAGCCCACCGCGACGCGATCACCGATGGCGTAGTTGTCGACCCCCGCCCCGACCTCGGCGATGGTGCCGGCGACCTCGTGTCCCAGCGTGAGCGGCCACGACATATCCGGAAACGCACCACCGACGAACGCCCGGTCGGTACCGCAGACCCCGCAGGCGGAGACCTGGATCCGCACATGGTCGCGCTGCGGTGAGGCGGTATCGACATCGACCAGTTCGAAGGCCTCACCGGCGGACCGCACGTGTACTGCCTGATGGGTGGACATCCATACCCTCTCTTTCCTCGGAAACGGGGTTGTGGGGTCTCGCCGGGCCCGGAGGTGCCACGACGGCGCAAAGATATGGGATTACCGAGCCGCGCCTCCGGGGTCGGATCGTGCTGCCGGTCACCCCGAGTCCGGGGACCGGCCGCGAAATATCGTCCGGCTGCCCGCCCCGGGAATCCGGACCCGCATCCACCGCGCCCATACACCGGACAACTCCGGCGTGCGCACGAAGGTCGCCGGCAACGGTGCAGGTACAGGCCCCACGAGAGAAGAATACCAAGCACCCTGTTCCGGCGATCCATCTCGCCTCGAGCCCACCGGGCGGGCCACCGATCCCGGGTCGACGGAGCTCGGCGCGCAGGGCGGACGGCGATCCCGGGAACGTGGTCGCGCACGGCTGCTCGGGGTCCTCGAATCGACTGCCCCGAGATCCACCGGGTTGCGAGGGCGGTGGTTCGTGCTCCAAGATCAGCTGGGTCGGTATAGCTAGGGCGGGAAAGAGTTGCGTCCTTGGCAACATTCTTACGAGCCCGGGATCTGATGAATGGCTTTGGTAGTGACAGCGCGGCCGCAAACCTCCGCCGAGCTGTCGGAAAGTGCACAGCAACAACGTAATCGGTTCGATCGGGCGTGGTGGTCGGCGCTGGCCGCGATATCGAGCGGGGTACTGCTGCTGGCCTGGCAGGCGGTGCGATACGGCAACTGGGTGGTCGACGATGCGGGCATCACCTTCGCCTACGCACGCAGTGTCGCCGACGGTGCGGGGCCGGTCCTGCAGCCCGGTGCCGATCCGGTGGAGGGATTCTCCGACCCCACCTGGCTTTCGGTGCTGGTGGTGGGCAAATGGTTGCATCTGTTCGACCACGGCGCCCTCTTCGGCATCTCGGACCTGGTCCTGTATCCCAAGGCGATCGCGCTGCTCTGCTGCGCCGGAATCCTCGTCACCTGTTACCTCGCCGCACGCCGGGTGTCGCGGTGGCCCGCGATGGTCACATTCGTGACAGGCGTTGTGCTGGCAGCGATTCCGTCGTTCGTGATCTGGTGTTTCTCCGGCCTGGAGAACTCGCTGTTCGCGCTGGCCGCATGCGTTCTGGCCGTCCATCTGTTCCTGGCGGTGCTGGATCAGCGGCTGTGGACACCGTCGGTGGCGATCACGGCCGGTGTGATCGCGGCGTTCGCGGCGTTGACCCGGCCCGACGGCCTCATCTATCTGGCCGCGTATCCGCTCGTGTCGGTGATTCTGGTGCGGCGGACGGCGTGGCTCACCGCATCGCGTCACGTGCTGTATTCGGTTGTGGGATTTGCGATTCCGTTCGGCGCGTATCTGCTGTGGCGGATCACCGAGTTCGGCCGCCTCGTCGCGAATACGGCAGTGGCCAAGAATCAGGCGATGCCGACCGTGCACGACCTGACCAGGGCCGGCGATCTGGTGACGTATGCGGGCGCACCCGCGGTCATCGCGGCCGTCGGAGTGGTCGGGCTCGCCCTGGCCACGCCCAGCACATGGCGCAACGGCGTTGTGGCACTGCTGGTTCCGCTCACGCTGGCGATGATCGCCTACTGCGTGCTGCGCGCCGACTGGATGGCGCAGTTCCGGTTCGCCACCCCGGTGTGGGCGCTGGCCGCGTTCGTCGTCGTGATCTCGGCAGCGCAGGTGCTCGACAGGCTGCGCACGCGGGGGCGGGTGCTGGTCGCCGTGACGCTGGTCGCCACGCTGGTTCCGTCCGGTGTGGCCTTGGCCGACTCGGCCGCGTCCTATCGCTCCGATTCGGATGTGCCGCTGTGCTGGATCGCGCTTCGATTCGGGCGCTACTTCAACGGCTACGCCGACATCCTCGGCCTGCGGCAGGGCACCCTGCTGGCCCCCGACATGGGCGGAAGTTCGCTGACCTCGCGGCTTCGCCTGATCGATATGGGCGGGCTCGCCGATGCCCAGATCGCCGACATCTACGCGGGCAAGGGCAATACCACCCTCGCGGACTACGTATTCGAGGACCGCAAGCCCACGTTCGTGCACACGCACGGTGTCTGGCTGGACAGCGGTCTCACCGCCGATCCACGCATGGCACGCGACTACTACCTGATCCAGCAATCCCAGAACCCGGCCAGCCCGGACGAGGACTGGGTCCGCAAGGACGCCGTCCGCGACCAGCGGCAACTTCAGCAACTGCTCGACTACTCGAGTGATGTACTCCCACACCTGCTTTCCGATTTCCAGAAGGCGGGTGAGTGCGGGACGACACTGCGACCGGGCCAGACGATTCCGCACTGAGGATCGCCCGGGGCAGACCCTGCCCGCCTCGAGATGGGGACCGCTGACCAGCCAGGGTCAGCCTTGCCGTTCCCGGTCTCGCCGCAGGCGTTCGACGGCTTTCGCGATCGCGGTCGCGCGGTCGGCGCCGGGGAGAGTGTCTTGCTCATAGGCGATCAGCCGTTCGGCGGTCGCGCGGTTGCCCATCACCATGGTGAGCAGTGAGTCGAAGCCGTCCGGCGGGGACTGGGACGGAGTCGGTGCCGGTGCCGGACGTGGCGCCGAGGCTGCATCCCGGTCATGGCTCTGGGCGATCGACCGTCCGAGGGACGAGTGGGAAGGTGGTGAGTCGAGTCGCTTTCCACTGGAGCGAGTTGTCATCCGTGCCGGGGGCGTGGGCCGGGCTGAGGCGGTCGAAGGCGGGGTCCTGTCGGCATCGGGGGGATCATCGTGTTGGGCAGCGTATTTCGATTCGGCCCGAGCGGCCACGATGGCCCGCAATCGACGCGATCATTCTCGTGGCGTGACCGCCGGTGGCTCCCATATTCCATCGAGGATGGTCTGGTCGGGCCAGTAGGCGCGCAAGTACAGGGTGAACTCCCCATCCGGTGCCGGGAGCCAGTTGCTCAGTTCTTTCGGGTCGGTCGGCGCGGGTCCGCCGGCGGTGAGGGTCAGGGAGCCGTCGTCACCGTAGGTGAGGGTCTTGTTCTTGGTGCCGAGTGAGTACCGGTCGAGGTGGTTGGGATGGAAGAAGTGGTGTTCGTTGTAGACGGTCAGCGACCAGAAGCCTCGCACCGGTGGAATCTCGTCGGCGGTGAAATGCACTGTGTAGGTGGTCGATCCGTGCAGCCGGTGACCGGCGGCGTCGAGGTCGAGGTAGTAGTAGACGGTTTCGTTCGGGGTGTTGACGAAGATGTTCGATTTGCCGATCGCGGTCCTCGACAAGTAGTCGTTGCCGAAGTCGGCGCCGTTGCGCTGAGTGGTCCAGTTGTGCGCGACCGGGAACCCGATATTGCGGAACTCGAACAGCTCGCTCACCACCCGGTCGGTGTCGACCGCGCTCTGCCGCAGGGCCTCGGCGATCGCGGGATCACGTTCGGCCGCAGCCAGAATCGAGCGGAACCACGTGTACAGCGCCTCCTCCCCGGGCAACGCCGGCACCTCGTCGAGCACATCACCCAGCGTGGCGAAGAAGGTCTCCGGGTCGACCCACTGCGTTTCGCCCGCACCACTGGTCGAATCACCACCGCCGAACGACGGAACCGCCGACCAGTCGACCACCTTGGCGGTGCCGTCGAACTCCGACAGCGGATACACACTGATCCGGTCTATCAACGGCGCGACAGCGGCCCGATCCTCGGCGGTGTCGTCGAGGAACACCCGCGGGATCACCACCGCCAACCGGGTGTCGTAGCGGAACACGTCGGTGATGCCGGCGGGGACCTCCCCGTCCCAGGATTCCGGTGCCAGCAGGTAGAAACCCGGTGACGTGCCGTACATCCTGCCGAGACGCACGAACGAATCGGTGCGCTGGTCCACCACCTGGTACACCCAGAACCGGTCACCGAAATCGGGCACCTGCACCACCGACGGGCCCGATGTCGCGTCGAGGACCCCGAATCCGTAGGCGACGTCCTGATTCGGGCATGCCACCACGCGCTCCTCGGGCCGGATGTAGTCGCGCAACATGCCGATCCTTCCGGGCGGGCCGGCCGGCACGATTCCGGCCAGCAACCCGGGGGCAGGAAGCTCGGCCATGATGGTGCGCCGGTTGTGCATGTTCACCAGCGGCCAGCCCCACAGGTACGCGACCTGCCCCAGTGCGCCGGCATAGGCGGTGGTCATCTTCGGATCGTCGAAAACCGGACCGGACATCGGTAGCCCTCCTCGGAACACCGTCGGTGGTCAACTACCGCGACCGTAGGCAACCCGGCCCGATCTCGGATCACCTGCCGAGGATGATGTCGCTCGAACTGATCGACCGCCCGCCCTCGTACAAGATCCGATGTCGCCTGGTGAACGAGATGTCGAAAACGACGAGCACTGAGATATCCATCCCATTGTGCGAAAGGTCATTTCATGGCTTGCCCGGCGGGAGTGGTTCACTGCTCACACCGTGACCTGGGGCGGACCGTCTTCGCAGGCGGAATGAATACTGAATTCGGCGACATCTCCGACTTTCCCATTGTGCCGATCGGCATTTTATGGCTGACCTGACCCACCTTTACCGTCGCATTCATGAAATCGAATCTTCGGTCTGCGGAAGAAATGCTGGCGGCGTTACGGGCCGGCGAGGTGACATCGGTGGAACTGACCGACGAGGCGATCGCTCGTATCGAGCGGGAAGACAAGGCGATCAACGCGATCTGTGTACCGGATTTCGACCGTGCGCGGGCCGCCGCGCGCGACGCCGACCAGGCGCGCGCTCGCGGCGAGGACCGGCCACTGCTCGGCATTCCGGTGACGGTCAAGGAGTCCTACGACATGGCCGGGCTGCCCACGACCTGGGGCATGCCGCAACAGGCGAACCATGTACCGGCCGAGGACGCGGTACAGGTGTCACGGCTGAAGGCAGCAGGCGCGGTGATTCTCGGCAAGACGAATGTGCCGTTGGGGCTGCAAGATATCCAGAGCTTCAACGAGATCCACGGCACCACCAACAATCCGTGGAATCACGAGCGCACATCGGGCGGTTCCTCCGGCGGATCGGCGGCGGGCCTGGCGTGCGGCTTCGGCGCGCTGTCCCTCGGCTCCGACCTGGCCGGTTCGCTGCGCACTCCCGCGCATTTCTGCGGCATCTACGCGCACAAGCCGACAGTCGGGCTGGCGGCGACTCGCGGTATGGTCGCGCCGCCCGGGCCCGCGCTGCCGACCGATCTCGACCTCGCCGTCGTCGGTCCGATGGCACGCACCGCCGGTGACCTCACGCTCCTGCTCGACGTGATGGCCGGACCGGACCCGCTGACACACGGCGTCGCGTACAACGTGACGCTGCCGCCCGCACGCCACGAGCGGCTCGGCGACTTCCGGGTCCTGGTCCTCGACGAGCACCCGCTCATTCCGACCGGGGCCGCGGTACGGGCCGGTGTGGACCGGGTCGCCGACGCGCTCATCGCCAGTGGGGCCCGCGTCGAACGGCACAGCCCGCTACTGCCCGATCTGACCGAGGCCGGGACGCTCTACATGCAGTTGCTGTTCTCGGGCTCCGTCGCACGTTTTCCCGTCGACGCGTACGAGCAACTGCGGGCGAGCGCCGCCGGACTGAGCGCAGACGACCGGAGTCTCGACGCGGCGCGACTGCGCGCCATGGTGTTCAGCCACCGCGACTGGATGGAAGCGAACACCCTTCGTGAGCTCCACCGCCACGGCTGGCGGCAGCTCTTCGCCGAATTCGATGCCGTGGTGTGTCCGATCACGCCGACTCCCGCGTTCCCGCACAACCACGACCCCGATCTGCTGGAACGCCGGATCGACATCGACGGCGCCGAGTACCCGTACTTCGACCAGTTGGTCTGGGCCGGTCTGGCGACGATGCCCGGCCTGCCCGCCACCGCGATACCCGCGGGCCGGTCCCCCGACGGCCTGCCGGTGGGAGTACAGCTCATCGGTCCGATGTTCGGGGACCGCACCCCGCTGCGGCTGGCCGAACTGCTCGAGCAGGCGATCGGTGGCTTCCGGGCACCGGAGTAGCCCGCACCACCGGGCTGTCGACTTTTTCACCTGGTCGCCTCCTATCGTCGAGCGTGACGGTCCCAGCCGGAACGCGGAAGGACACGCAGGAGAACATGGCAGACGAGGAGATCCTTTCCCGGGGGAAACATGACCGCGGTGACCAGCGTCGGATACACCGTGCGCCGGGCCACGGGGCCATGGACTCCTGCGGTGCTATTGGCGCATCTGCGGCAGCGCGGCTTCGAGCGACGAGATCGATTACGTGCTGCAGGTTGCATCCTGTACCGGGGTACAGGCTTACCGTCGAAGTATGAGGATTTCACCAGTTCAGGACACCTGGGTGCCCTCGGCGTGCACCCTGCCCACCATGGAGCAGCCGATCCGGGTTGCCGAGTTCGACCGATTCTTCGCGACCTCTGCACACGCCACCCGACGACCCGATCCGTCTCGCTTGGAGGTGATCGTGCACCCCGGCGCCGAAGCACCGGCACGCGATCTGGCCGGCCGGGAATCGAACTGCTGCTCGCTGCTCACCTTCGACTTCACCAGCACCGCAGCAGGATTGGTGATGAGCGTCGAAGTCCCCCCGGCGCATGTGGAGGTGCTCGACGCCCTCGCCGCCCGTGCCGAATCCGCGATCGAGGCCAGGCGATGACCGCGCTGCGCACCAGTCAGCTGGCGGCTGCGGCCGGAGTGAACGCGCAGACACTGCGCTACTACGAACGCCGCGGCCTGCTCGCCGAGCCGGACCGCACCCTGGGCGGGCATCGGCTGTATCCGGCAGAGTCGGTGGCGGTGCTGCGCGTGATCAAGGCCGCCCAGCGACTCGGATTCCCCCTCGATGAAGTCGCCGAACTGCTCGAAGGTACCCGGGCGAGCTCGCGCCGGCGCACCGACGCGGGACTGCGATCACGGGTCGGCGACAAGCTCGCTGAGGTCGATGCCAAGCTCGTACAACTGACCGCTGTTCGCGACACCCTGCGCGCGGCGCTGGCCGCCGGATGCGAGGATCTGCTGGCGTGCAGCGAATCCCCCTCCTGCCCTGTCCCGTTCGACGGAGTGGCCACTGCCGGTTCCTCGGCAAAGAACCATCCGGCGTAGCTTTTCGAGTGTCAAGGCAGTGCGGCCACCACCACGGACGCAACCTCGAGGAAGTTCAGGTCGGTGACGGCCGGGACCAGGATGAACTCGTCGCACCCCGCCCGCTGTGCGCCGTCGAGAATGCCGGCGAGCACCTCGGGACTCGATGCCCGTGCCGACGCGGCGACCATGTCGGCCAGGTCGGGTCCGAGGAAGCCGAGGTAGCGAGCGGTGAAGGAGTGCAGCGCCTCGGAGGCATCGGTGACGCCCAAGGCGGTGAAGCAGCCGCTGACCTTGCGCGGGGTCGTCGTGCGACCGGCCTCGGCCCAGCACCGGTCGGCGAGCTCGCCCACCTTGGCGATCTCCTCGGCATCGCCGGGGATGCTGAAGCCCGAGATCCCGTCGGCCCACCGTGCCGCCCGGCGCATCGCCTTCGGCCCCATCGCACCGGCGAGGATGATCGGCCCCTCCGGCTGCACGCACGCCGGCCCGATCGGGTCCGCGCCTTCGAACGGGGCCTCGCCCGCGAGCAGTGACTTCAGCTCGGCGACCTTGTCGTCGAGCTGCTGGTGCCGCCGCGTGAAGTTCGCGCCGAGAGCGCGGTAGTCGTGCTCGCGACCGCCGACACCGACGGCCACCTCGAGGCGGCCGTTCGCGAGCTGATCGAGGGTGCCGATCTGCTGGGCGACCATCGCCATCGGGTGCTGCGGGAGCACCCAGAGGTTCGCCAGGACCTGCACGCGCTCGGTGACCGCGGCGCAGGCGCCCAGCGTCGCGACCATCTCCGGATTCGAGAACGTCACCCGCTCACCCACGGAGACGCTCGAGAACGGGCCCGCGTCGATTCGCCGGGCCCAGTCGATCGTCGTACCCGGTCCGTAGCCGGGAGCCATCTGCGGAAGTGCGACACCGATCTTCATGTGCCGACCCTTTCAGACCCACCCGGCCCCGGTCACGCGATCCCCAATTCCGGCAACTGACAGCCCGGCCGCACATCGAACGTGGATCCTGTTTCCGGCGCACATCTTTCGGACACTTCGCTAGATCAGGCGCTCACAATGCTCTGATCGGGAGTGTTGCCGGTGCCCGGATTCGCCTCGCCGCCAATGATCGGTGCATCGTCATCGAGTCCGTCGAGTCGTGTGTTCTGTGCGGCCCGGATCAGCCAGCGCCCCCCGCTTCGTACGAGCACCGCGGTGATCAGACCACGACGGTCCTCGGCTGCCGGAGCGCCCGGCGCGACGTGATCGGGCCACGCCCATTCGGTATGCACCAACATCATCTCGGGACTGAGCGGGTGGATCCCGACCACTGTCTGGCTGTAGTTCTTCTTCTGCGCCAGAACGGATTCGGGGACATCCTCGTGCCCGCGCACATTCTCCTCCCGCGATCTCCACCACACGCCCCGGTGCGTG
This sequence comes from Nocardia sp. NPDC052254, assembly GCF_040679495.1. Classification (NCBI taxonomy): domain Bacteria; kingdom Bacillati; phylum Actinomycetota; class Actinomycetes; order Mycobacteriales; family Nocardiaceae; genus Nocardia; species Nocardia sp. NPDC052254. The sequence goes on along the minus strand of NZ_JBFAUW010000019.1, from coordinate 43,622 downwards.
ATGAAGTCACAGTCCTCGGTGAACAACTCCCCCCATTCCCGCATCTCGTGCCGAACCCACAGCTCGGTGTAGCGCTCGAACAGTTCTCGGATCACCTCGGTGTCGTCATGCATGCAACGAATCGTGAAACGTGAACCACACTCGAGGTCAAGTCGGCCGCCGTACACACTGGCGATCAGCCTCGGGTGGCCGTCACCAGGGCACTGTTCCGGCGTCGTCGAAGAATCCGCCGGCCGGTCCGTCGTCCGGCAGGGTCGCGAGCTGAATGGCGATCGCCGCTCCCTGCTGTGGTGTGCGGACGCCTCGGTAGCCGTTGAGGTCGGTGGCGGTGTAACCGGGGCAACCGCAGTTGATCAGAATGTTGGTGCCGCTCAGTTCTTTTGCGTATTGGACCGTGACGGCGTTGAGGAAGGTCTTCGACGCCGCGTACGCGGCCGAGATCGGTCCGGCATCGACGCCGGGTGTGGTCTGCAGAGTGAGCGAGCCGACGCTGCTGGACATGTTGACGATTCGCGGTGATGCCGAGCCGCGCAGCATGGGCAGCATCGCGTTGGTGACCCGGATGACGCCGATCACGTTGGTTTCCACGGCATCCCGTACGGTCGCGGGATCGACCGCGGTGGGCGCCTGCGGCATTCCGCCGGTGATCGCGGCATTGTTGACCAGGACGTCAAGCCCTCCGGCATGGTCGGCGATCAGCTCGGCCGCGGCGGCCACACTCGCGTCGTCGGTCACGTCGAGTGGTACGCCGAACGCATCGGTCCCGGCGGCGCGCAACTTCTCCACCGCGGTGTCGCGGCGCCGAGAATCCCTCGCGCCCACACCGATTCGCCAGCCGAGCGCGCCCAAGCCCGCCGCGATGTCGTATCCGATCCCCTTGTTCGCGCCGGTCACCAGCGCGATCGTCTGTGCACTCATACCGTCGATCCTGGCTCGACCTGTGGTGATGCGTCCAAGACCGCCCCGGTAAACGGCGATACCGCACGGGTATCGGTCGTGGTCGGCGCCGGATACGATGCGAGGAGTGGAGACCCGGGAGTTGCGATACTTCGTCGCCGTCGCCGAAGAGTTGCACTTCGGACGGGCAGCACAGCGGCTCGCCATCGCGCAACCACCACTGTCGCGGGCCATCCAGCAGCTCGAGCGGCGGCTCGGAGTGACGCTGCTGCACCGCACCTCTCGCGCAATCACGGTGACCGAAGCCGGATCGGTGCTGTTGCGGGAGGCCCGGGTCGTGCTCGACGCGATCGACGCCGCGGAGCGCCGCACCCGACGCGCCGCTGCCGATCGGCCCGGCGTCGTGCTGGCCACGAAGGCCGGGGCGTCCAGCGAACTGTTGTCGAAGCTGCTCGACGCCTACGCCGCCGAACCGGGCGCCCTCGCCGTCGAGGTGATGCTGTCCGGGCCCGGTGAACAGGAAAGACTCCTGCGTGACGGTCGCGCCGACGTTGCCCTGCTCCATCGGCCCTTCGACACGATGGCCGGATTCGACACCGAGGACCTGCACACCGAACAACAGGTCGTGGTCCTGCCGGCCGGACATCCCCTCGCTGACCGGGCCCGCCTGTCCTTGGCCGAGATCTCCGCCCTGACCGACCTGCCCTTGCCGCGCTGGCCTCGACAGGACGGGAGCTATCCGGACGGCCCCGGCCCGCAGGTTCGCGACCACACCCAGCTGATGCAACTCATCGCGCTCGGCCGCACCTGCGCGGTCATGCCCGAATGCGTCCGAACCCACCTGCACGACCGGCACGCCATCGTTCCGGCATCGGATGCCCCGCCGGTCACCACCGTCATCGCCTGGCCACCACACAGCAGATCCAAGGCCGTCGCCGACCTCGTCCGCACCGCGACACGCCTCTAGCCGGTCTCGCCGCACGGTTCACGACTTACACCTCGGAAAGCTCGCCGCCTGGGACCCCCGAGATGCCGCGTGGCGCGCACCGGTCGACGGTCCGGAACGATTGCCCGGCAACCTCTTCCGGCCTCCTCGGGTGCCGATGGGGCGTTCCTTCATCCGCTGTGATCGACGAGCGATTCGCCATCTCAACTACAAATTGTAGTAGACAGCGGTGGAGCCTGTCGGTAGCGTCGTCACGAGTCGGCGCGCGATGCTCATCGCGACACCGATTCACGGTGGGGAAAGCAGAAGCGGGAGGGCGAGCATGAGGATTGCGGCGACACCGGCCGGGTTCTGCCGTCGCGGTACCGGTCAGCCGCTGTTGCTGGTGCACGGGTTCACGCTGACGTGGCATTGCTGGGGTGGTGTGATCGATGAGTTGTCGACGGAGTTCGATGTCCTCGCGCCGACTCTGCCATTCCATTGGGGCGGTCCCACCGGCGACCGGCCATTGACCGCGGCTGCAGGCGCCGATCATCTCGAAGCGGTGATGGACGAGGCCGGTTGGGAGACAGCGCATATCGCCGGTCATTCCCTCGGCGGCCGACTCGCACTCGAACTCGCCCGACGTGGCCGGGCGCGCAGTGTGACCGCCATCGCCTCGGCCGGATTATGGCGGCGCGGCAGCCGTGACGCCGAGCGATTACGACGAAGGTTCCGAGTCATCGCCCGCCTCGCACCGTTGTCGCGAGGTTTCGCGAATCCAGCTTTGGCAGCCATCGGCAGAATGACCACCCTGCGTGCGATGTGCCACCGCCCCGCGCGCGTGGCACCCGACCTGGCCGCTCTCACGCTCCAATCGGCCGGGTACTGCACCGCCCGCGACATCAACGCGATCTGGCCCACCGACACGGCCCTGGAGATCCTCGACCACATCACCACACCGGTCACTATCGTTTTCAGTGTCCGAGATCGCATGATTCCCCCGGCACGTTACGGCGCGCAACTGGTCACGCCGTCATCCAACCGGAGAATCCGCACACTGCCCGACGTGGGGCACGTCCCGATGCTCGAGAAACCAGCCGACGTGGCCGCCGAAATACGTTGCACCGCAACTCATCCAATCGTTTGATTACCCCGGAAACGCTCGGCGGTCATCGGCCCGGTGCCGGCGACGATCTGATTCCGCGACTCGCGCTTCATCGGGCGGAGGCGCCCCCGAACCATCTCCACCGCGGCAGAAAGGTCGGCTTCATCCGGAATCGGCATCAAGAGCCACGGGGCCGTGCGCGGAGGGGAAGCGAGGAGTACGCCATGTATGACCGAGACTCGGTCGAGTTCCGCTTCAATGTGTAGCGGCCGGGACCTTGGTGCAGCGCTCGAACCCGCCTCGGTTGTCAGCACCTCACCACTGCCCGAGTTCGGCCCGCCGATATAGTTCCTGCGCAATGACATCCGCTGAGGCCGGGGTGACGACGGTGTCATTGTCGTCGACATCGATGAGATACCTGCCCTGCGCATTACTGGCATCGCCGATATCGAGCCAGCTCACGAAATCGGGCGGAAAGGGCCGTCGGTCATGCAAGTACCGGTCGATGCGCAGATACCCCTGCGCACTTCGTTCCAGCCGCAGCAGTATCCGGATTCGCTCTTCGACCGGACGCTTGCCCGAACTATCGCGCAACCAGGAACTCGGCGGCTCCTCACCCCGCACACGTGGCGTGTACCCCACCATCCGTCCCGCGGCACCGGCGGACATGGTCGGCATGGTCGCAGCGATGTGTCGTCCCAGCTGATCCCGGTTCGTGACAACGAGTTTGATATCCCCACCGAAATCCGCTGTTGCTCCGATCTTTTGGAAGACGACCACACCGAGCTCGCCGACTGCGGCGGCGTGTGATCGGACGCGGCGAGCGGAATTGTGGAACCAGCCATTGCAGACGATGCGCAGATCGGGGTCTGCCAACACTCGCAGCGGCCCGGTGAGGTCGGGGTCGGCCGCGCGCGGGAAGCGGCCACTGATTTCCATCCGCTGACGCTCGTATTCTTCTGCTGTAGTAGTACTTTCGATGATGTTTATGGGCTGGGGATAGTCTCCGACCAGCCCGGTCTCCGATGCCCACACATATGCGAATTCGTCGGGCGTGAACTCCCACGATGTTCGGGCTGTCACCGTTTCGAATCCGGTAGCGGGTCGTCGTCGATGATGGGCCCTGTTCCCGACAAGTCGATGATCACCGGCTCGCCATCGTCGGCGGACTCTCCGGATGCGACATCACTGGTTCCCGGATTCTCCATCTGCGGAAGTGCCGGTTCGGTCGGTGCCGGTTCCGGCGCGGCGAGGGCCGAGCCCCCGGAAGCCGCCCCTTGCACACGTGCCAAGCTGTCGTGTTCAACCGGCGAAGGAGCCTCGCCAACGGGCTGCGTCGGTTGAACAGGCTGTGTCGCAGAGCTCTTCTCGGCGAAGTGCGACGAGAACTGCGAATAGTTCTCGACAGGTGTCGGGCGCGGCGGCGGAGCGTCGCTCGCAAACCTGTGGTGGTAGGTCGGTGCTTTGTATTCCTGACCTGCGGGGAACGGCATTGTGTCCCCGTAGTCGGCTGCGGTCGTCGGCGCGCCGAACTCGTCACCGGAACTCAGGTCGATCCCGATGACCTCGACCGGAGCCTCGAGCCCCTCGGTCCACTCGGACTGGACCCTCTTCAGGTAATCGGGAGTCCGGTGCTCGCGATCCTCTTCCCCCTCTTTGCGCTGACCGTGCGGCAGGTGCGGCATCGATCCCGGTCGCGAATTTCCCTGCGGTACAGCAACTCCGCGCGCGGCGATTCCGCCCGCGCCGGGCGGCACCATTCCAGGCATACCGAATCCGGGCTGCGGAGCCCGCGCATACCCCGGACCGCCCGACTGCGTCCCCGCGCCACCCGAACCCGATCCCGGACCAAAACCCGATCCGGAACCGGCCGACCCGGAGTCCACCATCGGCCCCATGCCCGCGGCGGTGGTGGCGGCGTCCTGGCCCGTACCAGGATGGGCGCCCTGTGGAAGGGAGGGCACGGACGGCGCAGCCGGATTCGGTCCGGCAGACGAACTGTCCGTAGGCCCGGAAGGCTGGTCTCCTGTCTGTGGCTCCATTCCCGGAGTGGGCCCCGACGCCGGCGAGGTCGGACCATTGCTCGTACCCACCGGCCCGCTCGGGAAGTTGGTGTCGCCGCCGGTTTCCTTCGGAACATCCAGGTAGGCAGGCACATTCGCGCCGGCTGGCGGAAACGACGGCGTATAGATGCTGTCGAGTGCGCGAATCGCGTCCTGACGTGCTCGCTCACGTGCCGCATCCGCTTGATCGGTCACCTGCGGATTGGGCAGTCCCGGCAACAAAGCCTGCGCAGGATCGTCACCGTTCGGCACGAGGTTCACTTGCCCCGGCGGCGGCTGAACAGACTTGCGCACGGCCTCGGCGGCCCATGCGGCACCCTCGATCCGGCTGGCGACGGAATCGAATACCTGCCCGATCTGATTCGCCACTTGCGCGTACCGATCCGACGCCGTCTTCGCGGCATCGGCGGCCCCACCGGTCCACAGCCCGTGCCCGAAGATGTTGTTCATCCCCAGCGCCAATGTGAATCCGGACAGATTCTCCAGCTCACTCGCACATTCGAACCAGGTCTGACGCATGGTCTGCAGACCTCTGGGGTCCAATCCACCGAGCCCATTCACACCGTTGACCGCGTTGTACAAGTCCTGATGCGACATGCCCTGGAAGTGGTCATCGGTGGTTGTGTAGGCCGGATCGGTCCCGGCACCGAGCGCGCCGAGCTTGCCGTCCACCAGGCGCAGGCCGGCCTGCGCGTCGTTGATCTTCGATGCGAAAGGCTCCACGGTGGCACGCAGCGCCGCGTCGTCGACCTGCGCGAAGATGCTCGGTATAGCGGGTTGTGGAGCCGAATCCTGATTGCCGCCCATAGCCGCCCCTACCTGCTCGACATCATGATCGACCGCCCCGCCGCACACCCCCTTGTGCCGCAGCCCCTTTCCGGACCGCCCTGCGGAACGACTCGAATGGCACAATACCCCCATAGCCGAGGGGGATCACAGTGTGATCACCGGACAGAGGGGGAAGCTGCTGTGCTGCAAGCAGATATCGACCAGATCAACAATCTCGTGACGACCGTGCGCGACGTAGCGACCCAGGTCGACGGTATCGACATCCGCACAAACGGAAACAAGCTCACCGACGCTCTGCCCGGCTGCAATCTCGGCCCGGCCTGCGCCCAACTCGGCGAGTTCACCGAAGGAGCATGGTTCCGGGTCGCCGAACGCTACGGCAAACTCGCAGACCTCGTATTCGGCTCGGCGAACCTGTACACGGTCACCGACGAGCAGTTCAAACTGCGACTCGAGACCATGGACTTCCATCCGAAAGGTGACCGGTAATGCCGCTTCGCCCCGACGTCGAGAAGTGGAACACCGGCGCGCTCGCGGAGTGGGCTGCTCAGATCGACACAGCGACAGCCACATACGAAACTCAGCTCGGCCGCATGGTCAGCCGCTTCACCGACACCACGTGGAAGGGCGTCGCCCGCGATGCCGCCTACGACAAGTTCAGTGAGGAGAACACCGAAGGCCGCAAGCTCTCCCAGGAGATCCGCACCGCGACCGATGCCCTCCGAGCCGCATCCGGTCGTCTCGCCGACGAGAAACGAACCCTGCTCGCCAAGGTGTCCGACGCGGAAGGCGACACGGAGGCACCACTTGGACTGGTAGTCAGCGAACGCTGGGTGGTTCAGACGAAGCAGGTCATTCTGAGCGGCAAAATGATCGCCGACGATCTGCAGAAGACAAAGGACCGCATCGACCATCACCAGGGGTTGATCAACAGCGCGTATTACAGCTTGGCGCAGGCGATCAGCGAAGCGAGCACGGCATTGACCGATGCCGCGCAGAAGATTCGCGACCGAGGCGATCTGCTGGGCAGCGGAGTCGACGCGCCGGTGAGTGCGACAGACAGCGCGAAATTCGGTCAAGAGGACGGCAAAGCGGTTCACGACGCCTTCCACCCGGACGGAACGGTCGACAAGGCCAAACTCGACGAGATCGCCGCACACCTGCCGGAAGGCATCCTCACCGAACAAGACCTGCAGGACTTGGCCAACGGCAAGGATGTCGCCACCCTCCCCGCATCGACCCAGGAGTACTACCGCGAGTTCTACCAGAGCGCCGGCAAAGACGGCATCCTGGCGATGAACGACTACCTCAAGACCCAAGAGGACAGTGGGAATACGGTCGCTGCCGCGCGACGGGACGCACTGGCGAACGGGCTCATGGTGGTGTCGAACGAGCACATCGGCACCGGGCGCAATCCGGACGGGACGCTGAAATCGCCTGGGAGCTACAAGCAGTTCCCGGAAGATCTTCAGAAGTTGGTGTCGACACGTATAGGCGGGCCGGACGCGAATTCCAAGACCTATCCCACCTGCCCACCGGACACGGAGCTCGGCGGCCAAGACCGATTCTTGAAGGACACCAGGCGACTCGGGGACCTGATCAAGCAATCCAATCCTGGATTCGAGCCCGGAACCGAGTTTTCACGTGAACTGACCCGCCAGGCCGCAGCGCTCGGAACGTCCGGGATGGATCCCGACGCAGCGAGTCTTCCAGGGAGGCCGGTGTCGCGGTCTTCGATGGAAGGCGTCATGCGCGATTACCTGGAAGTCTCCAGCCGAAACCACGAAGCCACGACCCAATTGTTGACCGGACAGGCCGAGCCCGGCTCGGTGCCGCTGGAACAAGGTTATGACCCGAAGAAGGTGATCCAGCCGCTCCTGCAGTACGACTGGGACGACTCGAACGGAAAGCAACCACCGCAGCTCTTCAATTGGATTGGCGAAGAGGCTAACCCGCATCCGGCGATCGATGGACATCCAGAGATAACCCCCGAGCAGTCACACTTGGCCGGACGGGCCGCATCAGGCCTAGCCGCGGTACTGACCTCCGACACGGACGGCAAAGATGGGTACATGGGCCCATTCGAAGCGCTGATGAATATGCCCGGGCACGACAACCAGTCCCTCGGACAGGTCAACCCTGGACTGACCAGGCAGTTGACCGGCGCGATGATCCCTTACCTGGATGATATGGCTCTCGCTCCCGATCATCCTCATCCGGCCTTCGAGTTGCGGGGAACCGAGGACCGGAACCTTCAGGCCGTGCGCCTCTCTACGCTCTTCAACACCGATGAGATCTCCTCAGGTGCGTGGAACGCCTCAATCACCGAACGTACCAACGCCTACGCCGCCCAGTACGCCTTTCTCCACGATCAACCGTCGAACGATCGTGATCAATATGCCAATGCCGCCGGCCGACTGGCCGGGATCCAAGAACAAGGATTGCGAGCCGAGGCATTCGACCGCGGTCTGGATGCACGGGAAGCAGAGGAGGAAAACGCTGGCCGGAAGAAGCTTGCGGTCGATATGGCCAGTACCATGATCTCGGATGCTGCAGGCGAATAATTCTGGCCAGGAGGGACTGCAATAGATCTTGCAGGCAAGTATATCGGCGATGAAATCAAGCCGGAATACAAATCGATCCCGCTGGAACAACAGAACGTCCTGCAGGACGAACTGGCGGGACACCGATACTATTCGATGCTTCAGTCACTATCCAGCCGCGATCCGCACTTCTTCGAAAATGCACCCAGCAACGCATCCTCCATCAATCCGGATTGGCTGGAAAACGGCCACCTGAAGAATTACTCAGATATAGTCGGCCCTGCTGGGGACAACGCGGTATTCAACACGGCGGCCTTCCATTCGACCGCAGGTTCGTGGCTGTCCGGAGTTGGCGTCGACGTACCGGGTTTTAACGCAGCAACAATTGCACAGGCAAACATATTCAATCATTACACTTACTCGACTGACGAATACAAGAGCACCGTCCTGAAGGGGCACTGATGTCTTGGTTTCGTAGATTATCTAAATATGCGGTGCCGGCAGCAGCAATACTGGTCTGCACAACATCGTCGTGCGGCCACGAATCCAAGAAATCGGCAACTGTCCCGCCCTGGGCTATTTCCTTCCGCTGGTCGGCCGAACCGGGCGTAGATCTGAACTCGAACGAGATACGCATGGTTCGTGCGGCAATCGAAAGTAACACAATAGCGACCTACCTGAGCGTGGCCTACGGATATCCAGGCTGGCAGGAAGCATCGGACCACTCAGTCGATGTCGACGCATACACGCCACATGCAATGACGGAAGGGATCGGAACTGCCTACCTTCATATAATCCCACTTCCCACTCCAGGTGGGACCAGGGATATCGTCTGCAAGGATATGACCGGAACAGCCAGGAAAGTCGGGAACAACTACCCAATTCCGGATCCCGCGAAGCCGCTGGAGGGGCTGGATGTAATCGCTGTCGACGTAGCCGGCATTTCCAATGTCGACCCTGCAACCATCAAACGCACCGAGACTCCGAGTGGCCCGGAAATACCAGGACCACCATACAAGAGCGCACGTCCGAAATCGAACGTGTTCTCGCAATTTACATTCGTTTCCTACCCTCACGGCGGCTCGCAATACCGCGATCTCTGCAATCCTTGGACAGAGTCCCGCTGGGGCGGCCCCCAACCGCCGAAACCAACCCGAACCGAGAATGAACCACCGAAGATCGAGCCGTTCACTCCAGGATGGGCGGAGTAGCCGGACCAGAGGAGGCACGTATGCCGGGACAGAAATTGGACTTTGGACAAGCACAGATCCAGGTTTTCAACTCCGCCGTGAGCAGCGGTCAGATTCGATACGACGCATCCGCGGCGCGCCAGGCCGCTCAACTGTACGACCGGGCGGTAGAAACCCTGAAGTCTATTCGCGACAAGCTGCGCGATGCAGAGAACGCCCAAGGGTTCGGAGGATTCCAAACCGGAAAAGAGCTGCAATCAGGATTCGCCAAGAAGGCCCAGGATGGCGGAGAAACGCTAGCTCATCTCATTGATGGAGCCTTACAGTTGAAGGAAGTTTACCTTCGAGCAGGCGGGCTGATCCAGGAGGCAGACAAGACGAGCGCCGACAGAATAAACCAGGCCCAAAGCTACGGAATCTCAGGAGAGGGTCTCGCATGAGGCGTTTTTTACCGGCAGTAGCGGCAGCGACACTGGCACTGGCGCTGTCGGCCTGTTCATCCGATGGCGACAACAACGAAACCTCCCCCGCAAGCACCCCTGTCTCGAGCCCAGACATTGCAATGACAGTCAAGGCAGCCCCGGATCAAGACCCGAACGGAACCCGGCCAGTAGGGTTCGATCCTTGCACCGGCATCGGCGACGAGACCATAACCAAGGCGGGGTTCGATCCAAAAACTCGCAGGCGCAGCGACCAAATCCATACTGGCTACGCATTCATCAGCTGCCGGTTCGACCACAAAGAAGATGTAAACGGACAGTTGCTTACCACCCGCTCGGTAAACATCTCGTCGACTGGAATTACGTTGGATCAGTTCCGCCAGCGCGAAGCGTCTACTGCGACCGACATCCAAATCGACGGGCAACCTGCCGTTGCTTACCATGATCCTTCATCGGAATACTGTGACGTAGTAACAAAAGGCCCCGACAGCTCTCTTGTGGTCGAAGCAACCAGCACCGGCACGTTCACAGACTGGAATCCGTGCGATCACGTTCAGGAGATAGCCACAGTAGTCGCATCAGCGGTCAACAGCCGATAGGTTGCCCATAGCCAGACCATCTCATGAAGAGCCCTCTGGCACAGGCTGTTCGGGACTCGGCTCTTCCCAATCGAGCTCTGGGCCTCACAACATCGTGAAGGCGATCACCAGCAGAACGGCTCCGCCGAACAGAAGACCGCCAGCCTTCTCCAGGTAACCAGCCTCGCTTGGCTTGTTCGCATCAGGATCGTCGTACTTCCAACCCTCCGTCTTGCGCCAAACCTGCTCGGGGTACACCAAACTGACAAAGCCCCACAGTAGGAAGACAACCCCCATAACGATCATGAACCCCTTCATATGATCAGCCTATGGAGCGACGACCGGTGGCGTCCACCAGATAGGTGAGAGCAGGCACGTTCCGCATGCCGGCGCTGATCTCGAAGGCCAAATCACCATAGGCAACAGTGAGTTCCGCGAGGCGTTGCCAGAGGAAGTGACGATGCGGCTCGGCTATCCGGCTGCTCAGCGCGGCGTGAGCGTCAACGCGATACTGAGCGATCCGGTCGATTACCATGCCGATCGACTCCGCGTGCAGGTAGGAGGCGCCTCGCGCCTGCGGGAGGTGGGATGCCACCCAGCGGTCGACCGCACACACCAGTTCAGCTCGGGGACAGTCGAATTTACTATCGAGATCTGAGACGGGAGAACGGCGATCGGCGTGGAGCGCAGTCAGATCGCGAGCGGCATGCAGCACAGGATGGTTGAGCCGGATCGTTCCGTTGCACGCTTCCAACAGTTCGTCCGGGGACGGGAGCTTGACGATCACTAATGACCTCCAGGGTCGAATCAATGGAGAGGTTTGGTCCGCGAGGCCGCGCGATCCCGGATTAGGTTCAGTCGACCGATTCCAGAGGATCGAATCGACTGCGGCCCAGAACTATTGATTGAGTGCGAGCAGGTTCGCAGTTCAGCGGCACTGGCCCAACAACAGGTACGCGTTGCAGATGGACAGTGCAGTCGTCCGGAAGATGAGACCGATGCATCAGCCGTAGACGATGTTCTGGCCGGCTCGCATTCTCGTAGCGGTCATCGCCCACACCCCAGGGCGGACCACCTGGCGAAAGACATTCTCGGCCAGACAGTCTCGACGTCGACAACGTGCATCAACGCATCCAGCTCACCGGCACACAGGCAGGCCGGAGCCGGAACCAAAACGGCATCGACATCCGACCCGCGGACGTAATCGACGAGCGGAACAACGAAGTCATCCGGCCAGATCAGGACATATCCCAGTCGGCGAGCGAGCCGACGAATCTGCGCCGCATCCCACTCCGGCGCCCCGGACACCTCCGGGTCGATCCAGCCGAGCGCGGACGGATGCCCTCTCATGCGTTACCCCCCTTTGTGTATGAGTTCTCCGATGCGATCACCCAGAAGGCAGGACCTCACCTCAGGAGCTTGAACCCATATTCGATCCATCTGATGGACTAATAAAGGACATAAAAGAGGACATTACGCGGCCATAGAGATGCGTATTCGTCTGCCTTCGCGCCCAAAAGCGGCTAGTCTCAACACATGACGACTCCAGGGAACTCCGCACTGCGCGCTGCCCGGCAGGCTCTCGGCTACCGATCGCAGACCGCACTGGCAGAAGCGCTCAATGAGACGGCACGAACGATCGGTCTCCGAATCTCGATAAGCACAAGGACTGTTCGACGCTGGGAATCCGACGAGTCGCCGTGGCCCCATCCCGAGCATGCGGCTGCGTTGGAGGCCCTGTTCCAGCGGCCGATTGGGGAACTCGGGTTCACTCCGCCTTGGTCCGAGAACGTAACCGCCACAGATAATTCGGCGAATAGAAACAGCTCCCGACCACGGGCGTCCCGGCAACTCGGCGGCTCGGCCGCGCCACTCCCCGCTTCCGCAGCGAACGACTACGCGGCCATAACCGTTGCCCACCGCCGCCTCTACTGGTCCTTGCCCGGCGCGAAGCTCCATCACGCTGCAGCCGAGCACGCGGCAATGGGACTGGACATGCTGCCGCGCGCGGCCGGTTCGTCGAAAGAAGCTCTGGCCAAGGCTGTCTCTGAATCAGCCCTGCTCGCCGGTCGCATCGAATTCTTCGATCTGCAGCAACCGGAAGCAGCACAAAGGCATTTCACCAACTCGCTCCAAGCCGCACACGATGCAGGCGACGCGCTCCTCGGCGGCGCAGCACTGGCACACATGGCCTTCATCCCAGCATTCTCAGGCGACTCAGGCCGTGCAGAAGAAGCTCGGGACCGACTTCGCGCAGCGCGAACGTTCGCCCGCCGTGGTGAGGCGAGCGCTGAATACCTGGCATGGCTGGATGCGGTCGAGGCCGAAGTCGAGACGCGCTTTGGTGATACGCGGCGAGCATTGACGTTGATCCATGAGGCGGAGGAGCGATACCGCAAGTACGACAGCGAGACGAATCCGTCTCCCGCATGGCTCGATTGGTTCAACCCGACCCGGCTTTCCGGTTTCAAGGGCAACACCCTTTTGATCGCCGGCCGAGGCCGTGAGGCCAGAGCAACTCTCGAGAGCGTGCTCATGGATCTTCCCGTCGAGTCGATCAAACAGCGAACGATCTACCTCGCGGATATGGCTTCAGCCGCCGTCCTGGACCAAGATCCCGAACAAGCCTGCGCCTACGCCGAACAGGCCCTCGATGGTCTCGGACAGCACTGGTACGCAACTGCGATGGATCGCGTGAAGACTGTCCGCCAGGCCCTCAAACCCTGGGATTCGCTACCGGCGGTACGACGACTCGATGACCTGCTCTACGACTGGCACACCACAGTAAATTCACTGTCGCGATGAAGTATTCTCTGCCACAACAATTTCCGGCAGTTCGGCGAGATCGCGAATCTTCCAATCGGACAGATCCGCAACTTCCGGGCTGTCTCGCAGGATCCACCCCCACGCCCCCCGCTGGATATAGGCCGTACGCATACCGGCCTTCTTCGCCGGCGCAACATCGTTGTCGATGCGATCGCCGACATAGACGATCTCCTCCGCAACGCAAGGCGCGACTTCGACGACCTTGGCGAAGAACTCGACCGACGGCTTTGCGACACCCCAATCATCTGACGTGGCGATGAAATCCGTCGGAAGGTCGAGACTCCGCAGAATCTTCCCGGAGCGAACTGTCTGATTGCCCACGACTCCCACCCAGACGCCCAACTCCTTCAGTTTCGACAGAGCAGGCCGAACATCCGAGTACAGGTCACCCTCACCGTAGGTCTCGGGCACACCAGCATCAACCCGCGCCTGGCGCTCACGCGTCAGATCAAAGTCCGGCTGGAAGACTTGGAACGCCTGTCGGTAGTCGAGACCACTCGCAATGGCCGCACCGAAGACCGCGGAGAAGGTGTGCCGGGGAACCCCGAGCCAGTCAGCCCACGTGCCGTACTCCCGGCTCTCGTCAACGAGCGTCTCACCAACGTCGAATACAACAGCCGAAATCATGAGCCAACCGTACCTCCATCAAGCGGGCCTCTGGGACCAGCTTCCTCTGCGATGGCGGCTCGAAATCTCTGTACAAGAGGCTATTCTGACCACGAACGCCCCGGTGTCGCCTCGGAAGAAATTCATGCGCCCGGGGCTCCCCTAATTCGTGGGCGGCTCAGACGTTGAATCTGAACTCGACCACGTCGCCATCGTGCATGACGTAGTCCTTCCCCTCCATTCGCACCTTGCCCGCGGACTTGGCGGCCGCCATCGACCCTGCCTCGATCAGATCGTCATAGGCCACGACCTCGGCCTTGATGAAGCCGCGCTCGAAGTCGGTGTGGATGACTCCGGCTGCCTTCGGCGCGGTGTCACCCTGGTGAATCGTCCACGCGCGGGCCTCTTTCGGGCCCGCGGTGAGGTAGGTCTGCAGGCCCAGGGTGTGGAAGCCGGCGCGAGCCAGGGCGTGCAGGCCCGGTTCGGTCTGGCCGATGGATTCCAGCAACTCCAGGGCGGATTCGGCGTCGAGTTCCAGGAGTTCGGCTTCGACCTTGGCGTCCAGGAAGACCGCATCTGCCGGGGCGACAGCGGCTTTCAACTCGGCTACGCGGGCTTCGTCGGTCAGGACCGACTCGTCGGCGTTGAAGACATAGAGGAAGGGTTTGGTGGTGAGCAGCGACAGTTCGCGCAGGAGGTCGGCGTCGATCTTGTCGCGGACCGCGTAGAGGGTCTTGCCCTCGTTGAGGAATTCCTGCGCCTGCTTGGCGGCGTCGGCGACCGGCTTGCGATCCTTTTTGACCTTGGCTTCCTTATCGAGGCGGACTACCGCCTTCTCCAGGGTCTGCAGGTCGGCGAGGATGAGCTCGGTTTCGATGACCTCGATATCGCTGAGGGGGTCGACCTTGCCGTCGACGTGGATCACGTCGTCATCGGCGAAGACCCGGACCACCTGGCAGATGGCGTCGGCTTCGCGGATGTTGGCGAGGAACTTGTTGCCCAGGCCCGCGCCTTCGGAGGCGCCCTTGACGATGCCGGCGATGTCCACGAAGGAGACCGTCGCGGGAACGATGCGCTCGGAGCTGAAAATCTCGGCGAGTTTGTCGAGCCTCGGGTCGGGCAGCGGCACCACGCCGACGTTGGGCTCGATGGTGGCGAACGGATAGTTCGCGGCGAGCACGTCGTTGCGGGTCAACGCGTTGAACAGCGTCGACTTTCCGACGTTGGGCAGACCGACGATACCGAGGGTGAGACTCACGAGTGCAGGAGTCTACGCGGCGCGACCCGGGCAGTTACATCTGCCCAGGTCGCGGCGTGGGGATGGAGGCCCCTTACCCGCCCTCGCCGTCGCGGATCTGCACGTGGTTGTGCGGCGTGTGCCGTTATCTGTCACCTGTGCGCGATGCTGGGCTGAGTTGTGAATTGGGGAATCGAACCCCCGCACTGCCCGCCATGCACCAGGAGGTGGGCCGTCATTGCCCGCACGGCCCTGCGGGTTGTGCACGCCTCCGCGACGACTACCTGCTCCATCCCTCAGTCCAGCAGATCGATCTCCCAATTCGCGCGCTGGACGCTCGTATCGATCTCGCGCAGTTCGCGAGCGAGGTCGTCGGCCTGCGCACGCAGCTCGGCGACGGGTAGCGCGGAGAACATCTTCAACTCCGAGCGCAGCTGCCGCCCGTACCCGCCCTGTCCCCGGCCGACGGCGGCATCGGCGGCGCCGGTGACGATCGAATGCCGCAGCCGCAGCGCATCGCGACGGGCCAGCGCATCGGTCACGGTGCCGACGTCGCCGATCGGCGATGCCGCGTTGGTGCGATTGATGCGCCGGACCAGATCCTCGAACTCGGCAATCACCTCACCCACCTCGGCAAGCAGCGCCGCGGCATCCTCGGCGGGTTCCTCACCCTCCTGGAAGCGCGCGTTACCACCGATCCGGGTGCGCAGCTGTTCGATTCGTTTCACCGCATCCGCACGCAATGCCAAAGCCTCGGCCAGCTTCATTTCCCCTCCTCCGGTTCGCATACCGGACGGAGTGTAATCGCGGCGATCCGCAAGGGGCACGCCATTTTCCGTACGGCATCAGCCTGCTGCGACGCGATACCAAGGTCGAGTTCATGTCGCAGATTCCCCGTCTTCCCGGATTGCGCCTGGCCGACGCGGATTGGCTGGTTTCCACCGCACTGGCAGTCGGTGCCGAACGCGGGTTTCCGCCGCTGGCCATCGCCGTCACCGATGTGGGTGGTGCGGTGATCACGCTACGACGCTCGGACGGTGGTATGCCCATGACCAGTCGGCTCGCCGTGGCCAAGGCCCGCAGTGCGCTGTTGACTCTTCAGCGGTCGGGACGAATCCCGTTGCCGGGCGAGATCGTCGACAGCATTCAGCATCTCTACGGCGGCGACTACATCCCGTTCGCGGGCGGTGTTCTGGTCACCGAGAACGGCGTGATCGTCGGGGCGGCCGGGGCGTCGGGTGCTCATGCGACCCAGGACGAAGAGGCCGTGCAGACCGCGGTGGATCGCTGGCACGAAGATCGCGCGCACGTGGCCTGATCCGAACCTCCCGACCTCGCGACCACGAGTGCGTCTCCCGGTCGCCGAGTTACCATTACGGCATGGTCGTGCCCGGTATCGACCGCCCCGACCTCCCCGAATTCATGACGTGGGAGGAACTGGTGCGGCTTCCGGAGGAAGTCGCGGACCAGATCGAACTCTGGGAGGGCCGGGTCGTGTGGCTGCGCTGCGGCCGGCCAATTATCTTCTGGTCGGGGAATGGACGCACAAGGACGAGGCGGGGGTCGTTCTCGGACACCCCTTCGATATCGAGATCCCCTGGGCCTCATTGGCTTTCCGAGTCGGCCGTGACCGGTCGAGCTACGGTCGGCAGGCAGTGAATCGTGCTGCGCAAGGCCGGGAGTGCCCGTGCGCACTGTCCCGGCTACGCGGTTCCATGGTGGGCTCAGGCCCGCGGATCGCGGCCCAGATAGCGCAGCAGCGCATCCACCGCGGAATCGCCCGGCTCTCCGTCCAGCACCGCCGCGTAGGCGCCCCACTGACGCAGGGGCTCAACCAAACCCGTTGCGGCGGTGAGGAATGCGGTGGCCAGGTCCTCGGTCAGCGGAGACGGCTGTCCGGTGGCGATCGCGATGTCCCAGGCGTGGACGCCGGCGTCGAGGGCGCACATCACCGCGGCGACGGCGGTCGGCAGGGCGCCGTGCGGGAGCGGGGTGGGCACGGTTTCGGTGTCGTCGGTGACGGTGGCCCAGGCGGCGGCGGTCTCGTCGACGGCAGTGGCGATCAGATCGGCCGCGGTGCCGGCGATCGAACCCGAGGGCGCGAAGGGGTCCTCGGCGGGGCCGGTGCCGATGCCGAGCGCCGCGGCGTAGGCGAGCTGGTCGCCCGCGGCGTGCTGGACGACCTGAGTGACGGTCCACTGCGAGCAGGGGGTCGGCACCTGCCACTGATGATCGGCGATACCGGCCACGGCGGTCGTGAGCGCGCGGTACGACTCGGCGAGCACCTCCCGCCACACCGGGGCGAGGACGGCGGCGGGATCGGAAGCCTGCGCGGTGCTGTTCATCATGGAGCCTTTCGTTCGTTTCGGCGTTGAACTCAGGCTATGCGGCAATTAGGCTTGTTTTCTTCCTAATGGAACCCGGACGGCGAACGGCTATTTTGTGACCTCCACCACAACCCGCGTCCTGCGTCTGCTGTCGCTGTTGCAGGACCGCACCTACACCGGCCGCGAGCTCGCGCAACGACTGAACATCACGGACCGGACGCTGCGGCAGGACATCGCGCGGCTGCGAGAGTTGGGCTATCCCGTCCATGCCGAGCGCGGAGCGGTGGGCGGCTATCGACTCGGACAGGGCAAAACCATGCCTCCGCTGCTGCTCGACGACGACGAGGCGGTCGCGGTCGCGGTGGCGATCGGGCTGGCCGAGGACGGCTCCACCGGTATCGCCGATATCGACGAGAATGTCGCGCGGGCGCTGGCGAAACTGGAACGCATTCTGCCGATTCGCTTGCAACGCAAGGTGACAGCGCTCCGCACGGCCACCGAGATCGGGCCGGCGGTCACCGGCTCACGCGAACCCGATGCGCCGGTCCCGGCACAAACCCTCGCCACCATCGCCTCGGCAATTCGCGGCACCCGGATACTGGACGCCGACACCGGCGTCGTCGAGCCGTATCGGCTGATCAACTGGCAGCGCCGGTGGTATCTGGTGGCGTACGACCTCGAAAGACATTGCTGGCGTGCGATTCCCGTCGCCGGCCTCGCGCAGGTGACCACGACGTCCCGGAGCTTCGCCGCCCGCGCACTGCCCGATGACGATCTGGTGGCGTTCGTGCTACGCGAGATCGCCACGGCCGGCTGGCGAGTCCATGCCCGCGTCACGGTGCTCGCCCCGGCCGAGACGGTGATCGCGCGGATCAATCCGACCGTCGGAGTGGTGGAACCGGTGGATGGCGACTCGTGCGTCTTGTACACCGGCGCCGACACTTTGGAGACGATCGCCATCTATCTGAGCATGCTGATGATGGATTTCCGGGTCGACAGCCCACCGGAACTGGTCGAGCACATTCGCATCCTGGGCCGGCGTTACCGCGCTGCCGTTGCACCGTGACAAGCACTCACGCACAGCATGATCGGGCTCATCAGCCGATCTACAGCATGCCCGCCGCACGGAACAGGCGGTCGTAGATCACCCGGATCACCGGCTGCTTGCGCAGGTTGTAGTCCACCGTGGCACCGCCACCCGGCACGGCGGAGCGTTTCGCGGCCTCGTAGAGCGCGCGATCGTCCGGATGGGTGCGCAGCCAGTCCCGGAACATGCGGTGCCGGATGACCTCCGGACAGTCGGGGCCGAAGACGTGCAGGTTGACGCGGGGTTCGGCCAGTTGCAGCATGCGATGCTCGTGCCAGGACGGTTCGCGGATGATGTGTGCGTAACCGAGTGGTTCCAGCAGCGGCACATAGGTTTCCTCGGCGCGCGGGTCGGCGAGGGTCAGGTCGATATCGAGGACATCCTTCGCGGCGAGCCCCTCGACCGAGGTCGATCCCACATGGTCGATCTCGAGGACCGTGCCGCCGAGGACGGAGCGGATCCGTGCGGCCTGGGCCTCGAAGCGCTGCGGCCACCGTGGGTCGTAGGCGACGATGTCGACGGGGGGTTCCTCGGGGCGGCCACCGACCCACGGGTCCAGGTCCGGGTCGGGGTCCGAATGCCGAGTTATCTCTGCGTAGCTGGGCATCGGACCGATCCTACTGGCCGCATTCGACTGCGCCGGTGCGCATTCCGATTCACCTGCCACCCAGGCCGGACTGCGCGATTCCGCGCACGAAGGACTTCTGCGCGTACAGGTACACCACCAGCAGCGGAGCAAGCACGATCAGCGCGGCGGCCATCAGGATCGGCCAGTTGGTGTGGTACTGGCCCTGCAATCGCACCAAACCCAAAGTGACCGTGGCGATATCGTTGCGCTGGATCATCACCAGCGGCCACAGGAAGTCGTTCCACACGGTGATCCAGGTGAGTACCGCCAGCACCATCATCGCCGGGCGCGCCTGCGGGACCAGGATCCGCCAGTAGGTCTGCCAGATGGTGCAACCGTCCAGGATCGCCGCCTCCTCCAGTTCCACCGGGAGCGTGCGGAAGAACTGGCGCATCAGATAGGTGCCGAAGGCGGAGCCGAACAGGCCGGGCACGATCATCGACCATGGCGAATCGACCCAGCCGAAGGCCCGCATGAGCAGGAATTGCGGAATCACGGTCACGGTGATCGGGACCATGAGCGTCGCCAGATAGGCGATGAACACGACATCGCGGCCGGGAAAGCGCAAGCGCGCGAACGCATATCCCGCGAGGGAGCAGAACAGTACCTGCCCGGCGGTCACACATCCGGCATAGATCGCGGTGTTGGCCAGCATCCTGCCCAAAGGCAGCAGATCGAATGCCTCGCGGTAGTTGGACCAGTGCGGGCGCAGCGGCAGCGGATTCGGATCCGCGATCTCGCCCTCGGATTTCAGCGAGGCCGCGAGCGCCCACAGGATGGGGCCGATCGCACACCAGGCGATCGCTATCAGCAGAAGATACAGCAGGACGCCCCGCGTCGTTCGCCGTACGATCGCGCGCTCGGCCCGGCTCCGGCGCGGCATCGGCGCGGGCCTGTCGTCGATCCGCGGCCCGGCGCCGTCGGTCGTGCTCATCGGTCCTCCCGGCGGGACAACCACAGCTGAATCAGGGTGAGCACCAACAACAAGGCGAACATCACCCAGGCCAGCGCGGCCGCGTACCCGACCTCGTAGAAGCGGAAAGCGTTTTCGAACAGCATGATTCCCAGCACGAAGGTTCCGGTCTCCGGTCCGCCGTTACCGTCGGTCAGGGCATAGGCCTGGTCGAACGCCTGAACCGAATTGATGATGGTGATCACGAACACGAACGAGAGCGGACCGCGAATCAGTGGCACCGTGATCGAGCGAAATCGGCGCAGCGCCCCGGCTCCGTCGATCCGTCCGGCCTCGTACAGGTTCTCGGGCACGCTCTGCATCGCCGCCAGCAGGATGACGGTGGCGAACGGCACGCCCTTCCACACCGTGACGATACTCAGGGCCACCAGCGCCCAATTCGGATCGCTCAGCCACGGCACCTGAGCCAGGCCCACGCCGTCGAGTATCCGGTTGACGAGCCCGTCGTCGGCGGCGAACAGGAAACGCCACACCACCGCCATCGCCACCGTCGACGCGGCCAGCGGCAGGAAGGCAAGGGTCCGGAAGATGCCCATCCCCCGCAGTTTCCGATTGAGTGCCGCGGCGACGCCGAGACTGATCGCAACGGTGGGAACGAGGGTGAACAGGGTGAACAGTGCCGTGTTGCGCAGGGCGATGTAGAACAGCGGATCGTGCGACAGCCGGCGGAAGTTGCTCAATCCGACGAACCTCATGGGACTGAACAGATCCCACGAATGAAAACTGAGATACAGCGAGAACCCGAGGGGGAACAGCAGGAAGACACCCACCGCCGCCAGATTCGGTGCCACGAACCGGATCCCGGCCCGGGTGCGCATCCGGTCGACCGCCGAACCGTGCGAGCGTGCCGCACCTCGGCGATGCCGCCCCCGGTGCCACGGGAGCCGACGAGCGATGGAATCCTGTGCGCCCGCACCGGTGAAGCTTTCCGCTGCGCGCGATGAGCGATGCCGTGCCGTACCCTCCGGTCCCGGGGTGCGATCGACCGCGCACACGTCGATGTCGCCGGCCCACCGGCCGATCGCCGCCGGCCGTCGGCCGCTCATATCCGTTCCCGCAGCAGCCGATTCACATCGTCGGCGGTATCGGCGAGCGAACTGGCCGGAGCCGCGCCGCGCAGCACCCGGTTGCAGTCCCGGGAGAGCAGCGAGTCGATCTTGCCCCAGGCCGGACTCACCACGAGCTGACGCGAATGCGCGGGCCCCTCGGTGAAGATCTCCATGTTTCGCACATCGCGGTGCGCGGCGGCGAAACCCGGCGACGACATGGCCGAGCGCAATACCGGGACGAACAATCCCGATCGCGCGATCAGTTCCTGCCCCTCCGGGCCGGTCGCGAATTTGACGAATTCCCAGGCCTTGTCCCGATGTGGGCTCGATGCGGCGATGGCGAGCCCGGTACAGCCCACATCGGTGATCGCATCCGGACCACCGTGCGGGCCGACCGGCAGTGCGGTCACATCGAAGTCGAGATCGTCGTGTTCGATCAGCTCCGAATACAGCCAGTGCCCGCCGAGCAGCATGCCCGCCCGCCCGCTGCCGAATACGTCCGACGCCGTCAGCGATTGCCGGTCGGCATTCGAGGGCGCGACTCGGTAGCGCACCGACAGATCCGCGTAGAACTGGAAGCCCTCCGCGAACCGTGGATCCCCCATCTCGGTATGGGTGGGATCCTTGGGCGGGCTGAACCACTGCGCACCGTTGTTCATCGCGAAAACGGCCGCGGAGTAGTACGGCACCCAGCCGTCGACGAAGCCCCACTGCCGTACCCGGCCGTTGCCGTCGCGTTCGGTCAGAGCCTGTGCTGCTTCGAGGAATTCGGCGTAGGTCCAGCTGCCCGCCCAGCGGGTGGGCGGCCGGATTCCGGCCCGGTCGAACAGTTTCCGGTTGTAGTAGACGAAGACCCCGGACCATTGTTCGGGCAGCGCGTACTGACCGTTGCGATAGGAGAAGGTGTCGTACAGCGTCGGATAGCTGTCGCGGCGCAGCTCCGCGGCGGCGTTCGGGTCGCGCGCCAGCAGCGGGTTCAGATCGAGCAGGACACCGCGCTCGGCCAGTCCGGCGTAGAGCATTTCCCAGGCCATCAGCACGTCCGGGCACTTGCCGCCCGCGCAGAAGGTGAGCATCTGCTGCAGCGGGTCGGGGCTGGACAGGACGGTCCGGATTCTGATGTCCGGCCGGCGTGCCGCGAATTCGTCGATGATGCGCATCCGTGCGCGTGCCTCTTCCGGGCGGGCCTGGAAGAAGAAGGTCAGCTCGTCGTCGTGGTCCGCGCACCCGGCGGAGAACGCGCCCAGCGCCGCCACCGATGCCGCCGCCCGCAGCACCGAACGCCGGGAAACCGAATCGGATGCCGCCACACATGTCCTTCCCACCGCCACGCCGGATGCGGGGCCGAAGCGGGATCGACCCAATGGGTTCGCGAGCTGCCGGAAGTGCGGCAACTACCGCAGATCAGCCGCAGCTTACGGATCGAATCCGCACCGGCCCGGTCCGACACGCAGCACGTGGAGGGTTGGCCACCGTTGTCCGGAAATTCGCTGGGACGATCCGCGGTGACCACACCGGGCACGGTCCGGTCTCGGACATGTGAACCGATGGTTCGGACCGACCCAACTCGATTCATCGGCCGGGGTATTCGGCTACGTTGTCTCAGTCGGTATGTCCGTTCCCGTACGGGGCCGGGGATACGAACAGCATGTACGCGCAGAAAAGCACGGGAGAGTAGCTCGCATGGCGACCATCGAATACCTCCGAACCGACCAGGAATTGCCTCCGGTCGGTATCGTGGACCGCCGGCCCGTCACGCCTGTCCGGAAGGCGATCCTCGCGGCTGTCGCGATCATCGGCGCCGTCGCCTGGGCCATTCTGGCCGTCGTTCGCGGTGAGAGCGTGAACGCGGTGTGGATCGTCATCGCGGCGGTCTGCACCTACATCCTCGCCTATCAGCTCTACGCCCGGTTGATCGAATGGAAGATCACCAAACCGCGCGACGACATCGCCACGCCCGCAGAGGAAATGGAGAACGGCACCGACTACATGCCGATGGATCGGCGGGTGCTGTTCGGTCATCACTTCGCCGCCATAGCGGGTGCCGGGCCGCTGGTCGGGCCGGTGCTCGCGGCGCAGATGGGTTATCTGCCGGGCACCCTCTGGATCATCATCGGTGTCGTACTCGCCGGTGCGGTGCAGGACTATCTGGTGCTGTGGGCGTCGGTGAAACGGCGCGGCCGCAGCCTCGGGCAGATGGCGCGCGACGAACTGGGTGTGGTCGGCGGTGTCGCGGCGCTGGTCGCGGTGCTGATCATCATGGTGATCCTGCTGGCCGTGCTGGGCATCGTGGTGGTCAACGCACTGGCCGCGACCAAGGGCGCCGACGGTCAGCTGCACGGCGGCAGCCCGTGGGGTGTGTTCTCGATTTCGATGACCATTCCGATCGCGGTGCTGATGGGCCTGTATCTGCGCTACGTGCGTCCGGGCAAGGTCGGTGAGATCTCGATCGTCGGATTCGCGCTGTTGCTGCTGGCCATCGTGTCCGGCCGCTGGGTGTCGGAATCCGGTTGGGGCCGTGACCTGTTCACCCTGTCCGGCACCACCATCGCGTGGATGCTGATCATCTACGGATTCATCGCTTCGATACTTCCGGTGTGGTTGCTGCTGGCGCCGCGCGACTACCTGTCGACGTTCATGAAGGTCGGCACCATCGT
This sequence comes from Nocardia sp. NPDC052254, assembly GCF_040679495.1. Classification (NCBI taxonomy): domain Bacteria; kingdom Bacillati; phylum Actinomycetota; class Actinomycetes; order Mycobacteriales; family Nocardiaceae; genus Nocardia; species Nocardia sp. NPDC052254. The sequence continues at coordinate 19,699 of NZ_JBFAUW010000019.1, read as the reverse complement.
GCTGCTGGCGCTGGGCGTGGTGATCACCATGCCGGTGCTGCACGCACCCGCCGTGTCGCAGTTCGCGGGCAATTCCAGCGGTCCGGCCTTCGCGGGCAGCCTGTTCCCGTTCCTGTTCATCACCATCGCCTGTGGTGCGCTGTCGGGCTTCCACGCCCTGGTGGCCTCGGGCACCACGCCGAAGCTGCTCGAGAAGCAGTCGCAGGCGCGGATGATCGGTTACGGCGGCATGCTGATGGAGTCGTTCGTCGCCGTGATGGCGCTCATCGCGGCCTGCATACTGGACCAGCATCTGTACTTCGCGATGAACACCGGCGGGCTCACCAGCGCGCAGGCCGCGGCGGACAAGGTCAATTCGCTCGGCCTGGGCGGCACGCCGATCACCGCGAACGAACTGAACCAGGCCGCACACGATGTGGGTGAGCAGGCCATCTACTCGCGGACCGGTGGTGCGCCGACCCTCGCGGTCGGGATGGCCGAGGTGATGCACAACTTCATCGGCGGCACCGCGATGAAGTCGTTCTGGTACCACTTCGCGATCATGTTCGAGGCGCTGTTCATCCTCACCACCATCGACGCCGGCACCAGGGTCGCGCGGTTCATGCTGTCGGACACCCTCGGCAATCTCGGTGGTCCGGCACGCAAGTTCAAGGACCCGTCCTGGCGGCCGGGCGCCTGGCTGTGCACGTTCATCGTGGTCGCGGCCTGGGGGTCGGTGCTGCTGATGGGCGTGACCGATCCGCTCGGCGGCATCTACACGCTGTATCCGCTGTTCGGTATCGCCAACCAGCTGCTGGCCGCGGTCGCGTTGACGGTGGTGCTGGTGATCGTGGTGAAGAAGGGGCTGCTGAAGTGGGCCTGGATTCCGGCACTGCCGCTGATCTGGGATCTCGTGGTCACCATGACGGCCTCGTGGCAGAAGATCTTCTCCGGCGACAAGAACATCGGTTACTGGACCCAGCACAACATCTACAGCGATGCCCGCGAGGTGGGCAAGGTGGTGGCACCGGCCAAGAGCATGGCCGATATGGACAAGGTCGTGCGCAACACCTTCATCCAGGGCACGTTGTCGATCATCTTCGCGGTCCTGGTGTTGATCGTGGCGCTGGTCGGTGTGATCGTGTGTATACAGGCGATTCGCCGGGGCGGCGGGGCGACCACCGAGACCCCGGAGGTGCCGTCGAAGATCTTCGGGCCCACGGGCTTCGTGACCACCAAGGCCGAGAAGGAGGTGCAGCGCGAATGGGCCGAACTGGAGCGGGCGGGAGCGGTGAAGGTGCCCGGCGCGGCACACGTATCGACACCGGAACCGACGTCGTAACCACCGAGGCCGCGACGGCCGACGAGGGGGTCGCCTCGACGCGGCGCCCGCGTGCCGCCGCGCTTCTCGGCGCCGGGGTGCAGGCCGCACGAGCCGCGGCCGGGTATCTGAACGCGGTACTCGGCGGGCAGGACTACGCGCGGTATGTGGCGCATCTGCGCCGCACACATCCGGACCGGCCGATTCCCACCGAGAGCGATTACTGGCGTGAGCGGCATGCGGCCGCGGAACGCAACCCTGGGACCAGGTGCTGCTGAGGCGGCACGGACGTTCATCGGATGTGCTCGTGTGCGATGTCACCGAGTCGGCACGCCGAATTCCTTGCGGCGCTTCGGAACAGCCCGTCCGTGGCGGTGATGTCGCATGCTCCGAGAAATTCCGAGTCATAGCTGAAAAGCATGACGCTGAAACGTTGTCCTTACTGGGTAGTTGGCGTTTTTCCGCTAGCGCGGGCGGGCGTGGGCTGACAAGGTGGACTGCGTGAGTGTGAACGGTTTGGATTTCGAGCGCTGCTATCGAGCGGTGGCCACCCGCGATGCCCGGTTCGACGGCCAATTCGTCACGGCTGTGCGTACCACCGGAATCTACTGTCGGCCATCGTGTCCTGCTATCACTCCGAAGCGTACGAATGTCACGTTCCTGCCCACAGCGGCCGCCGCACAGCAGAACGGCTTCCGTGCCTGCCGCCGCTGCCTGCCCGACGCGGCACCCGGTTCGCCGCTGTGGAACACCCGCGCCGATCTCGCGGCGCGCGCGATGCGGTTGATCGCCGACGGGGTCATCGAACGCCGCGGCGTCCCCGGATTGGCCGACAAGCTGGGATATTCGCAGCGCCAGCTCACCCGGGTACTCACCGCGGAACTCGGCGCCGGACCGCTCGCCCTGGCCCGCGCCCATCGCGCCCACACCGCCCGGCTGCTCATCCAGACCACGCGAATGCCCATGTCCGACATCGCATTCGCGGCCGGCTTCGCCAGCATCCGGCAATTCAACGACACCGTCCGCGAGGTGTTCGCGGTGAGCCCCACGGTGCTGCGCGAAGAGGCCCGGCGCCTGCGCGGCGATACCCTGCCCGCGACCAACGGCGTCCTCACCCTGCGCCTGCCCTACCGGGAACCGCTGGACGCCGGCTGGCTCGAATGGTTCCTGTCCGCCCACGCGGTGCCCGGCCTGGAGAGCTGGGAAGACGGCGTCTACACCCGCAGCCTGCGCACCCCGCACGGTCACGCGACGGTGCGCGCGAGCATTCATCCCGGGCATGTGCGAGCCAGTCTGGCGCTGCACGACATGCGGGATCTCGCGCCGACCGTGTCACGGCTGCGGCATCTGCTCGACCTCGATGCCGACCCGACCGGAATCGACGCGGCGCTGGCCGAGGGGTTCGGGCCGAGTGGTCCGGGGATCAGCGCCGGCATCCGGGTACCGGGCTGCCTGGACGGTCAGGAGTTGTTGCTGCGCACCATGATCGGGCAGCAGATCTCGGTATCGGCGGCCACCACCCACACCGCTCGGCTCGTCGACGCACTGGGCGAGAACATCAGCGGGCCGATGCCGCGGCTGTTCCCCACGGCGGAGGCCATCGCCGAACGCGGTGCCGATGTGCTGAGCGGCCCGGCTCGCCGGACCGCCTCGATCGTGGCGGTCGCTCGCGCACTGGCCTCGGATGATCTGCGGCTGCACGCCGGGCGCACCGCGGCCGATGTACGACGCGATCTGCTCGCCCTCGACGGTGTCGGACCGTGGACCGCCGACTACGTCACCATGCGCCTGCTCGCCGACCCCGACATCCTGATGCACACCGACCTGGTGGTTCGCCAGGGTGCGGCGCAATACGGCATCGACCTCGCCGACACCTCACGCTGGGCGCCGTGGCGGTCGTACCTGTCGATGCACCTGTGGAAGCGTGCGCTGTCCGAACGCGCGGGCGGGCGAGTGGGCCCGCGCCACGGCATCGTCGCGTCCGGGCGCGAGGACACTTCCCGCCTCGTCCGCGACGGGAGTATGCGGAGCGCGTCCGAGGTTGTGTACGGCCGCCGGACGGTACCGACCGGCGGACGCCGATGAGCACCGCCGCTTACGCCACCGTCCCCACTCCGCTGGGCCCGTTCACCGTCATCACCGATACCGACACCGCGGTACTCGCCTCCGGCTGGACCGCCGATGTGGAGAATCTGCGCGGGCTGATCCATCCGAGGCTGCGTCCGGAGGCGTTGCGCCGCTACGACGCGCTCGACGAGACCACCGCGGCGGTCGAGCAGTACCACCACGGAGACGTGCGCGCGATCGATTCCGTCGCCGTGCGCCAGCAGTCGGGGCCGTTCCTGGAACACGCCTGGCAGATCCTGCGCAAGGTGCCGGCCGGGTCGCCCATCACCTACACCGCCTACGCACAGCTTTCCGGACGCCCCGACGCCGTCCGAGCGGCCGCCAATGCCTGTGCCCGCAATGCCGCGGCACTGTTCGTCCCGTGTCATCGCATCCTGCGCACCGACGGGACACTCGGCGGGTTCCGGTGGGGCCTGTCGTGCAAACGCTGGCTGCTGACACATGAGCAGGGTGCCGCCGAATCCGCTTGACCTGCGGTTCCACTTCCCAGCCCCGGTCCGGATATCCGGACTCGCGTGGCCGGCCCCGAGTCGCGGATACTTCGGCCGTCCCACCAGAGGCCGTCGCGCACCCTCGACCGCCGTGGCCGGCGCCCTGCCGACCTGCGAATCGAGGTGAGACTCGGGCGCGACCGATCCCTGCCGGGCAGAATCGGGGCGTCGAAGGGAAGGCAAGTATGGAGATCATCGCGTCGGTCACCGGCGGCAAGATTCGTGGCGTTTCGGAGGGGGGTGTGAGCGCATTTCTCGGAATTCCGTATGCCGCCGCGCCCGTGGGTCCGGCCCGGTTCGCATTGCCGCAGCCCGTGCAGAGCTGGGACGGGGTGCGTGATGCGCTGGATTTCGGGCCCACCTGTGCGCAGTCGTTCTATCCGGCGCCGATCCACGCGCTGATCGGCAGTGACGGGTTGCCCGGGGACGACTATCTCAATCTGAACGTGTGGACACCGGATACCGGCGGTTCGGGACTGCCGGTGATGGTGTGGATCCACGGTGGCGCGTTCACCCGCGGATCCAATGCCCGCACGATGTATGACGGGCGCACCTTCGCGCGCGACGGTGTCGTGGTGGTCTCCATCAACTACCGGCTCGGGATCTCCGGATTCGCGGGCGTACCGGGTGCGCCGCTGAACCGCGGGCTACACGATCAGGTCTTCGCACTGCGCTGGGTGCGCGAGAACATCGCCGCCTTCGGGGGCGATCCGGACAATGTCACGATCTTCGGTGAATCCGCGGGCGGCATGAGTGTGGTCGATCTGATCGCGGCTCCACCGGCCCGTGGGCTGTTCCGGCGCGCGATCGTGCAGAGCGGTAACGGATCCGCGGTTGCCGAGGCCGCCGACGCGGTCAAGGTCGCCGAAATCCTGGCCGGCACACTGGGAATCGAGCCGACCGCGGCGGCCTTCGGCGAACTCGGGCCCGACCGGCTGCGCAGCGCGCAGGACAAGGTGGCGCTGGAACTGATCACCAACCCCGATCCGAACCGCTGGGGCCCCTCGATCGTCGGCAACGGTCTGGGCGTGCTGAGCTTCTTCCCGGTGATCGACGGCGAGCTGATCGAGGACCGGCCCACCGATGTGCTGGTCTCCTCCGGCGATCGGGCGGTACCGCTCATCATCGGCTGGACGGCCGAGGAGTTCCGGTTCTTCACCTTCCCCACCGGTCTCGCGGCCGGCATCGTCGCCGAGACGCTGGGACCGGTACTGGCCCGCTACGGCGTCGATTCGACTGTCGCCGAGATCTATTCGGCGAACCGGCCACAGGCCACACCCGCCGACCTGTTCGCCGCGATCATCACCGACCTGGTATTCCGCGACGACTCGATGCGCATCGCCGAGGCCAACGCGGCGGCCGGCGCACCCACGCACGTCTACGAATTCGGCTGGCGCAGTGGCATTCCCGACCTGGGCGCGTGCCACGTACTGGAAATCCCGTTCGTCTTCGACAAGCTGTCGGAATCCCATTCGCTGACCGGCGCGAATCCCCCACAGCAGCTCGCGGATGAAATCCATCGCTGCTGGGTCGATTTCGCGACCCACGGCGATCCCGGCTGGGCACGATTCGACGACCGACGGCAGGTGCGGATCTTCGGCCATCCCGAGTCGGCGACCGTCGCCGATCCGCGGGCCGACGAGTTGCGAGCCCTGCGCGAGTCCGTCCGGCGCTGAATTCGCTCCGGGCGCGATCGGGGCGCTCAGGCGACGATCGTCTGCAGCCTCGATCCGCCCGGGTCCCGGATGACGTGCAGGCGGCTGGGAATCCGCTGCCGCATCTCGTCGACGTGGCTGACCACGCCGACCACCCGGCCACCGGAACGCAATTCGTCCAGCACGCCCATCACCGCATCGAGGGTGTCGGCGTCGAGACTGCCGAAACCCTCGTCGATGAACAGGGTGTCCAGCACCAGACCACCCGATTCCGCGGCGACCACATCGGCCAGACCCAGCGCCAGCGACAGCGAGGCCATGAAGGTCTCCCCACCGGACAGGGTCTTCGCCGGGCGCACCGCACCGGTGTAGTCGTCGCGGATATCGAGGCCGAGACCGCCCCGGCGGCCGCGCGGTCCGGCGGCATCGGAGTGGACGAATTCATAACGGCCACCCGACATTCGGCGCAGCCGTGCCGACCCCGCGACGGCGACCTCCTCCAGCCGGGCGGCGAGCACATAGGATCGCAGCGACATCTTGCGGTTGTTGGCGCCACGGCCCGCCACGACCTCCGACACACCCTCGAGTTCGGTGTGCGCCCGCTGCAGCGGGGCGATCCGATCGGCGGCGGCCCACAGCTGTCCGCTCAGTTCCTCGAGCTGCGCGACCCGGCGGGCGCTGTCGGCCTGGGCGGCGACCGCCGCATCCGAATGGCGGCGCGCCTGTGCCACGTCGGCTTCCAGTTCGCCCAGATCGACCGGCGCGAGCGCGGCCGCGGCCCGCACCTCGGGCTCGGCCAGAACCGCCTCGGCGTGGGCGCGCAACCGGTCGGCGGCCACCAGTTCGGCATCCAGCTCGTTCTGCTGCTGCGGCGTTCTGTTCGCGGCCGCAACCACTTTCGCGTATGCGGCGAGGACGGTGTTGTCGGGCGTTCCACCCGGCCGCGGGCCCTCGGCGACCGGAAGTTCGGCGGTTCGCGCCGCCTGCTCCACCCGGCGAGCCAGATCGGCGAACTGATCCTCGGCCACGGTGGCCTCATGGCGAGCGGTGAGCAGATCGGTGGCATCGGCGATGAGTGCCTCGAGGCGGGCACGCCGGCGTTCGACGGTCCGATCCGCACCCGCCGCGGCACGGACCCGCGCGGTGAGTTCACTGAGACGCCGGTCGGCTGCCAGGATACGTTCCTGTATCGCGGTGCACCGGCTCTCCAGCTCGCGCAGGCGCGCGTTCAATTCGGTTTCCGTGCCGCGCAACCCGGCCACCCGCTCGGTGAGATCCGCCGCGGCCGCCGCGGCCGCGCGGGTGGCGCGCAATCGCCGCGCCGCGGTGTCGCGGGCGGCGGCCAGCTCGGTGGGATCGCCGTCACCGCCCCGCTGGACGAGCAGTTCGACGCGGCGCTCCAATCCGGTCCGGTGCGTGAGGGCCCGGTCGCGCCGTTGTTCCGCGGCACGCTCGGCCCCCACGGCCTCGTCTTCGTCGGATTTCGCGACCGCCACCGCTGCCGGCCGCGCGGGTTCGGGGTGGTCGGGCGATCCGCACACACCGCACGGTTGTCCGGTCACCAGCGCACCGGCCAGTTCCGCGGCCATACCGGCGAGGCGGCGCTCCCGGATGTCGAGGGTCCGCTCACGGGCATCGGCGTGTGCGGATCTGGCCCGCTCGAATTCCTCGGCGGCAGTCCCCAATTCGGTCCGGGTGCGCACCAGTTCGACGGCTGCCTCCGCCGCGGCGCGAGCCTGCTCGCAGTCGCGTTCGGCACCCGGCAGGACGACCTTCGCATCGGCGGCCTCCCGCAACGCCGATTCCGCCGAGCGAATGGCCTCCGGCAGCTGCTCACGCCGCTCCGACAGCTGTTTCAGTTCGGCGTCGGTGGCAGCGTGATCCGAACGCAGCCCGGCCAATTCGGCCGACAGCCGCCCGGCGGACTCGGCATCGGCTCGCACCTCCTCGAGCGATCCGATATGCGCCGACCAGCGCTGCACCGCCGTCTCGATACGCGGCGCGGCGGGGCGGGCGTGGCGATCGACGCTGTCCGCCGAGTCGTTTTGCGGGTCATCCGAGCCGTCGATGGGTTCCGGGGCGTCCGCATCGCGTGTCGATGCGAATTCCAGGGAGAACAAACCCAATTCGGCCGGTTCGTCGATCTCGGTGACATCGCCCGGAACCCGCTCGCCCACACCGCCGCCGGGCGATCGTGCCACCTCCCCGGTGTTCGTTTCCACGTCGTCCGGTCGTTCCGCGCCCGGATCGTCGAGTTCGGCGAACGAGTCGGTGTCCGCCGGATCGTCGCCCGATTCGCACAGAACCGACAGCTCCGTGGCCGAATCCGTATCCCGCAGCTCGCCGGCGGCGAGATCCGCGGCTGCCCAAGCCGTTCCGGGCAGCTCGGCACTCTCCGGCTCGAGCAGACGCCCAGCCAACCGCTCGGCCAGATCCAGCGCGTCGTCACCGCGGCGTCGCAGGGTCACCGCCGCGGTGCGCGCCTCACCGAGCGCGGACGCCACCGGCTCCACCCGGCGCGAACGCTCCAGATCGGCTCGCACCCGCTCGCGATGGGCGGCGGCCGCGGCGTGCTCCTCGAGCTGACGCCGCGCGACCGTACCGCGTTCACGACGTTCCTGGACCCGGCGCTGTTCCTCGGCAAGGGACGCCAGCTCGGTCGAATGCTGCTGCAACTGCGCCAGTTTCGCGGCCGACTCCTGCGACTCGGCGCGAGCCTCGGCCAGCAGGCGCTGCGACCATTCCACCGCGTCCAGCGGATTCACCGCCTCGGCAGCACCCAACCCGGCGGTCACCGCGACCTGAGCGATCAGCCGATCGATACTCTGGCGATGATTCTCCAGCAGCGCCGAGCTCTCCCGTCGACGCTGTATGAGCCACTGCTCGACGACACCGAAGCGTTCGGTATCGAACAGCCGCTCGAGCAACTTCTCGCGATCTTCGTTGTCCGAACGCAGAAATCGCGCGAAATCACCCTGCGGCAACAACACCACCTGGAAGAACTGATCGGCACTCATCCCCAGCAGGCGACTCACCTCGTCGCCGATATCGGGAATCCGGGACAGATGCTGCCCCTGCCCGTCGAGCCATTCCAGCGTGGCGGCGGGCTGTTCGGTCCGCATACCCGTGCCGCGCTTCTTCGGGCGCTCGAACTCCGGCGACCGGGTCAGGCGCAGCCGACGGCCGCCGAGTGTCGCCTCCAGCACCACCCGCGGCCTGGTCTGCGGATCGGCATGATCGGAGTGCAGGCGTTTGCTCTCCCCACGCGCCCCCGGAACCCGGCCATAGAGCGCGAAGGCGATGGCATCGAGCACCGTCGTCTTCCCCGCGCCGGTGTGGCCGTGCAACAGGAACAAACCGTCCGCGCCGAGCTCGTCGAAATCCACCCGGGCGGTCTCGCCGAACGGGCCGAACGCCGAAAGCTCCAACCGGTGCAGCTTCATCCGCCCGCCTCCGCACGGCGCGGGCCGGTCACGCCGACCGCTCCTGGCTCACGCAAGCGCCCCCTGCCGACACCGCGCGCGATTCCTCCGCGGGTTCACGACGGGCCGCCGACAACGCCCGCTCGATCAGTGTCATCTCCCCCTCCGACGGTTCGCTGTACACATCGGTCAGAAAACTGCGTGCGATATCGCTGTCGCCACGGCCGTGCACCCGCTCCCGATAGCGTAATTGCGTATCCCCCTCCGGCCGCGCCCATTCCACATGCACGGCGTGCGGGAACCGCTCCTTCAACCGGCGCAGCGCCTCGACCGGGCGCGCGTGATCGGTGAGGACCGCCGAGACGTAATCGTCTCGCGCGCCCTCGTACTCGGCGGCGATCAGCAGATCGTCCAGCAGACCCGTGAGCTGGGTCAGCCCGCGCACCACCGGAAGGTCGTAGCGCTGCACCGAGCCGAGGCCGTCCGCGTCCAGATCGACGATCCACACCGCCTTGTGATGGGACCGCTCCCCGAACGAATACGGCAGCGGCGACCCGGAATACCGCACCGAATCCGACAATGTCTGCGGCGAATGCAGGTGGCCCAGGGCCACATAATCGATACCCTCGAAGGCACCCAGCGGAACCGTCTCCACGCCCCCCACCGCGATCGAACGCTCCGATCCCGTCGACTCACCACCGACGACGAACGCATGCGCGAGCAGTACCGCCCGTGGATCGCCACGGCGCTGCCGATCCGCCCGGATCCGAGCCAGCGCCGCATCGAGGATCTCGGCGTGCGAACGCGCCTGCGGCACATCCAGTTCCACCCGGGTGATCTCCGGCTCCAGATACGGGATTCCATAACAGGCGACCGGGCCGAACTCGTCGGACAACATCACCGGCCGATCCACATCGGCGACCGACGTCCGCAGGTGCAGCCCGCCCGCCGCCGCGAAACTTCCCAGCGCGCCCAACCGCGTCGGCGAGTCGTGATTGCCCGAGGTCGCGACGATCACCGCCCCCGCCTCGCGAATCGCCTCGAAGCCTCTGTTGCACACCGCGATCGCATCCGCACTGGGAATGGACCGGTCGTACACGTCACCCGGCACGACCACCACATCCACCCCGTGCGTGGCGACCAACTCGGCCACCGCCGCCAGCGCACGCGACTGATCGGCCAGCAGGTCGACACCGTGGAAGGTACGACCGATGTGCCAGTCCGAGGTGTGCAGCATCCGCATGGGTGCAAACGGTATTACATGGGGCCGACAGTATCTTTGGCCTTCGCTTCGGCGGGGTTTCGGCTGTATTTTCTGCGTCGGCTCCGCCGACGCGGGGTTTCGGCCCTCTGGGCCTCGATTCTTCCCTTCTCCGCTCCTCCGCTTCGCTCCCCCGCTCCGGCAGTCCAGAATCGAGGCGGGCCGAAACCCACCCAGGTCGAGCTACTTGGGGATGCGCGCCACCAGTCGGTTACGGTCCCCGCGGGCTGACCTGTTGGTCCGCCAGCCAGTTACGGTCCTGCGGCTGACCTGCTGGTCCGCCAGCCGGTCACGATCCCTCGGCCGATCTGCCGGCCCGCCAGCCGGTCACGGTCCCTCGGCTGACCTGCTGGTCCGCCAGCCGGTCACGATCCCTCGGCCGATCTGCCGGCCCGCCAGCCGGTTACGGTCCCTCGGCCGATCTGCTGGTCCGCCCCTGTCACGGTCCCCTCTGCCGATCTGCTGGTCCGCCCCTGTCACGGTTCCCTCGGCCGACCTGCTGGCCCGCCACCTGGTTGCGCACCACCGCCGGGGGCTGCCGGTGGGTGGACTTCGGAATGGGCGTGTCCGTCGTTCGCTCCGGCCGGATCTTCGGCGACGGCTCGAGCGGGATGTCCCGATGAGACCGTCACCGCTGTGAGGCCCGACCTTGATTCTCGGAGCGGCGAAGTGGCCCGGCTCATGTCTGCTGGAGGGCGCTGCGAGAGGGCCGTTCCATGGAGCAGTGAGTGGGCGCTCGCCGGCCTGCACCGAGGGTGACGCTGGGAAATTGCCTGCCTCCGCGAGCTTGTCGGTGGCTTAGGGCACTATCGGGGGCATGACCGCATCGATGCTGTTCGCGTTGTTGTTGGTGTTCTGCGCAGGGGTTGCGCTCGGGTGGCTGGGGCACGCGGCCCGGGCGGGACAGCGGGCTGCCACCGCCGAGGCGCAGTTATCGGCCATGCGCGAGAACGAGCGGTTACTCCAACAATCACTGGGCGCGGCCAGTGTGGATGCGGCGCGGCACAATTCGCAGGCGATCGGGACGCTGGTCGAACCCTTGCGAGAGGCGCTGGGCAGCTTGAACCAGCACATCCGGCAGGTCGAGCACAGTCGCATCAACGCCTATTCCGGACTGCGTGAACAGGTCGCGGGAATGCACCGGGTATCGCAGCAGCTCTCGGCACAGACCGGTGAGCTGGTATCGGCGCTGCGCGCACCGCAGGTTCGCGGGCGCTGGGGTGAGGTACAGCTCGAGCGGGTGGTCGAACTCGCCGGAATGACCAAACACTGCGATTTCGACACTCAGGTGACGGCAACGGGTCACAACGGCACCGTCCGGCCCGATCTGGTGGTCCGGATGGCCGGTGAGCGCAGTCTGGTGGTCGATGCCAAGGTGCCGTTGGCCGCCTATCTGGACGCCACCGCCGAAACCGACCCGGCCCGGCGCGGCGACCATCTGGCCCGGCATGCCAAGCACCTGCGCGGGCACGTCGACCAGCTCGCCGCCAAGGCATATTGGGAGGCCTTCGACCCCAGCCCGGAATTCGTGGTGCTGTTCATCCCGGGCGATCCGTTCCTCGATGCCGCACTCACCGCGGACTCCGGTCTCCTCGAGTACGCGTTCGGCCGCAATGTGATCCTCGCAACGCCGACAACCCTGATCGCATTACTTCGGACGGTCGCGTTCGGATGGCGGCAGGAGGCCTTGTCGCGAGACATGGCAACTGTTCAGCAACTCGGCCGGGAGTTGTACGCGCGGCTTTCCACGACCGGTTCACACCTCGACAAACTCGGAACTCAACTCGGCAAGGCCGTCGATGCTTTCAACCACACCGTGGCCTCGATCGAGTCCCGCGTGATGGTCACCGCGCGGCGGTTGCACGACCTCGACATCGGCGATCGAGCCGTCCCGGCAATTGCTCCCGTTCAGTCGTGGCCGCGCGCGGTAGGCTTCTCGGACACCAACGAGTAACCCCGGCCGCCGCTCGGCCTCGACGCACGTTCCGGCCGCGGCAGATAGTGTGCTTCACGTGGCAGCTACCCAACGCGAGCGATCCGATGTACCCGCCTCGCACCTCTCGATAGTCCCGTCGGTGCCCGGCGTCCCCGCCGGCGCCGCGGTACTGATCGCGGTGGCGTGCACGTTCATCGGGTTTTTCATCGACTCCGGAAGCAGCGGCAAGGAGCTGACGCATGTCTTCGCCGCGTTCTACATCATCGGATGCCTGATCGCGGCGTGCGTGGTCCGCTACCGTGGCCTGTTCACCACGATGGTGACACCGCCCTTACTGCTGTTCATCGCGGTCCCGCTGGCCTATCAGCAGCTCACCGGGCACAGCTCCACCTCGGTGAAGGACATCCTGCTCAACCTGGCCATCCCGTTGGTCAACCGGTTCCCCACCATGGCCATCGCGACGGTCCTGGTGCTGTGCGTGGGCGCGCTGCGGATGTGGCTGCACCGCAATACCGGTGACAGCACGCGGCCCGCGCGCGACCGCTCCCGCGGTGGCGACAGCTGGAATCCTCGCTCCGGAGACCGTGCCCGCCGCGCCCGTTCCGCCGCGAGCGGTGCGAACGAGACGTTGCGGGGCAGCTCCCGTACCCGCAAGCGCGGCACCGAGGCTCCGAAGACGGCCAAACGCGGCGAGACCGCCAAACGCGGGACCGCCGCGACCAAGCGAGCCGCGGCTGAGCCCGAACCCGCCCGGACCGGGCGCCGCGCGGCCGGCAAGGTCGCCGAGCGCCCACCGCGTGTCTCTCCGGGTGCTTCCTATCCCCGCACCGGCGAACGCACCCGCACCGCGGAACGCACCCGGGTCGCCGAACCACAGCCCCGCCGTGGCCGTACCCAGCCCGCCAACGACGTCCCGCCGCATCCGCGGCCGAATGTGCGCTACCGCGACCGCTGAGCCGCCCGTGCGACGCGCGGTGGCCGATCCGGCCGCCGCGTCATCGGCGCATACCTTCCCCGAATTCCCCACGCACCACTCATCGTCCGGCCGCCGCTCGGTGTTACCGGTACAGCACCAACGGTTTCCGTGATGTGCCGATGTGGCGATCGGTGAAAATACTTCAACGCGTAGGATTCTCGAAGCCGCGACGACTCCGACTCGTGCGCACGCAGCACGTCCCGCGGCACCGAGCCCCGGCGCCGGGCTCAGCGCCGAGTAGCGGTGCGCAGTTCGCGCGGCAGGGAGAAGACCAGCGTCTCGTTGGCCGTCGTCACCGGCTGAACCTCGCCGTAGCCGTGTTCGGCCAGCAGATCCAGCACACCGCGCACCAGGATCTCCGGAACCGAGGCGCCGGAGGTGACACCCACCGTGTTCACACCTTCGAACCAGGACGCATCGATCTCGCGCGCGAAATCCACGAGATAGGAGGCGGCGGCGCCGGCATTCAGCGCGACCTCCACCAGCCGCCGCGAGTTGGAGGAGTTGCGGGAGCCGACCACGATCACCAGATCGCATTCGGGGGCCATCGCCTTCACCGCGACCTGACGGTTCTGGGTGGCGTAGCAGATGTCGTCGCTCGGCGGATCCTGCAGCTTCGGGAAGCGCGCGCGCAGCCGCTGAACCGTCTCCATGGTCTCGTCGACCGACAGGGTGGTCTGCGACAGCCAGATCACCTTGTCCTCATCGCGTACGTGCACACCGTCGACCGCGTCCGGACCGTCCACCAGCTGGACATTGTCGGGCGCCTCACCGGCGGTGCCCTCCACCTCCTCATGACCCTCGTGGCCGATGAGCAGGATGTCGAAATCGTCGCGGGCGAAGCGCTTGGCCTCCTGATGAACCTTCGTCACCAGCGGGCAGGTCGCATCGATGGTGTGCAGGTTGCGGGCGGCGGCGGACTCGTGCACCGCCGGTGACACGCCGTGCGCGGAGAACACCACCACCGACCCCTCGGGCACCTCGTCGGTCTCGTCGACGAAGACCACGCCCTGATCACGCAGTGTCTCCACCACGTGCCGGTTGTGCACGATCTCCTTGCGCACGTAGATCGGCGCACCGTGCTTCTCCAGGGTGCGTTCCACGGTCTCCACCGCCCGGTCCACACCCGCGCAGTAACCACGGGGCTCAGCGAGCAGCACCCGCTTACCCGCGCCGACGCCGGCCACATCGGCCGACCGGGCGATTCCGACATTCAGGGGGATAGCCGAGGACATGTGCACAGCTTACGTGCGGACGCCCGCGCCGCGCTGCCGCGCCCGCACACACGACGGTCCCACGGCACCGCCGCATCCGCGCGACAATGAGAGATGTGAACTCTGTTCTTTGCATCACCGGCCGTTTCGGGCAGGCTGGTGACATGTTCAGACCTCCCTACCTGGCCCGGGTCGCCGCTGGGGCCGCCGTCTACGCGCTCGAGGAGACTCGCCGGTTGCCCAGTACGGCAATACATTTGCCGATCACCGCGATCAGCCAGCTGCTCCAGACCTCGATGCATCTGCAGCAGTTCGTGACCAGCCTCGCACTCAAGGGCGACGAGGTTTTCGATCGATTGGCCAATCGTCCGGTGGAGCAGCCCGAATGGGCCACCTTCGATGAGGACCTCGACGACAACCAGCCGTTCGACAGCGCCGACTTCTCGGCCCGGCTCAGTCGTTTCGACCTGTTCCGCGATGCCGAGGCGGTCACGGACGGCCCCACCGGCGAGGACGGCCCCGCCTCGGTGTCGACGATCACATCGGCCACCGCCAACGGCTATGCGCCGTCCCAGGGCACCGAATCGGATCCCGTCGACAGCGGCGCCCCCGAAGTTCCGGCGCCCACGGACGCTCCGGCTCCCGAACCCGCCGCGCAGCCCGACCAGCGCGGCGCCATCGAGCCGGAGGTCGCGACCCGCTACGACTACGCGAACATGACGCTCGCTCAGCTGCGCGCTCGCCTGCGCATGCTCAGCGTGGCGGATCTGAGCGCACTGCTGGAGTACGAGAAGCAGACCTTCGACCGGGCTCCGTTCGTGACCATGCTGACGAACCGGATCGCCACCGTGCAGGCCAAGTGACCGACTCACCCGCCGACGCGCCGGCCGCCGGGGCCCGAGGCTCCGGGGAACCGGCGCGCACCGCCGGCCGCCCCGCCAATTCCGCCGAACAGCCGTGGCCGGTGCGCACCATCGCGATGAAGGTCGCGCAGTGGATCGACCGGCTCGGCAGTGTCTGGGTCGAGGGACAGATCACCCAGATCAACATGCGTCCCGGCACTCGCACCGCATTCCTGGTGCTGCGCGACACCGCCGCGGACATGTCGCTGTCGATCACCTGCGATCCGCAACTGCTGCGCGCCTCGGCGGTGCCGTTGCAGGAGGGCAGCCGGGTCGTCGTCTACGGCAAGCTGTCCTACTTCACCGGTCGCGGCACGATCTCGCTGCGCGTCACCGAGATCCGGCCCGTGGGTATCGGCGAACTACTCGCCCGCATCGAACGGCTGAAGGCACTGCTGGCCGCCGAGGGACTGTTCGACGATCGGCTCAAGCGCCCGATCCCGTTCCTGCCCGGGACGATCGGCTTGATCACCGGCCGCGCCAGTGCCGCCGAACACGATGTGGTCACCGTCGCCCAGCAGCGTTGGCCCGCCGTGCGTTTCGAGATCCGTAACACCGCCGTCCAGGGCGCGTCCGCGGTACCCCAGATCCTGGACGCGCTCGCCGAGTTGAACGACGACCCCGAGGTCGATGTCATCGTGCTCGCGCGCGGTGGCGGCAGTGTCGAGGATCTTCTTCCCTTCTCCGACGAAACCCTGTGCCGCGCCATCGTTTCCGCGACCACCCCGATCGTGAGCGCGATCGGCCACGAGCCGGACAATCCGCTGTCGGACTACGTCGCCGATCTGCGCGCGGCCACGCCCACCGACGCCGCCAAGCGGCTCGTCCCCGACGCCGCGGCCGAACTCGCGGGCGTGCGGGACATGCGTGCCCGCTCGGCCGCCGCCCTGCGCGGCTGGGTCGACCGGGAGGCCCGCACCCTGCGGCAGCTGCGGTCGCGGCCGGTACTCGCCGATCCGCTGCGAACTCTCCAGCAGCGCCACGACGAGATCGAACGACTGCGCACCGCCACCCGGCGAGCCGTCGAACACGCGCTCCAAGCCGAGGTCACGACCGCTCGCCATCTGCGCGACAAACTCACCGCCGTCGGCCCGGCCGCCACGCTCGCGCGCGGATACTCCGTCGTACAACGGGTTACGGGCACCGAGCGGCAGGTCGTCCGCTCGGTCGCCGACGCCCCGCCGGGAACGCAACTACGGATCCGGGTCGCCGACGGCGCGATCACGGCCGCGGGATTGGGCAGCCAAGCCCTGGCCAACCCGATCCGCACCCCATCCGAAGCCCCTTCGGACCGAGCCCCTTCAGACGAGGAGGAGACGCAGTGACCGACAGCGACCTCGCCGAGATCGAGACCTTCGGCTACGAACGCGCCCGCGACGAACTGGTCAATGTCGTGAAGATGCTGGAACAGGGCGGTATGGACCTCGACGACTCACTGGCGCTGTGGGAACGCGGCGAGGCATTGGCCAACCGCTGCGAGGCCCATCTGGCCGGCGCCCGCCGACGGGTCGAGGATGCCCTGTCCCGCCGCGAGGACACCGAGGAGTGACGGTGAACATCCGGCGCGTGGTACCCGATCTGCGGGCCGCCGACATGCGGCGGTCCCGCGCCTTCTACCGCACCCTCGGATTCGACGAGGTGATGGATCTCGGCTGGGCTGTCACCCTGGCCTCGCCCGACAACCCGACCGCTCAGATCATGCTGGTCGGCGCGAATGCCGATGAGCCGCAACCGGATATCAGCATCGAGGTCGGCGACGTCGATGCCGTGCACGAGGCGATGACGGCCGCGGGCGCCGAGGTGATCTACGCGCTGCGCGACGAACCCTGGGGCGTACGGCGATTCTTCGTCCGCGATCCGGACGGCACAGTGGTCAATGTGGTGTGCCACCGCTGAATCGGCGAGATGTCAGGACTGCAGTGGTGCCGCCGCGTCGACCGCCTGCGCCAAGGTCAGGTACGCGCCCTCGCCGGCCGCGCCCTTGATCAGCACGCGGCTCGCGCCGAAGTCCGCGATCCAGGCCGCCTCGCTGCCCTTGACGTGGTAGACAGTCCACTTCTGCGCCCCGACCGTTCGCGAACCGGAGGGGCTGCGGGTGCTGACCACCCGATTGGCGAGGGCGCTCTCGGTGGCATTGCTCTGACTCAGCTGCAGATAGGTGCCGTCGGCGGTGATGTAGCCGACCGTGCTGACGGTGCCGCCGCTGGGGCCGGTGATGGAGTCCCGGCTGCCGGAGTTCGGTTTCCAGTCCGCCGGCACCGCGGGATCGCGGATCGGGAACGGCAGCACCTCGGCGTCGTCGCGCAATGCCGATTGCACATCGAAGTTCGGCACCTGCCCCGGTGTGGGGCCGTGCGCGGAGAAGGTGCACTGGCTGGCGACCGCGGCCAGCACCACGCAGATCAGCACCAGCGGAACCAGCGACCAGATCAGATCCCGGTAGTCGTTGAGGATGCGTGGTTTCTGCGACACCACCCAAGTATCCACGGGGCCCCGATACCGCTCCGGCGGCCCCCGGCGCCGGGAGGCCGATATCACAGCCGCCCTACCGGCGGCGACGCCGTCCGAACGGAATTGGAACACGAGTACCTGAATTGCCGGTCCGACCGTTCTGCGACAATTCACGCAGCAATGGACAACTGAGGAGGCTCCGTCATGACGGCACCCACACCCGCAACCAGTCGCCGCCGCGAGGCCCCGGACCGCAACCTCGCATTGGAGTTGGTCCGGGTGACCGAGGCCGGTGCGATGGCCGCGGGCCGCTGGGTCGGCCGCGGCGACAAGGAGGGCGGCGACGGTGCGGCCGTCGACGCCATGCGCCAGCTGGTGGCCACCGTTTCCATGCAGGGCGTCGTGGTGATCGGCGAGGGCGAAAAAGACGAGGCCCCGATGCTGTACAACGGCGAGGCCGTCGGTGATGGCAGTGGCCCCGACGTCGACTTCGCGGTCGACCCGATCGATGGCACCACCCTCATGTCCAAGGGCTCGCCCGGCGCGATTTCGGTGCTGGCCGTCGCCGAGCGCGGCGCGATGTTCGATCCCTCGGCCGTCTTCTACATGGAGAAGATCGCGGTGGGCCCCGACGCCGCCGACGTCATCGACCTGGCCGCCCCGATCGCGGAGAATCTGCGCCGGGTCGCGAAGGCCAAGAACTCCTCGGTGTCCGACCTCACCGTCTGTGTCCTGGACCGGCCGCGCCACGCCCGCCACATCCAGGAGGTCCGCGACGCGGGCGCCCGCATCCGGCTGATCTCCGACGGCGACGTGGCCGGCGCCATCGCCTGCGCACGCCCCGAGTCGGGCACCGACATGCTGGTCGGCATCGGCGGCACCCCCGAAGGCATCATCGCCGCGGCCGCACTGCGCTGTATGGGTGGTGCGCTACAGGGCAAACTGGCGCCCAAGGACGACGCCGAGAAGCAGAAGGCGCTCGACGCCGGTCACGACCTCGACCGCATCCTCAACACCGAGGACCTGGTCTCCGGCGACAACGTCTTCTTCTCCGCGACCGGTGTCACCGACGGCGATCTGCTGCGCGGTGTGCGCTACTACAGCGGCGGCGCGTCGACCCAGTCGATCGTCATGCGGTCCAAGTCCGGCACCGTGCGCATCATCGACGCCTACCACCGCCTGACCAAGTTGCACGAATACGCGTCGGTCGACTTCGTCGGCGACGAGGACGCGATTCCGCCGCTGCCGTAATATCTGCCTTCGCTTCGCTCCCCCGCTCCGGCAGTCCAGAATCGAGGCGGGCCGAAACTCACTCGGGTGCGCTGTCTTGTAAACGTTTACGAGACAGCGCACCTGGACGGGACTCTGCGCAGGAGGTCCCGCTCGGTCGGCGGATCTCAGCACGCGCCGCCGGCCACGTTGGGAGTTCGCAGACGTGCTCGACCTGCCGACAACAGGCCTTCCCAGCGTGCCCGGAATACGACACCCACACGCGCGCCGACCCCGCACGCATGAAACGTTTCCGAGCACTCCTCCTAGGTGGGTTCACGGCCGATAACAGCCCACCACCAGCACGCCCCGAAAACGGCACCCCACACAGCGCCCCGCACGCATGAAGCATTTCCGGGCACTCCGTCCAAGCCGGGTTCACGGCCGACAACAGCCCACCACCAGCACGCCCCCTCCCGAAAACGGCATCACCGCACACACAACGCCCCCGCACAGATGAAACGTTTCCGGGCAGCCCCTCCCGGGTGAATCACGACCGACAACAGGCGCGAAAGACGACACCCCCACACAAGGCACCCCCGCACGCACAAAACATTTCCGAGGAAGCACTACCCCGGTGGGTTCACGGCCGTCTCGCCGTTCGGGTGCCGCTGCGCATTCGTCGTCCGCGCCGAGCACACGCTGCGCATGTATGCCCACGCCTCCGGCTCGGAGGTCACGGCGCTGATGGAGGC
>NZ_JBFAUW010000018.1:2873-114208 GCF_040679495.1 Nocardia sp. NPDC052254 | reverse complement strand
GGGGTTCACCCCGCCGGCGCGCAGGCTGCGGGCGATCAGGTCCGCCCAGTTGTCCAGATCACGCCGGGTGTAGCCGACAACGGTCGGCCTGCCCGTGGTCCCGGAGGAGGCATGGATTCGGCTGACCTCGCCCCGGGGCACCGCGAACATACCGAACGGGTAGTTGGCACGGAGGTCGGCTTTGGTGGTGAAGGGGAACCGTGCGAGATCACCGAGCTCACGCAGATCGGAAGGGTGCACGCCGGCCGCGTCGAATGCGGCGCGGTAGTGCGGCACGTTGGTGTAGGCGTGGTGCAATGACCAGCGCATGCGCTCGAGTTGCAGGGACGCGATGCGATCCCGATCGGCGAACTCGATGGCGTCGGAGATGTTCTCAGGTGCGGGAGCGACGGCACTCATGTGCGGATCCTTCTGTGAATACGGTCAACGATCGAAGTCGACCGAGAGGGCCTCTGAGGTCGGATAGGTCTGGCAGGTGAGTACGAAGCCGGCAGCGACCTCGTCGTCTTCCAAGGCGTAGTTGCGGCGCATATCGGCCTCGCCGTCGCAGATCAGCGCGCGGCAGGTGCCACACACCCCGCCTTTGCAGGCGAAGGGCAGATCGGACCGGACCTGCTCGGCCGCGTCCAGGATGGTGCGATCGCGCGGCAGGTCGGCGGTCGTGGAGCGGCCGTCCAGAGTGATGGTGACACGGCTGGTGGGGCCGGTGACCTCTGCCTCCGGATGCCGGTCCGGCGGCGGAGGCGCGTCGCCGACGTAGAACAGTTCACGGTGGATGTGTGCCTTGTCCAGGCCGAGTTCCTCGAGAACATTCGACGCATCGGTGACCATTCCGAGCGGTCCGCACAGCCATGCGTGGTCGATCGCGTCGAGCGGAACCAGTTCGGTGACGATGCGGCGGATTCGCTCGGCGTCGAGCCGGCCGGAAAAAAGTTCCACATCGCGAGGTTCCCGCGACAGCGTGTGGATTACCGAAAGTCGTTCGCCGTAGCGGTCTTTGAGGTCGGCGATCTCGTCGGCGAACATCACCGAGCGGGTCCGCCGGTTACCGTAGAGCAAAGTGACATGTGCGGCTGGGTCGGCCAGGACCGAGGCGGTGATCGACAACAGCGGGGTGATACCCGATCCGGCCCCGATGAGTAGATGCCGTCCGGCGACCTCCGGGTCGGCGGCGAAAGTTCCCGCGGGCTCCTGCACCTCCACCTCATCACCGGGTGACGTGTCACGTACCAACCAGCTGGAGAACAGCCCGTCGGAGACTTCGCGTACTCCGACACGTGGTGGCTGTCCGGTCGGTGAGCAGATCGAATACGAGCGCCGGTGTTCGACGCCGTCGATCTCCCGGCGCACCGTGAGGAACTGTCCGGGCCGGAAGGCGAATCGCTCGCGCAGGGTTTCGGGAACGGCGAAGGTGACGGCCACGGCGTCGTCGCAGAGCCGCTCCACGGCCGAGATCGTCAGGGTGTGAAATCCCGTGGCTCGTTGCGCGGGCGCCGGGCGTTGCGTGGCGGTCGTCATGGTCAGATCTCCTTGAGGTGGTCGAACGGCTCGTGGCACGTGCGGCACCGGTAGATGGCCTTGCATGCGGTGGCTCCGAATTCGGAGACCCGCTGGGTGTCGGTGGAGTCGCAGCGCGGGCACGACACACGCCGCGGCGCCGGGCCGAGTGTGAGTGCGACCGGGCCGGGGCGCGGTGCGGGACCGGGCGGGGAGTATCCGTGTTCACGCAGTTTCCGACGGCCGTCCCCGGTGATCCAGTCGCTGCTCCACGCCGGGGCCAGCACGGTGTCGACGCGCACCCGCGAATAACCGTTGCGGTGCAACGTGTGCGCGATGTCCGCCCGGATCTCGGCCATCGCCGGACAACCGGAATAGGTCGGAGTGATCGCGACGACGACGGTGCCGTCGGATTCGCGGCGAACCTCGCGCAGCACACCGAGGTCGGCCAGTGTCAGCATCGGCATCTCGGGGTCCGGGACCGATGCCGCCAGTTCCCGGGCGGTCTCCACGGTACCCGCGGTCACCGTCACCACCGGCCTTCCGGATGAGCGCGGGCGACGCTCTGCATCTCATCGAGCAGGACAGACAGGTCCTGCAGATGTTCGCCGTTACGGCCCACAGCCAGCGCGGAGTAGGTCGCCGAGGTAGGAAGTGCCAGGTCGGCCGCTCCGAGAATGGTCGCCATGACGGTGTCGAAGTCCGCACGCAGTGTGGCCGGCTCGACCGCGATGCCCGTGCTGGTCAATGCCCGTTCGTATTCGGTGTCGGCGAACAACTCCGCGACATACGGCGCCAGTGCGGCCAGGCCGTTCGCCGTGCGCCTGCGGGACTCCTCGGTGCCGTTGCCGAGCACCACGACCCAGCGCGCGGCGTAGTCGCGGTGATAGGTGAGCTCCTTGAGCCCTTTGTGCGCGATCGCCGACAGTACCGGGTCCCGCGATTCGCGCAATCGGTCGAACAGCACGGTTCGCCAGGTGACGAAGATCAGCATTCGAGCGACGGTGTGTGCGAAGTCGCCATTGGCGATTTCGCACAGACGGACGTTGCGGTAGTCCGCGGGATCGCGGAAGAACGCGAGTGCATCCTCCGCCGGCACCGGGGAGGACGGCGAAATCGACGGCACCACAGTCGGATCGGCGGCCGCGGCACGTGCGTAGAGCAACCGGGCCTGTCCGATCAGGTCCAGTCCGATATTGGCGAGCGCGACCTCTTCCTCCAGTTCTGGTGCGTGCGTGCACCACTGGGTGAGCCGCTGGGCACTGACCAGAGCGTCGTCGGCCAGCATCAGGCAGTACGCGGCCAGGGCGGTACGGTCGACCCCATCGGGGACCGAGGTGTCGACGCCCGCCAGCGGGTCGTCGAAATCGCCTCCGAAGGCCCAGCGATCGTGGTCGTCGCCGTCGAGCAGCCCCGAGTAGGCGTTGTCGTGATCGATCATGGTGGTGGCCTCACATGTGTGGGACGTTGTCGGGGATGTCGTAGAAGGTCGGGTGGCGATAGACCTTGTCTCGATTGGGCGAGAAGAAGGGGTCCTTTTCGCTCGGGCTGGACGCGGCGATGGCGGCCGAGCGCACCACCCACAAACTCACGCCTTCGTTGCGCCGGGTGTAGAGGTCGCGAGCATGCCGCAGGGCCATCTCGTCGTCGGCGGCATGCAGTGAGCCGACGTGCACGTGGTTGAGTCCGCGCTTACCGCGTACGAATACCTCGTAGAGCGGCCAGTCGGCCCGGATGTTGTCGGTTGCCGGCATCATCGTGCTCCTTGTTCACGCTGTGCGAACGCGGTCGCGGCTTCGCGCACCCATGCGCCCTCGTCGTCGGCTGCGCGCCGCACCGCGATGCGTTCGTCGTTGCAGGGGCCGTCGCCGGAGATGACTCGGGCGAATTCGTCCCAGTCGGGGGTGCCGAAGTCGTGGTGTTCGCGTTCTTCGTTCCACGTCAGCTCGGGGTCGGGCAGGGTGACTCCCAGGGCTTGTGCCTGCGGGATCGACATGTCCACGAACCGCTGTCGCAGTTCGTCGTTGGTATGGCGTTTGATGCGCCATTGCATGGATTGCGCGGTGTTGGGCGACGCGTCGTCGGGCGGGCCGAACATCATCAGCGCGGGCCACCACCAGCGATTCACCGCGTCCTGCACCATCTCTCGCTGCTCGGGGGTGCCACGCATCATGGTCGTCAGGAGTTCGTAACCCTGTCGCTGGTGGAACGACTCTTCCTTGCAGACACGGACCATCGCGCGTGCGTAGGGGCCGAAGGAACTGCGGCACAACGGAACCTGATTGCAGATCGCGGCGCCGTCGACGAGCCAGCCGATCACGCCGACGTCGGCGAACGACAGGCTCGGGTAGTTGAAGATCGACGAGTACTTCTGCGCACCGGATATCAGTTTGGCGGTGAGGTCTCCGCGGTCGATTCCCAGTGTCTCGGCGGCGGAGTACAGGTAGAGCCCGTGGCCGGCCTCGTCCTGCACCTTGGCCATCAGGATCGCTTTGCGGCGCAGCGAGGGGGCCGAGGTGAGCCAGGCGCCTTCGGGCTGCATTCCGATGATCTCCGAGTGCGCGTGCTGCGCGATCTGGCGGATCAGGGAACGACGGTAGGCGTCGGGCATCCAGTCACGCGGTTCGATTCGCTGATCGGCGGCGACGATGTGGTCGAATTCGGACTGCAAATTGTCTGTCGAGGTCATGATCGGGTGTCCTTGCTCATCGACCCGTGAACACGGGCGCGGACTTGGCGAGGAATGCGGAGACCGCGGCGCGGTGGTCGTCGGTCGCACCGAGCTCCTCTTGGACGGTGCGCTCACGCTCGAGTGCACCGGGCAAATCGGGTGCCCCGTGCCGGACGAGGTCTTTGACCGCACGGAACGCGGCGGTCGGCCCCTCGGCCAGTCGCGCGGCCAGAGATCGTGCCGCGTCGTCGAGTTGGTCGGCCGGAACCCGGCGGTGCACCAAGCCCCAGTCCTCGGCCTGCTCGGCGCTGACCTTGTCGCCCAGCATCAGCAGGCCCATGGCGTGACTTGCGCCGAGGCTGCGAATCAGCGCGTGGCTGAGTCCCGAGTCGCTTGCGAGCCCGATACCGGTGAACGCGGTGGCGAAACTGGCGTTGTCGCCCGCGATGCGGATGTCGGCGGCCAGGGCGAGTCCGAACCCCGCGCCGACACACGCTCCGTTCACCGCCGCGACCACTGGTATCCGCAGTGCCGCAAGGGCTTCGATGAGCGGGTTGTAGTGTTCGGCGATCGTGCGCATCGCACTGTCGGCACCGTTGTCCAGAGCCTCGGCGTGCTCGGCGAGGTCTTGGCCGACACAGAAGTGCTTACCGCGGGCGCGCAGCAGCACCGCCCGAGCGGCCGGATCAGCGGCGACAGCCCGCACCGCGTCGAGCAGCGCCTGCTTGAGGTTGTTGTCGAGTGCGTTGGCTGCCTCGGGGCGGTCGAGGGTGACGGTGACGAGCCCGTTGTCGGACTCGACGATCACAGGGCCGGTGGTGCTGGTGCTCATCGTGCCTCCTTCGTGACGGTGTCCCAGGTGTAGAAGCCGCGTCCGGTTTTGCGGCCGAGTTCTCCACGAGAAACCTTCTCGCGCAACAGTTGTGGCGGCTCGAAACGCGGCCCCAGTTCCGTGGCCAGGTGTTCGGCGATGGCCAGGCGTACATCCAGGCCGACGAGGTCGGTAGAGCGCAGTGGGCCCGTCGCGTGCCGGTAGCCCAGTTCCATGGCTCGGTCGATCGCGCCGGCTTCGGCCACGCCGTCTTCGAGCATCCGGATGGCCTCCAGGCCCAGCGAGACGCCGAGGCGGCTGGTCGCGAATCCGGGATGGTCGTTGACGACGATGCCTTCCTTGCCGAGGGCGGCCACGACGTCGACCACCGCGGCGACGGTCGCATCGGCGGTCGCTTCGGAGCGAACGATCTCGACCAGGCTGGAAGCGGGTACCGGGTTGAAGAAGTGCATACCGATGAACCGCGCCGGATCGGCCAGCACCGCGCCGAGTTCACCGATCGCCAACGAACTCGTGTTGGTGGCGATCACCGCGTCAGCGCCGACGGCCTTCTCCACCGCGCCCAGGACCTCGGCCTTGAGTGCCGCGTTCTCCGGAACGGCTTCCACCACCAGTGCCGAATCGACGGGCAGATCGGCAACCTCGGCAATGACGTGAACCCGGGACAAAACTCGTTCGGGCGCGGTGCCGCCCAGTTTGCCTTTGGCTGCCGCGGTGTGCAGGCCCTTCGCGATGCGAGCGGTGGCGGCCTCGCGGTCGGCGGCCTCGACGACGGTCACGGCGCTGCCCAGGGTGGCGAACACCTGGGCGATTCCCGCACCCATCCGTCCGCCGCCGATGATGGTGACGCGTTCTGGTGTCCGGTGTGTCATCGGTTCCTCTTTTCCAGGAAGGCGGTCATCCGGTCGTACTTGTCGGTTGTTTCGAACAGCACCGCCTGTGCGAGGTCGTCGGCGAACGGGCGCGGGGCCGCGGCGTCGACGACGAGTTTGGTCAGTCGCAATGCCAGCGCGGAGCTGCCGGCGATCCGGTCGAGCAGTGCATGCCCGGCTCCGACGTGGTCACCGTCGACGATCTGCAGGACCAGGCCGCTGCGCAGCGCCGTGTCGGCGTCGATGCGTGCGCCCGCCAGCAGCACTTGTTTGGCCAGCGAGGCACCCACCAGCACCGGTAGCCGGTAGGCGGCTCCAGCTGCGGCCATGATGCCCAGTCCCGGCTCGGGATTGGCGAATTGCGTTGTCGGCGTGGCGATGCGGATGTCGCAGGCGTAGGCGAGTTCGGCACCGCCGCCGAAGGCGTAGCCGTTCACCACCGCCAGGGTCGGCAGCGGCAGCCGGGCGATCCGGTCGAAGAGGGTGCGGTTGATTCCGGCGAGCGCTTCGGCTCGGCGTCGATCACGAAGTTCGCCGATATCGGCGCCGCCGGCGAAGTGATCCCCGCGGCCGGTGAGCAGCAACAGCTTCGGCTCCTGCTCGAGTTGGTCACACACCTGGTGAAGTTCGGCGATCATGGCCGCGTCGATGGCATTGCGCTGCGCCGGCCTGTCGAGGGTGACGGTGACCCTGTCCTCGCGCTCGGCGACGTCGATGGTGTGGAATTCGCGTACGCCGGTCACGGCGCCTCCACCAGCAGCGAAACCCCTTGCCCCACACCGACACACAAGGTCGCCAGGCCTCGGGCGAGGTTGCCGCGCTCCATGCGGCCGAGCAGGGTCAGCAGAATGCGCGCCCCGGAACAGCCCAGTGGATGCCCGAGCGCGATGGCTCCACCGTCGGCGTTGACGATTTCCTCGTCCAGCTTCAGCTGCCGGATCACGCCGAGTGATTGCGCCGCGAACGCCTCGTTGAGTTCGACCGCCTCCAGATCACCGATCGACCAACCGGCCCGATCCAGAACCTTCCGGGTGGCCGGGACCGGCCCCAGTCCCATCACGTTCGGCGCGACACCGGCGTTGGCACTGCCGACGATGCGCGCCCGGACGGTCAGGCCGTGTTCGCGCACCGCGTCTTCACCGGCCAGCACCATGGCGGCCGCGCCGTCGGACAGTGGAGACGACGACCCCGCGGTGACGATTCCGTCCGCGCGAAAAGCCGGCCGCAATCGCGCCAGCCGTTCGGCGGTCGTGTCCGGGCGCGGGGTCTCATCGGCGGTGATCACCTCGCCTCCGGCCGTGACCGGGACGATCTCCCGATCGAAGTGTCCGGCTGCGACCGCGGCGGCGACACGCTGCTGGCTGCGGAGGGCGAACGCGTCGCTTTCCACCCGGGTGATGTTTTCGGCAGTCGCCACTTCCTCCGCCGTCTCCCCCATGGACAACGTCACCTTGCGGATGTCCGGCGCCTCGCCGAGCCGCCCGCGGTCGGCTTCGACGAACCGCGGATTGGTGAATCGCCATCCCAGCGCGGTGTCGGCGACTTCGCCGGGCTTGGCCCACGCGGTGGCGGGCTTGGCCGTCACCCACGGGGCGCGAGTCATCGACTCCACGCCGCCGGCCACGATCACATCGGCCTCGCCGGCACGGATCATCGCGGCGGCCGTGGCCACGGCGGTCAGGCCACTCGCGCACAGGCGATTCACTGTGAAGGCCGGGACCGCGTCGGGCAGCCCCGCCAGCAGTACCGCCATGCGTGCGACATTGCGGTTGTCCTCACCGGCCTGATTGGCGGCACCCAGGATCACTTCGTCGACAGCATCGGCCGGGACACCCGCGCGCCGCACCGCCTCCGCGACCACGACGCCGGCCAGATCATCCGGGCGTAGTTGCGCCAGTGCGCCGCCGTAGCGCCCCTGGGGGGTTCGCGCTCCCTCGACGAGGTACACGTTCTGCACGTCTCAACTCCGTTCGTCGGTAGCCAATTATTACCGAACATTCGGTCAGTAATCAACATCTCACGGGAAGATCTTCCGACCAGCCGGACGAACCTGAGAAGATCTGGGCCATGACTTCCGCACGCGCCACCCGCAGGCCCGGCCCCGGCCGCCCCGGCTACGACCTGGATTCACTGCTGTCGGTCGCAGTCAAGGTCTTCAACGAGAAGGGCTACGACGGCACCAGCATGGAAGTCCTGGCCAAGCGGCTCGGAATCACCAAATCCGCGATCTACCATCACGTGTCGGGCAAGGAAGAGCTCCTGGACCTGGCGCTGTCCAGGGCGCTCAACGCGCTGTTCGCGGCGACGACCGAACCGGGCGCCATGGCGGGGCCTTCGGTGTCACGCCTGGAATACCTGGTCCACCGCAGTGTTCAGATCCTCGTCGCCGAACTCCCCTATGTCACCCTGCTGCTCCGGGTGCGCGGCAACACCGCCGTGGAACGTCGGGCCCTGGCACGCCGGCGCGAGTTCGACGAGTTCGTCGCCACCCTCGCCGAGAATGCCGCCGCGGAAGGCGATCTACGCCCGGACATCGACCCGGCGCTGGTCAGCCGGCTTCTGTTCGGCGTGGTCAACTCCCTCATCGAGTGGTACCGCCCGCGCGGCGACACGAACCCCGACGCCCTCGCCGACGCGGTGGTGCGGATGACCTTCGACGGCCTGCGCACCACCTGATCCTCGCCACCTCCTTGACACCGCGCGCCGTGAGAGCGATGGTAATTACTGACCGAACGGACGGTTAAAGGAGACCTAGTGAGCAGAGTTCTGCACAGTTACGTGACAGGGAATTGGTACAGCGCCCCCGACGAGGGCACCCCGGTCCACAGCGCCGTCGATGGCAGCGAGATCGCGCGGATCTCCTCCTCCGGCCTGGACTACGCGGCGGCGGTGGACCATGCCCGATCGGTCGGTGGCCCCGCATTGGCGGCGCTGACCTTCCATGAACGCGCCGCCGCGTTGAAGAAGCTGGGACAGACCTTGCTCGCGGGCAAGGCCGAGTTCTACGAGTTGTCGCGCGCCACCGGGGCCACCGACCGCGACTCGGGCATCGACATCGACGGTGGCATCGGCACACTGCTCAGCTATGCCAGCCGTGCGCGGCGCGAGCTACCCAACGACACCATCGTGCTCGACGGCACCGTCGAACAACTCGGCAAGACCGGCACATTCCTGGGCCAGCACATCTACACCTCGCGACGCGGCGTCGCCGTGCAGATCAACGCGTTCAACTTCCCCGTCTGGGGCTTTCTGGAAAAGCTGGCACCGGCGTTCATCGCGGGGCTGCCCACCATCGTCAAACCGGCAGGCCAGACCGCGTACCTGACGGAGCTCGTGTTCCGCCGGATCATCGAATCGGGCCTGCTGCCCGAAGGATCGGTCCAGCTGGTGTGCGGCAGTGGACAGCCGCTGCTCGAACTTCTCGGCGGCCAGGATTCGATCCTGTTCACCGGTTCGGCCGACACCGCGAGGGTCCTGCGGACGCACCCGGCCGTCGTGGCGAACGGCGTCCGGTTCACCGCCGAGACCGACTCGCTCAACGCCTCCATCCTCGGCCCGGACGTCACCAACG
Organism: Nocardia sp. NPDC052254; assembly: GCF_040679495.1. NCBI lineage: Bacteria > Bacillati > Actinomycetota > Actinomycetes > Mycobacteriales > Nocardiaceae > Nocardia > Nocardia sp. NPDC052254. The sequence goes on along the minus strand of NZ_JBFAUW010000018.1, from coordinate 104,765 downwards.
GCTCAGTCGAATTCGAACTGTTCGTCAAACAGCTGGTGGTCGAGATGACCGCCAAGGCCGGACAGAAGTGCACCGCGATCCGGCGCGCATTCGTGCCCGCCGGACTGGTGGACGACGTGATCGAGGCCGCGACGGCCCGATTGTCCACGGTGACCACCGGCCCCGGCGCCACCGAGGGCATCGTCATGGGCGCACTGGTGAGCGTCGAGCAACGCGACGAGGTGCTGCAGGCGGTCCGCGCACTGACGAAGAGCTGCGATGTCGTCTTCGGGTCGACCGAACCACCCGCCGGTCCCGGCGCCTATCTTTCCCCGATCCTGTTGCGCTGCAACGACAATACGTCCGACGAACCGCACGAGATCGAAGCCTTCGGTCCCGTCGCGACGGTGATCGGCTACACCGACACCGCCGACGTCGTCGCCCTGGCGGCGCGGGGCCGGGGCAGTCTGGTCGCCTCGGTGGTCACCGGCGACACAGCGGTCGCACGCGACATCGTCGTCGGCCTCGCCCCGTATCACGGTCGCGTACTCGTCCTGGACACCGTCGACGCCAAGGAATCCACCGGCCACGGTTCACCACTGCCGGTACTGGTGCACGGTGGCCCGGGCCGCGCCGGTGGCGGCGAGGAGCTGGGCGGCATCCGTGCCGTTCTTCATCACATGCAGCGCACCGCCGTACAGGGCAGCCCGGAAGTACTCACCGCGGTCGGCAATCGCTGGGTCGCCGGTTCGGCCCGTACCGAGGATGCGATCCACCCGTTCCGCAAAAATCTCGCCGAACTCGCCCTCGGCGACACCATCGTCGGCGGGCCCCGCCGGGTAACCCTCGACGACATCGCCCACTTCGCCGACTTCACCGGCGACACGTTCTACGCGCACACCGATCCGGAAGCGGCAGCGGCCAATCCGCTGTTCGGCGGCATCGTCGCCCACGGCTATCTCGTCGTGTCGCTGGCAGCCGGACTGTTCGTCGACCCCGCCCCGGGCCCCGTCCTCGCCAACTTCGGTGTGGACAATCTTCGATTCCGCACACCCGTCAAGGCCGACGACGAACTCACCGTGACCCTGACGGCGAAGCAGATCACCCCGCGCGCCAACGCCGACTACGGCGAGGTCCGCTGGGACGCGACGGTGACCAACCAGTCCAGCGACCCGGTCGCCACCTATGACGTACTCACCCTGGTCGCGAAAGGCGAGGAGCACAACGCATGACCCACCGCATCGCCGTCTGCTACGGCGCACCCACCGACCCGGCCGCCTTCGATGACCACTACCGCAGTGTCCATATCCCGCTCACACTGAAAGTGCCGGGCCTGCAAGGGTTCACCTGGGCCAAGTGCACATCTCTCGACGGCTCCGCACCGCCGTACTACGCGGTCGCCCACCTCACCTTCGATACCGAGGAGGCGCTGACACAGGCCCTTGCCTCACCGCAGATGAAGGATGCCGGCCGGGATGTGCGCAACTTCGCCACCGGAACGGTGATCATGTACGTCGAACATCTCGAACAGATCTGAGTAGGCACACCGTGCGGGCCGTGTACTGCGGCCCGCACAGGCCCACTCGAGCACCCACCGGAGAATCGAATGACACTCCCCGACACCGCCGACTCAGGCCTGGCAGCCGCGATGTTCGAAGCCGACACCGCCTCCCGTGAACTCGGTATCCAGATCGTCGACCTCGGCATCGGACATGCGACCACCACGATGACCGTCACAGAAACCATGGTCAACGGACACGGGATCACCCACGGTGGCTACGTATTCCTGCTCGCCGACACCACCTTCGCGCTCGCCTGCAACAGCCACGGTCGGCCCGCGGTGGCGGCACGGGCCGATATCCGCTACCTGCGCCCGACCCACGGCGGTGAGGTCCTGACCGCACATGCCGTCGAACGAGCGCGGTTCGGACGCAATGGAATCTATGACGTCACCGTGTCCACCGCGGACGCAACAGTGATAGCGGAATTCCGGGGCGACAGCCGCACCACGGCAACGCGCTGAAAAAACAGCGTCGGAGCGGCGGGTCGACGGGGAGAATGACCGAAGACCCGCCGCGACCGTGCGCCGTCGGCGTCGGCGTCGGCGTCGGCGTCGGCGTCGGCGTCGGCGTCAAAGTCCTTCCGTACCAGCTTCTCCGCCGTGCCCGACCATGGCCTCGACCATCGATGCGAAGGCGGCCACACTCGCAGATCTGTCAGTTTTCCGCGCGCACATGAGGACTCGGTTCGGCGTCAGGTCACTGACCGTGACGAATCGAACGCCGGGATGGCTGTAGTAGACGGGAACGGACGCCGCGGTGATCGCGACACCCGTACCGGCGGCGACCAATTCCAGCATTTCCTCCACTGAGGCGATCGCCGGCGCACTCACGACTCACCTGCCCGACCGCAAGCGCGCTTTCGAGACCGTCGCGACACAGTGAAGCTGCGACTCTGGTGCCGCCACCTGGCCGCATCGCAATCGCCAGGCGCGCAGCACATCTCGACAAGTGTTCGGGGCGACAGGGGGCGAACAGCGTCATTCGGTGCGGATTCCGATCCATCGTCGCCGAAGCCGGCGGTCCCGGCCTTGATCCACCTGTCGCCTCGCGGAGTCCACCGCCGCCAGGGCAGCCCGAAGTCCCTGTCGCACACCGGTGATCGGGTCGGTCGCCTGCCGGACCGGCAGAACGCTCGAAGTCCCGGAGAATTTGCGTTCGGAGCAGGTTTCCGCGGCATCATCGGAGCCTCGGCGCAGCAGCCGGTTGGGCAGCGCAAGTTTCCAGACGGTGCGGTAGGCCAGCCAGAACTGGCCGGGCAGCGAGCCGGTCGTATAGGGCAGGTCGTACTTGTCGCACAGGGTGCGGACACGCGCGGCGATCTCGGGGTAACGGTTACTGGGCAGGTCAGGGAACAGGTGATGCTCGATCTGGTAGCAGAGGTTGCCGGTCAGGAAGGCCAGCATCGGGCCGGCGGTGAAGTTCGCGGTGCCCAGCAGTTGCCGCAGATACCACTCACCATGCGTCTCTCCCGCCACGTGCTCGGTGGTGAATTTCTCGGCGCCGTCGGGGAAGTGCCCACACATGATCACCAGATAGGACCAGATGTTGCGCAGTAACAGCGCGGTGGCGTTCGCCGTGAGAGTGTGCCGGAACGCCCGCCCGCTCAGGGCCGGGAACAGCAGGAAGTCCTTACCGACCTGTCGTGCGATTTTTCGCGCCAACTCGATATCCGGTTCCGCCCCGAGTCTGGTGCGGGGAATGCCCAGGAGTCGTCGTTCGAGCGCCACGTCGTGGACGGCGATACCCACTTCGAACAATGCGGCGACGAGAAGATTCGTCACCGGCTGCACGAGGTGGACCGGGCGCCATGGCTCGTCGCGGGTCATCCGAAGGACGGCGAACCCGAGGTCTGCGTCCATTCCGTGGACATTGGTGTAGGTGTGATGGACATGGTTGTGCGAGCGCTTCCACTGACTGGACGGGCCGACAAAGTCCCACTCCCACGTGGTGGAATGGATTTCGGGATCGTTCATCCAATCCCACTGGCCGTGACTGATGTTGTGACCGAGTTCCATCATCTCGATGATCTTGGCGGTCGCCAAGATCACGGTCCCCGCGATCCGCGGCGCTCGATATCGGCTGGCGCACAACAGCACACGTGCAACCACTTCGAGGCCGCGGTGGATCCTGATGGCGCGCCGAATATAGTCCGCGTCTCGTTGCCCGAGCGAGTGTTCGACATCTGTGCGAATCTCGTCGAGTTCATGACCGAGCGCCTCGATGTCGGCAGCGGCGAGGTGCGCGAACGACTGGATATCCGTGATGGCCAACAACATTCCTATCTATCTCGCCGGAGGTGACCGGCAACTCTGATCCGGAAATCGCGCATCCGGGTATCGGCGATATCCAGCGAATCTGCATATGCGGCATGCCAGGGCCCGGAACCGCGCCGGACTCGGACCGGTTGCCACTCCGGTCGCACCGCGAATCGGCCTGGCATCCCTCGCCGTTCTCGCCGGCAACAACAGGTTTCGAGGGCGCACCCGGAATCTCGGGAGTCGATCACGGCGGCGGTGTCATACGCCGAGGAACGGCAGCGCCACCGCCAGGAAACCGTCCGGGTCGGAGGAAAACGCCACATGCCCGGTGTCCAGCTCGGCGATCGATCCCAGCGCTTCGGGCAGGAACTCTCGGCGAACGATCGGGTCCTGCCGCCCCCACACCACCAGGGTGGGAGCGGTGATCTCGCCGGCGCTGAGATCGTAGTCCGCGGCAGCGAATCCCCGCCAGATTCCCGCGGCTACCCGAGCGCCTTCAGATGTCTTGGCACGAGCCACGGCACGCGCTTGGATCTGCCGGTCGGAGTCGGTGCGTGAACGCATGTAGGCCGGCACCATTCGCGGCATCACCAGCCGGGCCACAGCGGGACGCCCGATGGTGCGCGATACCGCTCGCACGAACCATGGCACCGAGACGAATCCGCCCGGATTCACCAATATCAGGTGGGTGACAGCATCCGGCCGCCTCACCGCCAGACGGCCGGCGGCGAACGCGCCGACGGAATTACCGATGTAGGCGGCACTCGACAAGCCCAACGCGTCCACGACGTCTTCGAGCACATCCGCGAGCTCCGTCACCGACGGCCGCACCGGATCGGACAGGCCGTGGCCCGGCCAATCGATGGCGATGACGCGGAAGTGCGTGGCCAGCCGGTCGGCGATCGGATCGAAGTCGTGATGGTCGTGCAGGGTGGCGTGCAGCAGGACGAGCGGAGGGCCCGCGCCACATTCGGCCACGTGGACCAGTCCGGCGCGGGTGCCGATCATCGCTGGTTCACTCATGCCATCCTCCATTCGTTGACCGTCCGGTCGGTCACCGATGCTAAGCTAAGGTCACACTGCACCGCAAGGATGAGATTCCGAGGAGGAAGTGACGTGTCGATCCGAGTCGAGGCGGCCGCGCGTACGCGGGCCGCTCTGGTCGATGCTGGGTTGCGGCTGGCCGACCACTTCAGCCTCGCCGAGCTCAGCGCCAACCGGGTCGTGGCCGAGGCCGGAGTGTCCAAAGGGACGTTCTTCCACCACTTTCCGAGCCGAGTTCAGTACCTGCTCGCACTGCACGCCGGGTTCCATGACCGTGTGGACGCCGAGATAACCACCGCCATCGCCGACCTGCCGCCAGGACAGGAACGGCTACGTGTGGCTCAGCGGGCCTACCTGGACAGTTGCCTGCGCAATCGCGGCGCACGCGCGCTACTCCTCGAGGCGCGCGCCGAGCGGACCATCACCGATCAGATCAGCGCCCGCAACGAGACACTCGCCCATGTCGCGGCACAGGACTTTCGCGCCATGGGCTGGTCACACCCCGTCGAATCGGCGCGTCTGTGGATCGGAGTGGTCGTCGAGGCCGCCCTGCTCGAACTCGACGACGCGGCAGCGAGTCCCGGAGTCCGCGCAGCTTTGGAGCAGTACGTGACGTCGAAGTGAACCGTCGGCTCGGATGAAAATCGTTGGTACGCCTGAGGTCTGCCCCTTCATCGCGCACCTTCACCAGCTTGATCGCCCCGTCGACAACTCCGTCGGTCGACAGGAAGTATTGGGCGACAGTCTTTTCAGCCATCCGGAGGCGAGACGACCCATTGCGCCGGGTCGCCTCGTGTGGCAAGGGGGCTCTTGTCGTCGATCAGTGCGCGGCGGGCTCGTCTTGTTCTGCTACGGAGCAGAATTCGACGAGTGCCGGGGGAAGCGAGTGGCGCTCCACCACATCGGCGGCCTTCGCAATCGGCAGAGGGCATGTCGGCGAAGTGGCGCCACGCCGTCGAGTGTGCGCACCATCCGGAATTCCACGAGATCCTCCCCGATGGCCCCGCCCAAGCTGCACCACCCGCATCCGACCGTGAAACCATTGCACGGCAACGTCGAAACCCGGCTCGCCCGCCTCGGCGAAGGCCGCGTCGACCTATTCATCGCAGCGGTATCCGGGCTCGGCCGCATCGGCAACCGGTCGTGCAGACGTGAACCGCGCTCAGGTCGCCAGGCGGGTTCACGCAGCCGGTTGCGCCCAGCAGTTCCAGCTGCACACCGGAGGGTGCGCTATCGGGCGTCGGGGACGAACAGGTCGAGGTGCGAGCAGGTCTGGCAGCGGTATGCCTCGACCGGGAAATGAGGTCCCAACAAGGCTTTGAGCTTGGCGAAGTACGAGCCCGCATTCGTGGCCGGAAACCAGTCGACGACAACGCCGTTGCCGATCGCGAACAATCCCCGCGCGAGATCGGTACCGCCGCAGTGGGTACAGCGCCGTTCGGTCACACCGATCGGTCCGCGACGCACGGCTCCTGCTCCCGGCCTCCGCCTGGCGCTGCCGATGGATCGGTGATCCGATACGGTCGTCTGCTTCGATCTGGCACACACGAATCATGCCATTGCCGATCGCGCGTCGCGAGTGCGATCTCCGGCGTCAGGAGGACGGTCCGCTACGCGCTGTGACGTCACCGAGACGGGTGCGTTTCCCACGCAGGGAGATTCCCGCGGTGAAGTGACTCGAATGGATGGCATGATGATCTGCATGACCTCACGTCGAAAGGCTGATGCCGCGTAAGCGGCCCGGCGCCCTGCGCGCCCTGCAGACGATCAAGCGTCCCGTCTCCGGTGAACTGCCCAGACATATCCGTGGCCTGTCTCTGCGCACCGTTCTCGCGGTGCACCGTGCCGAACTGCTGAGCCAGGATTATCCACTCTACCCAGGGGCCACCGACGCGGCTCTGCGCAGGTTTCGAAAGTTCCTCGAGCCCGCGGGATCTCGGCCCTTGTACCCACGAGCTGCGCGATGTCCCTGCCCGCCGTGCGCCATCGACGATGTGCGGCACGCCCGCGACGTTCTGCACACGGTCCTGGGCCTGCTTCCCGTCAGGGAACGAGCCGAACTCAGGAGACTGATACGCCCACTGGACAGCCTGTATCGGCGCCGCACCCTGCCGAACCCCTTTGCCGATCACAGGCACTGGCATCACGAGTTCTGGTGGCACCGCCGCCTGCTCGAAGGCACAGAAGCCTGACGACGTCGCGCTCCTGGACGGGCCGATCGGCGGCGCCCGCACAGTGCGCGTCTCCCCGACGGTCGGGGCAATAAGAGCGAGGCACGGCACCGCACCCTATCGGTCACCAGTGGGGAATGGCTTGGGCGGCAGTATGTTCGAGCAGGTGCGCCGCGCTTGAAGCCGCACGTGTGGATCACAGCCCAGAGCTCCAGGAAGAAGGCGCCACCGTGCCAACCTCACTGTCCGATTCCGCAAACCTTCAGCGCGCGATGAGCACTCGCCAGATGACCATGATCGGGATCGGCGGTGTGATCGGAGCCGGCCTGTTCGTCGGTAGCGGCACAGCGATTTCCGCTGCCGGTCCGGGGATCGTGCTGGTCTATCTCGGCACGGGGCTGGTCGTCGTACTCGTGATGCGGATGCTCGCCGAACTGGCCACCGCCCACCCCTCGACCGGCTCGTTCTCCACCTATGCTTCGCGCGAATTCGGTTCGTGGGCAGGGCTTGCCGTGGGATGGCTCTACGCCTACCACTGGTGTGTCACCGTCGCGTTCGAGGCGATCGCCGGTGCGGCCATCGCCCATCAGCTCGCCCCCGCGATTCCCACCTGGCTGGCCGCACTGGTCTTCATGACCGCGCTGACTCTGGTGAATATGGCCGCGGTCACCTTGTTCGCGCGCTTCGAGTTCTGGTTCGCGCTGATCAAGGTCACCGCGATCGTGCTGTTCATCGGTATCGGCGGTGTGGCGATCATCGGGCTGCTACCACACCACCACGCCCCCGGCACCAGCAATCTCCTCGGGCACGGTGGCCTGTTCCCCCACGGCGCGACGGCCTTGCTCATCGCCGCCCTGACCGTATTCTTCTCCTATTTCGGCACCGAGCTGGTCACCATCGCCGCGGGCGAGGCCAAGGATCCCGTCCGGGCGGTCCGGCAGAGCATTCGCAGCGTCACGTGGCGCATTCTGATCTTCTACGTGGGTTCGATCCTGGTCGTGATCACCCTGCTCCCATGGAATGCCAACGAGGTGACCGCGAGCCCCTACACCGCCGTTCTGACCGCACTCGGACTGCCCGGCGCTCGGACCGTCATGAACCTGGTCGTGCTGACCGCGGTGCTCTCGTGCTTGAACTCCGGCATCTATTCCTCCTCGCGGATGCTCTTCTCGCTCGCCCGACGCGGGGAGGCGCCGAAGATACTCGGCCGCGCGGGATCATCCGAGGCACCCGTGGCAGCGGTTCTCGCGGCCGCGAGCGGCGGGTTCCTCACGGTCGGCGCGAACTATTTCCTCCCCACCGGCGCGGTGTTCACATTCCTGCTCAATTCTTCCGGCGCGGTGGCCGTCGTCGTCTACCTGTGTATCTGCGCGACCCAAATTGCCTCGCGCCGTAACGAGAACCCGGCGGCCCGGCCCGCGAACACGGTCCGCATGTGGTGTCACCCATATCTGTCGTACCTGGTGGGCGTTGCGCTGGTGACCATCGTGGCCGGGATGGCGCTGACTTCCGCGACGCGAAACTCCCTGGCCGTGACCATTGTTGTGACGATCGTGGCGGTCGGCGCCGGCCTGATCCACCAGCGACGCACACTCGACCACCGCCATTGCGTCCGATGCGCATGACGGGACCTGTTCGACGAACGTCTCGGCCGAGCCGACATCGTCCGAGTGAGGGCCTTCGACGACACCGTGCGACCAGCATCCGGGCCGAGCCTCGGTTCGGCGGATCTGTCGGTCCGGCTCGATAGCATGCAGCGCATGTCCATCAAATTCGAGAACGTCGGCATTGCCGTTCGCGACCTCGAAGCAACCATCGCCTTTTTCACCGATCTCGGTCTCACGGTCGAAGGCCGTGCCACGGTCAGTGGGGAATGGACCGATACGGCCGTCGGCCTCGATGGCAACCACGCCAATATCGCCATGCTCCGCACACCCGATGGTCACGGCCGAATCGAACTCTTCGAGTACATCCACCCCGAAGCGATCGAGTCCGAACCCACCCTGCCCAACGAGATCGGCATGCATCGCGTCGCCTTCTCGGTCGACAACATCGACGAGGCGCTCGAGACGGCCGCGAGGCACGGCTGCCGTCCGCTTCGCGGCGTCGCGACGTATGAAGACGTCTACAAACTCACCTACGTCCGCGGTCCGAGCGGCATCATCGTGATGTTCGCCGAGGAGCTGACGAAGAACTGACGGTGATCGGTAGGTGAGGAAGCCGCAGAACTGCCGACCGGACCATCACCTACCGCACCGCCGTCGTTCTCGCAGGATCGCTCGCCGGACTACCGTCATGCCTTGCGCTGTGCGGACGAACGGGCCGGGTTGCCCTGTCCGGCGGCCTTGGGATCGAGCTCGTCCTGTTCGGCGCGCACCCCTGCCTCCACTCGGTCACCGATGTTCTTGTCGACATTGCGCCAGTAGTCGAAGGCGCGGGCCAGTACCGGCTCGGTGACCCCGTTGAGCAGATGCCCGACGATGTTGTCCACCAACCGTTCCCGGGCCGCATCATCGAGCACCTCGCGGACCATGGTGCCGGCCTGTCCCCAATCGTCGTCGTCCCGGCGCAGGGTGTATGCCTGCCGGACCATCTCGCCGTCGGTGTACCAACCGGCGGTGGGACCGGCCAGGCCGGGCTCGGCATGCGGTCCGCCCTTGGAGTTCGGCACGTAGACCGGATCACCCGGATTGTGGTGGCGCATGTGCCCGTCCTTGGTGTAGGAGTTCACGGGCGAGGTGGGCGCGTTGACCGGGAGTTCCTTGTAGTTCGCGCCGATCCGGTGACGGTGGGCGTCCGGATAGGAGAACCAGCGGCCCAGCAACATCTTGTCCGGGCTCGGACCGGTGCCCGGCACGGAATTGCTGGGTTCGAAGGCGGCCTGTTCGATCTCGGTGTGATAGTCGGAAGGGTTGCGGTTCAACGTCATCCGGCCGACTTCGTGCAGCGGATAGTCGCCGTGCGGCCACACCTTGGTCAGATCGAACGGATTGAACCGATAGGTCTTGGCCTCCTCGAACGGCATGATCTGCATTTTCAGCGTCCAGCTCGGGTGGTCGCCGCGTTCGATCGCCTCCCACAGATCGCGGGTGTGGTAGTCGGTATCCATCGACGCCATCTGGTCACCCTCGTCCTGGGTGAAGAACTCGACGCCCTGGTCGGTCAGGAAGTGGTATTTGACCCAGTACTTCTCCCCCGCGGCGTCGACCCACATGTAGGTGTGGCTGGAATAGCCGTTCATGTGGCGCCACGTGCGCGGAATACCGCGATCACCCATCAGCCAGGTGACCTGATGCGCCGACTCCGGCGACAGGGTCCAGAAGTCCCACTGCATATCGTGATCACGTAAGTTGTTGTCCGCGCGGCGTTTCTGGGATCGGATGAAGTCCTGGAACTTCATCGGATCACGCATGAAGAAGATCGGCGTGTTGTTGCCGACCAGATCGAAATTGCCCTGCTCGGTATAGAACTTCAGGGCGAATCCGCGCGGATCCCGCCACGTGTCCGGGCTGCCGCGCTCACCGGCCACCGTGGAGAACCGGGCCAGCATCGGAGTCTTCTGCCCGGGCTGGAAGACCTGTGCGCAGGTGTAGGCACTCACGTCCTGCGAGACCTCGAAAGTGCCGAACGCGCCGCCGCCTTTGGCGTGCGGCTGGCGTTCGGGGACGCGTTCGCGGTTGAACGCGGCCATCTTCTCGATCAGATAGGCATCGTTGAGCAGAATCGGTCCGTCGGGGCCGACCGTCAGCGATCGCTCGTCGCTGGCGACGGGTATGCCGGCGTCGTCGGTGGTGAAATTCTCGGCGCGAGTGGTGTCGACCATGTCTGTTCCTCTCCAGCCAATCAGTGACCCTGCCGTTGTGGTGGTTCCAATTCGTCATGCGCTCGGACGCGGCGGCTTTCCAGCGCTATCCAGGTGATCCCGCCGATCAGGCACACCGCGCAGACGACACCGGCCACGATCGCCCAGCCACCGAAGCCGTATCCGGCCGCGGTGAGTGTCAGCGCCAGTGCCACCATGCCCAGGGCACACAGCACGATGCCCGGAATGTTGTAGCCATCCTCGATCCCCTCCCCGGCGTGGCGCCGGGAAGTCCGCAGTATCCGCCGACGCCGGGTTGCGGTCGCACTGTGTGATTCCGTCATCATGGCACCTCCCGTTTCCGGTTTCGGCCACGCAGGAAGTACTCCTCCCTGCTCACGGGCGTACTACCCGCAAACCACGGTTCGAATCACAGACCGATTCAGCGATATCACACCGATACAGCCGGCTCGGCGCACCGCTCCCCGGCGGGGCGCGGGCACCAGGCGCGGGCCAGGGCCCGGTAGCCGCGGTCGGCCAGGCGGTGCTCCTCGTGGGCGAGATCGGCCAGCCTGGGGTCGTCGCCGATCGCGCGGTCCAGGATGCTCAGGTGGTGGGTCAGCTCGTATTGGAGTTGTGCGCGGGCCCGGCGACCTTCGGGGGTGTGGGCCGCGTCGAGGCGTTCGACGGCGGCGACGGCATCGGCGGCTCGCGCGGATTGCGAGCGGACCAGGCGACGAGGGAAGAACCGGCTCCCGCCCCAGGCCACGGCGACCGCGATGAACGCGCCGATCACGGTGTCGATGAAGCGGTCGGCGCCCAGGCCGCTGAGCTCCTCACCACCGGCCGCGCCCACCGACACCAGCACCATGGGGGTCAGCGCGGCCAGTGCGAGGGCGTAGTTCAGTGGGAACAGCAGATACTGAACGACCATGCAGACGACGACGATCGCGACGGCCCACCACACGGTCGGATGGAAACACGCCACGACCGAGACGACACCGACCCCGATGAGCGTGCCGACGGTGCGATGCGCGGCGCGCCGGGTGGCGGCGACCCGGTCCATCCACTGATTGATGACGATCGCACTGGTGAGGATCGCCCAGTACGGATGGCCGACGCCGAAAACCTGACTGATCGTGCCGGCGATGCCCGCGGCCAGGCCCATCCGCCAGGCGGTGAACCACTCCACCGAAGACCCGCGCAGCGCGTGACCGAGCAGCCACCGCCAGCCGGGCCGAACGATCACAGGCTCGACATGTGCCTCCGGTAGCACCGATTCGGCACCGGCGACCGCCGCCGAGAGTCGCCGTTCGATATTCGTCAGTTCGAGCACCATGTCGCGGTAGCCCTCGCCCCGGTCGGCCGGCCACGCGGACTGCACCGTCAGCCAGGCGTTGCTCATCGCTTGGTAGGCGGCATTGCGCAGGACCCGGGCCTGCGGACCGTCGTCACCGGCACGCAGATACTCCTCGACGGCCGACCGGGCGGAAGCGATCGCGCGCCGCTCGGGAGCACGCGGCGCGAAGGCCAGCGGGACGAGCAGCAGGACCGAAACCAGCAGGGCCGCAAAGACTGTCACACCGACCATCCGCCAGCCGACGGCCGGATCGGATCCGAAGTAGGTGCCCAGCACGGCGGCGTAGAACATCATCACCGGACTGGGGCCCCGGGTCAGCAGGAATGCGTAGTACAGGACGGTGCAGACCACGATGGCCACCACGCTGAAGGGGACGATCGCCCATCGCAGTGGTGCGACGAGTACACCGGCCGACATGGACACGGTGATCGCGGCCGTCACCAGGAGGCTGTTGCGCAGGCGCGCCCACAGCGGCCGGCCGCTTTCCCAGAAGGGGACGAATGCTCCCATCATCGCGATCATTCCCAGATGCGGGCCGAAGATCAGACAGCACACCAGGGTGGTGGTCGCCGCGACGATGGCGGCCACCACATTCGGCGCCATCGTTCCGGGTGTGTAGCGAGGTGCGAAGAAGTCCCACACTGCCGTCGCGACCCGTTGCCATCCCGATGCCGAGAACACGAAACTCCTTACCCCGGCCACTGCGACGCGACCACATAAATGAACAGACTATTTATATAATAGGGTGAGGTGGCACCGGACGGTCGTGCCGGGGCGTCGGGACGACAGAAGGGCAGGGTCGGATGACCAGCACACCGCCACCCCGCCGGGGGCGCGGGAGACGACCGCTGGATCAGGTCCGGGCCGATGTTCTGCAGGCCTGCGCGCAGATTCTCATGGCGCACGGGATCACCGGCTTCACCGTCGAGAAGGTGATCGCGGCCTCCGGTGTGAGTTCGGCGACCATCTACAAACATTGGCCCTCACGCGGTGCGCTGGCCCTGGACGGATTCCGGCATGCGGTCGGTGAGCAACTCGCCTTCGAAGACACCGGCGACGTGCGCGCCGATCTGATCCGATCGGTGACCGCCTTCGTCCGCCTGGCCACCAGCCGTCCGGCCGGCCCGATATTCGGCCAGCTCATCGGTGCCGCGCAAACCGACACCGAACTGGCGGCACAGTTCCAGCACCACTACTTCGGACCCCGGCGCCGCGAGGTGTTCGAGTTGCTCGACGCCGCCAAGGAACGCCGCCAGATCCCCGCCGATGCCGATATCGGGCTGCTGGTGGATCTCATCTGGGGCGCGTGCTACATGCGGTTGCTCCTGCCGAACCTCACCGATCAGCTCACCGAGGAATTCGCGATCGAGGTCGTCGACCGGGTACTCAGCGGGGTCCTCGACGAAGCCGGATGAGGCGATCCGCGAACGGTGCTCCCTGGGGGATCCGATTCGACGTCGCGGCCGGCCGGAACGCGTGGGCCATGACGCCCGCCGCGCCTCACCACGCGTAGAAACGTTGCGCGCGAACAGGTTCCATAGGGCGCGGACAACGAGAAACCGCAGGCCCCGCCCGGCGTCGAGCCGGACGGGGCCAGTATCGCCGCACAAGTTCGCGGAGTTTCGGTCGCCTACTTGGCCGGTGTCACCGACGGCTGGCCGATGGTGGTGAAGTACTGGATCGCGGAGCCGATCGCCACCGGCGCGGTGATCAGGATCTGGCCCGCGAGGGTACCCAGCGCACCGACGGCGACGATGCCGCCCAAGCAGCCGACGGCCGCCGCCGGAATGAACCCGCCGAACAGGCCCACGATCGCCGCCGCGGCCACGGTCGCGCCCGCGATACCGCCGAGCACGCAACCCGCGGCGGCGCCACCGAGACCACCGATCAAGGTGCCGAGACTGGCGCCCATCAGGATGGTGCTGGTCAGGCGCGACCATGCGGCCTGCTCACGGTCGTAGTCGCTCTTCCACGGCGCCGTGTTCTCGAACGGCAGGGCTGCCGGCTTGTAGGCCGCGTGTGCCATGTCGAACTCTGGCCTCAGAGTCGCGGTGCGACCGGCGATGTCGGCCACGATCGGAAACTCGAATTCGTCGACCCGGAATTGCAGCGGCATGCCGGTGAGCACGGAGCCGTTGGCGGCCTTGATCTTGAAGACACCGTCCTCGACGACCATCGACCCGGAATCGGTGGTGACGATGGACTGCGTGTCGGTGGCGTGGGCGGTGAAGCCGACCGCGTCGTCGGCGCCGGACTGGGCACCGGCGGAACCAGAGGCCATCCCGATCGCGGCCACCAGACCGGCGGCCACCGTTACGATTTTCCTCATCTTCGCTTCTTTCCTCTCGGCTTCTCTCCTGGATGGCGGCGTGCCGAGCGCGCCGGGTGCCGAGCGCGGACAGCGCCGGGCAGTTCTGCGTGTCGATGTGCTGTCCGGTCTCGAGACGACCCACATCACTTCCGCTCGGGAAGTGATGGCACGGTGCCCGAGCGCATCGTTCGAGGTCAATGCGTTCGGTCCACTCAGCTGACCGCCGTTGCGGCGACGGCCGGGAACTTCGCCGCCGGTTTGCTCAGCGAACCTGATTCGTTTTCCGAACCGGGTGGCTGCTCGATACTGAGTCGTCGACGCCCCTGTTCGACGCACTCCCGCACATCGAGGTACGCAGTAGATGCCCGAGACAACCGGACAAACAACCGGATTCCTCCGACCGGCGATATCGGAGGGGATCGCGACGATCACGATCGACCGTCCGCCGGCCAATGCCTTCGATCCCGCCTTGATCGCGGAGTTCCTGGAACTGCTCCCGCCGCTCGTCGCGGACCCCGGCGTGCGGTGCGTCGTCCTGCGGGGTACCGGCAGATTCTTCGTCGCGGGCGCCGACATCGCCGTCATGCGTGAACTCACCGAAGCCACCCAACGCGCGATGCGTCCATGGGTCGAGGTTGCGCGACTGCTGGAAATCGCGCCGAAGCCGGTCCTCGCGGCTCTGAACGGGCATGCGCTCGGCGGCGGCGCGGAACTGGCGCTCGCGTGCGATATGCGGGTGATGGCCGAGTCGGCGACCATGGGCTTTCCCGAGATTTCCCTCGGTCTGTTCCCCGGTGCGGGTGGCAGTCAGCGCCTGCCCCGGCTGCTCGGGGCACACCGGGCGAAACTGCTCATGATCGAGGGCACCCGCCTCACCGCCGCGGATGCCCTGCGCATCGGGCTGGTGGACCGCGTGGTCCCCGACTCCGCATTCGACGAGTTCATCGGCACGACCGCGCGCGCGCTGGCCGACAAGCCGACCGCGACGATCGGACTTCTCAAAAGCATTGTGCGCGAAGGCTCGTCGCTACCGCTGGACGAGGCGCTCGACCTGGAATTCGCCGCCGTCCTCGAGTTGATCCGAACGAGCGACGCCGCCGAGGGCCTGCAGGCGTTCCTCGACAAACGCGCGCCCACCTTCACCGGCCGCTGACCCACGAATCCGAAGGAATACCCATGCTCAGAGTTCTCCGGCGGCGCACCGTCGCCGCGCTGGTGGCAGTCGCCGCATTCGCGGTCGCGACCACCGCCTGCACCCGGCCGGCCACCCAGGCAGTCGGCAATGGTGGTGACCTGGTTCGCATCTCGGTCGGCGTCGACCCCTCCTACGCACCGTTCTTCCTCGCCGACAAGGAAGGCATGTTCGCCGCGGCCGGCCTGAACGTGCAGATCATCCAGACAGAGGGCGGTGCGGCGGGCGCGCAGAACGTCGTGGCCGGTACCTCGGAACTGTCCGGGAACGCGGATTCGACCGCGCTCACCGTCATGGCCGGGAATCCGGGACTCCGGGCGCTGGGTGCGTACGAGGACTCCGATCGATACTTCCGGATCGTGCTGCGCAAGGGCGCCGCTCCGAATTCCATCCGGAAGATGGGTGTCTTCCCTGGCATCGGGCTGTATTTCACCGACCGATACCTGCGCAGCCTCGGGCTGGACCCGGCCTCGATCTCCCTGGTGACGACCAGTCCGCCCGAGCAACCCGCATTGCTCGCGCGCGGCGATATCGACGGGTTCATCTCGTTCGATCCCTGGGTCTCCCGGGCGGTGGCCTCCGACGGTCACGTCGCCGGGACGACGGGCGACTTCGGCGCGAAATATTCGCAGTGGCTCCTCGCATCGCAAGGCTGGCTGTCCACCCACGAGCAACTCGCCGGGCGGGTGTTTCGCGTGATCGCGCGGGCCGCGGACGTCATCGCGGCGGACCCGGACCGCGCGACGAAAGCGGTGGCCGATGCCATCCACATGGACCCGGCCGAGGTACGCAACCAGGTGACCCAGATCGATTTCAAGGGACGCGATTTCACCTCCGGCGATATCGAGCAGGCGGGTCAGCTCGTGGACTTCTTCCGCGGTCAGGGCAAGCTCGGCGGCCCGGTGGACCCGAAGGAGGTCATGCTCAGCGGCTGGTTCGGCCGCAACAGCCAGTAGACACTGCCCCGCCTGCCGACCACGCCGGTCGACGGCACAGCATCATGGCCCTTCGCCGCCGGAGGGCGCACATCGTATGGAATGGAGCACCGCGTGGCCGAATCCACTGTTCGTGTCGTGGAACTGTCGAGCCCGTTCACTCGATTCGCCGGGCGGATCCTCGTCGGCCTGGGGTACGAGGTCGTTCTGGTCGAGCCCCCCGAGGGCGATCCGACGCGCCGCGAACTCGACGGATACGCGTTCGCCCACTGGCACGCGGGCAAGCGCTCGGTCGTCCTGGATCTCGGCGCCCGTGCGGATCGGGCCGCGCTCGGGGATCTGCTCGCGAGTGCGGACATCCTGCTCGACGGAACCGATACCCGTTCCGAACCCATTGTGGCCGAGCATGATTCGCTCGTCCACGTGCGCGTCACGCCGTTCGGAGTGTCCGGCCCGCACAGCGGCTGGGCGGCAACGAATCTCACGGTCGCCGCGATGGGCGGGATGATGGCCCAAGTCGGTACGCCCGACGGTGCACCGCTGAGTCTGCCGGAGGGGCAGGCCGAGCAACTGGCCGGGGTGAACGCGGCGATCGGCGCGCTGCTGGGCCTGCGCGCCAGGCGTTTCGGGCGCGCACCATTCGTCGACATCTCGGCACAGGAGTGCGTCGCGGCGAGTCTCGAAGCGGGGACCCTCGCATACCTGCACGAAGATCGTGTTCCCGGCCGGCCGGGCCGGGTGCATCCGCTGGTGCCACACGGATTGTTCACTGCCGCGGACGGATTTCTCGGCGGTGGCCTCGGCGGCAGTCCCCGAATGTGGGACGCGACGCTGCGGTGGCTGGTCGAGGAAGGTGCGCAGGAGGACCTGGATCATCCGCGCTGGAGTGATCCTGTGGAACGAAAAAACCACCAGGATCACATCTTCGCGATCCTGCAGCGCTTCCTGGCGAAGTGGCCGAAGGAAGAGTTCGCCGTCCGCGCGCAGGAACGCAAGCTGCCCTGGGCCGCGGTGGACGGCGCCGCCGAACTGCTCGTCAATCCGCAACTGAACGACCGCGACTTCTTCCTCGATGTCGTCTCCGGCACTCAGGTGACCCGTGACCTGGGATTCGGTTTCGCGTTCCCCGAAGGACGCCGGGTCCGCGAACTCACCGTTGCCGAACTCGGCGGCAGCCAGTCGTTGATCGCCGAAACACGTACGCCCACAAGCCAGCTCCCGGCCGATGATCCGCGGCCGGGCTGCGGCAGCCTCGACGGGATCCGGGTACTCGACCTGACCTGGGTGCTGGCGGGCCCCTATTGCACCAGAATTCTCGCCGACCACGGCGCCGAGGTCATCAAGGTCGAATCGCTGGGACGGCCAGACCCGACCCGCTTCGCACCTGCCATGCACCTGTCCCGGGGTCCGCACGACGATCCCGACACGAGTGGCTATTTCAACGACGTCAACCGGAACAAGCGCAGTATCACCCTCGACACCCGAACCCCCGAGGGCCTGGAAGTGCTCGCCGATCTGATCGCCGCGAGCGATGTCGTCATCGAGAACTTCAGCTCGTCGGTGATGACGAGAATGGGCTTCGGGTACGAGCGGCTGCGTGAGCTACGGCCCGACATCGTGTACGTCTCGATGTCGGGCATGGGACACACCGGGCCTCGCAGCAGCTGGGTGTCCTACGCCGACATCGTCTCGGCGAGTACCGGTCTGACGGCGTTGACCGGCTGGAATGCCGACGACGTCGTCGGCGTCATCTACGGTCACGGCGACATCGTGGCCGGATTGCAGGCGGCGACAGCGACCGTGGCCGCCCTCGAACACCGCGACCGCACCGGGCGCGGCCAGCATGTGGACCTCTCTCAGCTCGAGGCGATGGCCGCGCACATGGGCACCGCCGTGATCCGGTCCACCGGGACCGGGCGAGTGCCGGAACCACAAGGAAACACCCACACCGCGTATGCGCCGCACGGCGTGTTCCGCTGCCTGGGCGCCGACCGCTGGGTATCGATCGCGGTACGCGACCAGGCCGACTGGCGAGCCGTGTGCGAGTTGATCGGACATCCCGATTGGGCGGCTGGCGAGGACTTCCGCACCGTCGAGCAGCGACGGGCGCGCGATTCGGAGATCACCGCGGCGATCACGGCGTGGACCAGGACACTGCCGGTCCAGTTGGTCACCGAGGCTTTGCAGAGCGCGGGCGTGCCCGCGGGCTCGGTGCAGGACGGCCGAGATCTGGTCGAAACCGATGCCCATCTGCGTGCCCGCGGCTTCTACGTGCGCCGTACGCACCCTCGCGCGGGCGCGTTCCTGCACGAGGGCCTGCCCATCCGGCTGGATCGCATGGGTGGTGCAATCCATTGCGCCGCACCGCTTCTGGGCGCCGATACCGATTCGGTGCTCCGCGACATCCTGCGGTACCCCCCGGACCGGATCGCTGGGCTGCATGCGATGTCGATCCTGTCCTGAACCGCTCATCCACTACCTGAAGGAGACCCATGCGCGCCGCCCGGCTGCACAGTTTCGGTGAGGCACCCGTCCTCGACGAGATCGACATCCCCGCTCGCACAGCGGGCCAGACGCTGGTGCGTATCGACGCCGCGGCACTCGGCCACCTCGATATGACCGTCGCGAGCGGCAAGTTCGACATCACACCGCCGCTGCCGCACATCGGCGGCACCGACGGCGCCGCGACCGTCGTCGAGTCCGACACATTCGAGCCCGGGACACGGGTACTCGTTCGCGGCGGCGGAATCGGGCTGGTCAAGAACGGTTGCTGGGCAGAGTATCTCGTCGCTGCCGACAAGGCGTTCATGCCGTTCGACGCCGACCTCCCGCCGGAAGTGGCGGCGACCTTCTTCCTGCCGAGCACCACCGGGTACGTCGCGGTGCACGATGTCGCCGAGGTCCACGCCGGAGAGCGCGTGCTGGTATCGGGTGCATCGGGCGCGGTCGGTTCGATGGCCGCCCAATTCGCGTTGCTCGCCGGTGCCGCGGAGGTGATCGGAGTGGTGCCCCGGCAAGACCAGGTGGAGTTGCTGCCCGCCGGAGTCCGTCCGATCGTCGGGCGCGGCGCCGAACTGGCCGGGCAGCTGGGCGACGAGCCTGTCGCCGAGGTCTTGATCGATACCCTCGGGGGCGACTCGTTGTCCCCACTGCTCGCCCGCGTCGCGCCGGGCGGGCGGGCCGCGCTGATCGGCTACACACTCGGAACCGAGCTGACCCTCGATCTGCCCAATTGGCTGCTGAGTGATGTAAAGATACTGCCGGTCAACATGATTCGCAAGGGCGCCCGGCAAGCCGAACTCGCTCCCGAACTGATCGAGAGGCTGGCCGCGGGCGAGGTGCGGCTGGCGGTACAACAATTCCCTCTGGACCAGATCGCCGCCGCCTTGACGCTGATGCGCGAAGGCAAGGTGGCCGGGCGCGCCGTCGTCGTACCATGACCGCCGACGCGTCCACCCCCGCGGCGGAGCCCGGCGATGCGCCCGATACCGAAGCGGGGCTTCCGGCGGCGATGACCATTCCGGCGCTGCTGGTCCTGCGGGCCGAAGAGTGTGCGGACCGGATCGCCGTGCGCGCCGGTGAGCTCGCGGTGAATTATCGCGACCTCGTGTGCCGGGCATCCTCCATGGCGAATGCCTTGCACGCGAAGGGAGTTCGCACCGGCGATCGCGTCGCGGCGCTGCTGGACAATCGGGTGGAGCTCATCGATCTCCTGCTGGGCTGCGCCTGGCTGGGCGCCGCCGCGGTGCCGCTGAACACAGCGCTGCGGGGTGACGGTCTGCGTCACGCGCTCAGCGAATCGGGTGCGCACTGGTTGTTCACCGAGCCGCGATACGCCGGTCGGGTCGAGGCGACGGGGTTCAGCGGCGTGTGCTGGATCGCCGGCTCTTCTTCGGCCCCGCAGGTCGATCCGGCGGCGACCGAGCCGCCCCTCGAACCGGCACCGGTTGCCGATCTCGATCTCGCGGTCGTGCTGTTCACCTCGGGCACCACCGGCCTGCCCAAGGGCGTCCGGTGCCCGCATGCCCAATTCCTCTGGTGGGGTGCGGGAGTCGGGCGTTCGCTCGGTCTCGGACCAGGCGACGTCCTCTACAACTGCTTGCCGTTGTTCCACACCAACGCGCTCGGCTCATTGTTCCAGGCACTGGTGTGGCGCGCCACATTCGTTCTCGGAGAACGGTTTTCGGCCAGCAACCATTGGGCCCGCGTCGAGCAGTCCGGCGCCACGGTCACCTATCTGCTCGGTGCCATGGTGGCGATGTTGATGAACCGTCCACCCGCTGCCGGCGATCGTGCTCACCGGGTCACCCGGGCGCTGTCGCCCGCCACGCCGGCGCACCTGTACGAGCCGTTCCGGAACAGATTCGGTATCGACCTCGTCGACGGGTTCGGCACCACCGAAACCAATCTCGTCATCGGGTCGCTGCCGGGCTGTCGCCGGGACGGCTTCATCGGCACGGTGATGGACGGATACGAGGCCACCGTCGTGGACGCGGGCCGCCCTGTCGCCGACGGCACCCCGGGTGAGCTGGTCGTTCGCAGTCTGCGACGCGGTGGGTTCGCGGCGGGGTATCTCGGTGCTCCCGTCCCGGCCGCCGATGCCCGCCTGCACACCGGGGACCGGGTGATCCGCGACTGCGACGGCTGGTTCCGATTCGTGGATCGCATCAAGGACGTGATCCGCCGGCGCGGCGAGAACATTTCGGCGACCGAAGTGGAAGCCGCTCTGTCCCAGCACCCGTGCGTCGCAGAGGTCGCGGCCTTCCCGGTCCCGTCCGAGCTCGCCGAGGACGAGGTGATGGCGGCGATCGTGCCGCGCGATGGTGCCATCGTCGACCCCGCGGAGCTGTTGCGCTTCGCCGAAGGGCACCTCGCCCACTTCGCCCTCCCCCGCTACATCGATCTGGTGCCGGCACTGCCGCTCACCGAGACGGGCAAGGTACGCAAGCAGGAACTGCGCGCTCGCGGTGTCGGGCCGGGCACCTGGGACGCCGAACGCCGGGGCTTCCGGCCGACGCGTACACGCTGACCATGGTCAGCCTGCGCGCCCGTCGCCCGGACCCCGGTACGCGGACCGCCGAGTCTCGCGGCCGACAGGTTCGCGAAGACCGGGAACAGTCCCGAGCACAGGTGGCCGGACACCCTGCGACGTGGGAACGTCGAGCCGACGCCTTTCAGCTGACGGGACTCAGCGCCCGCACCCGTTGAACGAACACATCGCCGCACTGCACGACGAACTGTCGCGAGGCGACACCTCACCCGGTGTATGCGTGCAGCGCATCGCCTGCAGCGTCCGGGTGATACCCACGCCCGCGGTCCGCAGAGCACCGGTGATACGGCTGACGTTGAGCCGGGCGGTGGGCGCGGTGACCGACAACGCGCCTGCCAGCACCCGCGGGCCGCTGAACACCGGGACGGCGACGCTCATGTACCCGAGTCGCGTCTCTTCCACCTCGACGGCCAACTGCTCCTTGCGCATTCGCTCGAGTTGCGTGCGCAGAACGCCGACGGACATTGTGGTGCGGCTGGTGAGCGCGGTGAACCCTTGCTCGACCACCTCCTCGAACACCGATTGCGGCGAGAAGGCCAGGATGATCTTGCCGGTCGCGGTGCAGTACAGCGGCAACCGGCCCGCTACACGCGATTGCTGGTTGAGTCCGCGATGGCCGATGATCTTCTCGATGTAGAGCACGTCGATGCCGTCGCGCACCGCGAAGTGCACCGTCTCCTGCGTAGCCAGGAGCAGATCCTCCATGTACGGCAGGGCGGCGTCGCGCAGGATCCGCTGCCTGGGCACGAGCTGGCCGAGTTCGAACAACCGCAGACCCAACCGGTATTTGGTGCCCGCTCGTTCCAGCAGGCCCCATTCCACCAGCTCACCGGCCAGCCGGTGCACCGACGCCTTCGCGACACCGCTGCGGCGTGCCAGCTCGGTCAGCGACAGGTCGCTACACCGGCTGTCGAACGCGTCGAGAATCAGGCGGGCCTTGCCCAGTACCGAGGACATCTCGGTCCCGGCATGCTGAGCTGCCGTGATGGGTACCACCGGTCCTGGTCCACCGGGTCCTCGTGTGGCTGTCGTCAAGGGGTGCCTCCTGGTGGGTCGGACGTGCGGGAGTTCGATTCGGCCGTCCCGAAGCAGCGGCCCGCTCATCTGATGCCGTGACGCTACGGGACGGGTGCCATGAGAGGCACGTCACAGAGTCCGCTCAGTGGACCCGTTCCACGGTGTTCACATCGGACCAGGTGACCACGGCGGATGCCAGGAAGCCCCGCACCGATGCGGCCACCGCCGCGGCCTCGCGCTCGATGAGCGCGACCGTGCCGTTCTCGATCACGGCGCGGCGGACGACGCGGGCCGCGGTGAGACGATCGGCCAGGACGGGAAGCTGGGGCATCGAGAACGGATCGCGGCCCGCGCCGATCAGGAGCACAGGAGCGGTCACCGCACCGATGCGGTCCTCCATGCGGTAGCGGGCACACGCCCGATGGCCTTCGGCCGGGTCGACGCCGGGTGCGAGCGCGTCACGGACGAACCGGTCGAGCAGGCCCGCGACCGGTTCCGGATAGTACGGCCGGCGCAGGTCCCAGAGAGTGTGCAGGTGGGTGCCGTCTTCGCGCTGCTCGGCCCGGTCCACACCCCCTCCGCCATGATCGGCCCGGTAGTGCTCGTCGGTCCACGGACACGACGACAGCAGCAGCGCTGCGATCCGATCGCCGGCCGCCGCCATTTCCAGTGCCACCGCCGCACCGGTGTGGTGCCCGAGGACCGCGGCATGATCGATGCCGAGCGCGTCCAGCAGTTCCCACGCGCCACGGGCGAAGCCCTCGATGGTTTGTGGCGCAGGCAGTTTCGCGCTCGCGCCGAAACCCACCATATCCATCGCGATCACCCGGTGGCCGTCGGCGAGCAGCGGGATCAATTCGCGGAATTCGTCCCAGGAACGCGGCGTCTGGTGCAGCAGGAGCAGCACCGGGCCGTCACCCTGCTCGGCGTAGTGCAACTGGCCGAAAGAGGTGTCCGCGTAGGCGAATCGGAGATCGGCGCCCATCAGTGCGCCGCCACCATCGGGGTGTCGACGCCGATCACGTCGATCTTCGCCGCGCCGCCCGGGCTGCCCACCGGCTCGGTGCGGGTCGGCAGAATATCGAGGAAGAACCGCTTGTTGTCTTCCTTGAATTCCGGTGCGGCCTTACGATCCACCGTAATCGCCTCGACCGGGCACGCCAATTCGCATGCGCCGCAGTCGATGCACTCGTTCGGATTGATGTACAGCTTCCGATCGCCTTCGTAGATGCAGTCGACCGGGCATTCCTCCATGCACGAGCGGTCGGTGTAGTCGATGCAGGCCTCGCCTATCACGAATGCCATTGCCTCAGCCCTCCTGTTCGGTGGAATGTCCGGGAAAGATCTCCGCGTCCGGATCGAGAACGGCCGCCGCGTTGTTCACCGCGGTGGCGGCCTCGCCGAAGCCGACCGCGATCAGACGCACCTTCCCCGGGTAGTCGGTGATGTCGCCGGCCGCGTAGACACGCGCGACATTGGTCTCCATGCGGGTGTTCACGACGATGTGCCGGGCATCGATGTCGATTCCCCATTCGGTCAGCGGGCCCAGGTCCGCGGTGAAACCCAGTGCGGCGATCACGGATTGGGCCGGCAGGGTGGTCGTCGACTTGTCGATCTTGTGCTCGATGTCGACCTCGCCGATCCAGCCACTTCCGCGCACGGCCGCCACATCGGCGTTGACCAGCACCCGCACCGAGCTGTCGTAGACCTTGGCCACGGTCGACCTGTGCGCGCGGAACTTGTCGCGTCTGTGTACCAGGGTGACGGAATTGGCGATCGGCTCGAGATGTACCGCCCAGTCGAACGCGCTGTCGCCGCCCCCGACGATCACCACATCGCGTCCCTCGTGCACCGACAGGTCGGGAACGAAATAGCTCAGCCCCCGATCCAGGAAATCGAGCCCCTTACTCAAGGGGCGGGGTGTGAAGGTCCCGATTCCGCCGGTGATGACGACCGCGCCCGCGGTGATGACGCGGCCCCTGCTGGTCGTGACGATCGGATCGCCGGACGCGTTGTGCGCCAAGCCCATCGCCTGCTCGCCCAGCAAATAGATCGGATCGAACGGTTCGGCCTGAGCGAGCAGTCCCCCGATGAGGTCGCGTCCCGTGATCGCGGGGAATCCCGCGATGTCGAGGATGGCCTTCTCTGGATACATCGCGCTCACCTGGCCGCCCGGTTCGGCGAGCGCGTCCACCACGGCGACGCGCAGACCGCGGAAACCCGCGTAGTACGCGCCGTAGAGTCCCGCCGGGCCGGCACCGACGATGAGGATGTCGACGTCGAGCTCGGCGCCGGTCGAGGTAAAGGACGATTCGTTCACGATGAGAACGCTAATCATTGTGCGGCCCTTGATAAATGAACTCGGTCCGGTCAGCAGACTCCGTCCGGGCCGAGGTGCACGCACGCGGCGGGCCCGGCGACCACGAGAAGTGGTCGCCGGGCCCGCCGGACAGCGAAAAACAGTGCGCGATTCAGGCTGCGAAGAGCTCCGGTTCCTCCGCCGCGATCTTCTGGATGATGGTCGAGTACGCGAACCAGCCGACCTTCTCGGTGCCCACCGCCGCATAGGTCTGGGCCGCGATCTTGTCGTGCAGGGCGATCGGATCTCCGGCCGCACGCGCGGCCAGTTCGGCCTGCATCGATCGCTCCATGGACACGTACCACCACACCGCGCTCTCCACCGAGGTGCCCACGGTCAGGTGCCCGTGATTGGTGAGGATCACCGCCTTGCTGGACCCGAGCGCTTGCGCGATCCGCCTGCCTTCCTCCTCGTCCAGCGCGACGCCGTGATACTCCTCGTAGAGCGAGTGGTCGTCATGAAAGGCGCAGGCGTCCTGCGTGATCGGCGACAGCAGGCGATGCAGCGACGAGAACGCCTTGCCCTGCAAACCGTGGGCGTGCACGGCACCGATCACATCCGGTCTGGCCTCGTGAACCTTCGAATGGATGACGAACGCGGCCCGGTTCAGTGGCCCGCTTCCGGACAGGATCGTGCCGTCCGCGGCCACGTGCAGCAGTTCCTCGGGCGTCACCTTCGAGAAGTGCCGGCCGAAGGGCGCGGTCCAGAAGGTGTCGGGCCGCTCCGGGTCACGCGCGGTGATGTGCCCGGAAATACCCTCGTCGAGCCCGAACCGCGACAGGATGCGATAGCCGCCGATCACCGCGATCTTGCGGCGCCGGCGTTCCTCGCCGAGGTCACCGGATTGCGGCCGCTCCGGGATCCCGGCGAGTTCGGCGATGGTGGGTGTCTGTTCCATTGCGTCCCTCACTATTTGACGCCGTAGCGGGCCAGGAACTTCGCCGAGAGCAACCGCAACACCCGGTCGAAGACGAAACCCATGATGCCGAGCACGATGATCCCGACGAACGTCCAGTCGATCCGGCCGTAATTGCGGGCCTGCCAGATCATCGACCCGATGCCGCGATCGGCGGCCACGATCTCGGCGGAGACGATGGTCAGAAAGCTGTTGCCCATCGCCAGCCGGGCTCCGGTGACGATGCCGGGTACGGCCGAGGGCAGCACGACGGTCTTCATCAATTGCAGCCGATTCGCGCCCAGACTTGTCGCGGCCTGGAGTTTGTTCTCACTGATCGCGACCGTGGCCGCGATGGTGCTCACCGTGACGATGAATACGGAGGTGTAGAAGATCAGCACGATCTTGGAGGTCTCACCGATGCCGAACCACACCACCGCCAGCGTGACGAAGGCGATCGGCGGGATGAAGCGGAAGAACTCGATGTACGGGTCCAGCAGTTGCCGCACGACGTCGACGCGCCCCATGAGGATGCCGATCGGGGCGCCGACCACGACACCGAGGCTCCAGCCGAGCAGAATTCGTTGCGCCGACGCCGAGACCGAGGACCACAGCACGCCGCGCTGCGCCAGTTCGACCGCCGCTGTCCACACCTGGACGGGTGAGGCGATGGTTGTCGGCCCGTACCACCAGGCGAGCAAGGACCAGACGACCAGCCCGAGCACGCCCGACGCCACCCACAGCAGCGCGGTGCGAGTCACCCGGCCCGCCGCTGCCAGCGACTTACGTTGTGTGCGTTTGACATTCACACTCGCGGCGGGTGCCGCAGGGCTCTGCGTCATGGCGGTCACAGCTCGTCCTCCTCGATACCTTGATTGCGCAACGAGGCCACGACCTCGGCGCGGATGTCGTCGCGCAACTGCTCGTACAGATCGATCACGTCCGGATGGGCGCGATCGCGCGGGCGGGGTGCGTCGACCTGGTAGATGCTCTTGATGCGCGCCCGCGGCCCCGCGGACATGACCACGACGCGGTCGGCGAGAGTGAGCGCCTCGTCGATGTCGTGGGTGACGAAGACGACGGTGCAGCCGGTGTGGCGCCAGATCTTGTCCAGCTCGATCTGCAGGACCTGCCGGGTCTGTGCGTCGAGGGCGCCGAACGGCTCGTCCATCAGGACCAGCGAGGGCTGATTGGCCAGCACGCGGGCGATCTGGACGCGCTGGCGCATACCGCCGGACAACTGCGACGGGAATTTCTCACCCGAATGCGGCAGGCCCACCATCGCCAGATATTCGGCCGCGATCCGAGCCTGTTCGGCCTTGTTGGCCCCGCGCATGCGCGGTCCATAGGAGACGTTCTGGCTGACGGTCATCCATTCGAACAGCGCCTCCGAACTCTGGAAGACCATGCCCGCGTGGGCATTGCCGCCCCTCACTACCGTTCCGTCACAGTGGATTTCGCCCACCGAGGGTTCGATGAATCCCGCCATCGACGACAGCAGGGTCGATTTCCCGCAGCCGCTGGGACCGAGCAGGCAGACGAATTCGCCCTCCCGCACCTGCAGGTCGATTCCCGCGACGATATCCGCGGCACCGAAACTGATTCCGAGGTCCTGGATGTCGACGGGGACGCCCTTGATCGCTGTCACACTCATTGCGCACTCTTCCTGTACCAGTCGGTCAGCATCGCCGACTGCAGGTCCGGTTGATCGGTGAGGGCACCGACCTTCTTGTAGAAATCGACGACCGACTGTGCCGAGGCGATGTCGCGCGCGGTCAGATTCTGGACACCGAAGTCGATTTCCTCGACGGCGGTGATGGTCTGGTCCTCGTCCACGTTCACCGCGGCCTTGGTCGCCTTCGCGGCTGCCGCGGGATCGGATTCGACCAGCTGTGTCGCCTTGTCGAGAACCTCGGCGACCTTGCGCGCGGTGTCGTCGTGCGCGGCCAGCCACGGCTGGGTGGTGATCGCCCAGTGGTGGTAGAGCCAGCCGTAGTCTCCGGTGCGGGCCACGACATGTCCGGTGCCCTGGGTCACCGCCGTGGCGGGCCACGGCTCCCACAGCACATAGCCGTCGATGTCGCCCCGGCTGAGTAGCGCGGGCATATCGGTCGGAGTGGCCGTGATCATCTTGACCGAGTCCGGCCGAACGCCGTGCGCCTCGAGATACTTTTCGGTGGATATCTGACTCAGGCCGGGAACGATGCCCATCTTCTGGCCCGCGGCCGGCGCATCGATCCCCTTGCGCAGCACGGCTTTGATGTAGTCGCCGGAGGCTTCGTAGGAGTACATCGCCCGCAGCGACGGATTCTGGCGCAGCTGCGAGATCGTGGTGGTGTCGGAGCTGCCCGCGATCTGGACCTGTCCGGTGGACAGCGCGTCGACGGCCTCGCCGCCGCGGCCGAATTGCACCAGAGACACATCCAGGCCGGCCTCCTTGAACAGACCCTTCTGATCGGCGACGAAGAACGGGGCGTAGGAGGCATCGATGCCGACCGCGATCCGGATCGCGCCACCGGCCGAATTTGCGGTGCTGTGCGTGGCTGGGCGGCTGCACGCACCGACGCTCACCAGGACAAGTACTGCCGCCGCCGCGAGGGCGGTGGTTCGGAATCGAGATCGCCAGGCCATGTACCGACACCTTCGTTCTGTGATCTGGGCCGCATTTCACGCGGTGGTGTGAAGGAACTTAGCCACGCCGATCGGGGCTGAAAATCTTCTGGGTCCGCCGAACGGACCGAGGTCGACGGCCTTACCCGGACGAAACATCCGGTAGCGATCGAGGGCGCGTTCCAGAAACTTGGGCGCAATGTGCTCGCGTGGTCGCATTATTTTCGGAGCGTCCAGCGCGGTCGGTCGCCCGCGCAGACACGGGCCACGTTTTCCGCGGTCATCGCGTAGATCTTTCGCCGGGCGGTATCGCTGCCGCCGCCGATGTGCGGGCTCAGCAGCACGGTGTCCAGCGTGCGCAGCGAACTGTCGGCGGCGAGCGGCTCGGTGGCGAAGACATCGAGTGCGGCGCCCGCGATGTGTCCGGATCGCAGTGCGGCCACGAGCGCCGGTTCGTCCACCACCGCGCCACGCGCGACGTTGACAACCAGCGCGCCGGGCGGCAGCATCGCCAGCTCACCGGCGCCGATCAGCCCGCGTGTGTGCTCGGTCAGCGGGACCGCCACCACCAGCACATCGGAATCGGCCAGCAGCTCGGCCATCGGCAGGAACCGTGCCCGCGCTCCGCGATGAGCGGCACGCGCCGTGTAGGCGACCTCGCATCCGAACGCGGCGAACAGCGCCGCGCAGCGACGGCCGATCGCACCGAAACCGATGATTCCCGCCCGCAGCGCTCCGATGTCGCGGCAACCGCGCGTCAGTACCGCCTCCTGTGGCCAGCGCCCCGCAGCCACCTCGTCGTGCGCCCACGGTATCGATCTGCTCAGGCTCGCCGCGGCGACGACCGCCCACTCCGCGACCGACGCCGCGTTGGCGCCCGGGGTGTTGGCCACCGGGACACCGATCGCGGCCCATGCGGGCACATCGATGAAGTTCACGCCCACCCCGGGCTGCTGAATCAGCATGAGACGCTGGGTCATTGCCGCTTCGGTGGCGCCCAGCGGGAGTTCACCGCTCCAGTCGCCGACGACGACATCGGCGTCCGGGAGCAGCCGGTGCAGTTCGTCGATATCGCGCGAGGCCGGACGCACGACCTGCCCGGCCGTGCCGACCGCGGCCCGAATCCGCGCTCCGAGCGCATCGTCGGCATCCGCGGTCAGCAACACGATGCGCTTCATCCGTTCCTCCTCACACATGTGGCGGGCCGGTCACGCACCGCATGCGTGACCGGCCCACGATGGTCGTGGCTCGCCGGCTCAGGCCGTCGCCTTCGCTTTCGCCGACGCCTCGGCCAGGAATTCCAGGCTCAGCGGGTTGTACCGGGCCGCCTGCTCGTGCTGCGGCCAGTGGCCGCACTCGGGGTAGAGCTGCAACCGCGCGCCGGGGATGTCCTCGGCCATCTTCTTTGCCTCCGGAACGTCGCCGAAGGGGTTCTCGTGGCCCCAGACCACCAGCGTGGGCGCTTGGATGCGGGCGAGCCGGTCCGGTCGCAGCAGGTTCCGCTGCCGGGTCTCCATCTCCTGCAGGGACAGCAGGTTGTGGATGTTGGCGACGAAATCGGGCTGGTGGTAGATCCGGTGCCGGACTTCGACGAGTTCCTCGGTGGCATTGGCGGGGTCGTGCATCAGCAGTCGCAGCCGTTGCCGGGTCAGTTCGATATCGTCGCTGCGCACCGCTTGTGTGGTGGAGGTCTTGATGCGGTCCATGATGACAGGGTTCGCGACGGTGCCGCCCGCGGCGAGCAGTTGCAGCGACAGCACGCGCTCGGGCAGCTCGCTGGCGAGGTGGGCGGCTACCCAGCCACCGAGCGACTCCCCCACCAGATGCGCCCGCCGCAGTCCGACAGCGTCGAGGTAGTCGACCAGATGCGCCACGTAGCGCGGGATCTCGTAGGGATAGTCGGGCTTGCCGGTGTAGCCGTGCCCGAGCATATCGATGGCATGGCATTCGTAGTGCGGCGCGTGCGCGGCGACATTGCGGGCGAATGCCTCGAGATGACCGCTGGTGCCGTGCAGGAACACCACCGCTTCCTCGCCCGCACCGGCCCGCAGCGCGCGGGTGGGGATGCCGTTGGCGTCGACGGTCGCCAGACTGAAGTCGAGTCCGGCCAGTTCGTTCCAGATGGTCATGATCGTGTCCTTCGTGACGATGAATCGGGGTCGAGAATCGCTACGCCCATTCCGGTGAGCCATTCCGGAATGGCCTCGTAGACAAGACGTTCGGCGGGGATGTAGTCGAGGATCGCGGCCATCATGAGCCAGGTGCGCAGCTCCTGCGCGCCGTTTCCGGCCGCTTCCTCGACGTAGCTCGTGGTGTATTCGGCGAGTTCCGAGGCTTTGCCGGCCTCGAACAGGTCGAGCAGGCGATCGTCGAACTCGGGAGTGATGGCGGCCTCGGCTGCCCGGATGATCTCGCGGCGGCGCACGTCGTAGTCCGACCAGTTCTCCCGGCCGTCGAGCCAGGCGCGGACCATGAATGCCTCATCCTCGCCGTGCGGGTCGCGCCAATCCGGCCAGGGCAGCCGATGCGAGAGCCCACCGGAGGCGATGACGACGACCCGCTTGTCCGCCGGAAAGCTCGCGATCGCCGCGCGAATCGCCGAAGCGAGTTCCGCACAGCGCTGGAAGGTGGGCAGCGGTGGTGCGAAGACATTGACCACGAGCGGCACGAGCGGCACGTCGAGTCCGTCGAGCAGGTACTGCACGGCATGAGACTGCCCGTGGTCGATCTGCATCCGCGCCGAGTACGCCAGATCGAAGCGTCCGCCTTCGATCACCGTATTCGTCAGATGCCGTGCGAACTCGACATCGACCGGCTGCGGTCCCTTCGGGGTTCCGGATTCACCGCTGGAAATACATTCCCCCACACCGAGAGTGAAGGCCGGAATGAGATCCAGCCAGAACCCGCGGAAGTGGTTGGAGCCGATGATCAGCGCGACATCGGGCTTCGCGGCCGCGATCCGGTCCCGCGTGGTGTGCAACGCGTCCCGGAAGCGTTCGGCTTCGGCCTTGTGTGTGGTCTGTTCCCAGTGGGTGTTCATCAGGGTGCTGTGCGAGGCGCCGACACCCAGCACTATTGTCGCCATCAGCCGATCCCTACTTCCTCGAGGTTGCGGGTGACCGTGTCGAGTGCGACACGGACGAGATATCTGGTGAGCTTCTCCGCTTCTCGGAGGTCGACGGTGTTCATACCCATCGCGAAGTCCACCTCGAACGGTGCGTCGGCGACCTTCGGCATGCCGACTCGTACGGTGGGAATCCCGCGGCCGCGCAGGATATTCGCGTCGGTCGCGCCGCTCGCGTCGCGAGCCTCCCGGTGTGGCTCACCCTCGGCCGCTTCCCATGCCTCGATGGCGCTGCGGCACAACCACATCCGCGGATCCGACCCCTCACCCGGGATCGCCAGGATCTGTTCCACGTCGACCCGGGCATCGAGATCGGCCGCTATCTGCCGCACCGACGCGACGAGTTCACGTTTGGCCGCGGTGGGCGTGGTGCGTGGGCTGAGCCGCAGGTCGACCAACATGCGCACACACGCCGGAGTGAACGACGCGGTGCGCTCCCACCCGCCGCGGATGTTCGCGACCATGCCCTGCGGCAGGACGAGCCCGTCGTCGTGTGCCTGGGAGTACCGGGGAAACCATTGCTCGAGCCGGGCGGCGACCGCACCCGCGAGTGCCACCGGATTCCGGTATGGCAACCGATGCCGCGAGCCCACATAGGTGTGGCTGCCGTGCACCGTGATCTCGAACCACGCGAGCCCGACCTCTTCCCACGACACCGTCCATCCGGGCTTGGCGATCAGCGCGAAGTCCGCCCACACCCCTTGTTCGAGCAGGAACGAACAGCCGACGCCCTGACCTGTGTTGCGCCGCGGATTGCCCACGCCGGGACGAGCATTGGTCGGCATCCCACCGGCACCGAAACCCAATAGCAGGTCTCCGGTGAGCGGCACGCCGGCCGCGCGGATCGCCTCTCCCGCCGCCAGGACGCAGGCGGCGTGTCCTTTGGGGTTGGAGGCGCCGAGACCGATGAGGTGATCCTCGATATTCGTGGCGTGGGCCGCCATATCGGCGCGCAGCGATTCACCGGCCCAGGGCAGATCCTCACCTGGGTCACCCGTGGTCACGGTATCGATCGGCGCGTACAGCAGCAGGTCCGGCCCGGTGCCGTCGCCGCGCACCCGGCCCCACGAATTGGCTTGCCGGTCATCGAGATACATCGTGTGCGACTCGATGTCCGCGGCCGCCAACGTGGTGGTGATGTGCTCGGCGAGCGGCGCCTCGTCACCGGTGGGGCTGGGTATGTCGACGAGCCCGGATATCAACTCGCGCAGCCGGTTCCGGTCCACCCGCGCACAGGCGGATTCGGTCCATCGGCGGCGCTGCTCGTCCAGGCCGGCCAGCGCGTCCGCTTGCGCGACCGTCATGGACGGACCTGATGTACCTGGGTGTTGTTGTGTCGCGCGAGAAACCGCCACGCGGCCGGTGCGCCCGCGGCGGCCGCGCCACCCGCGACGAATGCGATCAGTGCCTTGAGCATGTGCTTCCTCTATTCGCTGGACGGGACGGGCTGCACGGCGCCGTTGCGCGCGGGCGACCGGCGCTCACGCGCCTTCGCGACCGGTGCTTTGACGAATTCGACAGCGGCGTCGAGCTTTTCGGCGTACTCCTCCTCGGCGAGATTGCGCCACGCGGTGAGTGAGACGTCGGGCCGGTACAACTTCTCCGGCGGCGCGTCGGTGACCTCGACCATCCACGCGTCCTGTCCGGAGAACTGGCCGTGGAACAGCCAGCGGATCGCGCCGAGGTATTTCGCGTAGAAGCCGATCTGCTGCACCCCGGACACGAAATTCACCATCAGGCCGACGTATTGGTGGTTGTCATCGTCGATCGGCACGTAGAACTCGTAGTGGATGAAGTTGGGGTAGGCGATGCGCAGGACGCCGGGCATGGACAACGACGCGAACCCGGGGAATTCCTGTGCCGCGATGACCGGGTTCACCTCGAGTCCGGCGCCCACATTGCCGATCTGCGACACCTTGGTCTCGTTCGGCTTCTTCTTCCACCACCGCTTGTTGGTCCATTTCCCGACTCCCGGGAATTCGGCCTCCCAGTACACCTCGTCCTGCACGCGGTAGATCCATCGGCCGTCGCGCACGATGCGGGTGATGTTCCAGGTCGGCATCGGCTTGAACAGCCGCCACAGCGAGGTGCGGTGCAGATACTTCGCGTGCCCCTCGTCGAAGCCGTTCTCGCACGCGAAACGCCAGTTGCCCGCGCGCGGCTGGATGCGACCGCCGATGATGCCCTCGTTCTCGACGAGTTCGCGCGGCAGCTGCTCGTCGAGGGGGGGCGCGGGCTCGCGGGTGATCGGGATGTACACCCAGACCAGGCCCAGCCGCTCCTGCACCGCGTAGGTCTGCACCTCGAGTTTTCCGCAGATCTTCGAGTCCGGGCCGTCGGTGATGACCGCGACGAGCTTGCCGTCGGTCAGGCGATAGGTCCACCCGTGGTACGGGCAGCTGACCGTACCCGGGAATTGCTGGTTGCCTTCCGACAGCGGCACGCCGCGATGCGGGCAACGGTCGTGCAGCGCGTAGACCGTGCCACCGTCGCGGATGAGGGCGAGCTTCTCGCCGCAGATCGTGTAGCTCTGCGGGTTCGCGGTGATGTGATTGGACCAGGTGACGGGGTACCAGTACCCGCGGTAACCGCTTGCGGCCGCGTTGTACTTGGGCCAGGCCGTCCAGTCCTGCCGGCCGGCCGCGCGCGGTCGCTCCGGCACCACCTGCGTGGCTTTCGGCGCCTCGACACCAGTCATGTGAAGTCCTCTCGAGACGAGCTGATTGATATTGCGAATCCTGGGCGAGCTGCGGCCCGGCGCCAACGGATCCGGTTTGCTCAGCAGACCGGGTTCACGTCGCCGACCACCACGGCCTCACCGACGGCACACAGGACGCCCGCATCCGTGTGCTCCGCCAACGCGAGGGTGATGAGCCCGTCGGCGATCTCACGGACGACACCGGTTACGACGAGTTCACAGCCGACGTAGGCGGGTGCGCGGTTGCGCCAGCCCACGGAGATCACACCGCCCGGCCCGCCACAGAACTCGGCGGCGGCACGATGGAACAGCGCACCGTGCAGCTGGGCCATCACCACGGGTGCGTCCAGGCCCTCGGTCGCGGCGTAGGCGGGGTCGTAGTGGATGCGGTGCGCGTTGTGGGTTGCGGCGCCGAAGCGCAGCAGGCGCACCGGGTCCGTGCGCAGGGTGACGGGTTCGATTTCCTGGCCGGTTTCGGCGTGGGCACTGCGCGCGGTCGTCATCGGACGATGAACCCTTCGGTGACGGTGGCGAGTTCTCCGGCACGCGCGGCTCGAAAGACCTTCGACACCGTGAGCAGGAGGAACTCCGAATCCGACCGGCCCTTGCGCGCCACGGCGCCGAGCGCGCGCCGGACCGTGATCGGATCCTCGAGCGGCACCTTCCGGTGGAAGGTGATGCTCTGGCCGCCAGCCATCAGGCGAACATCCAATCCTTCGGTGCCGGGGACCTCGTCTGCGAACATGCCGTCTTCGCGGTACTCGCCGTCGATACCACCGCGGGGACCGCGCAACTGGCTGGGCAGGTACAGCGGATGCACTTCGAAGCCCGCCGCGCCGGGGTCGAGCAGCCGGGGATCGGCTTCTCCGCACGCGCGCGCGAACGCCACTGCCTCCGACGCTCGCAGCGGGCCGAGATCGTGGTATTCGACGGTGCCGACGAGTGCGCGGGCCCGGTCTTCGGCCGCTCGTAAATCTGATCGCATGCGCCGCAAGCTAACTCCACGCGAGGGTGCCGGACCACAGACCAGGACCGCCCAGCGGACCGCGATCCTTCACACCGAGGGCGAGATGCAGTCAGGTATGGCCATGGTCCAACCACCGAACAGCCTGTACGCCGACGCGGCGGGCGTGACGTTCCATTACCACGACCTCGGCGCCGGGAATCCCACGATATTCCTGCACGGCGGCGGACCCGGATGTACCGCGTGGTCCGACTTCGGTCCGGTCGCACCGTTGTTCGCGCGCGACCGGCGCGCGGTCCTCGTCGACATCCTGCAGTACGGCCGGTCGGAGAAGTGCACCATTTCCGGGCCGATGTGGGATTTCCACGCGGCGAAGATCGTCGCGCTCCTCGACGAGCTGGGCATCGAGCGCGCCGACTTCATCTGCAACTCGTGGGGCGGGACGATCGCGCTCAACCTCGCGGCCAAATACCCCGATCGAGTACGCGCACTGGTGGTCACGGGCAGCATGCCGGTGTTCTACGGTCCGCTCGCCCCGCTCCCGGAAAACGGTCACCGCGGCCGGACTGCCCGTGACGTCTACTACGGCGGGGAAGGCCCGACCCGGGACAAGATGCGGCAGCTGATCACCCGGCTCGAGTGGTTCGACGGGGACAAGCTGCCGCCGGAGACTCTGAACATGCGCTACCAGCAGAGTCTCGATCCGCAGGAGATGGCCCTCGCGGCGGCATCGGACAACCCGCGCGGTGACTGGCAGGATCTCACCGCGGAGCTCGGGATGATCAGCGCGCCCGTGCTTTTCGCCTGGGGGATGCACGATGCCTTCCTCACGCCTGACTATCCCCTGATGCTGGCCAGGATGATCGAGCACGGCCACCTGTATGTGATGGACAAGGCGTCCCATCATCTCCAGGAGGAACGACCGCACGACTTCTATTCCGTGGTGACCGGCTTCCTTGACCAGCACCACCCGTGACGCCGGTCCGGTGACGCCGCCGGACGGCGCGGCCCGGATCCGGTTCGTGCTGCTTCTGGGGATACTCACCGCGCTGGGACCGTTCACCGTCGACATGTATCTGCCCGCGCTGCCGACGCTCACCGCACACTTCCACACCACCGACACCGCCGTGCAGCTCACCCTCACCGGCACGCTGGCGGGGCTGGCGATCGGGCAGCTCGTCGTGGGGCCGCTGTCGGACATCCACGGGCGGCGCACACCATTGCTCGCCGGTACATTTCTGCATGTGTCGGCGTCGGTGGCGTGCTTCTTCGCTCCGTCGATCGCGGCGCTCGCAGCCTTGCGGACCCTGCAGGGTTTCGGCGCCGCCGCGACGGGAGTGATCGCCATGGCGGTGGTCCGCGACCTGTACACCGGTCGCGCCGCGGCGGTCGTGCTCTCGCGGTTGATGCTCGTGATGGGGGTCGCGCCCATTCTCGCCCCGTCGGCCGGCGGGCTGGTGCTGAGCGCGACCTCGTGGCGAGGGGTCTTCCTCGTGCTGGCCGGGGTCGGTGCGGGCATGATGTGGCTGGCCGGGTGCGCGCTGCCGGAGACCCGGCCTCCCGGCGCACGCACCGCACGCGGAATACGCCCGCTGCTGGGCGGATACCGCACACTCCTCCGCGATCCGCGGTTCATCGTCCTCGTGCTGGTGTGCGGCTTGGCCAGGTCGGTTCTGTGGGCATACATCGCCGGTTCGTCGTTCGTGATGCAGGGTCGGTTCGGGCTCGACTCGACGTCCTACGGATTCGCCTTCGCCGCGGGGGCGGTGGCGCTGATCGGGGCATCCCAGCTCAACGTCGCGCTGCTGGCACGATGGTCCCCGCTGCGCATCAGCCTGGTCGCGCTGCTGGTGAGCACTGCTGTCGGTGCGGGCTTCATCGTTGTGGCGGCGACCGCCGCCGGCGGGTTCGCCGGCTTCGCGCTACCGGTTCTCGTTCTGCTCGGCGCCACCGGTTTCGTGATGCCGAATGTTCCGGCGCTGGCACTGTCCCGGCACGGCGCGGTCGCGGGAACGGCCGCCGCGACCGTCGGTTTCGCACAATTCGGCGCGGCGGCCGTGATCGCGCCGATCGTCGGGCTGCTGGGAAATACGAGTCTCGCGGTGGCGATCACGATGACCGCGGCGGCGGCGCTCGGACTGGTCGCGCTGACCACGGTGAGCGGGCGGCAGCCTTCCAACCGGTGCACTACGCCGAGCGTGCCAGCGAACCCAATGTCCGGGTGATCCCCGCACCCGCGGCCTTCAGCGGGACCGACATCCGGTCGAGTCTCATGCGTGCGGTGGTGGTGGACATTCCGACCGCTCCCACCAGCACCGAGTGCGGCCCGAACACGGGGACCGCCGCGCTCACCGCACCGACGGACATCTCCTCGGCCTCCACGGCCAGCATGTTCTGCCGGGCAGTACCGAGTTGCCGGTGCAGATGCGCTGCCGTGGCGACGGTGCGTCGCGTGAAGGTGGACAACCCGTTCTCGACCACCTGTGCGACCACATCCGCGGGGGAGAACGCCAGAATCGCCTTGCCGGTGGCCGTCGCGTACAGCGGCAGCCTGCCCGCGATCCGGGACGGGATCTCCACGGCCCCATGGCCGACCAGCTTGTCGATGTAGAGCACGTCGAGACCGTCCCGGATCGCGAAATGCACCGTCGCGCCGGTCTCCGCATAGAGTTCCTGCAGGTAGGGCAGGGCAGCATCGCGCAGTAACCGCTGGGCGGGCACCAACTGCCCGAGCTCGAACAAGCGCAGGCCCAGCCGGTACTTCGTTCCGGAGCGTTCCAGGACACCCCACCCGACCAGCTCGTTCGCCAGCCGATACGTCGTAGCCTTGGCGACTCCGCTGCGGCGAGACAGTTCGGTCAGCGACAACTCCCCCGCCGCGGCGTCGAATGCTTCCAAGAGCAACCGCGCCTTACCCAGTACCGATTCCATGGTCGCCTCCACGAACCCAGGCGGTCCACTGTCCGGACCAGATCTGCCCAACATACCGGTGTCGGCGCGAGAAGGTTGCCAAAAAGTTCCCAACCGAGCCGCCGGGCCCGGCAGATCCTCACGAGCGACCGCTTCGGCGCGAACTTCTCGGCTGGTCGGCCAGCACGGCATGCGCTGGCGCCGACCGCGCCGGTGGCCGACGCCGGCGCGACGCTACCCGGGTGAATCCGATCCGAGCGCGCGACCACTCGGGGCACCTCGCCCCGCCAGGGTCACCCGCCCCGATCGCACGTCGGCGCGCAGTTCCTTCCACAGGCCCACACACATCGCGACGAGGAACAGGACGAACGGGCACGCGACGATCATCGCGCCCCACTGCAGTGCGTCCAGCCCGCCGATCACCAAGAGCGCCAACGCGACCGCGCCGACGAGCAGACCCCAGGCGACCACCAGCCACTTCTTGGGGTCGTCGATACCCTTCGAGGAGAATGTGCCGAGCACGATGGCACCCGCGTCGGCGCCGCTGATGAAGAACACCCCGGCCAGAATGATCACCGCGACACTGGTGACGGTGGACAGCGGAAACGCGTTCAGGACTTCGAAGAACGCCGCTTGAGCACTCTGCGATGCCACCGACGCTATATCGCGTTTGCCGGTCAATTGCAGGTCCAAGGTGGCACCACCGAGGATGGCGAACCACACGACCGTCGCGAGGCTCGGTGCGATCAGGACTCCGAAGACGTACTCGCGAATCGTGCGCCCCCGGGAAATCTTGGCCAGGAAGCTGCCGACATAAGGCGCCCACGAAATACCCCACGCCCACAGAAAGATGGTCCAGTCCTGCATCCATCGACCGTCCGCGAAGGCACCGGTCTGGAACGACATCGGCAGGAAATTGAAGATGTAGCCGCCCAATGCCTCCGACATCAGATCGAGGATGAAATGAAACGGCCCGAGTACGAGGACGAACAGTGCGAGTGCGATGGCGATCAGGGTGTTGAAGTCGGCCAGTCGCTTGATGCCCTTGTCCACACCCGCGACCGCCGAGACGATGAACCCCGCCGTGAGCAAGCCGACGACCACGGTCAGTACCAGCGTGGAACTGTTGATACTGGAAATGAATCCGAGCCCGGCGATGATCTGCAGGGTGCCGAGGCCGAGTGTCACCGCGTTGCCGACCGTCGTCGTCATCACGACCCAGGTGTCGATGCTTCGCCCGATCGGCCCGTCCGAACGCTTACCCAGCAACGGCCGCAACGTGGCGCTGACCAGCGAGGGCCGCCCTTTGCGGATCGTCGAGTAGGCGAATGCGAGGCCGGCGACACCGAAGAACGCCCACGGGTGCAGCGCCCAATGGAAGATCGAATACTGCATACCGACGACCGCGGCCTGATCGGTGCGCGGCGCGGGTCCGCCGGGCGGCGGCTGCGCCCACAATGTCACCGGTTCGTACGCACCGTAGAAGATCAGGCCGATGCCCACACCGAGCGCGAACATCATCGCGATCCAGGAGAATGTCGAGTAGGCCGGTTTTTCCTCGGGATCACCGAGTTTCACCCGGCCGTATCTGCTGAACGCGAGATACAGGATGAAGAAAACGAAACCGGCCGTGGACAATACGAACACCCAGCCGAATTGTCTGGAGATATCCGCGTAGACATGCTCGGCCACGGTCTCCATGCGTTCTGAAAACACGACCCCGACCACCAGGAAAGCTATCGTCAGAGTGGCGGCGACAACCGTGACAGGCATGTCGATTCCGGCGCGCCAGCCGGGCTCGTCGTTTTCGGGCGGAGGCGGCACCGACAATCTGGTGGGCGGCCGCTCCAGCGGCTCCTCCGGCAATTCCTCCGACGGTTCCCCAGCGGTTTTCATATATCCCCATATCGATTGGCTGACCGAATCACTCGGGCCTTCGGGAAAATCTCGCGGAGCGGACCTTACCGAGGTGAGGGTCGTGGGCGCTGCGTTCGCCGCCGCCGGGCGCGCGAGATCCACTGTCCGCGCCGGCGGCTTTCACACCTGCGGTCAGCACGACTACGCATGGCGCACAACGAGATATCCGTCGGCGCGGGTGTGCCGACATGTTCTGTTACGACCTGCTCCGGTCCGTCGCAGCACCCCGCCATCGCGCTCCCCCTCCGCCGACAACGTTGACACACACCATGATCCACCCGGCTGGTGCAGGCTGTACGGGCGTTCACGCGATCACAACAATTGCGGCGCACGATCACAACAAACGCGGGTGTGTCGCGCGTCCGCTCGCCGGCGGTCCGCCGCCCCCGCCGAAAGTTCACCGCAGAGCGTCACACCGCCGCCCGACCAGCCCACCCGGCAGGCGCTGACCGGACGTGACCGGGCGACCGGAAATGGTCGCCCGCGCCACCTCGGCCGGTCGACCCGTATGGTTGCGATCAGGCCGTTCGCCGGCGGGGCATCGCGCGCTGGGCCCGTTCACGATCGGCGGTGATCTGCTCGCGCCGGCGCAGCATCGCCGCGGCGGGCGAGGTGTCGCCGAGGATCGCATCGAATACCGCGTGCGCGTCTTCGAGAGCGTCCCGCGCGCCGACTCCGGCGGCCGGTGTGATGGCGTGGTCGGCATCCCCGATCAGAACCACCGAATCCCGCGGAGCACATGCCCGTTCCAGCGGCACATTCCGAGCGTTGCTGACGTGGACCACATCGGTGCTGGACAGCAATTGCGAGACCAGGCCCCTGCTCGCCGGCGTCGCGGCCGCGACGGTGTCGGCCCACTCGCCGACCGGACGCAGGCCGAGATCGTCGCCGGCGCCGGTCAGGGGCTCTCGCGCGATCCGCACGAACCACAGGGCCACCGGATCGTCCGGACGCCAGATGTGCCCGAGAGTGCTACCGGCACTGCCATCTTCGGCGATCTCGGCGAAGAAGTGCAGCACCGCCGGAGACGAGGACGGCGGTGGATCCAGCGGAGCGTTCGTCATGCCGTACAGCACCACATCGCCGGCATAGACCGGCGCGCGGTCCGGTTCGAGCCGGGCCCGGACCACCGAATCGATGCCATCGGCGGCGACGAGCAGTCCGTCGACGGGCTCGACACCCGAATCACGCTGCACGGCAACAGCATCGGGTGCCAGATCGACATCGCTGACCGACGCACCGAAACGCGACTCCGCACCGGAACCGGCGACGAATTCCGACAGCACACCCATCAGATTCCGCCGCAGCCAGAATCGATGCCCCCGGCTGGGCATCTCGCTGCGCCGGCCGGAGCTGTCGGCGTAATCGAGACCGGCCAGCGGATAGGACACATCGTGCAGTGCGTCCCGATCCACGCCCATCGCTGCCATCGCATCGTGTCCGCGGCCGTCGATGAACAGGAACGCGCCCGCACCGGGGCCGGGACGCTGCTGCTCGTAGACGACGGCGTGATGCCCGCGCCGCGCCAGCCCGCCGGCCAGGCAGCTGCCCGCGATCCCACCACCGATGACGGTCGTCATACTCGAACCTCCTGGCGTTACAGCTGTCGTCGTCGAGCCCGGATATCCGGGGCCGAACTCTACCCGCGACATCGCAGCGGTGCGGAACCGGTTTGCTCGCACCTACTTTCGCGGGTTTCAGTCGGCCAGCCCCGCATCCTTGCTCCCGTACGCCGTGCGGAGTTCCGGCTTGACGACCTTGCCGCTCGCGTTGCGCGGCAACTCGTCGACGATCACGAGATTCTTCGGATGCTTGAAGCGGGCGAGGTTGTCGTCGAGGTAGGGCTCGAGTTCGGCGAGGGACAGCTCGTCGACTCCCTCGGCGAGGACGACGACGGCTACCGGCACCTCGCCCCACTTCTCGTGCGCGCGCCCGATCACCGCGGCCTCGGAGATGGCGGGGTGTCCGTACAGAACGTTCTCGACCTCGGCGCAGTAGATGTTCTCGCCGCCGGAGATGATCATGTCCTTGGCACGATCGACGACGTAGAGGAACCCTTCCTCGTCCTGGCGAACCAGGTCGCCGGAGTGGAACCAGCCGCCGCGGAACGCATCCGCCGTACCTTCGGGGTTGCGCCAGTAACCCTTCATCAGATTCGGTCCGCGGTAGACGATTTCACCGACCTCGCCGGGTTTCACGTCGTTCATCATGGGGTCGACGATGCGGGCGGTGACCGCCGGCACCACCTTGCCGATCGAACCGATCTTCCGCAATGCGTCCTTGCCTTCGAGAATGCAGGTGACCGGAGACATCTCGGTCTGGCCGAACGCCGTCGTGTTCAGTGCCTGCGGGAAGGTCTCGTTCATCGCCGTGAGCACCGTGTCGGAGGCGGGGGCGGCTCCCCAGCTGATGGTCCGCAGCGCGAGATCGCGTGGTTTCGCCCGCTGCGCCGCGCACACGGCCTGCCATTGGGCGGGCACCATGAACACCGAGGTCGTGCGCTCACGCTCCATGGTGTCGAGCATGGCGTCGGCGTCGAACGCACCGAGCGGATGGATCACCGCGCGGATGCCTCGATAGAAGACCGGTGCGAAGGCGGCAAGACCCGCGATGTGGAACAGCGGCGGTACGACGGAGGCGACGTCGTCGTCGGAGCCGCCGTCACCCGCGTTGATCGTGGTCACCGCCTGCGCCTGGAGATTGGTGTGGGTGAGCATGGCGCCCTTGGGCTTTCCGGTGGTGCCCGAGGTGTACATGATGAGCGCGACGGTGTCCTCGGGGACATCGATCCCGGGCAGGTCGGAGGAGCCCTCGGCGAGCAGCGCATCGTAATCGAGGTGCCCCGGCTCGTCACCGCCGCCGACCACGATCATCGCGTCGATCGCGCCCGTGGCCACGCGCACGGCGTCCATCAGCGGTGCGAGTGGCTTCTCCGTCACGATCAGCCGGGCGCCGCTGTCGGCGACGAGGTGGCACACCTCGGCCGGGCTCATCCGGATGTTGACCGGTACCGGGATCGCGCCGATCAGGTTGGCACCCAGCACCGCCTCGATGTACTCGGTGCGATTCAGCAACGCCATCAGGACGCGGTCGCCGAACCGCACACCGCGGCGGTGCAGGGCGGCGGCGAACGCGCGTGACCGTTCGTCGAGCGCGCGCCAGGTGGTCGACCTGTCGAGGTGGGTGATGGCGGCCCGGTCCGGCGTCATGAACGAATGCCGTTGTACCTGGTTGTTCCAGTGGTTCCGCCGCGAGCGCAACGGTTCGGTGGTCGATTCGCTCGTCGACTCCTGGGTGGCGGTCATGCTCACTCCTGTCCTGCGTACAGCGCGAGGATCCGCGCTGCTGTGGAGTATGTGTCCCCGATCACAGTAGCGAGCCCGATTCCGCCCGCAGGCGAACTCCGGCGAAGTACCTCGACGGCGCTCGATATCCGCAGGCAGGCCCGGATCGAGCGACCGCGGCGCACGGAGCCGGGCCGGATGGCTCGCGGCTTTCCGATCGGTCTCGAATCCCGCAGTGAGACAACCCCATTCGGCGAACAGCCCGGAAGTACTGCCCGATGCGGGACGACGCCGCGGACACGGTCGGCCGGCTCACCGCGCCGCGACGCGAATACGGGCGCGGGAACGACCCTTTCGAGATCATGCCGGCATTTCGCGAGGTGCAGTCGGCCGAGCTGTTCAAGCGTGCCGAAGA
The DNA here is from genome assembly GCF_040679495.1 of Nocardia sp. NPDC052254. Lineage (NCBI taxonomy): Bacteria > Bacillati > Actinomycetota > Actinomycetes > Mycobacteriales > Nocardiaceae > Nocardia > Nocardia sp. NPDC052254. The sequence continues at coordinate 60,908 of NZ_JBFAUW010000018.1, read as the reverse complement.
CCTCGGCGTGACCGCGGTGATGTGCGGTCCCTGGGCGAACACCTCCGGCGAATCACCCGGCGGCACCGCCGGGTCGCCACCGATCGCTGGATGGCACCGATCGATCGATTCGCCGAAGATGTCCTGTCCACGATGTCGTGACCTATTTCGGGATCCGGTCCGGGTGCTGCCCGTAATAGTCGACGATCGTCTGCGCGATCTCGACCAGCGACCGGTTCGGGCCCGGTAGTCGTTGTCCGACCACCTCCTCGATGTGGGCGAGGTCGTCGGCCGACAATGCTCGTTTCCGGCCGGTCATGACCGACGTCCCGCGCTGCCGGTGGCCGGCCACTGTCCGGAATCCGGTTTCTCGCGGTGCACGGCGAAGCTCTGGTCGCGGGTGGGGTGGCAGCGCGCCTCGTACCCCCTCGCCTGATGGTCGGCCGGCATTTCGCAGGACACGTGCCCCCGGGCGACGTCGGCGTCGGCGGGTGTGGCGCCCAGCAGCGGGATGGTGGCGGTTCCGGCGAGGATGATCGCGGTGGCTGTGAGCCGTTCGAGACTCATGCGGTTCGGTTTTTCCCCTCATCAGATCGGACAGGTCATCCGGGTATCTGTGCGGAATCCGGCTGGGTTACAGCGTTTTCGAGATTAGGGGCCGGAACGGGCGAGCGGTCCGGATACCGAGTCGAATACTGTGCCGACGCCGGTGGCGCGGAGACTCAGGTGCGATGGTCGCGGTTCGATTCGGTTCGGCCGGTGGCGAGCAGATACACACTGATCACCAGTACCCAGGAGGGGAACACGAGGGTCACCCACAGGCTGTGGCTGACGACCACCAGCAGGACCAGTGCCAGCAGGTAGGTGATGAGCACCAGCAGACGTGGCATCAGCGCGGTGCGGAACCAGATCGTGGCCAGCGAGATCATGAACACCGCGGCCATGCGCACGCCGTAGACGTTGCTGATCTGCAGCATGAACTCACGGCCGAAGGAAATGATCTCGTCGTGGGACGTGCGCGAGTGCCGGGACACGGCCAGAGCCGTGCCACCGGTCGCGGTCGCGACGAACACCATCGCCAGGAACAGCACCCCGCTGCCCAGGACCACCGTCGCGAAGAACCGGTCCTCGAGTTCTCCGATCCGATCGCGGATCACCCCCAGGAACCACAGGAACGCGATGCCCGCGAACGGCATCATGAGGAGCGCGACGGTGATCCGCGGATCGTTGCGCGTCGCCCACGGGGTGAACGGATCGGCGGGCAGCGTCAGTCGCATCAGGACCAGGCTGGTCGCGAACAGCGCGGCGAAGACGATGCCGGCGACCGCCGCGGCGCGCGGAGTCGTCAGCTGGCGATACGGTCCCCCATCCGGCGTGGTGGTCATTCCTCAATCCTGGACGCGTCACCGCGGAAAAGCGCTGGATTTGCGGTATTCGGGACCCGGCCGCGCAGCATCGGTCCGATGATGAGGGCGTGAGTATGTGAGGGCGGCCCGACCATCCCCTGTCGCACCCAGGAGGAGGAGATGAAACATCTGGGAGACGGTGACGCCAGGCCGAACACCGGCAGTCTCGCGCGCGATCACCTCGCCAACGAACGCACCTACCTCGCCTGGCATCGCACCGGAATCAGCGTCGCGGCGCTGGGGGTGGCGGTCGCCAAGTTCGCCCCGCACCGCGGCGCCCATGCGGTGGCCGCGGGACTGATCCTGCTCGCCGCCGGACTCCTGGTGTCGGCCTACGGGACATTCCGGTACCGCGCCATCGGCAAACAGATCGATGCCGGGCTCTTCGCCCCCGCGAACTTCCATGCCATCGTCATCGCCACCATCGCGACCACACTCGGGCTGATCGCCGTGCTGGTCCTGGTCTGATGACGAATCGCGCGGCACCCCTTGAACCGCGGCTCAGCCGGGCTGTGCGGGATCGGCGAGTGGCGAGCGGTGGCGATGCGATCTGTGCGTTGGGGCGATCCTCCGGCTCTGATCTGCTCGGTCCCGCACCCCGGTCGAGCTCCGGGCCACAATCACTCATCGGATAGGACTGTCCGGTCTAGACTGCCCCGAACCAGCTGCAGAGATTTCCCGGCATTTCTCGCACTCGGAACGAGCGACGGGTGGGCAACGCGGTCCGGACCAAGGGTGAGTCGATGAATGACAGCAAGACACTGCGAGCCTGGTGGAACGACCCGGTCGACTATCGCTGGCTGGTGCGCACCCTGGCCGCCCGGGCGGCGCTGGGACCGCTGAAGGTGCTGATCGGCGTCGCCGGGGTCGGGATCGCGGTGATGGGTGCGGTGATCGCGGGCACGCCGGTGGGTCCACCCGGCCGTCCGGGGATCGCGTCGACGGTCGGGGTGGCGTGCGGAGCGCTGTGGGCGCTGCGCTGGTGGTTGCTGCGCTGGCCGAGCAAGACCGAGTCGCTGGTGCTGATCGGTTGTGCGGACGTGCTGTTCACCCTCGAGTTCCTGCAGGTGCCGGATCGGCTGTTCGCGGCGATGGGCGCGGTGCTGCTGGTGGTCACCGGCAGCTATCTGGGCTTCTTCCACAGCGCGCGGGCCCTGGCCGCGCATTCGGCGTGGTCGCTGCTGTCGGTGATCGTGTTCTCGGTGCGGATCGCGACCGGCGGCCAGGATGTCCGGCTGGCACTGGCGGTCGGGCTGCTGCTGTTCGTGTCGGTGGTCAGCGCACTGCCGGCGTTGCAGATCCTGTACTGGCTGCTGCGCACCGAATCGCTGTCGGATCCACTCACCGAACTGCTGAACCGCCGCGGCCTCGAGACCCGGCTGCCGCGCCTGGTCGACCAGCATCCGGCGATCTGCGTGATGACCCTCGATCTCGACCGGTTCAAGAACGTCAACGACACCTGGGGGCACCGTGTCGGCGACACCGTCCTGGTCCGGACCGCGCGGCGGCTGCACGACGCCGCCGGACAGGACGCGGTGGTGGCCCGCACGGGTGGTGAGGAGTTCGTGGTGGCCGCCCCGATCGCCAGCGCCGCCGCGCGCACCGAGGCCGAGCGCCTGCGCCGCGCGGTCGCCGAACCACCCGAGACCGCGGTGGAGGTCACCGCGAGTGTCGGGGTCGCGGTCTACGACGCGAGCGTCTGCCCGCGGTGCCCGCGCCCGACCCCGGAGCGTCTGCTGCAGTCCGCGGACTCCGCCATGTATCGGGCCAAGCAATCCGGTGGAAATCTGGTGGTGGTCGACGAGCTCAACCCACCGCGCGAGCACGAGCACCCGGCGCCGGCACCGGGCAGTCGTTGACATCGGACCGCCCGGGTGGGCTACGGTGAGGACATGACTACCGGGACGGCGTTGCGCCACACACGGATTGGTTACCCGGTGCTCTTCTGAGCAGCACGCGGGCCGCTACGGGCCCGCTCGTCGAGCAAGGATCCCGCGATATCGCGCGGGCGCCGCCTCGCGTCGTGGTGAGAACAGGACATCAACCACGACGGAAGGATCCAACGATGACCACCACCCGCGGGACGACAGTCGACATCCGGACCCCCGAGGGGGTCGCCGACGCGTACCTCACCCACCCCGGCGACGGCGCCGCCCATCCGGGAGTGCTGGTGATGCAGGACGGTTTCGGACTGCGCCCCAGTCTGCGATCGCTCGCCGATCGTATTGCCGCGCACGGCTATACGGTCCTGGTCCCGAACGCCTATCACCGCCACGGGCCCGCACCGGTGGTCGAGCTGCCGGACTTCATCGATACGCAGCGGCCGGACATCGTGGAGCGGGTCTTCCCGCTGATCCGCGAACTCACCGTGCAGCGGCTGCGCTCGGATGCCGGCGCCTACCTGGATTGGCTGGCAGCGTCACCGCGGGTCACCGCCGGGAAGGTCGGGCTGACCGGTTACTGCATGGGTGCGCGGCTGGCGGTGCAGGTCGCGGCGATGTTCCCGGATCGGATTGCGGCAGTGGCCGGATTCCACGGCGGGCCGCTCGTCACCGACACCCCCGACAGTCCGCATCTCATGGCCGCCGACATCACCGCGGAACTGTACTTCGCCCACGCCGGCAACGACCGGCACATGACCGCCGACCATATCGCCGAGTTCGACCGGGCTCTCGACGCCGCCGGTGTCCGCCACCGCACCGAGGTCTACGCGGGCGCCGAGCACGGGTACACGCAGGCCGACACCTCCGCCCACGATCCCGGCGCCGCCGAACGCCACCACCGCGAACTGGTGACCCTGTTCGACCGCAATCTGCGCAGCTAGGAGCGAAATCCGGACGTGCCACCGCCGGGCGCCGGACCACCGGCAGGTCGCGTGCGACGACCGGGACCGGCCGGTGCCACATCCGAAACCGATACGGGCACACCGGCTTCTGCCGACCACCCGGCGAATGTGAAAAAGCTGCTCGCCGAGGGGTCGGTGGCCATGGTCGTGCGCAGGTCAAGTGGCTCGAACCCCGATACCGAAAGGTGTCGGTGGGCCTCGGTAGCGTCTGTTGCCGTGGACACTGGGGAACGTATTCAGCAGCTCGCGGATCGGGTCGTGGCACTGCGCGATGCCTACTATCAGGGCTCGCCGCTGGTCGCCGACGCCGAGTTCGACGCGATCGAGGACGAGCTGCGGGGGTTGATCGAGGCGCATCCGGAGCTCACACCGGATCCGAACCCGCTCGATCAGGTCGGCGCACCCGCGGTGCTGCACGCACCGATCCGGCATTCGCGGCCGATGCTGTCGCTCGAGAAGGCGACCAGGCCCGAGCAGGTCGTGGCGTTCTTCGATCGTTTCCCCGGCCAGCCGGTCGTGGTGATGCCGAAGCTCGACGGGTTGTCGCTGGCCCTGGTCTACGGGGACGGACGGCTCGTGCGGGCGGTCACCCGCGGCGACGGAACCACCGGTGACGATGTGACGATGCTGGTACGCGCCCTGGTGGACGGCGTGCCCGATCGCATCGATGTGCCGGGGCGCGTCGAGGTCCGCGGCGAGGCGGTGATGCTGCGGTCGACCTTCGCCGCCTACAACACCGCGCACCCGGACAAGCCGCTGATCAATCCGCGCAACGCGGCCGCGGGCACACTGCGTGCGAAGGATCCGGCCACGGTCGCCGAGCGGCGTCTGCGGTTCTTCGGCTTCGACCTCGACACCGACTCCGGCGGTGCCGCAGTGGATCTGGAAGAGGGGCTGCGGGCACTGGGAGTCGCGGGCGCCCAGATGCGACTCTGTGCCGATGCCGAGCGCGCCCAGACCGCGATCGGCGCGATCGAACAGGGCCGCAACGACCTCGACTACGACATCGACGGTGCGGTACTGCGCCTGGCCGACCGGGGCGCGTACGCGGCGGCCGGGACCCGGTCGAGTTCCCCGCGCGGCGCGCTGGCGTTCAAGTTCGCCGCGGAGGAGAAGACGACCCTGCTCGCCGACGTGGTCTGGGATGTCGGCAAGACGGGCAAGATCGTGCCGGTCGCCTGGCTGCAGCCGGTGTTCGTCGGTGGCACCACCGTCACCAAGGCCACCCTGGCCAACCAGGAGGTGATCCGCGCCCGCGATATCAAGATCGGGGACACGGTGCTGGTGCGCCGCGCGGGCGACGTGATCCCGTTCGTGGCGGGTGTGCTCGACGCCTCCGCGCGCACCGGCGCCGAGCGCGAGATCGTGCCACCCACCGCGTGCCCCTCGTGCGGGCAGGCGGTCACCGAACAGGGCAACAGCCGAGAACTGTTCTGCACCAACGTCTCCTGCCCCGCGCAGACCGTCCGCAGGCTCATCCACTGGGCATCGCGGGCCGCGGCCGATATCGAGGCCATCGGGCCGGTGTGGATCGAACGCCTGGCCGAGGCCGGTATCCTCGAACGCCCCTCGGACTTCTACACCCTCACCAAGGAGCGCCTGCTCGAATTCGACCGGGTCGGTGAGGTTTCGGCCGCCCGCATGATCGATTCGATCGACGGCAGCCGCCAGGTGGGCCTGCGCCGCGCGCTCATCGGCATGGCGATCCCGATGGCCTCCGACGGCACCGCCGCCCGCTTGGCCCGCGCCGGATTCGGCTCCCTGGAGGCGGTCGCCGACGCGGGCGAGGAAAAACTGGTGGCGGTGGAGGACATCGGCCCCAAGGTCGCCGCCTCCCTGGTCGAGCATCTCACCCGCCTGCGGCCGGAGCTGGAACGCCTACGCGCGGCAGGCGTCTCGCTCGATGTCCGTGCGGAGGATCTGCCGCCGGTCGTCGCGGCCGGCGCACCGCTGGCCGGAAAGACCGTGGTGATCACCGGCGCCATCAGCGATCCGCGCTCGGGTGAGAAGGTCGCGCGCCCGACCTTCCAGCGTCTGTGCGAGAAAGCGGGCGCGACCGCCGCCTCGTCGGTGTCGGCCAACACCGATCTACTCATCACCGGCGCCGGAGTGGGCGACAGCAAACTGGCCAAGGCCGGGAAGCTCGGCGTCGAGGTCGTCGATCAGGGTGAGATCTGGAATCTGCTGATCGAGGCCAAAATCATCTAGTACCCGGCGTGGCCGCGAGACCCGCACCGAGGGTTCTCGCCCGAGATCGGCGCCGGGCTCACAGCCGAGACAGCGCTGTGGGCTCCCACAGGGGAGCCCACAGTGTCGCCGCCGCACCCCGCACCGCTAGCCGGCGACGACCCGGTCCCGCTCGCCCGGCTCCGGGACGGTGCGCCGGTGGCTCTTCACCACGAGCAGCAGCGCCTGCACGAGGAAGAAGACACCGCCGCCGGTCGCGTAGACCGACAGCACGTCCAGGCTCGGATCGGAACCGGCGGCCTGCAGGATGTAGAACGCACCCACCAGGAAGGACAGGCCGCCCGAGATCAGCGTCGGCCACTGCCGGCCCAGTGCGGCACCGCGCCGGCGCACGCCGACGACGAGCTGTGCCGCACCGGAGATCACCGCCCAGCCACCGAACACACCCAGCACGGCCGGCACGCCGCCGGTCGCGCCCGCGATCCCGACCGCCACGGCGGTGATCGCGCTGATCACCCCGTTGACCGTGGTGATTCGCCGCGTCGAGGCGTCGGCGGTCGCGGCGTGGTCGAACAGGCACGACACCGCATCGATCAACGGATAGATCACGAGCAGCAGCACCGCGACCGCGTCGAGCCGATCGTGCGCGGCGGCGAACACCAGGGCCCAGATCAGTGCCAGCACACCGCGAACGGCGAACAACCGGATGAGCGACGAGCGGCCGGACTCGACTACCGAGGGCATATGTGTGTTCATGGGGAACTCCGTTCCATCGTTGTGACCGGGTCCCACTGTCGCGCCACACCACCCCGCCCGGCATCCGTCGTCCTACGCAGATGCCGACGTACGTCATCTGCTCCCGCGATCGGTCCCCGCGTCGCGGCGGCGGGTGCCGGTGACCTTGGATGCGGGCAGGCGCCCGGCCTTCGCGGTGCCGGTGAGGGTGTCACCGGTGACGGTCACTCCGAAGGCGAGATTCAATCGCATGGGCATGGTGACGGCCTGGGTCCAGGTGACCCGGTCACCGTCCACGACGACGCCGCCGAGTGCGACCCGCTCACCGGCGCCGTGTGCGACACCCACGAAAGTGCCTTGTTCACTGTGTAATTCGACGACGGCCGCGATCCGGCCGATCGGAGTGGCGATGGACAGGTCCCAGATGCCTTCGGCGGTCATGATGCTCCTCGAGACGAACGGTGACGGGTGGACATCGCTCAGAATGCGACCGGCACCGGCCCCTGCCCGCGCCAGGCGGTGCCGCGCCGTTCATGGGCGAACAGTCCCTCCACCGCGTGCGCGATGCGCGGGCCGATCTCGCGTTCCAGCAGATACAGCCCGAGGTCCAGGCCGGAGGTGACGCCGGCGGCGGTGACCAGGTCGCCGTCGTCGACCACGCGCGCGTCGACGACATGGACGCCGGTGGCCGCGAGCAGATCACGTCCCAGGTGATGGGTGGTCGCCGAACGTCCCTCGAGCAGACCGGCCAGGGCCGGCACCAGCGAGCCGCCGCACACCGTGGCCACGACGATCTGTGGATTCTCCAGTGCCGCCCGCAGCAGTTCGGGCAGCGCGGTACTCAGGGCGCGGCCGATCAGCACGGGTATGAACTCGTTCTCCCGCCACGCACCGGCGGCACCGGCCTCCTGATCGGGCACCTCCCCCGGCTCACCGACCCGGCCCGACGCACCGGGCACCACGATGATCCCGGCCCGCGCGGGATCGAGCGCGGCAGTTGCGCGCAACACCAATCCGCCTGTGCCGCTGACCACTTCACGCGCCCCCTCCGCCGACACCAGCTCGGCCTCGACGGCGCCCGCGGCGGCCGCACCGCCCGCGTGCAGCACCTCGTAGGGCGCGATGACATCCAGCGGATCGAATCCGTCGAACAGCACGATCTGGGCATACATGTGGTGATCCCTCCGAGTGGTCGAGCAGGCAGGACCTGACGCTAATCGCCCCGCCACCACCACCCCCAGTGGCATTTTCGCCACATTCTGACGAGATTCCGACAGCCACCGGGTCGAGTCCGTCCACCTGCACAGATCCTGGTGACGACGCCCACATCACGATCGGCGAAATATCGGCGCACGGGTACATTCCAGCCATGCATTCCGTCGCCGTTCTCGCGCTGGACCGGGTGATCCCGTTCGATCTGGCCACCCCGATCGAGGTGTTCGCCCGCACCCTGCTCCCCGACGGACGACCCGGCTATCAGGTGCGGGTCTGCGCCGAGCGACCCGAGATCGATGCCGGAACCTTCACCCTGCGCGCACCGTTCGGACTCGACGAACTGCGCGCCGCCGACACGATCATCGTTCCCGGTACGGCCGATCCGACCGCATCGCCGTCACCGGCCGTATGTGATGCGCTGCGGGCGGCTGCGGCGAACGGCACCCGGATCGCCTCCATCTGCTCGGGCACCTTCGCACTGGCCGCGACCGGACTCCTCGACGGCCTGCGCGCCACCACCCATTGGGTCGCGGCCGAGCTGCTGGCCACCGCCCATCCCGCGATCGAGGTGGATCCCGCCGTGCTCTACGTCGACAACGGGCAGATTCTCACGTCGGCCGGCGCCGCCGCGGGGCTGGATCTGTGCCTGCACATGATCCGGCGCGACTACGGTTCGGCGGTCGCCGCTCACGCCGCGCGCCTGTCGGTGATGCCACTGGAACGCGAAGGGGGCCAGGCACAGTTCATCGTCCACGACCATCCGCCCACACCGCGCGGATCCGCACTCGAACCGTTGTTGCAGTGGCTCGAGGACAATCTCGGCACCGAACTGACGCTCGACGAGATGGCAGGCAAGGCCGGCGTCAGCACCCGCACTCTGATTCGCCGTTTCCGCGAGCACACCGGCACCACGCCGCTGCAGTGGCTGCATCGCGCGCGTATCCGCCGGGCACAGCATCTGCTGGAGACGACCGCGCACACCGTCGAACGCATCGGCGCCCAAGTGGGTTTCGGCTCACCCACCGCATTCCGGGATCGGTTCAAACGCACCACCGGTGTCAGCCCACAGCACTATCGCCGCAGTTTCAGCTGACGATCCTGCGAATCGTCCCACCGGTCTCGGACCGGTGGGACGAACTCTCGCAGGCGAACTCAGCCGAGTTGCGCCTCGGCGTGGGCCCGGACGGCCTTCTTGTCGATCTTGCCCAGGCCGGTCAGCGGCAACGCGTCGACGAACAGGACATGTTTGGGCGCCTGGACAGATCCCTTGCGGCGCTTGACCTCCGCGCCGATCTCGTCGATCACCGTCGCGACGGCCGCGGGATCATCGGAGGTGCCGGGGGTGAGGACGACCACGGCGGTGACCGCCTCGCCCCACTTCGCGTCGGCGACACCGACCACCGCGACGCCCGACACCCGCGGATGCGCGCCGATGACATCCTCGACCTCGCGCGGGAAGACGTTGAACCCGCCGGTGACGATCATGTCCTTGCTACGGCCCACGATGTGCCAGAAGCCGTCCTCGTCCTCGCGGGCCAGATCACCCGTGCGCAGCCAGCCGTCGTGGAACGTCTCCGCGGTGACCTCCGGAAGATTCAGGTAACCACCGGCCAGCAGCGGGCCCGATACGCAGATCTCACCGGCCTCACCGCGCTCGACTCGATTGCCGTCGGTGTCCAGCAGGGCGGTGCGCAGCGCGACCGACGGGCGGCCGCAGGAGGTGAGGCGGGCCTGATCGTGCTCGCCCTTGCCGAGGTAGCTGATGGCCATCGGCGCCTCGGACTGGCCGTAGTACTGGGCGAAGATCGGGCCGAACCGTTCGATCGCCTGGGTCAGGCGGGCCGGGTCGATGGAGGAGGCGCCGTAGTACACCGTCTCCAGCGACGACAGATCGCGCTTGTCGATATCCGGGTGGTCGAGCAGTGCGTACAGCATCGACGGCACCAGCATGGTCGCGCTGATGCGGTGTTCCTCGATGGCGCGCAACACTTCTCCGGCGTCGAAGCGCGGCAGCACCACGCACTGGCCACCGAGCACGACCACCGGTAGGAAGAACGCGGCACCGGCGTGCGAGAGCGGCGTGCAGATCAGGAACTTGGGACGCTTGGGCCATTCCCATTCCGAGAGCTGGATCTGGGTCATGGTCGACATGGCGGCGGCGGTGCCCACCACGCCCTTGGGCTTACCGGTGGTGCCGCCGGTGTAGCTGATCGAGATGACGGCGTCGGGTTCGAGATCGACCGCCTCGATCGCGGTGGGCTCGAATTCCGCTGCCGCCGCGATCAAGTCGATGCCGACATCGGACAGCTCCGCCGGTACCGGGCCCAGGACCAGAACCTTGGTCAGCGCGGGTACCCGATCGACCAGTTCCCGGGCCCGCTGCACGAACGCCGGCTGCGGGTCGATCACCAAACTCGTGATCCCGGCGTCACCCAGCACGTGCACATGATCGTCGAGTCCGCCCATCGGATGCAGCGCGGTGCGCCGATGCCCGGCCACCTGGCCGGACCCCAGAATGAACAGCACCTCGGGCCGGTTCAGCGCCAGCAGGGCACTCGGTGTACCGGTCACGACACCGTGTGCGGCGAAGGCCGAGACGTAGCGGCTGATGGCGTCGAGCACATCGGCGCCGGTGAGCACCGTGTCCCCGAGGGTCATCACCGGCTCGCGCCGATGCCTGCGCAGACCGGCGAGCAGAGCATGGCCGTTGTGAATCGGCAGCCGCAGGCGGGTCTCGGGATCCATTGTGGTTGTTACTGTTTCGGTCATCTCTCTCCGATCCTCGGCAATCCGGCGCCGCTACGACGCCAGGACCGCGGTGTTGCCCTGCTCGCTCGATGTGACGATGATGTCGCGGCCGATCGGGTCGGCCGCACCGAGATCCTCCGGCGGCATCGTCGCCAGGAATCTGCTGCCGTCGGCGTGCGACCGCCCGACGATCACCGCGGTGCGCGGCTCGAATGCGTGCCGCACGGTATAGGTTTCGATCCACGCGGCCACGGCCGCGCCGGCCGTGGCCGCGCGCCGGCGCGCCGTCACGGCCGGGGCGGCGGTGACGGCGTGCTGGAGTTCGGCACTGCGGTCGGCGGCCCAGTCCGCCGGCGCGGTCGAGTACACGCCGACGGAGTATTTGCTCATGATGCCGCCGTTGGCGCCGACCAGCCCGAACGCGCCCGGCGACTCGCGCATGCGCTCGACGGTGTCGGCGATGGCGTGCATCGAGTAGTTGTTGCCCGGCCCGCCGAAGAACGGCAGCCCACCGGTGAGGGTCAGGCCGCGCGGATCGTCGCCGGTCAATCCGGTGCCGTCGCAGAAGTTGGACACCGCGACCGGGAAACAGCTGTACAGATCGAAGGTGGCGATATCGTCGAGCCCGATTCCGGCCACTCGCAACGCTTCTCGTGCCGCGGTCCACGCGGTGGGCGCGGCGCCCAGGTCCGGTCGTTCGAGCAGCGGTTGTTCCCGCAGGTCCGCGTGGCCGCGGAGAAAGACCATCCGTTCCGCGGGCACCCCCAGCCCGCGCGCGGTGGCCAGCGACATGACCAGCGCGGCCGCACCGAGATTCACCAGATCACGGGCCACCAGCAGGCGCGGGAAGGGATCGCAGATCATTCGATTGCCGGCGGTCACGGTGGCCAGTTCGTCGACGGTGCGCACCATGGGAGTGGCCGCCAGCGGATTCTTCGCCGCGACGGCGGTGAACGGCGCGAACAACTGCGCCATCTGCCGGCGGTAGTCGTCCCGGTCGGCCCCGAGCCGGGCCCGGCGCGCGTTCTCCAGCAGTCCGTATTGGGTGGGCGCGCCCATGACCGCGTGCTCGACGAGGTTCTCGTCGATGAACAGCTCGTAGCCGAAGCCGCGGTCCTCGAGCGAACCGGCGGCCGTTTCGGTGAAGTCGGGTCTGTCGTCGCGGCGCACGAAGTACCGCTCGGTCGATATCGCGTCCGAGCCCATGACCAGCGCGACGTCGAGCCCTCCGGCGGCGATCGCACCCGCGAATTCGGTGATCAGACGTTGCGGTCCCTGACCGCCGACCACCTCGAGCACCGCGCGTGCCGGTTCGATGCCCAGGCGCTGGGCGACCGAGCGCGGGTAGTTGTCGGACCGGCCCAGCGGCGCGGGCATCGGCCCGGAGATCTCGAACTGCCGTACCCCGGCGATGAGGTCGATCGACGCGGCGACCCGGGAGAGGTCGGCTCCGGCGTCGGCGATGGCACGCCGCGACGCCTCGGCGGCCAGGTCCACCGATGACATCCGCTGATAGTCCGGTTCGTCGATGCTGTCGGAAACCTGTCCGACACCGACGATCACCGGAGTGCGTGGATCGATCAACACCTACCGCCTAAATCACCGCGGCACCACATCATCGGATGCCGGCGCCCGAATCACCCTGCGGAACACCGGAACTCCCGGGCCCGCGCACCTTCGCGCGGATATCGCACGGTGCGTCAGCGACCGGCGACAACACGAATACCTCGCGACACCCCGACGTCGAACCGAACGAACCGCGCGGCCGCTCCGAGTTCGACCGCGAGTGCCGCACCGGCGGCGGCCCGCGGGCAACCGGCCGGGGTTCCACCGGTCATCAGCGGTCGCGGCCGGACCGTGCCCGGCCGCCTCGAACCTCCGCTGATGAGCACGGCTTCACTGCCTACACGTCCCATGCGGGCGACGCTATCACGAAGACTGAAACCTGTTCTAGAAACTGTCCGGTATGCGGCAGTCACGACAGCAAGCGGCGCACGATCTTGTTACCGAAACCGTGCTTGATGAGTCCGTCGAGGCTGCGAACCGTCTTCTCCGAGTAGGGGTACCAGATGCTTTCCCGCTTCGGCTGCCACCGATCGATCAGCACGGGCTGAGCGTGGGTGAAACCGCGCAGCGCGCCGAGTCCGTTCACCTGCCCCAGACCACTGTCCTTGCGCCCGCCGAACGGGGCCTCCGGCACACCGTAGATGACGGCCGCGTCGTTGTGCACCACCGAACCGGTGGTCAGCCGGGCCGCGATGCGCCGGGCCTTGGCGGCGTCCTTGGTGAACACCGAACCGCTGAGCCCGTACTTGCAGTCGTTGGACAGCCGGATGGCCTCCTCCTCGTCGCGCACCCGCATGATCGCGGTGACGGGACCGAAGGTCTCCTCGGTCATCAGCTGCATGTCGTGATGCGCGCCGACCACCACGGTCGGCTGGAAGAACAGGCCCTCGCCACTGTCGGCGGCACCGCCGACCACGATCTCGGCGCCCTTGTCCCGGGCGTCGTCGATGTGCCGGATCACGATGTCGCGCTGCCGATCCCAGAACAGCGGACCCATATCGGTCTCGTCCGCGCCGTAGGTCACCGCGGCCGCCTTCTCGGTGACCAGCCGGATGAACTCGTCGGCCACGCTGTCGACCACATAGATTCGCTCGACACTCATGCACACCTGGCCGGTGTTGAACATCGACAGGTACACCGCGCCCGCGGCGGCCCGCTCGAGATCGGCGTCGGCACAGACGATCATGGCGTCCTTGCCGCCCAGCTCGAGCGAGCACGGCAGCAGCCGGGTCGCGCACGCCGCGGCGATCTTGCGGCCGGTGCCGACGCTACCGGTGAAACAGATCTTGTCGATTTCGGAATCCACCAGCGCCGCACCGGTTTCCCCGTCGCCGTGCAGCACCTGCACGACATCGGCGGGCACACCGGCCTCGTGCAGCACCCGCGCCACCCACTCACCCGAGCGGGGAGTGACCTCGGAAGGTTTGAACACCACGGTGTTTCCGGCGACCAGCGCCTGCACGACGGGGTTGAGCGACAGCACGAACGGTGCGTTCCACGGCGTGATCACGCCGATGACACCGAGCGGCTGGTACTGCATGTAGAGCTTCTTCATCGGCAGCAGATAGCCGTGCAGCCGCTGCGCGTGCGGCCGCAGATCCTTGCGGGCACGCGCGGTCCAGTAGTTGAGGAAGTCGCAGGACGGAACGATCTCCACGCCCAGCGCCTCGACCTCGGGCTTACCGGTTTCGGCACGGATGGTCTCCACGATCTCCGCGCGCCGGGACACGATCACGCCGATGGCCGCACGCAGGATCTCGGCCCGTTCGGCGATACTGCGCGCCGCCCACGCCGGCTGCGCGGCCCGCGCCCGGGCCACCGCCTCGCGCACCTCGTCCGCGGTCTCCACTTCGAGCTCACCGATGTGCCGGCGGTCCACCGGACTCTCCAGGGCCAGCTTGCGCCGGTCGCCGTCGGTCGCCGGCAGTGGATGCACGATGGCCATGGTTGTCCTCTCCAGATCAGCGCGCGGCAGAGCGTCCGCGAGGTGTAGACAACTTAACAAATCTGTCTACTGATTGCTAGAACCTGTTACAGATTCATCGCATCCGGAGAGGCCGCCGATCCCGGCATCGGCTCGACCCGATGCCGGGCGACGCGACTAGGACGACTTGTGCGGCACCGCGGTCACCAGACCGCCGTCGACCACGAATTCCGAACCGGTGGCATACGACGACTCGTCACTGGCCAGGAACAGCACGAAGGTCGCGACCTCCTCCGGCTGAGCCGGGCGGCCGAGCGGAATGGTGACCAGATCGTCGGGGATGGACTCGGTCATCGGCGTCCGGATCAGGCCCGGATGCAGCGAGTTGACCCGAATGTTGTGCCGCGCCAGCTCGAGTGCCGCCGACTTCGCCAGTCCGCGCACACCCCATTTCGAGGCGACATAGCCGTGCGCCCACGGCGCACCGCGCAGCCCCTCGATCGAGGAGACGTTGATGATCGATCCCCCACCGGCGGCGATCATCGGTTCCACCGCGGCCTGCATGCCCAGGAAGGTGCCCGTCAGGTTCACATCCAGAATCCGGCGCCACTGATCCAGTTCGAACCGGCGCAGTGAATTGCCGTTGATGATGCCCGCATTGTTCACCAGCACATCGAGTTTGCCGAAGTCCCCGACCGCCGTGCCGACCGCGGCACTCCACTGCTCGGGCTCGGTGACATCCAGATGCACATAGCGCGCCGCCGCACCCAGCTCGGCCGCCAGCGCCGCACCCTCCTCATCGAGAACGTCGCCGATGATCACCGAGGCACCCTCGGCCACAAGAAGCCTCGCGTGGGCCGCGCCCATCCCCCGAGAACCCCCACTGACCAGCGCAACCTTACCGTCTACACGTCCCATGGTCACGGACGCTACCGCATGACTGGACAACAATCCAGACACGTTTCCAATGTTCCGCCTGGCCGGCACCGGCAACCGGTTGCCCCGACGCAGCCCGCATAGTAGCGTCCAGACACATGTCCAGCACCCTGTCCGGGTGAATTGTCACCGAGCCGGGATCGATCGGAGAGTCATGGCTTACGTCATCACACAGCGATGCTGCAACGACGCCAGCTGCGTCACCGAATGTCCGGTGGACTGCATCCGGCCGCGCCCGGAGGACCCGGAGTTCGCGACCGCGGAGATGTTGCACATCGACCCCGACACCTGCATCGACTGCGGTGCGTGTGTGGAGGCCTGTCCGGTCGGCGCCATCCACGCCGATGAGGAACTGCCCGACGTACTGTCCCGCTACGCCGAGATCAACGCGGCCTGGTTCGCCCACCATCCACTCGACTCCGGTATCGCACCGGTCGACATGCCTCGGCGCCTGTCCCGCGACTCCGACACACTGCGAGTGGCGATCGTCGGTACCGGACCGGCCGCCTGCTACGCCGCGGAGAACCTGGTCGGCCGCGGCAATGTCGAGGTGGAGATGTTCGACCGGCTACCCGCACCGTGGGGGCTGGCCCGCTACGGCGTGGCACCCGATCACGCCGAAACCCGCGGTGTCACCGACATGTTCGCCTCGGCCTTCAAACGGGACACGGTGCGGTTCCATCTCAATGTCGAAGTCGGACGCGACATCTCACACGCCGAACTGCTCACCCACTGTCACGCGGTGATCTACGCCGTCGGCGCCTCGGCCGACCGCCGACTCGAGGTGCCCGGTGAAGACCTGCCCGGCTGCTGGTCGGCCACCGAGTTCGTCGCCTGGTACAACGGCCATCCCGACTTCGCCGATCACTCGTTCGACTTCTCCGGTGAGCGCGCGGTCATCGTCGGCAACGGCAATGTCGCACTGGATGTGGCACGGGTACTCACGGCCGATCCCGATCGGCTGACCGCCACCGATATCGCCGGGCACGCCATCGAGGCACTGCGCCACAGCACGATTCGCGAGGTCGTGCTGCTGGGCCGGCGGCCCCTGGCCAATGCGTCGTTCTCGGGCCCGGAATTCCTGGCCCTGGGCCATCTGCCCGATACCGACATCGTCATCGACCCCGCCGATATCGACGACGAGGTGCGCGCCGCTCTCGACGATCCGGGCACCGATCCCGCACTGCTCCTCAAGCTCCGCCTCGCCACCGAATACGCGCACCGCGACACCGGCGACCGCAAGCGCATCGTCTTCCGATTCCTGACCTCCCCCACGGCCGTGTCCGGTACCGAGCGAGTCACCGGAATCGACTGCGTCCGCAACGAGATGGTGCCCGGCCCGGGCGGGCTCGTGCCCACACCGGCCACCGACGCCGAAACCGTCGACACCGCACTGGTTCTGCGCGCGATCGGCTACCGGGGCAAGGCCGTTCCCGACCTCCCATTCGACGAGGCGCGCGGCGTGATCCCGCACGAACACGGTCGCGTCGTCGACGCGACCGGTACACCGGCGCCGGGGGCATACGTGTCCGGCTGGATCAAACGCGGACCGCGCGGAGTCATCGGCAGCAACCGGCGCGATGCCGAGGAGACGGTGACCGCCCTGGTCGACGACTTCACCACCGGACGGCTCGGCGCGCCCTCGCAGGATCGGGAGGCGTTGGCGGCGTTGCTCGCCCGGCGTTGCCCCGATCGCGTGGACCGCGACGGATGGACCGCGATCGATGCCGCAGAGAAGGCCAACGGCGCCGGTGCCGGGCGGCCGCGGGAGAAGTTCACCCGGGTGGCCGATCTGGTCGCCGCCGCCCGCGGCTGATTCGGCGGACCAGATTTCCGGGATTTCTACAGAGGAGAGAACATGCCCATTCGTGTCGTCCACATCGGCACCGGTAACGTCGGCCGGCTCGCACTGGCCGGGCTCATCACCGATCCGCGGTTCGAGCTGGTCGGACTGTGCGTCTCGGCCCCCGACAAGGTCGGCAAGGACGCCGGTGAGCTGGCCGGCCTCGACGTCGGCACCGGCATCGAGGCCACCGACAGCCTGCAGGCCGTCCTGGCGCTGGAACCCGACTGCGCGGTGTACTGCGCCATGGGCGACACCCGGCTGTTCGAGGCGCTCGAGGACTGCCGCAGCATTCTGGCCGCCGGTGTGGATCTGGTCGGCTCGGCGCCGGGCATGCTGCAGTATCCGTGGAAGGTGCTGCCGGACAAATACTTCGCGCCGGTCGAACAGGCCGCGGCCGAGGCCGGTAAGAGCGTCTTCATCACCGGAATCGATCCCGGATTCGCCAATGACCTGATCCCGCTGGCCTTCTCGGGTACCTGCCGCGATATCGAGCAGATCCGCTGCTCGGAGATCGCCGACTACGCCACCTACGACGGCGCGACGGTGATGTTCGACGTGATGGGATTCGGCCAACCCCTCGACGAGGTGCCGATGCTGCTACAGCCGGGCGTTCTCGGCATGGCCTGGGGCACCACCATCCGGCAACTGGCCGCGGGCCTGGACATCACCGTCGACGAGATCGTCGACTCCTATGAGCGTGAACCCGCACCGGAGAGTTTCGAGATCGCGGCCGGGTCCGTGCCGAAGGGTTCGGTCGCGGCGATCCGCTTCGAGATCCAGGGGCGGGTGCGGGGGCGGCCGGTGATCGTCATCGAGCACACCACCCGGCTGCGCGAGGATCTGCGACCGGACTGGCCGCAGCCCGCCCAGCCCGGCGGGTCCTATCGGGTCGAAATCGTCGGGGAGCCGTCCTACACCGTCGACATCTGCCCCACCAGCCGCCACGGCGACCACAACCACGCGGCGATCGTGGCGGCCGCGGGCCGCATCGTCAACGCCATCCCCGCGGTGGTCGCCGCTGCTCCCGGCATTCGGACCTCGCTGGATCTGCCGCTGATCGCGGGCCGGGTCGCCGCACACTGAAGCGCCACACGTACCGGGTTTGCTGCCGGGTACGCCCGGAACCCGGTGGGGGCGAGCGGACATCGGGCGGCGGAGGAACTGACCTCCGCCGCCCTCGCGACTGCGCACAACCTCGCGAACCGGACCGGATCCACCACGCTCAGCTCGCTGAATTCGGTCATGTGATCAGCAAATCGGAGCGGACACGTGCCGGACACAACTGGGGACAGATAGTTGTCGCACACCGGAAATCCTCGTTACAGTCGGATTAGCTAGAAAGATGCTGACGGTTCACTCCGTCCGGCTCGGCCCGCTCCGACAGTCGACCTCGAGGATGGATATCGATGACCTTCCTGGCTCTCGGATATCTCCGCACCGATGTGTCACAGCAGCAGCGCGCATGGGACGAAGCCCGGATCCGTTCGCTGGCACGGCGTCTGGGCTACGACCTGGCCGGCACCATCGCCTGTGACGCGGACGATCCGGTCGAGGTCGGTCGCCTCATGGCCACCGTGCGCGAACTCGCCGTCGAAGCGGTGATCGTCCCCACCGCCGATCATTTCGACGAGCACACCGTTCCCGCCGAACTGATCAAGGTCACCGACGTCATCACCGTCGCACCGGAACAGACTTTCGCCCGATGGTCCACCGGCGCACTACCCCGACACGACTGAGCTCGTCGCCGGTTCACGGTTTGCGGGCGACCCCGGCGTAGAACTGCACCCGCGCATCCATACCCGCGGGCGGTTGCACACCGTCGGGACGCCACCGCTGCGGTGTGGTCAGCCCCGGTTCCACCCATTCCAATCCGGTGAAGAACCGCTCGAACTCGGCACGCGTGCGAATCTGCCCGGGCATACCCGATTCGCGGTACACCCGCTGCACCTCGAGCATCTCCGGCCCCAGATCCGGTGTCGCATGCGTCATCACCAGATACGAGCCGCGCGGGACCGCGGCCATGATCCGCGCGACCACACCGTAGGGATCGTGCTGATCCTCGACGAAATGCATGACCGAGACCAGCGACACCGCGACGGGCTGCGACATATCGAACGTTTCGGTCAGGGAGGACGCGCCCAGAATCGAATCCGGCTGCCGCACATCGGCTTCTACATACGCGGTACGACCGGTGGCGGTACCGCACATCAATGCCCGCGCATGAGTCAGCACCAGTGGATCGTTGTCCACGTAGACCACCCGCGCGTCCGGCGCGATCTCCTGCACCACCTGATGCAGATTGGGTTCGGTGGGAATTCCCGTCCCGATATCCAGAAACTGCCGAATACCCTGTTCGGCAAGATATCTGGACGCTCGTAGCATGAAGTCACGATTCTTCCGTGCGGTCACCCGGATCGTCGGGAACACCTCTTCGGTGCGAGCGGCGGCCACGCGATCGGCCTCGTAGTTGTCACTACCACCCAGCCACCAGTCGTAGACGCGGGCGGTGTGAGCGACCTCCGGATGAAATTCCACAGTGGCACACCTTAATGATCGGCACTGTCATTCGAAACGGTCTCGGCTACAACGTTATCCGCCGGTCACACCCACGCCACCCGCGTGTGCGGCCACCGTCAGAGGTGATCGGCGTCGACCACGGCCTGCGCGAAGGCGGCCGGAGCTTCCTGCGGCACATCATGTCCCACTCCCGCGAAGACGCGATGCTCGTATCTGCCGCCGAACTTGGCACGATAGGCCTTCCCATCGGCATTGGCACCGTCGAAGTCGCTGCCGATGGTCAGGGTCGGCACGGTGATCACCGGACCCGCTCCGAGGGTGCGCTGCTCGGCCTCGTACTGCGGTTGCCCCGGCGCCAGGCCCAGCCGCCACCGGTAGTTGTGCACGACGATGGCGACGTGATCGGGATTGTCGAACGAGGCCGCGCTGCGCTCGTAGGTGGCGTCGTCGAAATTCCACTTCGGCGAGGCCGTCTTCCAGATGTACTTGTCGAAATCGTGGGTGTTGCGGCGATAGCCGAGTTCACCGCGCTCGGTGCTGAAGTAGTACTGGTACCACCAGCCGGCCTCGGCGGCGGGCGCCAGCGGTTGCTGCTGCGCGGCCAGGTCGGTGATCAGATAGCCGCTCACCGACACCAGGGCCTTGACCCGCTGCGGCCACAGCGCGGCGATCACATCGGCGGTCCGCGCACCCCAGTCGTAGCCGCCGAGCACGGCCTTGTCGATGTGCAGGGCGTCCATCAACGCGATCACATCGTGCGCGGTCGCGGCCTGCTCACCGTCGCGCGGCGTGTCCGGCGACAGGAATCGGGTGGGACCGAAACCGCGCAGATACGGGACCACGACGTGATACCCCTGCTCGGCCAGCCGCGGGCCCACATCGATGTAGCTCGCCGGGTCGTAGGGCCAGCCGTGCAGCAGCACCACCGCCGGACCGTTCGCCGGACCATATTCGACGTAGGCGGTATCGAGCACACCGGCGTGCACGTGCTCGACCGGCCCGACAGTGGTGTGTTCACCGGCGCCGACGCCCTCGAGTGCGGCGGACGCCGCCGGAGTGCCGGTCCCCGCAGAGCACGCTGCCAGCGACACCGCCAGCACCGCCGCCGCGATCACCTGTGCCGATCGTTTTCTGCCGAACATCCCACTCAACTCCCGTGACCTCGTCCGCCGCGCCTTCTGCACCGGCTGGAACGACTTCGAGAGTAGGAATCCGAGGCGCGCCGTCGCGACCGTCGGATGACGGTATCGCCGTACGTCACCGCTGCCGGATGACGCGATCGGCCGGTTCGGCGCGGGACAGATCCGCGGCGGCGGTGGCGAGCTCGTGCCGGCGGCGCTGCCGGAATTCGCGCGGGCTCTCACCGAAAGCGTCCTTGAACGCGGTGGACAACCAGGCCGGCGTCAGCCCGACCCGCGCCGCCAACTCGTGCACGGGAACCGCCCACAATGCCGGATCCTCCAGTGCGGTGCGGGCGGCGCGCAGTGCCTCCACGCGCCGCACATCGCGAAATGTGGTGCCCGACTGCTGCAGCAGGGCCCGCACCTGACGCGGTGACCAGCCCAGTGCCTCCGCGACCGCCGGCAGCCGGATGTCGCGGTACCCGAGATTGGCACGCACGTAGCGCCGGACCAGCCCGACCACCTCGTCGTGATGGCTGCGCTGCGGTGTCGTGTCACCGACCGCGAGCATGCACAGCAGTTCGGCGATCCGGCCGCAGACGACTTCGAATTCACGCCCCGACAGCGCCGCCGCTTCCGCGTGGGTGCTGCGGATGAGGCCGCGGGTGATCCTGCCCAGGCCCGAATCGAGTGCCAGGACGCGCGGCCGGTCGGCCAGGGAGCCGATGCGGTGATCGATATCGGTGCGCGGGATCTGACAGGCATGGGCCTTCGACTGTGGGATGTGGATACTGCAGACCTCGTCGACCGTCGTCACCACCCCCATGCCCGGACCGGCACCGGCCTCCTGATCGCGGTAACGCACCGAATAACGTCCGTGCTCCGGGAAGACGATCCAGTAGAAATCGTCACCCGGTACGCGCCGAATGTGGAATCCGGTCCGGCGGGAGGTGCGCACTCCGCGCTGATCCCAGTGCAGCAGCCGATAATCGGTCGACTCCTGCACCGTCATGGCCGCACTCCAGTGCCCTTCCTCGCGGTACTCGTGATCCATGGGCACGAAGCTGTCGGCGATGGTGGTCCATGCCCGCGAATTCCGCGCGGTCACCTGGTAATGCCTCACTGCGACCGTCCGCCTGTCGATGTGACGTGCGCCTGCCGGCCGGTGCGCACGGTGCCAGCATGACAGACGATCAGCTCGTGGCGCCCAGCCGAACCGGAATCGAGAGCGGGCCGACGGTGAAGAACGACGGTGAATAGGCGATATCGGCCGGATCGACCGCCAGGGCCAGGTCGGGCAGCCGGCGATACAGTGAGCCGAGTGCGATCCGGCCCTCCAGCCGGGCCAGCCCGGCGCCGATGCAGTAGCGCGGTCCGTGCCCGAAACCCAGGTGGCCACCGGCCTGCCGGCGGGTGATGTCGAAACTGTTCGCGGTGTCGCCGTACACCTCGGGATCCAGACCGCAGGCCTGGTAGACCACGCCCACCGCATTGCCCCGCGGAATCCGAACGCCCGCGATGGTCACATCGGTACTGGTGAACCGCCAGCTGGTCATCATCACCGAATGCCGGTAGCGCACGGTCTCCTCGACCACATCGGCCCACAGGTCACCCGCCGTGGCGGCGGCGAGCTGTTCGGGGTGGCGGGCCAGCGCGATGATCGCGTAGCCGAGCATGTGCACCGTCGTCTCGTGCCCGGCGACCAGCATGATCCACAGCACCGCGACCAATTCCTCGGTGGTCAGCGCGTCGTCACGGTCGCGGGCCTGCACCAGGCCCGAGGTGAGGTCGTCGCCGGGATCGCGCCGCTTGTTCTCGGCCAGGTCCCGCAGATAGCCCTGCAGACCGTTCTGCGCGGCGAAGGCGTCCTCGGGAGAAATGTTGTGAGACAACAGCACCGCGATCCAGTTCCGGAGCCGCTGACGATCCGATTCCGGAATTCCGAACAGCTCGCAGATCACCGCCATCGGCAGCGCCTCGGTGAAGGCCGGCACCAGATCCACGCCGTCCCCCGCGGCCACCACACCGTCGAGCAGTTCATCGACGATCTGCTGGATGCGCGCCTCGAGCGCCTGGACCCGGCCGGGTGTGAAGGCTTTGCCGATCATGCCGCGCAGCCGCCGGTGATCCGCGCCGTCCATCGTGGACAGATGCTGCCCCTGCACCACCGCGCGCAACGGCCAGTCCGCCGCGATCGCGCCGTTGTGCAGTGCCGGCCAATGCTTCGGGTCGCGCAGAAAGGTGGTGTTGTCGCCCGCGAGCACCTCGCGCACGGCGCCGTGGGTCAGCGCGAGATATCCGGGGACGCCACCGGGAAATTCGACCTCGACCACCGGGGCGATGTCGCGCAATCGCAGGCAGGTCTGCAGCGGTGTCTCGTCGGCAGCGGGGAAGGCGGGCAATGCGGTGGTCACGGGCGTTCCTTTCACCTGGCCGGGCTCAGCCCCGGCACTCGCACGACGAGTATCGGGGGCCCCGCCCGGGGCGGCTCCGGACTCGGCGGCACACAGCCCCTCACCGAAAGCCCGGTGTCACCCACCAAAAGACCGATCATGAATCCTCGCGCCGGACAGGTCTTTCCAGGCAGTACCGCACCTCCGGCCACGGGCGGTGAATCGCCGGGGCGCGGCACCGGGCACAATCGGCAGGGTCCGATCACCGGCCGGCACGCGGGACCGGAGCCGTCACTCCCCCGCGATGCGCAGGGCCGCGGCCAGTTCTCCGCGAGAGGTGATCCCGAGCTTCGGGAATATGCGGTAGAGATGGGTGCTGACCGTGCGATGCGACAGGAACAGCCGCTGCCCGATCTCGCGATTGGTCAGTCCCTCGGCGGCCAGTTGCGCGATGCCCAGTTCGTTCGGGGTCAGCGCGTCGCGCGCATCCGGATCACGACGGGGGCTGGTCTCGCCGGCCCCGCGCAGTTCCCGGCGAGCCCGCTCCGCCCACGGCCGCGCCCCCAGGGCATCGAACCCGTCACGCGCGGCACGCAGTTGCGCCCGCGATTCCACGACGCGGCGCTGCCGGCGCAGCCATTCCCCGTAGGCGAGCTGGACCCGGGCCCGCTCCAGCGGCCAGGCGGTGAGGCCGGCCTCGAGCGCGGCGGCGAACCGCTCCTCGGTGGGATCCAGCAGGGCTCGCGCACACCGCAATCCGATCCGGAGCGCGGGTGCGGGCGTGTGTCGTCCGGTGTCCTCGAGCGCGCCGATGATTCCCTCGATGTCGTCGGTCCGGCCCGACCGCACCGCGGCCTCGGCGAGATCGCCGACGGTATAGGCGCCCAGCGCCAGTTGATAGGCGGGATCGGCGGGGTCCAGGACGCGGCGCAGATCGGCCAGGGCGTCCTCGTATCGTCCCTGGCCGCCGGCGATGAGGGCGCGGGCGCGCTGCACGGTGGCCAGCACCGGTCGCGCGGCGACGGCCAGACCGATGGCCTGTGCGCGATCGGCCGCCTCGGTCGCTTCGTCGAAATCACCACGCAGCGCGGCAATTTCGGCGCCGACGGCGACCGCCAGCGCGTACATGAAATGCTGGCCGGTCTCCGGCCCGAGACGCTGCGCTTCCGCGGCCGCGGTGGCGGCACCGCTCAGATCGCCGGTGCGCGCACAGCTCCAGGCGCGCACCGCCAGCGCGCGGGTCAGCAGCCCGAGGCGCCCCTGTGCGCGCAGGCCGGTGATCGCCGCCGCGGAGAAACGGGCAGCCAGATCGAAGGCGCCGATCTGCAGCGCCGCACTTCCCAGACAGCGGTCCATCTCGGGATCGGTGCCGGTCGTACCGGCGCGGGCCCGCAGATCACGCAGGACCGCCGCACCGCGTTCGAAGGGCGCCACATAGGCGGTGATCGCGACGATGCGCGGATCGTCGCCGGGCAGGCCCAGACCGTCGGCGACCTCGAGCAGCACCCGACGCGCCGCGGGCCCGGGTTCGGACCAGAAGCAGCGCATCGCGGTACCCCACAGAATCCGCATCGCGAGATCCCGATCACCCTCGGCCGCAACGGATTCGGCGAGACGAGCGAGTTCGGTGACGCGCGCCGGATCCTCACCGACCCCGTCGTCGAAACCGCTCCGCAGCCAGGTCGCCAGTCCCTGCTGCCGGGGTGTGAGTTCACCGGCCGCGCCGAGCAGCCGTTCCACCGTGTCACGATCGCCGGTCTCGACCGCCAGTTCGGCGGCCCGCAACAGCCGTTCGGCGCGCAGTCGCGCTGTCTCACTCAGATACGCCGACTGCTCGAGCGCCGCGATCGCCGCGGCGACACCACCACGGCGCAGAGCGCGCTCGGCGGTGGCGGCCAGGTCCCGCGCGGCGGTGTCGTCGGGCCCGACGACCGCGGCCGCCCGGTGTCGTGCCGCGCGGTCGGGATGCTCGTCGAGGGTGGCCGCCAGGGCGGCGTGCGCACGGCGGCGCAGCCGAGGTTCGGCCGCGGCCGGGATCGCCGAGCGCATCAACGGATGCCGGAATCGCACAGCGCCGGAATCGATATCGATCAGGCGAGCGTCGACGGCGGGTGCGAGGACACCCTCGTCGACGGGGGAATCCAGCAGCACTGCCGCGGCCCGGACGGTCTGCGGCACCGACAGCTCGTCGAGCGCCGCGGCCAGCAGGGCTGTCCGGGTGGGTTCGGGCAGCTGGCCCGCACGCAGACCGAAGGCGCGTTCCAGTCGCTCGGTGAGCGGAAGCTCCGTCGATCCGGCATCGAGGTTCGAGGGTAATTCCGTCAGCGCCAGCGGATTTCCCGCGGCGGCGGCCAGCACCCGCGACCGCGTCGGGTGGTCCAGGCCGGGGACGCCGGTATCCAGCAGTAGCGCCGCCTCGTCATCGGTCAGCCGCGACAGCGACAGCACCTCGGCCCCCGCCTCCGACAACGGGGTGGCGATACCGTCGCGGCTGGTCGCGGCCAGCACGATCGGCTCGGATTCCAGCCGCCGGGCCAGGAACGCCAGCACCGCGGCACTGGGCCGGTCGAGCCAGTGCAGATCCTCGACCAACACCAGCAGCGGTCGTTCGGCCGCCCGATCCGAGAGCAGGGTCAGCAGCGCCGAGCCGGTCAGATACTCGCTCGGCGCCGGCAGGTCGGCCAGTCCGAGCGCGGCGTCGAGGGCCGCCGCCTGCGTCGGTGGCAGGGCCGCGATTCCCGAGCGCAGTGGAAAGACGATCTGATGCAGTCCGGCGTAGGGCAGCTCCCGTTCGGCCGCCGTGCCCGTCACACTCAGCACCCGCACACCGGCGACCGAGGCCATGGCAGGCAGCTCCCGCAGCAGCGCGGTCTTGCCGATTCCGGCCGCACCCTCGATCAGGACCGCGCCGCCGCGCTCGGTGATCCCGGCGATCAGCTCGTCGAGGTATTTGAGTTCCGAATCCCGCCCGACCAGTGCCATCCGCTTGCACTCCTGTCCGGTCCCGCCGACCGGCCGATACCGGTCACCGCTGAGCGGTAACACGCGCAGCGAGCCTACCGGCACCGCCGGAATCAGAACGCGGCGACGACCGCCGCTGCGACGAAGACCACCTGAACGACGGTTCGCAGCGGCAGCGGCATCGTCTTGATGCCGAGGTCGGCGCGTGCGGCGCGCACATTCGCCGGGAACATCACCACCATCAGCACCGCCAGCGCGGCGGCGGCGAACGGCGCCACGGGCGGGATCAGCAGCCCGACCGCACCGGCTGCCTCCAGCACCCCGGTCGCGGTGACCAGGGCCGGGGCCGACGGCAGCCGCGGCGGCACCATCGCGATCACGCCGGCCCGCCGCGGCTGCAGGAAATGCGCCGACGCGGTCAGCAGGAACATCGCGGCCAGGCCGATCCGCAGCGCATGCGGCCACGAGTCGAGCCATTCGACATCGAATACTCCCACCAGCCTGGCAATTCCGGTGACCAGAACGAGTACGACGAGCGGTGCCATGAGGAACTCCCGAAAGATCCGCAAATCAATCTTGACAGTGACACGATTAGCCTGCGACCGCGCGCCGGTCAACGGTCGGCCCCGATACCGGCGGAATACTCCGGTGCGGTGTCGGCGTTGGCGCTGTTAAAGTCGGGAGAAATCGGAATCGAGGAGACCGGACATGGTTGGTGAACTCGTCATCTCCGGAGCAGACCGGAGTTGAGGCCACCGGCGGGCGCATCGGGCGCCGCCGCCGTGGCCATGTCGTCGTTCACTCGATCACTCGCGATGCCGTGTGGTGTCGCATCGACTTCCGAGGTCCTTCATGTCCGATACCCGTATCGTCTGCTCGAACCTGTCGTTCGCCTGGCCCGACGACACCCCGGTGTTCACCGATCTGTCGTTCGGCATCCCCGGTGGCCGCACCGGGCTCGTCGCGCCCAACGGCTCCGGCAAGACCACCCTGTTGCGCCTCATCGCCGGTGAACTCACCCCCACCAGCGGCGCCATCACCGTCGACGGCGTCTTGGGTTACCTCCCGCAGAATCTTCCGCTGACCGGCGATCTCACCGTTGCCGAGGTCCTCGGCGTCGCCCCCGTGCTGGCGGCCCTGGCAGCGGTCGAATCCGGCGATACCGACGAGGAGCACTTCACCGTCATCGGGACCGACTGGGATATCGAGGAGCGCACCCGGGCCCAGCTCGATCGGCTGGGATTGGGCCGGCTGTCTGCGGACCGGCGGCTGCACACCCTCAGCGGTGGCCAGATCGTCTCCCTCGGGCTGGCGGCGCAACTGTTGCGCCGGCCCGATGTCCTGCTGCTCGACGAACCCACCAACAACCTCGATCTGGAAGCGCGCCATCGGCTCTACGACGTGCTCACCGATTGGAACGGCTGCCTGCTGCTGGTGAGCCACGACCGTGCCCTGCTCGATCGTGTCGACCGCATCGCCGAACTGCACGGCGGCGAAATCCGTTTTCACGGCGGCAATTTCAGCGACTACGAGGCAGCCGTGGCGGCCGAGCGCGAAGTCGCGGAGAAGAACATCCGGACCGCCGAACAAGAGGTCAAACGCGAGAAGCGCGAACTGCAACAGGCCCGTGAACGCGCCGCCCGCCGCGCCGGGACCGCCCAGCGCAACCTGAGCAACGCCGGACTGCCGAAGATCTTCGCCGGCACCATGAAACGCAATGCCCAGGAGTCGGCCGGGCGCGCGGCCCAGACCCACGGTGCACGACTGGACGCCGCGAAGAACAAGCTCGACGAGGCCGGGCGGGCGCTGCGCTCCGATCAGCGCCTCACCCTCGAACTGCCCGATACCGAAGTGCCCGCCGGTCGTACCCTGCTGATCGCCGAACAACTCCGGTTCCGCCTCGGCGACCACGACCTGTTCACCGGCGAGGGCGTCGATCTCACCATTCGCGGCCCGGAGCGGATCGCGCTCACCGGCCCCAACGGCGCCGGAAAGTCCACCCTGCTGCGGATCATCGGCGGTGAGCTCACCCCCGACAGCGGAACTCTCACCCGCGCCGACGGCCGGGTGGCGTATCTGTCCCAGCGCCTGGATCTGCTCGACCTCGATCGCACGGTCGCCGAGAACCTGGCCGATTTCGCCCCGCACCTGCCCCATGCCCAGCGGATGAATCTGCTCGCGCGCTTCCTGTTCCGCGGACCGCGCGTCCACCTCACCGCCGGGGCGCTGTCCGGAGGTGAGCGGCTGCGCGCCACCCTGGCGTGCGTCCTCTACGCCGAGCCCGCACCGCATCTGCTGCTGCTCGACGAACCGACCAACAATCTCGATCTGGTGAGCGTCGGACAGCTGGTCGGCGCACTCGACTCGTACCGGGGCGCGATCGTGGTCGTCAGCCACGACCAGCGATTCCTCGACGAGGTACGCGTCCAACGGCGGCTGCGGCTGGCCGACGGCCGGGTCTGCGACATCACCTCCACGGTGGCGCCCCGCACCGGGGCGCCGTGAATCGTTGCCGACACCGCGCCGGGTCTTCCCCGTCGAGAAGCGTCGCCGCAACTTGCGAATTGAGCCAACTAGTTGAAGATTTCATGGGTAGGCTTCCGCGCGGTAGCGGCTCGACAGGCTGTGGGGTGACAGTCTCCGAAACAGATTGAGGATCCGTTGATGCAGGGCAGGGAATCCGTCGACTCCTCCCATTCGTTCACAACACCCGTGCCACTGCGAGACCGGCTCATCCAGGC
Source organism: Nocardia sp. NPDC052254 (assembly GCF_040679495.1). Taxonomy (NCBI): domain Bacteria; kingdom Bacillati; phylum Actinomycetota; class Actinomycetes; order Mycobacteriales; family Nocardiaceae; genus Nocardia; species Nocardia sp. NPDC052254. Next base: position 31,788 of record NZ_JBFAUW010000018.1, on the reverse strand, counting down.
GACCATCCGCCTCATGTCCGCCGAAGGTCCGGCCGCGCTGACCGTGCGACGCGTATCGAGCATCTGCGAGGTCTCCACCATGGCGATCTACTCCAACTTCAGTGGGATGCCGGGACTGCTTCGCGCGGTCGGCTCGGCCGGGTTCGCGCAGCTGTCGGCCCGGCTGGCCGCATGCGAGCACTCCGACGACCCGATCACCGACATTCTGGTGCTGGGCTTCGTCTTCCGCGACGAGGCGGTGCGCAATCCCGACCTGTTCCGGCTGATGTTCGCCACCGAACCACCGGTCGCGCAGATGCGAATCCGCTGGGGCAACATCCTGTCCGGCGCCCCCGGTGCCGGACTGGACGATTTCGCCGAGAGTTTCGACCACGTCGTGCGGGCGACCCAGCGCGCCCTCGACGCCGGGCTGGTCCGCGCCGACAATGCCCGGGCGGCCGCGGCCCAGTTCTGGACGGGTCTCTACGGTTTCATCCAGCTCGACCTGGCCGGACTCTACGGCGACGAGGGCCTCGGTGAGGTGCTGCTCCCGTCGATCGTGAACATCATGATCGGTATGGGCGCCGACCACGATCGGGTGCGGCAATCCATCGACCGTGCGGTGCAGCGGGTACTGTCACCGGCCGCGTGATCGCGGATTCGCCGCGCCCGGACCCGAATACGACGGCGGCCCGCTCCCGATGGGAGCGGGCCGCCGCGGCGTCTGAAACGGACTACTTCACGGTCGCCGTCATCGAGAACCGCTGCCCCGGATTGGCCTGATCCCACGGCCGCACCGACACCAGGCTCAGCTTGGTGCTACCGGCACGGGTCGCGGTGAAGGTCCACACGCTGGTTCCGGGAGCTCCCGGCATCACACTGCCCGGCCGGAAGACCGGGTCGCCCTCCTGCGCGAGCACGCCACGATCGAGCTCGGCGATCTGCCAGACATATCCGGTCCCCGGGTTGTCCGGCAGCGCGACCGCCAACTCCTGACCGACCGACAGATCCGCATTCTGGCCGTCGCCATCGGTTCCCACGATGATCGGCTCGGATACCGCGTGCATCACGCCGGGCACCGCGGGAATCGTCTCGGCCCCGGCCACCGCGCCCGCCCCACCGGCAGCCACCGCCAAACCGAACACAACCATCAGCAAAGGTGTACGCACCGCATTCCTTCCAATATTCGAACGGCGCTCACACCCTACAGTCGCCATCAGCTCAGCAACGCCAAACCGCCATAGGCACCGGATAATTCGGGATGGGGTCCGACATCGGCGGGATTGTCCGGCCGCCACAGCGGAAGATGGACCAGTCCCGGTTCCAGCAGCGGCCAGCCGTGGAAGAATTCCGCGATTTGTTTCCTGTCACGCAGCACGATCTCGGTCGACGTGCGGCCCGACAGCTTCTGCGCCTCCAGGACCTCGGCCGGCTGCCCGTCGGCGGTGGCATGGGTGATCGCCAGACAGCTGCCCGGCGCGAGCGCCTGCTGCAGGCGCGCCACACAGCCGGCCGGATCCGCTTCGTCGGCGACGAAATGCAGGACACCCAGAAGCAATACGGCGATCGGGCGGTCGAAATCGAGCATCTCCCGCACCAGCGGATCGGCCAGGATCCTGTCCGGATCGGCCACATCGGCCTGAATCACCGCGGCATCGGGATTCCCGTCCAGAATCGCCCGGCTGTGCGCCACCGCCACCGGATCGATGTCCACGTAGACCACCCGCGACCGCGCATCACGCGCTTGTGCCACCTCGTGAACATTGCCGACCGTCGGAATTCCGGACCCCAGATCCAGGAATTGAGTGATTCCGGCATCCACCAGCTGACGGACGCAGCGGCGCAACAGATCCCGGTTGGCACGCATGGTCTCGGCGACATTCGGAGTGAAGGACTCGATCTGCCGCGCCAGCGTGCGATCGATTTCGAAATTGTGCATACCGCCGACGAAATAGTCGTACACCCGCGATGCGCTGGGCCGATCCAGATCGATACCCTCGGGCGCCCAACTAGGTCTGGTCATCGCAACCCCTCACCGAATCAGCACCCCGCCGGAACGCGAAGCTACGCAATCGTATTCGACACGCGAGCGAAACTCCTACGGTTCACATGAAGTCCATGCCCCGGCTACGATCATCGACATGGCGTGGGATGGGTCCGAACACGACGGTCCGCACGCCGACCTGGCGCACCGATGGGCGACCGCGCTCGGCGGCGGGGTCCGCGATCACATCGTTCCCATGAGTGTGTCCGAGGCCCGCGAATTGCTGTCGGCCCTGGCCCAGGGGCTGCTCACCGCCGCCGGATCCGGCAGCACCGCCCACGCCGCCGAACTCGGCGGCCGGCTGGCCCGAGCCCATTTCGTCGGCGACGAGGTACTCGGTCGCACGATGACGGTACTGGCAACCTATTTCTCCGAAATGGGCGTCGCGTCGGGTCGGGCGGCAGAATTGATCGGCGCGTTCGCCATCGGCTATGTTCGATCCTTCCGGGCCTGGCTACTCGGCGAACAGGAGAGTGTGCGCACCGCTGATATCGCGGCGCGCAATGTGGTGGAGGGACAGTTGCGCGCCAGTGAGGCCCGATTGCGGGCCGTTTTCTCCCAGGCCGGAATCGGCACCGGGCTGTCGGACATGTCCGGCCGGATCGTCGAGGTGAACAACGCGTTCGCCGCGATGCTGGGGTACGAACCGGAACAGATGTACGAACTCGAGGTCACCGACCTCACCCACCCCGACGATCCGCCGGGAATGTGGGAGTTGTACGCCGGAGTGCTACGTGGTGAACACGACCACGCCCAGATGGAGAAGGCCTATCGTCACCGCGACGGCCGCACCGTGTGGACCAATATCAACGTCTCGCTCATCCGCGACGACGATGGCGCCCCGCAGTACACGCTGATCCTGGTCGAGGACATCTCCGAACAGCGGGAGCTGCGCGAACGGCTCAGCTATCGGGCCCATCACGATCCGCTGACCGGACTGGCCAACCGCTCCCGCTTCTTCGACGCGCTCACCGAGGCGTTCGCGGATTCCGATGCGCGCGTGGGTTTGTGCTACGTCGACCTCGACCATTTCAAGGCGGTCAACGACACCTTCGGTCATTCCATCGGCGACGAACTGCTCACTCGCGCCGCGGCCCGATTGTGCGCGTGCGCGGTCGGGGAGAACAATCTCGTGGCCCGCATGGGTGGTGACGAATTCGTCATTCTGGTCCCCCGCACCCGGCGGCGGCGCGAATTGATCGATCTCGCCCGCACGGTCCTCGACGCGTTCACCGTCCCGTTCGATATCGACGGGCACCGGCTGCGCATCGGAGTCAGTATCGGCGTCATCTCCGAGCAGGCGGCCGAAACCACCACCGAGGAACTGCTGCAGGCCGCCGATTCCACGATGTACTGGGCCAAGACCGACGGCCGCGGCCGCTACGCTGTCTTCGATCCCAGCCGCCGCCGCCGCGAGCACACCCGCGCCGAACTGCTCGCGGATCTGCCCGGAGCGCTCGCGCGCGGCGAATTCTTCCTCGACTACCAGCCCATCGTGTCGCTGTCGGATCACCGCCCGGTCGCGGTGGAGGCGCTGGTGCGCTGGCATCATCCGCAACTGGGCATTCTGAGCCCGGCCCGGTTCATCGATCTCGCCGAGAACGGCGGGCACATCATCGCTCTCGGCGCGGTGGTGCTGGAGCAGGCGTGCCGCGAGGGACGCCGCTGGTGTGACAGGTTCGGCGACCAGGCCCCGGTGGTCAGCGTCAATGCCTCGGCGGAGGAGGTCGCCGATCCGGCCTGGCTCGAGCGGGTGCAGAAGGTGGTGGCCGACACCGGAATCGCGCCCGACCGGCTGCAACTGGAACTCACCGAACGCACCTTCATGCACGCCATCGGCCGTCCGCTACAGGCGCTGCACACGCTCGCCGAATCCGGAATCCGTATCGCCATCGACGATTTCGGTACCGGCTACTCCAATCTCGCCTATCTGGGCCAGCTTCCGCTGCACGTGGTGAAGCTGGCCGGCCCGTTCATCCATCGCATCCGCAATGCCGGGACGGTCGGACGCAGCGATCTGCTGATCCTCGAGACGATCATCGATCTCAGTCACGATCTGGGACTGAGTGTGACCGCCGAATGTGTCGAGACCCGCCATCAGGCCGACCAACTCTTGGGCCTGCGTTGCGATTCCGCACAGGGCTGGTACTTCCATCACCCGGTGCACGCCGACGTGATCGCCGATCTGCTCGAACGTGAACTCACCGAACCGGGCTCGCCACCAATCGACCTGCCCGGCGTCCTCCCGGATCCACACGGCCTCTGAACTTTCCGGTGCGAGACGCCGGAACGCGGACGGTGCGGCCGGAACTCCGCACCGTCTGCGCGTACTCTCACCTCCGGATCAGAACGCGGTACCACCGGTGGCCGCGGTGCGCCCGTGCTTCATGACCAGCGCACCGGCCAGGGCGACGGCCGCGGCCACGGCGACGAAGTAGAAGCCCAGCTCGTACCCGCGATCGGCGAACAACAGTGGAATATCCTTGGTTGCCACATGATTTCCGGCGACCGAGATCTCGGCACGCACCGGATTGGCATTCAGGAACGCGGTGGCCACCGCGATACCGATCGCGGCGCCCATCGAGTTCATCACCCCGAGCATGCCCGCACTGATGCCCTGCTGTTCGGCCGGCACCCCCTCCACGATGAGATTCGGCGTCGAGGCGTAGTACAGGCCGAAGGCCAGACCGTAGACGGCACTGATCAGCGCGATGACCGGCCAGCTGTGTTCGAAGAGGCCCAAGGCCGTGGCGGTCACCGCCATCACCCCCAGAGCCAGGATCAACGGCGACCGCGCGCCCGAGCGGCGAATCCAGAATCCGCCGAGCAACCCGGCGATCATGCCGATCACCGCTTGCGCCAGCGTCACGTTCACGGCGAATCCCAGCAGACTCAGATTGTCGCCGTAGGTGTAGCCGGGATCGAGGCTCACCTGCACGGCCTGGGCCGGCAGGGTCTGTCCGGTCCGCGCCTGGATCTCGGCGATCGTGCCCTGCACGACACCGGCGGTGACCTCCGAGGCCGGTGGCGACTGGGTCATGTACCCCGCCGCATAGCCCTGGTAACCGATCATGAACGAGGCCAGCAGCGCGATGAACAACACGACGCTCACCCGCGGGTTGAACAGCAACTTCATATCCATGATCGGCTGGCGCACCCGCAATTCCACGAGCGGGAAGACAGCCAGCAACAGCAGTCCGCCGATCAGCCAGACCAGCGTGGACGGCTTCGCCCAACCCCAGTCCTGGCCCTTGTCCAGGTAGATCAGCGTCAGCGTGGCGCCCGCGGCCAGCAGGACGGCACCCACCACATCCAATCGCTGCGGTGTCCGCAACCGCGACTCCGGCACGATCAGCGCCACCAGCGGAATCATGATCACGGTGAAGACGAACAGGAACCAGAAGATCGCCCGCCAGCTGTGATGATCGACGATGTACCCGCCGATCAGCGGCCCGGCCACCGCCGAGACACCGAGTCCGGTGGAGGCGACACCCAAACCGATCGGCACATACTTGCGCGGCATCAGATCCCGGATCAGGCCGTAGGAGATGATCGCCGTGGCGATCGCGGTGGCCTGCAAGCCGCGCCCGAGCAGGAACAGCATCCAGTTGCTGGTGATCGCGCAGATCGCGCAGCCGATGAGAAACAGCGCCCCGCACAGCAGGAACATGCGCTTCTTACCCCAGATGTCGCTCATCTTTCCGATCAGCGGCGAGGCCGCCGCGCCGATGACGCCGAAGATGATGATCGCCCAGTTGATGTTGGCCCCTTGATCGGGGAACGTCGGCGCGATCTGGCGCAGGGCCGCCGACACCATGACGAACTGCATGGGCGCGACCTCGGTGAACAGCACGATCACCGCGAGCACCGTGAAGATGCGCAGTTTGGACGCACCATCGAGCCGGCCGCTGAGATCGGCCGGCTCCGGTGGAGTCGTGGCTTCGAGGGAGGTGGACATTGGCGTCCTCCAGGTGACAGGTGAACAAGATGGCGTGAACCGTGTCACATCCGAAGAAGCCGAACTATCAGTAAGCCCGGTCAGTGAGACCGGGCTGACCGATCCTCGGTTCGATCCCTGTCCGACCGAACCCGGTACCGTCGGCGGGCCGCGCGGTGCACAATGCTGTGATGGTCACGTTCTACTACGGCTTGTTCTTCCTACTGCTCGAGGGCGAACGGTTGGGTCATGTCCTCGGATTGTGAACTGCCACCATGGCTTTCCCGCCCGGCCGAGCCTCAGCCGATATTGGCGGACAGGTCGGGAACCATCCGAGACACCTCGTCCCGCCAGTTGTTCCAGGCATGGATTCCGAAAGCCGGGAAGTCGTAGGCGGCGTTGCCCGCACCCAGCGCCGCCATCCGCACCTGGAACGACCGGGTGTTCACCAGCGCCAGGGCCTCCAGGCCCATCCCGTTGACCGTGCCCATATTCGGTCCGTCGGTGGCGGTCGGCAAGCCGCTACCGGCCGAGATCCACAGCCGGGTGTTGTTCTGAATCAACCTGGGCGCGAAGACGAACGGGTCCATTCGCAACCACTGCGGACCCCACGGCGGAGCCATCGAGTCGACGTTGTAGCCGCCGGCGTCGAGCATCGCGATCCGGATCGCCTCACGCATTCCGGGGGCGGAGATGTTCAGGTAGCCGGACAGGGATCCGGCGAAGCTGAACTGATCGGGATGGTAGGCGGCCAGCGTCAGCGCGGCACTGCCACCCATCGACAGCCCGAAGACGCCGTTGCGGTCGGCGCGGAATCCCAGCCGATCACGCAGCGCGCCGCGCAGATTCTGGGTGAGGAAGGTTTCCCATCTGTAGGTGTAGGACTTGCCCGGTCCACCGGAGAACGCCTGCAGCGCACCCGATCCTGACGAGGATCCGGCAACGGGCGGCACACCGAGGAAGTTCGATGGCGCGTTCCAGTCCGCGTAGAAGCTGGACTGCCCGCCGACGGGCATCACCACATTGATGTTCTGCGAGGTCAGCAGGTGCGCGACATCGGTCTCGATCTCCCAGCCGTTGAGATCGTCGCGGGCGCGCATCCCGTCGAGGGCGTAGACCACCCGATCGGTATTGCCGTCGGCGGCCCGGAAGACCCGCGATTTGATCGGCCCCATACTCGAGTCCACCCAGAAGTCGAACCCCGAGGGATCGAATGCGGCGGCGGCACGCGGCAGCTGGCCGGAGATCGCGGCACCGAGCGGCACGATCAGCGCCAGGGCCAGGGTGAGCACGGTCCGCCCAAGTGTCGCAGGCGTCCGGACGGATCTCTCGCGACGTCGCAATCTCCGCATGTAACAGCACCTTTCGTGATCGAACGCCGTGATTCGCAGGCCCCCTGGCTCATCGACGACGGTGCGCAGCGGCGCCGCGCGTGTCACGCCCCTATCGACCGCCCACTCAGCGCTGTTACCGAAATGTGATGTTCAACGTCCCGACGCACGTTCCCGCATAACCGACACACCGGTAACCCACTACGCGGCCGCCGGCCCCGGCAGCGACGCGGCGTCGTCGAGTGTGATCGTGCGCGCGACCTTCTGCGGCGCCCCGCCGATCAGGCCACGCCACGGCAGATACCGCAGCATCCGGACATTCAGATTGCGAAATCCGATCATCGCCTTGCTGCCGGGCGCATACCACGCGCCCACTCCCTCGGCGAACTTCTGACACGCGTCGACCATCGGGCGCATCCGCCGCTCGTACCCCAGGAAGGCGATGCGGTGGTCACCACCGGCCCCGGCCAGTTCGGCGGCCAGCACATACGCCCCCACCAGCGACAGATCCGCACCCTGCCCCGACAGCGGCGATGCGCAGTACCCGGCATCACGTCCCGATGTCCGCCGTCAACTCGCGGACAATCTCGGCGAGGCACGTGCGGGCCTGGCGCGGTTGATCGAAGATGTGGTGGAACCGCCCACGGCGGAACCGGGCCCGGCCGGCCCCCCGGTGACGGATGCCGAGGCAGTGGGTGCGCTGTGCCAGGTGCTGCTCACCGGCCTGGCCGCACAGCAGTTGATCGACGCGCAGAGCACACCGCGCGGACACGATCTCGCCCGCGCCATCCGCGTGATCGCCACGCGCATGGACGAGGCGGAGCCGCAACAGCCGTGAGGTCTACCGGTCCGGGAACGACACCGAGAATCCGACGGCGATGAGCGCTGCGGCGATGACGGACAGGACGGCGATGCTCCACATGGCGGACCTCTTCGATTGTGAGCCAAGCGGATTCACCATAGCGTGAGCGAGGTCACCCGGTGGCGGGAACGCGATCAATCCGAACCCATTGCGCGCCATTGCCGCGGCGAGACTCCCACCGTGTTACGGAACTGCCGGGCGAAGTAGCCAGGATCGGAAAGTCCGACGCGGCGGGCGATCTCACCGATCGGCAGCTCGGTGCCCGCCAGCAGCCGCCGCGCCTCCGCCATCCTGCGCTCGATGATCCAGTCCTGTACCGTCCGCCCGGTCCGGCGACGGACCACGGTGGTCAGGTGCCCCGCCGACATCCCGACCGCCTCGGCGACGTCGCGCAGCGACAACTCCTCCGGGTAACGGGCGCCGATGACATCGAATACCGCGGCCAGCAACGGTTCTCCGCTGCGCCGCAGATCACCGACCGTGTCGGCGGCGATCCGGGCCAGATCGATCAGCAACAGGGTGACGTAGGCCAGCGCCGCTTCCCGATAACCTTCCGCCCGATCGGTCAGCTCGATTTCCAGCGAGGCGATCACGGTGTCCCACATCGCCTTCCGGTTCGCCGGAAGCTCCAGCTGAAGCAGCCCACCACGACGGCCGTGCAGGAACGGGAACAGCAGCGGATGCGCGCGCCACGTCGGCCACGGTGACCGCCCGGCGCCGTCGAGGGCCCGCGGATCGAAGATCACGACCACACATCCATCGAATACCGGAACCTCCGTGGCATCGATGACCTCGCCCGCGGCCACCACGTACACCGAGTCGGTGCCGGGATTGCGCAACAGCGCCGGGAACTCGTGAATATGGCGATGGTTCCGCTCCTGCGTCACCGGTTCCTCGATGTGCACGACCGACACCGGCGACACGGCCGGATCGCCGCGGTAGCCGTACACCGGCACACCGTCCCGATGACTGATAGCCCGCGCCATATCGAACAGCTCCGCAGCCATGTACCGAGGATAGTCCTACTTCTTCCGAATATCGGCCGACAATCCTGTCTCCCAGCGATGGAAGATCGAATCATGACCGAAAATACTCCCCACAACGCTCTGCCCGCGGCAGCGCCGGACGGCCACGATTACCTCCCCGCGGCAGGCCGAGACTCCCTGCTCCCGTTCTACGATCTACTCACCCGAGCGGTCGGCATGACGAAGATCTACGACACCCTGGTCGATTCGGCGCAATTGCGCCCCGGCCAGCGCGTACTGGAAATCGGCTGCGGCACCGGCAATCTCATCGTGCGGGCCAAGAAGTCCGAGCCGCGCCTCGACGCCGTCGGATCCGACCCCGATCCCCTGGCACTGGCCCGGGCCGAACGCAAGGCGCGCGCACTGACCGGGATCCGATTCGAACGCGGCTACGCCCAGCGACTGCCGTTCTCCGACGGCGAATTCGATCGGGTGCTGTCCTCGATGATGTGGCACCATCTGCCCGCCGATATCAAAGACGCTGCCGCACAGGAGGTTCGACGTGTCCTGCGGCCGGGCGGAACGCTGTATCTCGTGGATGTCGGTGGCCGGGTCGCCGCAGACGAGGGCCGCAACGCGCGCCGCGCTCTGCACAATCCGCACCTGACCGGCAATCTGGGCAATGCCATTCCCGACCGCTTCGCCGCCGCCGGTATGGAATGCGCGGAAATCGCCACGAAGCGACTCCGCCGCATCGGCCGCATCACCTTCTACCGAGCCACCCGCCCGAGCTGACGGCCCCGGCCACCCGCGTCGCTGCTCGCTCGAGATCGGGCCGGCGCGGATGTGGCGGCCGCTTGAGACATTCCGAAATTAAATGCATAGATGCGAATATGCCCGTTGGGTAGTGCGTCGATGCCGAGCGACAATCGGCGCGGGCCGGGGTCCGGCCCGCGCCGATCGCTGTCGCTATCGCTTCGTGCGGTCCCGCTTCTCGCGCACCCGCACCGAGATGCGCACCGGCGAGCCGTCGAAACCGAACTCCTCACGCAGCCGACGTTCCAGGAAACGCCGGTAGCCGGCCTCCAGGAATCCGGTGGTGAACAAAACGAAGGTCGGCGGACGGGTGGTCGCCTGGGTGGCGAACAACACCCGGGGCAGCCGGCCACCACGCATCGGCGGCGGCGTGGCGGCGATGACCTCCTTGAGCCAGGTGTTCAGGCGGCCGGTGGGGATGCGCTGGTCCCAGGACTCGAGCGCGGTTTCCATCGCGGGAACGAGTTTCTGGACGGCGCGGCCGGTGTGCGCGGAGATGTTCACCCGCTGTGCCCACGGCACCCGCACGAGTTCCCGCTCCACCTCGCGTTCGAGCTGATAGCGGCGATCCTCATCGACCAGATCCCACTTGTTGAACGCCAGCACCAGTGCCCGCCCGGTATCGGCCACCATGCCGATCACCCGCAGATCCTGTTCGGTGATCGGTTCGGAGGCATCGATCAGCATGATCGCGACCTCGGCCGCCTCGATCGCCGCCTTGGTGCGCAACGAGGCATAGAACTCGGTGCCGTCGGCGTTGCCGACCTTGCGGCGCAATCCCGCGGTGTCGACGAAACGCCATGTCTTGCCGCCCAATTCGACCAGCGAATCAACCGGATCGACGGTGGTGCCGGCGACGTCGTGGACCACCGAGCGCTCGTCGCCGGACAGCTTGTTCAGCAGACTCGACTTACCCACATTCGGCTTACCGACCAGCGCCACCCGCCGCGGTCCCCCACCGCCGCCACCCTCACGCGGGGTCTCCGGCAGTACCGCGAGCACATCGTCGAGCAGATCACCTGTGCCGCGCCCGTGCGCCGCCGAGACCATCCGCGGCTCGCCGAGGCCCAGTGACCACAGCACCGCCGCGTCGGCCTCGGCCTTCTCACCGTCGACCTTGTTGGCGACCAGGATCACCGGAGTCTTGGAGCGGCGCAACGTCTTCGCCACTGCCTCGTCGGTCGCGGTCGCGCCGACGGTGGCGTCCACCACCAGCAGAATGGCGTCCGCGGTGCCCATCGCGAGCGCGGCCTGACGTGCCACCGACTGCTGCAGCCCCTTGGCGTCGGGCTCCCAGCCCCCGGTGTCCTGCACCAGGAATCGGCGACCGGCCCAGCTGGCCTCATAGGAGACCCGGTCGCGGGTCACACCCGGAATATCTTCCACGACCGCCTCACGGCGGCCCAGAATCCGGTTCACCAGTGTCGATTTACCCACGTTGGGGCGGCCGACAACGGCCACCGTGGGCATCGGCACGAACTCGCCGGCCTCGGCATCACCCTCCACATCGGCGATATCCCAGTCGGATTCGTCGGACCAGATGCCATCACCGGTGACCGTGTCGGAACTGGGTGTCGTACTGGGGCTCATCCACGCTCTCCCGCCGTGATCTGCTGTGCCACGACGCGATACAGCTCGTCGATGACCTGCTCCATATCCAGCTCACTGGTGTCGACCTGCACCGCGTCGGCCGCCGGTCGCAGTGGCGACACCGCCCGGGTGGAGTCCAGGTTGTCGCGGCGCTGGACATCCGCGAGCACGGCCTCGTAGTCGTCGCCCCGGCCCTCGGCGATGTTCTGCTGATTGCGCCGCGACGCCCGGGCCTGTGCGGAGGCGGTCAGGTAGATCTTGGCGTCGGCGTCGGGCAGCACGACCGTGCCGATATCGCGGCCCTCGACCACGATCCGCCCGGCCGCGACCGCGATATCACGCTGCAGCGCCACCAGCTGGGTCCGCACCTCGGCCACCGCGGACACCGCCGAGACGGCCTTGGTGACCGCGCCGCCACGGATTTCGTCCGAGACGTCCACGCCGTCGAGTTCGATGACCTCGTGACCGGGATCGGTACCGATGCTCAGCGGCAGATCCTTCACCGCCGCCGCGATCGCGGCGGCATCGGTCAGCTCGACATCACCGCGCAAGACTTGGAGTGTGGCGACCCGATACATCGCCCCCGTGTCGAGGTAACGCGCGCCGAGCCGGGTGGCGAGCCGGCGCGACACACTCGACTTGCCGGTACCCGACGGACCGTCCATGGCGACGACCAGCGCCGAGGTGTCGTCCGTTCCGATGCCGGATTCACTCACGTGGCGGCCTCCTCGGATCCGTTCGTCCAGCATTTCCGCACCACTGACCACTGCACCGACCCCTCTCACAGCTCCACCGCCTCGTAGAGCTTGCCGATTTCGTCACGACCCAGCACCCGCAGGGCGCCCGACCGCTGGTCTCCGAGTGCGACCGGTCCGATATGGGTACGGACCAGCGCGATCACCGGATAGCCGACCTCCGCCAGCAACCGGCGCACGATGTGCTTGCGCCCCTCGTGCAGGATCACCCGGACCAGCGATTTACCCTCGGCGACCTCGAGAACCTGGAATTTGTCGACCTTCGCCGGCCCGTCGTCGAGTTCGACCCCGTCGCGCAACTGCTTGCCGACTCCGCGCTGTATCTCACCGTGCACGGTCGCCAGATAGGTCTTCGACACCTCGAACGAGGGATGCATCAGGCGATGTGCCAGATCACCGTCGTTGGTGAGCAGCAGCAGCCCCTCGGTGTCGGCATCGAGACGACCGACGTGGAACAGCCGCTGGCCGGCCATCACCCGCTCGGCGACGATATCGCCGACGCACGGGCGTCCCATCTCGTCCGACATCGTCGATTGGAAACCCTTGGGCTTGTTCAGCGCCAGATAGACCTGTTCGTCGCGGACCACCACCCGGACCCCGTCGACGCGAACGACCGCGGTGTCGGGGTCGATACGCAAGCCCTGCTCCCGCACGATCGCACCGTCGACCTCGACCCGGCCCTGGTCGATGAGTTCCTCGGCGGCGCGCCGCGAGGCCACCCCCGCCTTGGCGAGCACCTTCTGCAAGCGCTCTCCCTCACCCCACGGCAGTTTCTTGGGGCCGGTCGCCTCCGTCTCCACATTCTGGTGACGGGCGGGTTTGGCGAAACTCAGGACGGTGGGCGGAGTCTTGCGCTTCTTCGGTTTCGGTGCCGACGTCTTCGGCCGGGGAGCTGCGGCACGAGACTGGCCGGTAGCGGAGCCGCGGTCCCACGAAGCGCCGCCATCGCCCCGGCCGGAACGGGTGTTGTCGCGGCTGTACCGGTTCTCACCACGACCGGTCCGGCTGTCATCACGGCCATATCGGTTCTCACCACGACCGGTCCGGCTGTCATCACGGCCGTACCGGTTCTCACCACGACCGGTCCGGCTGTCGTCACGGCCGTACCGGTTCTCACCACGACCGGTCCGGCTGTCATCACGGCCGTACCGGTTCTCACCACGGCCGTACCGGTTCTCGTCGCGGCCGTACCGGGCATCGCTGTCGCCGCGACCGGCACCCGCCGCGCGGCCCCGAGCGAACCGATCGCCACCGCGGCCGGCACTGTCCGGGCGCCCGTAACGATCGTCACCACGACCGGTCCGAGCGGTGCGGCCGTAGTCGGGGCGGTCGTCGGACCGGCCGGGACGCGAACCCCGGGTATCGCGGCCACGTCCGTAGGAATCATCACCACGTCCGTAGCGGTCGCCGCGCCCCGATCCGCCGCGATCGGTGCCGGCGGCGCCGCGCGGGTTGTCGCGCCGGTCGGAGCGGCCGGCTCCGCCGCGGGCACCGCCACGAGGCGGGTCGCTGTGTCGTTTCCTACGGTCCGGTGTGCCATCTCGGCGAGCGGGTGTATTCACGTGGTCCTCTGGTCATCTGCCAGGCTCTGCTGGAGCCTGTCAATTCTCGGTGCCGAGATCGATATCCGATTCGGCGGGTTTCCTCAGCTTGGTGTACCGGGGGTCGGTGTCCAGGCTGTCGTTGATCTCATCGATCAGGTCGACGTCCGGTAGCAGGGGCGCCAACGACGGGAGTTCCGCCAGCGACGCGAGTCCGATCCGTTCCAGGAACAGCTCGGTGGTGACGTACAGGGTGCCATTGGTATCGACGTCGGTACCGGCCTCGGCGATCAGTCCCCGCGCCACCAGCGTGCGGATGACACCGTCGACATTCACACCGCGTACGGCACTGACTCGTGCTCGCGTAACCGGTTGACGATAGGCGATGACCGCCAGAGTTTCCAAAGCGGCCCTGGTCAGCTTGGATCGCGCACCGTCCATCAGCATACGTTCCACATACGGGGCGTAGCGGGTCCGGGTGTACAGACGCCAGCCGTCGCCCACGTAGCGCAGGTCGATTCCGCTGTCACGCGCCGTCCATTCGGCCGACATCTCCAGCAGGACACGTTCGACCCGGGCATGCGAGTCACCGACGGCGGCGGCAAGCAGTTCCACCGGGGCCGGCGCGTCCACCACCAGCAGCATCGCCTCCAGCGCCGAACGCATTTCCTCGTCGTCGAGCGGCCGCGACGTCTCCTCGTCGGCCGGATCGTCCCCGGCCTCCGCTTCGGCATCCAGCAGATGATCCGCGGCCGGCGAGATCTCGTGTTCCGGCGCTTCGGGCGCCGGTGTCGCGGCGGGCAGATCCCGTACCCCGGCGGCCGCGGCGGTATCCGGCCGGTCCCCGGGCCCCTGTGCGTCCGGCATCGCCTCTTCCTCCGGCATCGTCATCCGTAGTCCTCGTCGATCGTCACGGGCTCGGCCGCCCGGTCGCCGGCATCGTCGCCGACCCACCGAACGGCCAGCGGACCCAGGGGGTCGGGCTGGTCGAATTCGATCGTCTTGCCGCGATACAACTCGAGCAGCGCCAGGAACCGGGCGACGATCTGGATCGGCAGCTCACAATCGGCGCACAGATCGTGAAAGCTCGACCACTCCCCGGCGCCCCGGGCCTTCAGCATCTCCAGCACCAGCGCCGCCTGTTCGGCGACCGAGATGGCGTGATTGTGCAGATGGTCCAGGCCCACGGTCGGTACCGGCCGGGGCCGGAACGCGGCGGCGGCGATATCGGCGAATCCGGCGGCGTCGACGCCCAGGGTGACCTCGGGCAGCAGATCCAGGAACCGTTCCTCCAGCGACACCGCGCGCGGATAACGGCGCAGCGCAGCGGCCTCCAACTCGCCCAGCAATTCCGCGACCTGCTTGAACGCCCGGTACTGCAGCAGTCGGGCGAACAGCAGATCGCGTGCCTCGAGCAGTTCCAGATCGTCGGTGTCGGAGACCTCGCCCGAGGGCAGCAGCCGTGCGGCCTTCAGATCCAGCAATGTCGCGGCCACCACCAGGAATTCGGTGGTCTGGTCGAGAATACGGTCCGCGCGCACGGTGGGATCGCGTTCCAGGCTCGCGGTCAGTTCCTTGGTGTAGGCGATGAATTCGTCGGTGACCTTGTGCAGCGCCACCTCGGTGACATCGAGGCGGCGCTGGCTGATCAGCTGCAGCAGCAGATCGAACGGCCCCTGAAAATTGCTGAGCCGCAGGTGGAACCCGCTGGGTCTGTCCGCATTCTCGGTATCGGCGCCCGCGGTCGTGTCCTCGGCGCCGCGTGGCGATTCGGTGTTCGGCAATTCGACGGCCGGGTTGGCCGGTACGACCTCGGCAGCCGGTGGTCCGGCCTCGCTCACCGGCCCGACCGGAGGATGACTTCCCGTGCCATCGCCCGATATGCTTCCGCGCCACCGGATTTCGGCGCCCACGTGGTGATGGGTTCACCGGCGACACTGGCATCGGGGAAGCGGACGGTGCGGTTGATCACGGTGTCGTACACCAGATCACCGAATACCTCCACCACCCGGGCCATCACCTGCCGCGAGTGCAGCAACCGCGCATCGAACATGGTCACCACAATGCCCGACAGCGCCAGCCGCGGGTTCAGCCGGTCCCGCACCTTCTCCACGGTGTCGGTGAGCAACGCCAGTCCGCGCAGCGAGAAGTACTCGCATTCCATCGGAATGACCACACCGTCCGCGCAGGCGAGCGCGTTGACGGTGAGTAGGCCGAGCGACGGCTGGCAGTCGATCAGTACGTAGTCGTACCGGTCCCGCAGCGGCGCGATCGCGCGGCCCAGGGTCTGTTCCCGGCCGACCTCGTTGACCAGCTGGATCTCCGCCGCCGACAGATCGATGTTGCTCGGCAGCAGATCCATGCCTTCGACCTTGGTGTTCATCAGAACATCGTTGGCATTGGCCCGCCCGCCGACGAGCAGATTGTGCACGGTGAGATCCAGGTCATGATGTGCCACACCCAGACCGGCCGACAGCGCACCCTGGGGATCCAGGTCGACAAGAAGTACCTTGCGGCCGTATTCGGCCAGGGCAGCGCCCAGATTGATGGTCGATGTGGTCTTTCCGACGCCGCCCTTCTGATTGCACATAGCGACGATCAGAGCGTCACCGTTGCGCGACAACGGAGGTGGTTCGGGAATATCGCGCAACGGGCGTCCGGTCGGTCCGAGTTCGGTGCCGTCCGCCACTATGTCGTTCGCCTCCCAGAGTCGTCGGGCCGCCTGTTCGATCCGGAGGCCGGTTCGGATACTCGAAAGCGGTTCAGCCGCAGCACTGTTCGGCGGCTCGGCCGCACCGGCTGTCGTCATGTCCGCTGCTCCTTCAATTGTCTTGCTCGTTGCCCCGCCGCGCGCTGCGGAACAGCGGGCGGCCGGTACACCGAACGCCGATGCACCGCACCGCCGCTATAGACGCTACCGCCTCCGAGCGCAAGACCGACGATCGGACACGCTCGGGGAATCCGCCCCACCGTTGCGCAATTGTGTCATCGCGCAGCGCCGACACCGCATTCTGTCGTCTTTCGAGCGCATTGCGAAACCCTTTGGGCCAAAACAACCACCAACCGCGCGGGGGTCAGCCCCGGAGGCGGAACCACAAGAGGCCCCACGGAACGGCAGACGATACCGCCTACCGCGCCCGCGGATGCGCGGTGGCCCAGACCTCGTGCAGTGTATTGACGGTGACCAGGGTATAGATCTGCGTCGTCGTGACCGAGGCGTGGCCGAGCAACTCCTGCACCACCCGGACATCGGCGCCACCGTCGAGCAGATGGGTGGCGAACGAATGCCGAAGTGTGTGCGGAGACACCGCCGCACCGATACCCGCGCGATCGGCGGCATCCTGCAGTACCTGCCACGCGCTCTGCCGTGACAACCGGCCACCGCGGGCATTGAGGAACAGGGCCGCGTGCCCCAGCCCGCGCGCGGACAGCGCCGGCCGCCCGCGCACCAGATAGGCCTCCAGGGCCGCCAGCGCCGGGCGCCCGATCGGCACCATGCGCTGTTTACCGCCCTTGCCGTGCAGCACAACCGAGCGATCGGCGGTGTCGATATCGTCGATGTCGAGCCCCACCACCTCCGAGATCCGGGCGCCGGTGGAGTAGAGCAGTTCCAGCAGCGCCCGATCACGCAGATCACGCGGACCGGAACCGGCACCGCCCGCGGCGGCGAGCAGCCTCGAAACATCCTCGTAGGGAAGTGCTTTGGGCAACCGGCGCGCCGGCGTCGGCGGCTTCACACCATGGGCGACATCGCTGCTGGTCATGCCCTCCGCGGCCGCGAATCGATGCAGGCCGCGCACCGCCACCAGCGCCCGGGCGGCGGAACTGGCGGCCAGAGGCGGATGGCCGCCACTTCCGGCGCGCAAGGAGACCACGAAATCGGCGATCCCGCTCTCGGTCACCCGATCCAGATCGGCGACCCCCCGTGCCACCAGAAAGTCCTGATAGCGCCGCAGATCTCGACGATAGGCGCTGAGGGTATTGCCGGAAGCACCCCGCTCGACCGTCAGATGGTCGAGATAGGCGCGTATCTGCCGCTCCACCATTGCCTCACCCCGCCGGGCGCGGTGACACATCCGCCGATCCCCGGACGGGCGCGGCGGTGACAGCGGCATTCACGCTGCCATCATGACACCGCCGACCGACAATCCCCGCACGAAACGCATCGCGAGAAGTCCGCACCGGCACGCGGGATCCGACCGGCCGTCACGATCGGCGCTCAGGCGCGGTTCGGTTGCGCGGCCTGACGATCCAGCAGCCGGGTGGGCAGGCCGGGCCACGGCGCATCGGCGGAGCGCAGCGACGTTCCCCGCGTACGCGCGACCGCGGCGGCGAGCAACCCCGCCACCGCCGTGGCGTTCTCGATCTGCCCGGCCAATGCGGCACCCACCGCCTCGTCGAGCGGCATCCGCACGATCGCCAGGTCGGCCTCCTCCATCTCAGGATCGGGCCGCTCGGTCTCCGACAGTCCCGTCGCGAGATAGATGCGCAGCGCTTCGTCGGTGAATCCGGGCGAGAGCACCACATCGACCAGCACCGACCAGTCCCGCGCCGCGAGACCGGTCTCCTCGGCCAGTTCGCGGCGAGCCGCCGCGAGCGGATCCTCCCCCGCGACATCGAGCAGTCCGGCGGGCAGTTCCAGCAGCCGCCGGCCGACCGGATGCCGGTACTGGTTGATCAGTACGACGGCACCGTCGTCGTCGAGGGCGACCACCGAGACCGCGCCGTGGTGTTCGACCACTTCACGTTCGGCGACCCGGCCACCGGGCATCTCGACCTGGTCGAGACGCAGCGCCAGAATCGCGCCGGAGTACACGGTCCGGGAGCCGACGGTACGGAAGTCGTGGCTGCCGGGTTCGCTCACCGGCCGACCCGCTCGGCGCTTTCGTCGGCCTCGACCTCGGCCTCGCCGTGGATCTCGACCGGGAGCCGTTCGGCCGCCTTGTACTTCAGGGCAGCGTTGACCAGACCGGCGAACAGCGGATGCGGCCGGGTGGGACGGCTCTTGAGTTCCGGATGTGCCTGGGTGGCCACGAAATACGGGTGCACATCGGCGGGCAGCTCGACGAATTCGACCAGATGCCCGTCGGGCGAGGTGCCCGAGAAGCGCAGCCCGCTCTGCCCGATCTTGTCGCGGTAGGCGTTGTTGACCTCGAAACGATGGCGGTGCCGCTCGGACACCTCGGTGTCGCCGTAGGTCTGTGCCACGACCGAACCCGCCTCCAGCACCGCCGGATAGGCACCCAGCCGCATGGTCCCGCCGAGATCGGCCTCACCGGCGACCACCTGCGCCTGATCTGCCATCGTCGAAATCACCGGATGTGTTGTCTCCGGCTCGAATTCCGCGGAGTTGGCATCCTCGAGCCCGACCGAGCGCGCGGCCTCGATGACCACGCACTGCAGTCCCAGGCACAGCCCCAGCAGCGGAATCGAGCGGGTACGAGCGAATCGGATCGCGCCCACCTTGCCCTCGATACCCCGGATGCCGAATCCGCCCGGGATCAGCACGGCGTCGACATCACCCAGATGGTGCTGTGCGCCCTCGGGGGTCTCGCACTCGTCGGACTGCACCCAGCGGATGTTCACCTTGGCCTTGGCCGCGAAGCCGCCGGCCCGCAGCGCCTCGGTCACCGACAGGTAGGCATCGGGCAGATCGACGTATTTGCCGACCAGCGCGACGGTCACCGCCTCGCGGGGGTTGTGTACCCGGTCGAGCAGATCGCCCCAGACCGTCCAGTCCACATCCCGGAACGGCAGCCCCAGCTTGCGCACGACGTAGGCGTCGAGCCCCTCGCGGTGCAGCACCTTCGGAATGTCGTAGATCGAGGGCGCGTCGGGGGTGGAGACGCAGGCGTCGATATCCACATCGCACATCAGCGCGATCTTGTTCTTCAGCCCCTGCGGCACCTCCCGGTCACAGCGCAGGATCAGCGCATCGGGCTGGATACCGATATTGCGCAGTGCGGCGACCGAGTGCTGGGTGGGTTTGGTCTTCAGCTCACCGGAGGGCGCCAGATACGGCACCAGCGTCACGTGCAGGAAGAAGCAGTTCTCCCGCCCGACCTCGTGGCGGATCTGGCGGGCGGCCTCCAGGAACGGCTGGGATTCGATGTCGCCGACGGTGCCGCCGATCTCGGTGATCACCACATCCGGGGTCTGCCCCTGCAGATCCGGGCCGCTCATCGCCAGGATGCGGTCTTTGATCTCGTCGGTGATGTGCGGAATGACCTGCACGGTGTCACCGAGATACTCACCTCGCCGTTCCTTGGCGATGACCGACGAGTAGACCTGCCCGGTGGTGACGTTCGCATCCCCGGACAGATCGCGATCGAGAAAGCGCTCGTAGTGCCCGACGTCCAGGTCGGTTTCGGCACCGTCGTCGGTCACGAACACCTCACCGTGCTGGAAGGGGTTCATGGTGCCGGGGTCGACGTTCAGGTACGGGTCCAGCTTCTGCATGGTGACCCGCAAGCCGCGGGAGGTCAGCAGCTGACCGAGGCTGGAAGCCGTCAAACCCTTGCCGAGAGAGGAGGCCACGCCGCCACTCACGAAGATATGTTTGGTGGCCGTCTGATGGGGGGAGCGCGCCGGAATCCGCGATTGACTCACGGAACCCCACGCTAACACGAAATTCGGTTGCGAAACGAATGCCACGCGCGATGGACCGGTGGTTGTGATGCTCGTCTGTCACTTACGTCTCACTCGGCGCAGCAACCTCATGACCGTCCGGGATCGACGGACCGGACTCCGGTGGATCGGTCCGGCACTCGCTCCGACGTGTCGATCGGCGAGCCGTTGCCCAGCGGCGCCGCCGATCCGCTCAACCGGGCAGACCGGCGACCGACAGCGAGGTGGCGTCCGGGCCGGCGCCGTAACGACCGGCTTTGCCGTCGAGTTGCTCCGCCAGCCCGAGAGCTGTTGTCACCCGCCCGATCCGACGGTCCACATTGTCGACCGTGGTCACCGTCGTACCCAGCCGATCCTCGGCGTGCACCTGAGCGATCGGTCCGGATCCGGCCGCGGCCCCGGATCGCCCGGCCAGCACCACCCCCGCGCTGCGGCCCCGCAGCGCGCCGGCGAAATGCGCGATGATCGATCCCTGCCCGTTGTGATCGGCGCGCGCACCGTTGCCGGTCACGACCACCGCCAACTGCGCGGGCGCGAGATCACCGGCTGCGACGAACCCACCGCCACGCAGAGTGTCGAGGATGAGTCCGCGCTCCTGATCGGTGGCCCGTTCGGCATTGTTCGCGGGATCGGCGAGCAACGACAGACCGAGTAGATCACCGGCGAGACTGCCCTGGTCCACGGCCCCGGTCTGCAACTGGGCGCCGGCCGGAATCATGTTGGTGACGGCGGTGCGCAGCCGATCGCCCTGCGCGGCGTCGACGAAGGCGTCGGTGAGCGCGATCCGGCCGGTGACCTTCGCCCCGGCGGTGGTGAGGGCGGCCGCGACGGCGTCGGCATCACCACCGTCGGCATCGGGGGTGGTGAACATCAGCACCGTCCGGTCGGCCAGGGTGCCGCCCAGAATCCGGCCCGCCGACCGGGCGATGAACTCGTCGGCCGCACCGACCTCCCGTTCGAGCCGGCTGTTGGCCGCCGTCAGCGCTCGGTTGCGCTCCGACAGATCGGGTCCACCCGATCCCCGGTCACGCACGACGGCCCCCACCGCCGCACCGACCACGAGGGCCACGAAGATCGCGAGCAGCGAGATGCCCAGCCGACGAAGCGAACCCACTGTCGTCTACCCCCGATGATTCGATAGTCGCTGCAGCCCGTCCTGAGCCTGGCTCCACAGCGAATCCAGCCAGTCCAGTACGTCGCCACCCAGATGCGAGGACACCAGCACGCCGACGATCAACGCCACCAGCGCCGCGAGCACCACCAGCGCGGTCGCCCAGCCCGAACCACCTCGCCGGTACAGGGTCGCGACGGCCTTGGCGTCCATCAGTTTCGGCCCCGCCTTGAGCCGGGTGAGGAACATCGCCGGATTGGATTCGCGGCGGCTGCGGTCGAAGAAATCGTCGAGCGAGGCAGGCGCGCCACAGGTGATGATCAACGCGGCGCCGTGATGATCGGCCAGCAGCAGCGCCAGATCCGATGGCGCGCCCGAGGACGGGAACGTGGTCGCGCCGATACCGAGGTCCTGAATCCGTTCCAGCCCCTTGGCATGTCCGTCGGTATCGGCCGGAAGGATGACCTCCGCACCGCATTTCAGCGTGCCGGCGGTGATCTCCTCCGGGTCGCCGACGATCAGATCGGGGCGATAGCCGGCCTTGGTGACGACATCCGCGCCGCGGCCCACGCCCACCAGGATCGGCGCGTACTCCTTGACGAACGGTTTGATGGCCTTGAGGTCGTCGCGACTGTCGGGCCCGTCGGCGACCACCACGACATGCCGATTGCGCATCGACAGTTCCAGTGCCGGAACACCGAAACCATCGATGAGCAGGGCACTTTCACTGCGAATGAACTCGATCGTATTGCCTGCGAAGGCCTCCAGATGGTCGGCGAGCCCGTTGCGGGCCTCGATCATCCGCTCGGCCACGACCTCGGCGGTCAGCTCGATGCCCTCGACCAGAACCTCGGGTTCCTTCTTGGTCAGCTTGTCGGCATACACCACCCCGCCATCGATGCGGACCTTGCTACCGTCCTTGATCTTGCCGAAAACATCATGCGAGACAGCATCCAGCAACACGATTCCGTTGGCCGCCAAGACCTCCGGGCCGAGATTCGGATATCGACCGGAGATCGACGGTGAGGCATTGATCACCGCGCCGACTCCGGCGGCAACGAGCCGGTCAGCGGTGATGCGATCGATATCCATCTCGTCGAGGACCACCACATCACCCGCCCCGACCCGCTTCAGCAGACGCCGGGTGTTGCGGTCCACCCGGGCCATCCCGGCGAGCCCGGGAAGCGTTTCGGTGTTGCGGGACAACAGCGCCAGCATCTTCATGGCATCCGATAGTGGCCGTAAACTCTCAACCCTGGGTGGAGGCGCGCCGACGTAATATCACATCTCCGGTCACGATGCCAATGCGAGCGGGGCGGCCGCCGGTCGACTGGCGCGCCGTGTGTAACCACTGGTACCGATATGCTTCGGCTCACTGCATCCGAAGGAGAACTCCATGGCCAGCACCACTGTCGACACGGTTATTTCCGCACCGCGCGACGTCGTCTACCAGCTGTTCGCCGAACGCGACAGCCTCAACGACCATCTGCCCGTGCGGATCACATTGCGCAAGCCCGGTGCTCCGGAACCCTCGGGCGTCGGCGCGCAGTATCGCGTCGGGCTGGGTGGTATCGGCGTGACCGAGGAAACCACCGCCCTGGTTCCCGGTGAGCGCATCGAATACCGGATCATCGCCGGTGCGCCGGTCAAGCGGCACGTCGGCACCATCACCCTCGCCGATGCGCCCGGCGGCACCCTGGTCACGTACCGGATGGAATCCGAGCCCTCCCTGCCGGTTCCGGACAAGGCGACCGAATTGTTCCTGCGCGCGCTGATCGCGCCGTTCCTCAAGGCCGCCAAGAAGGCCGTCGCGAACTGACGTTCGCTGCGTCGGCTCAGCCGGCCACGGAACCGGCCTCGGCCTTTTCCGCGCGAGCGGTGGCCAGCAGTTCCTCGGCGTGCGCGCGGCCGGTCTCGGTGTCGTCGAGACCGGCCAGCATGCGAGCCAGTTCGACGACACGTTCATCGGTGCTCAGCGCGTGCACCCCGCTGTTGACGCCCTTGCCGTCGTCGACCTTGTCCACCACGAGGTGGGTATCGGCGAAGGCGGCCACCTGGGGCAGGTGGGTCACCACGATGACCTGGTGGGTGCGAGCCAGCCGGGCCAGCCGGCGTCCGATCTCCACCGCGGCCCGTCCCCCGACTCCGGCGTCGACCTCGTCGAAGACCATGGTCGAGCCGTAATCGGAGGAGGCGAGCACGACCTCCAGCGCCAGCATCACCCGCGACAGCTCACCCCCGGACGCGCTGCGGCTCAACGGCAGCGACTGCGCACCCGAGTGCGCGGACAGCCGGAACTCCACCTCGTCGACGCCGGTACCGCCGGCATGTAATTCCGCGCCGTCGACTGTGATGGGCGCGTTGTCCTGTGCACCTGCGGCCAGCGGCCGGACCTGTACCTCGAGTGAGGCGCGGCCCATCGCCAGCCCGCTCAGTTCCGCACTCACCGCCGTCGCCAGCTTGCGGGCGGCCTTGCGGCGCGCCGCGGTGAGCTTCTTCGCCGTCTCCCGCACCTGTGCCGCGGCGGTCTCCACCTCCACGGCCAATGCGGCCAGCGCCTCGTCGGATACGTCCAGCGAGGTCAGGCGGGTGCGCGCGTCCTCGGCCCAGGCGATCACCGCGTCGACATCCGGGGCGTACTTGCGAGTCAGTGATTTCAATTCCGCCTGGCGGGTGAGCAGACTGTCCAGGGCCGCCGGATCGGACGGCAGATCCGACAGATACGAACTCAACTCGGTGGTCACGTCGACCACCACCGCGATCGCCTCACCGAGGCGCGGCGCCAGGGCCGTCAGGGCCGGATCCTCACCGGCCTCCAGCCGGGCGCGCGCCGCACCCAGCGCGTCCAGCGCGCCCGCGCCCGCGCCCGGCTCGTCACCCGACCCGGCGAGCGCGTCGTGGGCGGCGCCGGCGGCCTCGCGCAGCGAATCCAGATCGCTGAGCCGCAGCACCTCCGCGACGATGCGCTCGTCTTCACCGGGTTCCGGTGCGACGGTATCGATCTCGTTCAGCGAATGATGCAGGCGATCGGCCTCGAGGGCCAGTTCGCGGCCACGCGCGGTCCGCTCGAGCAATTCGGTCCGCGCCTGTAACCAGGTTCGCCGGGCCAGCTGATACTTGCGCAGCAGTCCGGATACGGCGGAGCCGGCGAAACGGTCCAGGGCATGCAGCTGCTGATCCGGGCGCTGCAACCGCAACTGGTCGTTCTGCCCGTGCACGGTCAGCAGCGGTGCGGTGAATTCCGACAGCGCCGCCGCCGGGACACTGCGACCACCCAGATGTGCCCGCGAACGCCCGTCACTGCCGACAGTCCGTACGGCGATGATGCTGTCGTCGTCGTCGCGTTGCCCGCCGGTCGATTCCAGAACCTTCTCGACCTCGTCGCGAGCTCCGTCGTGCACCTCGTCGATGGTGAATCGGCCCTCCACCACGGCCCGGGTGGCACCGCGGCGCACCCGGCCGGCGTCCGCGCGGGAACCACCGAGCAGATGCAGACCGGTGACCACCATCGTCTTACCGGCGCCGGTCTCGCCGGTCACACACGTCAGCCCCTCGTGGAATTGGGCCGTCGCGGTGGATATGACGCCGAGGCCGTCAATCCTGATCTCTGTCAGCACGTGTGCTCTCCGTTCGGCGGTGTTGGCTATCGCCTGAGCCGGGGCGCTCGGAAGTTTCGCGGGGCTGCCCCGCACTCGGCCGACCCCGCCAGCCTGTCACGGGCAGACGGAATTTGCGCACCATCCGATCGGCGAAGGGTGCGGAATCCAGGCGCACCCAGCGCACGGGTTCGGCACCGCGCACCGCTTCGAACCGTCCGCCCCGCGGCAGCGCGAGCGTGCGCCTGCCGTCCAGGAAGACGATCGCATCGTGGCCGCCGGCAACGGTTTCCACGGCGATGCGCGACTGCGGGCTGGTCACCAGCGGCCGCGCGAACAGCGCGTGGGCGTTGCTGGGGATCACCAGCAACGCCTCGAGTTCCGGCCAGACGACCGGCCCGCCGGCGGAGAAGGCATAGGCGGTGGACCCGGTGGGCGTGGCGATCAGCACACCGTCACAACCGAATTGCGACACCGGGCGGCCGTCGACCTCGAGGACGACCTCCAGCACGCCCATGCGGGCGGCGTTCTCGATACTGGCCTCGTTGAGGGCCCATCCGCGTTCCACCACCACATCATCGACGCGAACACTGACATCTACGGTCATCCGCTGCTCGATGCGGTAATCACCGCGCACGACCTGGGCCAGGGCGTCGTCGAGGTGTTCGGCTTCGGCCTCGGTGAGAAAACCGATGCGGCCCAGATTGATTCCCAGTACCGGTACCCGCGCCGGATGAGCCATCTCGGCGCCCCGCAGGAATGTCCCGTCACCGCCGAGAGCCAGCACCATCTCACAGCCCACCGCGGCCTCCGGCCCGTGCGCCACCACGCGCACCGGATATCCGTCGGGTTCACCGGTGTCGTCGAAATCGAGTTTGGTGCTGTACGCCTCGTCCTCGAGAACTCGCAGCCCGATCCCCGCGTCGGCGAAGATCTTCGCGACCCGGTGCGCCGTCTCGAGCAGTTCGGAACGGCCCGGATGCGCGACGAGCAGGATCTCCCGCTTCACTGTGGCCCCTCCTCGACCGCACGCTGCACCATCTCTGCCAGCCCGGCCGATTCCGTACCGGCCGGTTCGGCTCCGGGGACGTCCTTGCGCAACCACAGGAAATACTCGACGTTGCCGGACGGACCGGGCAGCGGGCTGGCCACCACACCCCGGGTGTGCAGGCCCAGTTCCGCGGCCGCGCCGGCCACGTCGGTCACCGCCTCGGCCCGCAGCGCCGGTTCACGCACCACACCGCCGGAGCCTACTCGCCGTTTGCCGACCTCGAACTGCGGTTTCACCATGGGCAGCAGATCGGCACCCGGTGCACAGCAGGCCGCCAGCGCGGGCAGTACCAGCCCCAGCGATATGAACGACAGATCCGCGACGACCAGGTCGACCGGACCGTCGATCGCCTCCGCCGTCAGCGCCCGCACATTGGTGCGGTCGAAGACGTGCACCCGCTCGTCGTTCCGCAGCCGCCAGACCAGCTGGCCGTATCCGACGTCGACCGCGGCCACCTCGCGGGCTCCCCGCTCCAGCAGCACGTCGGTGAAGCCGCCGGTCGACGCACCGGCGTCCAGGCATCGCTTCCCGGCCACACTCACCCCGAGGGGTTCGAATGCCTCGAGAGCCCCGAGCAGCTTGTGGGCCCCACGCGAGGCCCACTGCACCTCGTCGGGTTTGTCGCGGACCAGCACCGGGGTGTTCGGTTCCACCGCGGTCGCCGGTTTCGACGCGACCGCACCGTTGATCAGGACGCGGCCCTCGTGAATCAGCTCGACCGCGTGTTCCCGCGACCGCGCCAATCCCCGTCGAACCAATTCGGCGTCCACTCGCGCGCGCCTGGCCACCTCAGATCTTGTCCACCGTCGCCAGGGCGCCGACCAGCACCTCGTGTGCCTGTTCGAGAATGCGGGCGCGTCGGGTGATATCCGCACCGGCCCTGTCCACACCCTCGGCGGTCTCACCGCTGTTGCGTTGTCCTCCAGGCAATTCCGCCAGCAATGCCGCCACCTCGCCGCGGACCTGTTCCGGGTCGGCGAACCCCGCCGTGGTATCCGCGAGATGCTGTCCGGGCAACGGAACCCCCGGGCGAGGACCGGCGGAACCGGGCGGCTGCGGGCGTGGAGTGGGCGTAGTCATGGTGTCTCAACGCTACCGGAGTTCCGGCGTCGCACGGCAGGCGGCCGAGGCACCGGGCACCTCGTAACCGGGCGGTTCGCGGGGTCCGCACCGGCGGCCGATCCCGTGCCGGGACGCCGATCACCGCCTTCCGCACGGCCGCCTCCTGTCGGGCTCCGGCACCGGCCACCGGCGATCCGCCACGGCGGCCACGGCGACGGAGTTCAGGACGAACGGCGTGTCGGCGTGTCTGCGGGCAGGTGAGGCACGGCCCGTACCGCGCGGAGTGTTCGACGAACCGGGACCGTGCGTTCCGGGGCCCTCACGCGGCGCCGCGCGCACTGTTTCACCCGTCGCCCCGTGTCCACCGGCAGACGCGCTCGGACCACGGGACCACCCCTGTGGCCGCCGTATCCGGCATGGTCCGCCGCCTGTCGCGCATCCGACCAGGTCGTCGCGGTGGAACCGGGGTTCGCCGGGCGCCATGCCGACGACCACGACCACGACCACGACCACGACCACGACCACGACCACGACGGACGATCCGGCAGACCGAGGTATCGCGAGCCGCCAACCGCGTCGTCTGGGGCATATCGCACGCCTGGCCTGCGGTTGAGGTCCGCTGTGGCACGCACCCGGGAACCGCCGGCCGGAGTCCGGTCCTGTGGTCACGGCCGACTCTTGGCACAATGGCGGCGTGCGAGGTGACCGACGTCCGTCCCGGCCTGCCACGCGCCTGGCCGCCGGGTTCGTGGGGGGTTCCGCCGCGGCGTTCGCGGCGGCACTGCTGGCCGCCGAACGCGTACACAGCCGGGCTTCGGGACGGTTACTCGGCTCGGCACGTTCACCGCGCCCCGGTGGCACCGATGTGGTCGTGGTCCTCGGTTATCCGGCCGCATCCGATGGCAGCACCACGGCGTTGCAGCGATGGCGGTGCCGGATCGGCGCGCGCTCACTCGCCCCGGAGCGCGCGGGATTCCTCGTCTTCACCGGTGGCGCGGTACACGGGCCGTGGGTGGAGGCCGAGGTCATGGCCGCCTACGCGCATGACCGGCTCGGCGTACCCCTCGACCGCATCAGAGTCGAGCCGAACGCCGAAAGCACCTGGCAGAATATCGAATTCACGACTCCGCTGATCGAGAACGCGGACCGCATCATCATCGCCTCCGACCCGATGCACGCTGCCCGGGCCCGCCGCTATCTACGCATCCAGCGGCCCGACCTGGCCGAACGCCTCGCCCCGGCGGATGATTACCGTCCGTTCGAGCGGTGGTGGCTCAAAATCCCCACGGCCGCACACGAACTCGCGGCCATCAGCCGTCGGCGCGCCGGTGCTGCGGCCACTCCGATGTTGCGCCGGATGGGACTGCTGCAGCAGTCCGCGACACCGGCCGCGGTCGGCCACGACGATCGGAGGTAGGGCCTCCGGCACTGCCCGGCAACGAGATTCGCGCCGGCGCCACCCGAGGCGCGGGATTCGCACAACAACCGATCCGGCGGCACCATTTCGCGAATTGCGCGGACAACGAACTACACGAACACAATTCGCACCGTCGCACCGTCGCACCGTCGCACCGTCGCACCGTCGCACCGTCGCACCGTCGCACCGTCGCACCGTCGCACCGTCGCACCGTCGCACCGTCGCACCGCG
>NZ_JBFAUW010000018.1:0-2777 GCF_040679495.1 Nocardia sp. NPDC052254 | reverse complement strand
CGATGACGATCCCGCTGGGTGCTCAGTCCGTCAATGCCACCGCACGTCCCGGATTCGCGTCCAGCAGTGCGTTCGCGCGCTCGAGCACATCCTCATCGCCGGACAGCTCCGGCCGCACCACGGGATGGTTGAGCGCGTCGAGATCGCGAGCGATGTAGGTCGGCCGCCGGTCGGTGGGACGCGCGCGCACGTCGTCGAGGGTGCTGACGCCGGTCAGCACCATCAGTGACGGCAGCGCCACACAGCGGGCGCCGTCGATATCGGTATCGAGGCGATCGCCCACCACCAGTGCGTTCCGGGTGTCTGCCCGCACCAGCGCATCCTCGAGCAGTGGCGCGTACGGCTTGCCCGCGACGACGGGATCGGAATCGGTCGCGGCCCGCAATGCCGCCACCATCGCGCCGTTACCGGGTGCCAGGCCGCGCTCGTTCGGCAGGGTCGCATCGGTATTGGCGGCCACCCAGAGGGCACCGGCCCGTACGGCATAGGAGGCTTCGGCCAGGTCCGGCCACGCGGTGTCCGGTGAATGTCCTTGCACGACGGCGTCGGGCACGACCCCGTCGAAGCGACGGATCGGTCGCAGGCCCACAGTGGCGACTTCCGCGGCGAGGTCGTCGCTACCGACGATCAGTACCGCCGCACCGGCCGGCACCCGGGCGGCCAAGACGTGCGCGGCGGCCTGCGCACTGGTCACGACCTCGTCGACGGTTGCCCGGAAACCCAGCTCACGCAGGTGTTCGGCCACCGCGCTCGCCGAGCGGCTCGCGTTGTTGGTGACGTACATCAGTGTCTGGCCGCCACCGCCGTTGAGGGCCGCCGGAGCACCGGCGATCACCTCCGCCCCGCGGTACAGCGTGCCGTCAAGGTCCAGCAGGAGAGCGTCGAAGCCCTCCCGTAGCGATGCTGCCACTCGTTACTCCACGTTGTCGTCACGGGTGCCCGCGAGTTCCTCGGCCCGTTCCTCGGCGTCGGTTTCACCCTCGACATCCGCGGCCGCGGCATTGAGGAACCATTGCAGCGCATCGTCGGCGCGCTCCGCCGCGAGCAATGCCTCGGCGTAGGCATAGAACAGACGTGCCGCGGCGGACCCGGACCGTGCCGGATCCAATTCCGGCGTCTGCAGGGTCACCACGGCCTGATCGTATTGACCGAGGTCCATGCGCGCACCCGCGACCACGATCCGCAGCTCGGTCGCCTCGTCACCCGACAGCGCCCGCGCCTCGTCACTGCGTCCCAGTTCGATCGCACGCTCGGGCCGGCCCAGTCCGCGTTCGCAGTCCGCCATGACCGCGAGCAGTCCGGAGCCACCCGACATCCGCCGGGCGGTCCGCAGTTCCGACAGTGCCTCGGCCCATTCGCCGGCGTGATACGCGATCACACCGGCGGTCTCGCGAACCACCGCGATCCGGCCCGCACGGCGGCGGGCTGCCCGTGCGTGTTCCAGCGCCTGCTCGGGGTCCTCGTCGAGCAGCTGCGCCGCCATGACCAGATGCCGGGCGACAGTTTCCGCGTTGCTCTTGTCCAGACTCAGCAGATCCCGGCGTACGGCGCCGTCCAGATCGCTCGCTTGGATGTCATCGGGCAGTGAGGGTTCGTCCGGACGCCCGGACCTTGTCTCGTTACCGACCCGCCCGCCTTCGCCACCGCGCCGGCGGAACCCCCGGTCGCCGAACTCCTCGGAGTGCGCGCCGCCCGTCTGGTCCGCACGCGGACGGCCTTCTGCGCGGAACCCGCTCCCCGGTCCGCGTTCACCGCGGCCGGAACCACCGGTTCGGCGATCGTCACCACCGCGTCCGAAGCCGCTGCGGCGATCGTCGCCGGAGCGGGCGGAACCGCTCTCGTCGCGCCGGTATCCGCCGCCACGGCGATCATCACGATCACGACCGAAACCGCCGGACCGCCGCTCGCCCTCACCACGTCCGTACCCGCCGGTGCGGCGGTCGTCGCCACCACGCCGAAATTCGCCACCGCGGCTGTCCTCGTCTCCGCGGCGAGATCCACCCGAGCGGCGGTCATCGTCACGCCCCCGGAATCCCCCCTGCCCGCGACGGTCATCGTCGTTCTGCCGGAATCCACCGGAACGACGGTCCTCACCGCCAGTTGCGCGCCGATCGTCATCGCCCCGCCGAAAACCGCCGGTACGACGGTCATCACCGCTCGGGCGCCGATCGTCGTCACGACGGAAACCGCCGCCCGATCGCCGCTCGCCTTCCCGGGCGGATCCGCCACCGGTCCGGCGATCGAAATCCCGGCCGGAGCCACGTCCGCTTCCGCCGCGGTCGTCGTCGCGTCCCGTGGACCGTCGATCGCCCTCGTCGCGCCGGAAGCCTCCTGCCGATCGGTCACCAGCATCCCGGCGGAATCCACCCGAGCGCCGCTCCCCGTCGCCCGCCTCCCGCGCGGGTTTGCCGGAGCCGCCCGATTCCGAACCGGTACTACCACGGCGGAAGGGTCTCCTACCGTCGTCATGCTCCGACACAGCGATACCTTTCTCTGATCCGGCACGCATCGCCGGCGACCATATACAGACCGTGCGCCGAGGACCGGCGCATCTCCGTAACCACCACAAATTCAATCACGCGTCACCCACACGCCCGCATCTGCCCGGCCCGAGCAGCTGTTGCGGCCGCCCGACGATCTGATGTCGAAGTGCTCGGCACCTGTGGTTTCGGGGGGTCCGGGAATGCGGAGAGGCCCCCAACCTGCTGGTTGGGGGCCTCTCGCAATGTATGTTCCGGCGGTGTCCTACTCTCCCACACCCTGTCGAGTGCAGTACC
>NZ_JBFAUW010000017.1:0-115410 GCF_040679495.1 Nocardia sp. NPDC052254 | reverse complement strand
GCGAGTGTGCGCCGCCCGGGATCGGTGATCACCCCCGCCGCGATCCGGGCCAGCGCGAGTGCACCGACCACGATTGCGGCCGTGATCACCAGCGAGCGGTACCCGAACGGCGAGACCAAGGGGCCGCGAACCCCGCCGAAGCGAAGGCCAAGATTTCAGAACTGGATCTTCAGATGGTCGGTGACCGGATGCGCCTGGCAGCCGAGGATGTAGCCGGCCTCGATGTCCTCCGGATCCAGGATCTCCGAATTGTCCATCTCCACCTTGCCTTCCAGCACGGTGCAGGCGCAGGAGCCGCATTCGCCCTCCTGGCAGGAGTACGGCACGTCCAGGCCCTTGGCGAGCATGATGTCGACCAGGGTCTGGCGACGCGGCCACTGCATCGAGTGCGTCTCGCCGTCGAGTTCCACCTCTACGGTGGCGGCGTCGGCGGCATCCTCTTCGCTCACTTCGGCGGGCGCGGTGTCGGCGAACGGGTCACCGGACAGCGAGTTGAACACCTCGGCGTGGGTGCGGGTGCGTGGCACCTCCAGTTGGGCCAGCGCGTCGTGGACGCGGTCCATGAAGGGTTTGGGGCCGCACATGAAGGCGCGGTGGTCGGTGAAGGGCGCGCACAGCGCGGCCAATCCTTCGACGGTCGGCAGTCCCTGCAGTACCTCCAGCCAATGTAGCACCACCAGTCGCTGCGGGTTCTTGGCGGTGAGCTCACGGAGTTCCTCGGCGAAGATCACCGATTCCGGATCGCGGTTCGCGTAGACCAGCACGATCCGCGCACTGCCGCGCGCGAGGGCGGACTTCAGGATCGACATCACCGGAGTGACTCCGCTGCCGGCGGCGAACAGCAGCAGATCCTCGTCCAGATCCTTCGGGGTGAAGATGCCCGACGGCGGCAGGACCTCGATCTCGTCACCGGTTTTGACGTTGTCGCACACCCAGTTCGAGGCGTATCCGTCGACGGTGCGTTTGACGGTGACCTTGGGCCGGTCGTCGGTGTGCGGTGAACTGGCCAGCGAATAGCAGCGTGCGACCGAACCCGTGCGCTCACTCGGAATGCGCAGCGTCAGGAACTGGCCGGGCTGATAGGCGAAGCGTTCGCGCAGATCCTCGGGCACATCGAAGACCAGGGAGCAGGCGTCGGCCGTCTCCTCGACGACAGCGGCGACCCGCAGCACGGCTGATCGCGAGCTGTGCGGTACGACGGGATCGACGGTGGTCATGGTGTCCTCTCGGGCCGGACGTCAGCGGGTCGGGTTGTACCTTACCGCAAACTAGAACGTGTTCTAATTTATGATACGTGCCCGTCCCGCTGCCGGACAAGCTGGGCCTCGAGCCCCGCGATCAGCACCTCCATGCCGAAGTCGTAGGAGTATTTGCCACGCAGATCGCTCAGATGCTTCACGGCCCGCTCGACGGCATCCGGAAGTGGTGTGTCGGCCAATGCGGAGTGGTCACGCGGATTGACCCGGGCGCGGCCGAACAGATATGTGTGAATGGTGGCGTAGGCGGCCAGCACATTGCGGTCGTCGAATCCGGCGTCGGACAGGATTCCCATCACGGCGGCGATCAGATCGAGTTGTTTGCCGAGAGTCTGTTCGATGAGCACGTCACCCAATCCCGGGTGTTTGCGTAGCTTCTCGTCGATTTGATCGATCAGTTCCCGCAGTCGCTGTTGCCAGGTGCCGAACTCCGGTGGCGGGGTGCGTACTCCGGTCAGGGCCGCGCTGGCCACCAGATCCAGCAGTTCGCGTTTGTCGGCGACGTAATAGTAGGGCGCCATGGGGGAGACGCCGAGTTCGCGCGAGAGCCGTCGCATCGACAGCTTCTCCACTCCGTCGGCGCGCACCACGCGCAATGCGGCCTCGACGATCTCGGCTTCCGAGAGTGTGTTGCCGCCGCCGCTCGTCTGCATCCGTCCTACTCCCATGCCACCTCGAGACCTGTCGCGGCTCGCCCGTCGGACATCCGTCATCTGCTGTTCAACGTGCTTGCCTTCCGCAGTCTAGAGTGCGAGTTCGCCGCATCGGTCCGGTACAGGGTGGTGGCTGGTACGCGGTCCGGCGAGGCATCGAGCTGTGGATTAGCCGAGGGTGCGCCGGAGTTGCTTCGAAACGGAAGAGTCGCCCGGTAAGTGAATGTTGCTGTGTGATAGCCGATTACTGTGTACCGCCATTGACGGCCCGCGAAGCCGAATGCGGTGCCGGTGCCCGGATTCGGTATCGAATTCCGGCCGTTTTTTTCGACTGAGGATGTCCCGCGAGCGGTTTGCGCATAGCATTCCTGGAATGCGCCATGATCGACTACCCAACGGGTTCGGGGTGCGAATCGATCCTCGGGTGCGCGCCTATTCCGGTGGAAGGCTCTTGGTCGGTGGTACGCCGACGAGGTTGCTGAAGCTGGCTCCGGATGCGGCCGCCCTGATCGGTGACGGGTATCTCGAAGTGACGGATCCCAAGTCCGCTGTGGTTGCCAGACGGCTGCTCGACTCCGGGGTCGCCAACCCGCGTCCGCGGCTGCTGCCGTCGCCCGAGGACGTCACCGTCGTGGTGCCGCATCACAACGACGCCGCGGGACTGCAGCGGCTGCTGGCGACCCTGCGCGGGCACAGTGTGGTGGTCGTGGACGACGGGTCGGATCGGCCGGTCCGAATTCCGCGCACCGGCGGGCGCTGCCGGGTCACCGTGCTGCGCCACGACACCCGGCACGGGGTGGTCGCGGCGCGCAATGCCGGATTGCTCGCCGCGACAACGGAGTTCGTGGCGTTCCTGGACTCGGAGGTGGTGCCGCGCGCGGGCTGGCTCGAGGTCATGCTGGGGCATTTCAGCGATCCGGAGGTGGCGCTGGTCGCACCGCGGATCGTGGCTCGGGAACCGGATGCCAGTGTGCTGGGCCGGTACGAGAGCGCGCGTTCGTCGCTGGATTTCGGCCGCCGCGAAACCGCGGTCAGTTCGCGCGGCTCGGTCTCCTATGCTCCGGGCGCGGCGTTGCTCGTTCGCCGGCGCGCGCTGCTGGCGGAGGGCGGCTTCGACGAGCAGATGCGCTCGGCCGCCGATATCGATCTGTGCTGGCGCCTCGAGCGGTCCGGCTGGCGGCTACGCTACGAGCCGGCCGCGCACGTGGCCTGTGATCAGCCGGCCTCATTCGGGAAGTGGTTCGGGCGCAAGGTGTCCCACGGCGCGAGCGCGGCGCCGCTGGCCCGACGGCACACGGGTATGGTCGCGCCGCTGTCGGTGCCGTTCTGGACGATCGCGGCGACGGCACTGCTGGCCACGGCCTCGCGGGCCGGAATACTCGGCGGGATCGCGACTTTGGTCGCCGCGCTGATCCGGCTGCGGCGGGTCTTCGCCGAGCTCGACAACCCGACCCGGGTGGCGGCGATCCACCTGGCCCGTGGCTTCTCCGGCGGAGTGTGGCGCATCGTCTCGGCGCTGTGCCGGCATTACTGGCCGGTGACGGTGCTGGCGATGATCGCCTCGCGCCGGATTCGCCGGATCGCGCTGACCCTGGCGATCGCGGACGGACTGGCCGACTGGTTCACTCATCGCGACGCCGGTGGCCTGGACCCGCTGCGCTATCTGTTCTGCAAGCGGCTCGACGATATCGCTTATGGCACCGGCCTGTGGTCGGGTGCCATCCGGGCTCGTAATGTTGCCGCGTTGCGCCCGGCCGTCCCGCGCCATTGATGACGGGCGACACAGTGTCACTGCGATGCCGCCTGCCTCACATTTCCCGATGATCCGGACCCGGTGTGACCTGCCGGACAAACCGCAAGCTTCACCCATGCCGTTCCCGACCCGCCGGTACAGTGTGGGACGGGAAAGAAAGGCAAATGGTCAGCAATCTCACAGGCGATAACCGCCCAGGGCACAGGGTCGAGCCCGGGACGCAGCTCGGTGCGCTGGAAGCCTATGCCGCTCAGGCCCATGGATATCTCAGTGTCGGGGGAGATCAGCTCAACCAGCTGCCCGGATTACTACGTCCGCTGGTTCTGGAGTCGTGGTTGCGTAGTCTGCGCGGCGGCGTCGATCCGATGGACATTCTCGACGGTCGTGGGCTGCGGGGCTCCGATCTGCAGCGCTATCGCGACAACCATCCGATAGCCGCGGTGATGCCACTGGTCGACAAACTGCTGTTGCAGGATGCCACCGGGATCGGATTGATCGTGGTTGTCGCCGATCAGTTCGGCCGGGTGCTGTCGGTGCACGGCAATCCGGACCGAGTCGAGGCCGCGGCCGAGGTCGGGCTGCGGGAGGGCGATGATCTGTCCGAACGCCGGATCGGAACCAATGCCGTGGGCCTCGTGGTTCGCACCGGCCGCGCGACCTGGATCCACGGCCCGGAACATTTCCTGCACCGGATGCATCAGCTCACCGGAGCGGCCGCGCCCGTCCACGATCCGGACGGTCGCCTGGCCGGTGTCCTGATGATCGCGGGCGGCGTGCGCGTCGCCCGTCCCGAAATCCTGGCGCTGGTGAAGGCGGCGGCCACCGCGGCGGAGATGGATCTGGTGCTGTCCGCCGTGCGTACCGAACAGCGGGGTGGACCGCGCCCGGTGGCGGATCGACCGGCGGCGCGAACCACCGGCCGCCTGGCGCTCGAGGTGCTGGGGCTGGGGCAGCCGCAGTTGTCCGTCGACGGTGAGCGAATCGCGTTGTCGCAGCGCCATGCCGAGATTCTGCTGCTGCTGGCCGAACACGTCGAGGGCTTGTCGGCCGATCATCTGGCGCTGCTGCTCGACGACACCGATCTCGACAACGCCACCATCCGGGCGGCCATGTCGCGACTGCGGTCGGTGGTGGGACCGGAGGTCTTCGGCTCGCGGCCCTATCGGCTGCGGGTCCCGGTGTCGACGGATGTGGAGGCATTGCGCGCGGCGCTGGATTCCGGGGATGTGCACAGCGCGGTGCACCACTACACCGGCCCGGTGCTGCCCCGTTCGACAGCTCCCGGAGTGATAGACATCCGCGATGAATTGCGGGTGCGATTGCGCACCGCGGTGTTGCGATCCGGTGACGCCGCCGTGCTCGGCCGATGGACATCGGGCGCCGAGGGGCGTGACGATGCGGCCGCGTGGGTGGCCTATCGCGCGACCGCGGATCGCGATTCCGCCCTGTATGCCCAGATCGAGGCCAAAATCCGGGTGCTCGACCGGCGAATCGGGGCCGATGCAACGCAGATGCAACGTTTCGGCTCGTAGGCTCCGCGTCTGAAAGTGCTCTGACTCACACTCGCAGGTCACACTGTGGTTTCGGGCACATCTCTGTCCGGTTATCGGTCGAGTTGGACATCGGTCCGATTTTTTTTGAAGGATCTCGTTCCTTTTTATAAGTCTTCGGCCTAATGTTCGCTGCATGACACGGTGTGCGTGATTCGCCACCGGACGCAGGAGATGAGGCCGGGGAATGCGTCGGCCGGGATGTTGGAGGGTGTCGGTTCGATATGACTTGGTGACCACTCTGGTTCACCGAAATTACTGAGACGCAATCTATTTCGATTCTTCGCACCCACGCGGTCGGGGCGTGTGGTGTCTTCGCCGAACCATCTGTGGCCATGCCTCCGCGCGTGCCTCCGGGCCGCATCCGGGGCCTGTTTCGTGCTGCCCGAAAACGTTCGGTTGCTGGGTATTTCGTCGATCGAGGAGGGCTCTGGTGCAGGATTCGGAGTTGAGCGGGTGTGGACCGGATGAGCGGCAGGACGCCGCGAGCACGACCGTCGGTGAACCGTCGCCGTTTCCGCTGACGCCCGCACAGCTCGGCGTCTGGTACGCACAGCTGCTCGATCCGCGGACACCGATCACCATCGCCCAGTACGTCGACGTGCACGGTGACCTCGATGTCGAGGTGCTGCGGCGGGTATCGATCGACGCGGCCCGGGAATTCGGGTCCACGGTCGCGCGACTCGGCGAAACCGACGGCGATCCCTACCAGGTCGTCGATCCGCGGCTGCCGGTC
Source organism: Nocardia sp. NPDC052254 (assembly GCF_040679495.1). Lineage (NCBI taxonomy): Bacteria > Bacillati > Actinomycetota > Actinomycetes > Mycobacteriales > Nocardiaceae > Nocardia > Nocardia sp. NPDC052254. Next base: position 109,462 of record NZ_JBFAUW010000017.1, on the reverse strand, counting down.
GAGATCGAGCCGGTGGATCTGCGCGCGGCCGACGATCCGGTCGCCGCCGCGCACGAGTGGATGCGCGCCGAATACACCGCACCGATCGACCTGGTCTCGGACCGGCTGTTCGCGGGGGCGGTGCTGCGGGTCGGCGAGCGGCGCTGGTTCTGGTATCTGCGGGCGCATCACATCGTGCTCGACGGATTCGGGGCGCTCACCAACACCATGCGGGTCGCCGAGCGGTACACCGCCGCCGTGCGCGGGCTCGAGCCGGACCCGGCGACGGCCGGCACCCTCGAATCGCTGGTCGCGGGGGAACAGAAGTATGTGGGCAGCAGCCGGTTCGATTCCGATCGGCAGTACTGGGGTGAGCGGGTTCGCGATCTCGACGGTGCGACCACACTCAACGGACGCACCGCCCCTCGGGCAGCGGGCAATCTGGTCTACGGCCGGCAGCTGCCGGACCGGATCGTCGCCCGGATGAACGATCTTGCCGCAGCACATGATTCGACGGCCGCGGTGGTGTTGCTGGCGGCCTTCGCGGCCTACCTCGCCCGATCGACCGGCCGGGACGAGGCGGTGCTGAGCCTGCCGGTCACCGCCCGGACGACGGCGGTCATGCGGCGTTCGGCGGGCATGCTGTCCAATATCGTTCCGCTGCGCTTGCGGATCGGCGAGGCCGGCTGGGCAGAGCTGCTGCGCCGGACCCGGGTCGAGGTCGCGGGGGCACTGCGGCACCAGCGGTATCGGCACGAGGACATCCGGCGGGATGCGGGGATGGATCAGCCGGCGACCCGGCGTGCGCTGTTCGGGCCGCTGGCCAACATCATGTTGTTCCGCAGCGATCTGACCCTGGGCGATACCGTCGGGCGCTACCACGTACTGTCCACCGGTCCCGTCGAGGACATGAGCCTGAACGTGTACTACGGCGACAGCGACCGGGTGCATGTCGACTTCGAGGCGAACCCCCATCTCTATTCCGGCGACGACATCGCCCGGCACCACGCGCGCTTCGTCGGCTTCCTGGAGCGGCTGGTGAATCTCGATCCGGATCGGTCGCCGGCCTCCGTCGAGGTCACCACCGATCTGGAACGGGAAGTGACGCTGCGGATCTGGAATGCCACCGAGGTGGACATCGATGAGCTCGCGGGCCGGGGCGCGACGCTGGCGTCGATGTTCGCCCGGCAGGTCGCCCGCACGCCCGGCGCGATCGCACTGCGCGGTCGCGAAACGCTCACCTACGCCGAACTGTCGCACCGGGCGAACCGGCTGGCGCGAGAGCTGATCGCGCGGGGCGCCGGGCCGGAAACCACGGTGGCGCTGCATATCCGGCGCTCCACGGAGCTGGTGGTCGCGATGTACGCGGTGCTCGCGGCCGGGGCGGCCCCCCTGCCGCTGGACCCCGATCATCCCGCCGAACGCACCGGGTACGTGCTCGGGATCGCCGAGCCGGTCGCCGTGCTGACCACCCGCGACGATCACGGCGACGGCGACGAGGACTGGATCGATCTCGAGGATCTGGAGACGGGGGCACATTCGGCCGAGCCCGTCACCGATGCGGAGCGCCGCTCGCCGCTGCGGCCGGGACATCCGGCGTACGTCCTGTTCACCTCCGGATCGACCGGACGGCCCAAGGGGGTCGCGGTCCCGCACGCGGCGATCGTCAACCGGCTGGTCTGGATGCAGAGTGCCTACGGACTGAGCGCCGACGATGTGGTGCTGCAGAAGACGCCCGCCACCTTCGACGTGTCGGTGTGGGAACTGTGCTGGCCCTTGCAGATCGGCGCGAGTCTGGTGCTCGCCACCCCGGACGGGCACCGTGATCCCGCATACCTGCGGCAGGTGATCGCCGAATACGGGGTCACGACTGTGCATTTCGTGCCGTCGATGCTGGCGGCGTTTCTGGCCGCGGCGCCGCGCCCGGACGAACTGATGTCGCTGCGGCACGTTTTCGCGTCCGGTGAACAGCTCCCGGGGCCGGTGGCGCAGCGACTGCTGACCGCGGTCCCCGGTGCGGGGTTGCACAATCTGTACGGGCCCACCGAGGCAGCGGTGGATGTCACCGCGCACCGGGTGGGGCCGCTCGATACCGCCGGGGTGCCGATCGGCGCACCGGTGCACAACACCCGGCTGTACGTGCTCGACGCACGGCTACGGCCGGTGCCCGTCGGTGTTGCGGGTGAGCTGTATCTGTCGGGGGTTCAGCTCGCTCGTGGCTACGTCGGGCGGCCGGAGCTGACCGCCGAACGGTTCGTCGCCGATCCGTTCGCGGGCAGTGAATCCGACGCCGGGCCCGGTGCGCGCATGTATCGCACCGGTGACCTGGTGCGCTGGACCGCCGACGGCGAGGTGGAATATCTGGGGCGCACCGACTCCCAGGTGAAGCTGCGCGGTCTGCGTATCGAGCTCGGTGAGATCGAGACGGTGCTGGGGCAGGTACCCGGAGTGGGCCGGGCCGTGGTCGTGGTGCGCGACGATGCCGGGGCCGGGGCACAGCTGGTGGCCTACCTCGTCGGAATCGGGGAATCCGGGCCCGATGCGATCGACACGGCGCGGGTGCGCGGGGTGGCCGCGAGACAGCTGCCGGGATATATGGTTCCGGCGGCGTATGTGCTGCTCGACGCGTTGCCGGTGAATGCGTCCGGCAAACTGGATCGCGCCGCGCTGCCGGCGCCACAGCGGTCGGCGGGCAGTTGCCGTGCGCCGCGGTCGGTCTCGGAGCGGGCGGTGGCCCAAGCCTTCGGTGCGGTGCTCGGCCGGGACCGCATCGGACTCGACGACGACTTCTTCGCCCTGGGCGGTAATTCACTGGCCGCCACCCGCGTGGCCGCACGGTTGAACGCCGATCTCGGGTCCGGGATCGGCGTGCGGGAGTTGTTCGAGGCGACCACGGTCGAGGCACTGGCCGAGCTGATCGACCGGGCCTTCGAAACCGGTGACATGTGCGAGGCGGCCGGCCCCGTCGCGGGGCCGCGCCCGCCGGTGCTGCCGCTGTCGCCGGCACAGCAGCGGATCTGGTTCCTGCATCGATTCGACACCGGCAGCGCCGACTACAACATGCCCTTCGTGGTCCGGATGAGCGGGCCGGTCGACAGCACCGCATTGCGCCGTGCGCTCGCGGACGTGGTGGCGCGGCACGAGGTGCTGCGCACGGTGTTCCCGGCCGACGAGGCCGGGGCGGCTCATCAGAATATTCTTCCCGCCACCCGGGTCGAGTCGGAAAACTTTCCGGTGAAATTCGTTGCCGCCGAACAACTCGAGGAAGAGCTCCGCCAATTTGCCGGAGCCGGATTCGATCTGGCGCACGAAATTCCGGTGCGGGCCGCGTTGTTCGCCATTGCCGCCGACGAATACGCGCTGGGTGTGGTGTTGCATCACATCGCCGCCGACGGAATGTCGCTGCCCGTGCTGGCCCGGCAGGTGGGCGTCGCTTACGCCGCGCGGCTGGCGGGCGGCGTGTCCTTCGATGACGCGCCGGCCGTGCAATACGCCGATTACGCACTGTGGCAACGGGACAGGCTCGGCGACCTCGCCGATCCGGCGTCCGTGGCCGCGCGGCAGCTCACCTACTGGACCCAGGCGCTGGACGGGATTCCCGAACAACTGGATCTGCCCGCGGACCGGCCGCGTCCTGCCGTCGCCGGTGGGCAGGGCGCGGTGTACCGATTCGAGCTGCCCGCGTCGTTGCATGCCGCGATCGTCGAACTCGGGCGCGCCCACGGCATCTCGACATTCATGGTGCTGCACGCCGGTCTGGCGGCGCTGCTGGCCCGGGTGAGCGGCAGCGACGACATCGTGATCGGCACACCGGTGGCCGGCCGCGGGCACCGCGAACTCGACGATCTGATCGGCATGTTCGTCAACACCCTGGTCCTGCGGACGCCGATCGCCGCCGATGAGCCCTTCAGCGTTGTGCTGGAACGGGTTCGAGACACCGACCTCGCCGCCTTCGCGCACGCGGAGCTGCCGTTCGAGCAACTGGTCGAGGCGCTGAACCCGGTGCGGTCGGCGGCACGTCACCCGTTGTTCCAAGTGATGCTGGGAGTCGCCGACACTCGGGACATCGAGGTCGAGTTACCCGGATTGTCCGTGCGGACGGGTACATTGGACACCGGAGTGACCAAGTTCGACCTGCAACTCACGGTCACCGAAAGCTTCGCCGGTGCCGGTCCCGGGGAAGGTCCGGCACCGGCGGAGATCACGGCGGAGTTCACCTACGCCACAGATCTTTTCGACCCGGAAACCATCGCGCAGTACGCGCGGTGGTGGCAGCAGCTGCTCACCCACGCCGTGGGTGAGCCGTCCCTGCCGGTGGGCGAGTTGTCCCTGCTCGACGGGTCCGAATCACAGCATTGCCTCGAGTCGGGGCGTCGTGACGCAGACGCCCCGGCCGCCGAGGTGCTGAGCGAGTTCGCGCGGCAGGTGCGCCGGTGCCCCGATGTGGTGGCCGTCGTCGACGCGAATCGGCAGTTCACCTATGCCGAGCTGGACGCGCGGATCAATCGGCTCGCTCGTCATCTGATCACCCTCGGGGTGCGGCCGGAATCGACGGTCGTGCTGGGAATGCGCCGCTCCGCGGAGCTGGTGATCGCCGCCTGCGCGGTACTGACCGCGGGTGGCGCGTACCTGCCGATCGATCCCGATCAGCCGCTGGCACGACTGCGGCAGCTCGTGGCCGCCGCGCAACCGGTCTGCGTGCTCACCGCGGGGGACGTGCCGGAGCTGGGAGTGCCCGCGGTCTCGGTGGATGCCGCTCGCGAGTACTCCGGCCGTCCGCTCGCCGATGTCGATCGCATCCAGCCGGTCCGGTCCGCGAACACCGCCTACGTCCTGTTCACCTCCGGGTCGACCGGCACCCCGAAGGGGGTGACGGTGCAGCGCGGGTCGCTCGACAACCAGATCGCCTGGATCATCGCCGAATACGGGATCGGCGAGGGCGATGTGGTGCTGTTCAAGACTCCGCCGACCTTCGACGTCTCGGTATGGGAACTGTTCGCACCGCTGTGCGCCGGCGCGCGGCTGGTGGTGGCCGAACCCGACGGTCACCGCGACACCGCGTATCTGGCCGCCGTCATCGCCCGGCACGCGGTGACGATGACCTCGTTCGTTCCGTCCCAGCTCACCGCCTTCGCCCACGCTGTCGACACGGACGACATCCGCACGCTGCGTACCGTTTTCGCGGCGGGTGAGGCGCTGGGCGGCGCCGCGGTGCGGGCGTTCGCGGCGGTCTGCGACGCCGCCGTGCACAATTTGTACGGGCCCACCGAATTCACGGTGCACGCCACCCACGCGCGGGCCGATGTCGAGCGCCGCGGCCCGGTGCCGATCGGTGGACCCGTGCGCGCCAGCCGTGTCCTGGTGCTCGACGAGCGGCTTCGCCCGGTGCCCGATCTGGTGGTCGGTGAACTGTATCTGGCCGGTGCGCAGGTGGCGCGCGGATATCTGGGGCGCGGCGCGGCGACCGCGGGACGATTCGTCGCCGATCCGTTCGGCCCGGCCGGCTCCCGGATGTATCGCACCGGTGATCTGGTGCGCCGGTCGCGCGGCGGTGATCTGGAATATCTGGGCCGCAGCGATTTTCAGGTGAAACTGCGCGGGCAGCGGATCGAGCTCGGTGAGATCGAGGCGGTGCTGCTGGCGACACCGGGTGTGGCGGGTGCCGCGGTGCGGGTGTACCGGCACGATGCCGGTGAGATGCTGGTGGCCTATGTCGTCGGGGACGGCGATCCGCGGAGTCTGGTGGCGGACCGGCTGGCCGAACAGCTGCCCTCCTATATGGTGCCCGGCGCCTACGTCGGGTTGTCCGCCCTGCCGCAGACCCCGTCCGGCAAGCTCGATCGCGCGGCGCTGCCCGATCCGGTGTTGACCACCGCCCGGTTCCGGGCACCCGCGGACGCCGAACAGCGCGCGGTGGCCGTGGTATTCGAGCAGGTCCTCGGGGTGAGTCGGGTCGGACTCGACGACGACTTCTTCGCCCTGGGCGGCAATTCGCTGATCGCCACGCAGGTTTCGGCCCGGCTGGCCGATGCGCTGGACCGCGAGGTCGCGGTGCGCACGCTGTTCGAGCACTCCGATGTGGCGGGTCTGGCTCGGCGGCTGCGGGACTCGGCATCCCGGCGGCAGCCGGCCTTGGCCGCGCGTCCGCGACCCGAGGTGGTGCCGCTGTCGTATGCGCAGCAGCGGATGTGGTTCCGCAACAGGTTCGATTCGGAATCGGCGGTCGACAATCTGACCACCGCCGTGCGGCTGTCCGGTGCGCTCGACGGTGCCGCGCTGGCGGCAGCGGTTCGTGATGTCCTGGACCGGCACGAGGCGCTGCGGACCCGGTACCCGGATGTCGACGGCGTGCCGTATCAGCAGATCGTCGCCGCCGATCAGGTGCCGGTCGACCTCACGCCGCAGCCGGTGGACGCGGCCGAGCTGCCGCCGCGGCTGCGGGAACTGGCCGCGGCCGGTTTCGTGCTGCGCGATGCGGCGCCGCTGCGCGCGACGTTGCTGCGCTGTGCCCCCGAAGAACACGTACTCGTGGTCTCCATTCACCACATCGCCGCGGACGGTTGGTCGATCGCCCCACTGACCAGGGATCTGATCCTCGCCTACGCCGCGCGCGCCGCCGGTTCCGCGCCGCGGTGGCAGCCGCTGCCCGTGCAGTACGCGGACCATGCGCTGTGGCAGCGCGAGGTGCTGGGATCGGAGGACGATCCGAGGTCTCTGTTCGCCGGACAGATCCGGTTCTGGCGCGACGAATTGGCCGGACTCCCGGACGTATTGGCCCTGCCGGGCGATCGCCCGCGCCCGGCGGTGGCCTCCGGACGCGGTGCGCGGTACCGGTTCACCCTCGCCGCCGAACCGATCGCCGGGCTGCGGGCGCTGGCCGAGCGGAACGGCAGCACCTTCTTCATGGCCCTGCACGCGGCAACCGCGGTACTGCTGGCCAAGCTGTCCGGACAGCGCGATATCGCGATCGGCACCCCGATGGCCGGCCGGGGTGCGGCGGCGCTGGACGAGCTGGTCGGCATGTTCGTCAATACGCTGGTACTGCGGACGCAGGTGGCCCCCGAGCTGTCCTTCGCGGAACTGCTCGCGGAGGTTCGCGACGGTGATCTGCGGGCCTTCGCCCATCGCGACGTCCCGTTCGAACGCCTCGTCGAGGTGCTGAATCCACTGCGCTCGGCGGCCCGGCATCCGCTGTTCCAGGTCATGCTGGATCTGCGACAGGCCGCCACCACACCGCCACGGCTACCCGGGCTGCGGACCGAGATGCTCGAATTGGATTCGGGCACCGCGAAATTCGACCTGCAACTGACGCTCGAAGAGCAGCCGGACGGCGGTGTCGCGGCCGTCTTCGAGTACGCGACGGATCTGTTCGACGAGGTCACGATCGCGGCCTGCGCACGACGGCTCGGCACCCTGCTGGACGTCGTCGTCGCCGACCCCGCCAGGCCGATCGGCGCGGTCGATCTGCTCTCGGATCGGGAGCGGGAGCAGATCCTGGTGGCCTGGAATCGCACCGATCGCGCACTGCCCGCGACGACCCTGGCGGCGTTGTCCGCCGAACGGGCGCACCGGTGTCCCGACGCGCCGGCCCTCCGTTTCGAGGGCGCCGAATGGACCTACGCCGAACTGTCCGAGCGAGTGAACCGGCTTGCCCGGCTGCTGATTTCGATCGGTGCCGGACCCGGGAACACCGTCGCGATCGGGATGCGGCGCTGTGCCGATCTGGTGATCGCGGTCCATGCCGTCATCGCCGCGGGAGCCGCCTACGTGCCCGTGGATCCCGACCATCCGGAGCAGCGCATCCGGGCGGTGCTCGATGCGGTGCGGCCCGTGTGCGTGCTGACCCGCTCCACCGACGGCGTCGAACTCGCGACCGATGACGCCGGTGTCGTGCTCGACATCGACCTGTGCGACACCTCCGGCTATTCGGCCGCACCGTTGACCGATGTCGATCGTGTTCGTCCGTTGCGTGCCGGGCATGCGGCGTATGTGATTTTCACGTCGGGTTCGACGGGTCGCCCGAAGGGCGTGGCGGTCAGCCATGGGGCGATCGTGAATCGTTTGGTGTGGATGCAGTCGCAGTATGGGCTGGATGCGGATGATGTTGTGTTGCACAAGACTCCGGTGACGTTCGATGTGTCGGTGTGGGAGTTGTTCTGGGCGTTGCAGGTGGGTGCGCGGTTGGTGGTGGCGCGGCCTGGTGGTCATCGCGATCCTGGTTATCTGGCGCGGTTGATGGACGAGGAGGCGGTGACGACCGCGCATTTCGTCCCCTCGATGCTCGCCCTCTTCGTCGCGCACGCGCGACCGGGCTCGCTGCGGACGGTGTTCACCTCCGGTGAGGCGCTGCCCGTGGGAGTGGCGCAGCGGTTGCGTGCCGCCACCGGGGCCCGCCTGCACAATCTGTACGGTCCGACCGAGGCCGCGGTCGATGTGACATTCCATGAGGTGATCGACGCCGACACCGTGACGGTGTCGATCGGGCGCCCGGTGCACAACACCCGCGTCTACGTCCTGGATGCCTGGCTGCGCCCCGTGCCGGTGGGCGTCGCGGGCGAGTTGTACCTGGCCGGAACGCAATTGGCGGAGGGCTATGTGCGGCGGCCCGACCTCACCGCCGCCCGATTCGTCGCCGACCCGTTCGGTGACGGCGCCCGGCTGTACCGGACCGGTGATCTGGTCGCCTGGAACGCGGCCGGTGAGCTGGAGTACCACGGCCGCACCGACTTTCAGGTGAAGGTGCGCGGTCTGCGCATCGAACTGGGCGAGATCGAAGCCGCACTCGCCGATCTGCCGGATGTCGACCGGGCGGTGGTGATCGTGCACAGCGATCCGCACACCGGTGATCGTCTGGTCGCCTACCCGGTACCCGTCGCGGGCGCCGATATCGATCCGGATGCGGTGAAAACAGCGCTGGCGCAGCGACTACCGGCCTACATGGTGCCATCGGACTGTGTCGTCCTCGACGAGCTGCCATTGAACGGCTCCGGCAAGATCGATCGTGCGGCGCTACCGGAACCGGTCCGGCGGATGCGGGAATTCCGGGCACCGGAGACCTCCACCGAGCAGCTGGTGGCATCGGTCTTCGCCGAGTTGCTCGGCGCCGAACGGGTCGGCCGCGACGACGACTTCTTCGAACTCGGCGGGAATTCGCTGCTGGCCACCCAGGTCCTCGCCCGCATCGGCGCGGCGCTCGACGCGCATCTGCCGGTCCGCCTGCTCTTCGAGGCCGCCACCGTGTCCGGCCTGGCGATGCGGGCGCGGCGGGAAGCGGGCACCGGCGCACGCCCGCCGCTGACCGCTCGAACCCATTCGGCACCGGTACCGCTCTCGGCGGCGCAGCGGCGGATCTGGTTCCTCGACCAGTTCCGCGCCGAGCAGCGGACCGCCGGCTCGATCGAGCTGATTCCGCTGGTCCTGCGGTTGCGCGGTGAACTGCGGGTCGACGCCCTGCGGGCCGCGCTCGCCGATGTGGTGGCACGCCACGAAACTCTGCGCACCCGCTATGCCGATACCCCGGACGGACCGGTCCAGATCGTCGACCCGGCCGGCGGTCATGTGCCGCGATTGCGCACCGAGCCCGTCGACGACCGCACCCTCACCGCCCGGATCGCCGCCATCGGCACCGAACCCTTCGATCTGACCGTCGAAACCGGTTTCCGTGCCGTGCTTTTCGAGCTCGCGCCCGACAACCATGTGCTGCTGCTGGTGCTCCACCACATCTGCGCCGACGGATTCTCCCTGGGACCGCTCGCCGGCGATGTGATGACCGCCTACGCGGCGCGCCGTGACGGCCGGGCGCCGGAGCTGCCGGAGCTGCCGGTGACGTATCGCGACTACACCCGGTGGCAGGCCGAGGTGCTCGGCGACTCCGCCGATCCCGGATCGCAACTGGCCCGGCAGCGGGAATTCTGGCGCGGCCGGCTGGCCGGACTACCGGATCAGCTCACGCTGCCCGCCGACCGGCCGCGTCCGGTGACGCCCTCGCACCGGGCCGCAAGCTACCGATTCCGGATCGATTCCGATCTGCACGGTGAACTGGGCGAGCTGGCTCGCAAACATGAGACCACGCTGTTCAGCACCGTGCACGCCGCGCTGGCGGTCCTGCTGTCGCGGATGTCGGGCACCGCGGACATCGCGATCGGCACGCCGGTCGCGGGGCGCGGGGAAGCCGCGCTGGACCCGATGATCGGCATGTTCGTCAATACTCTCGTCCTGCGCACCGAGGTGGACAGTCGCGACCATTTCGACACCGTGCTCGATCTCGTACGAGCACAGGACATCTCGGCGCTCTCCCAGGCCGATGTGCCGTTCGAGCAGATCGTGGAGATGCTGGCGCCCGCACGCGCCGGTAACCGGCATCCGCTGTTCCAGGTGGTGCTGACCTTCCAGAACTTCGCGCTCCCGGCCATCGAACTGCCCGGCCTGCAGGTCACGCCGGAAGCGGTCGACGCGGTGTCGACCGAATTCGATCTGCAGTTCACCGTGCTCGAATCCATCGACGCCGACGATCGGGCCGGCGGTATGACGGTCGACATCGGCTATGCCACCGATCTGTTCGACGCGGCCACGATTCGTGAGCTGGCCCGCCGGTTCGAACAGGTGCTGGCCGCGGTCAGCCACGATCACACCGTCGTCGTCGGCGACATCCAGTTGCTCAGTGCCGAGGAGCAGCATCGCACCCTGTACGAATGGCCGGTCACCGGTGGCGGGAGGGCCGAGGGTGGCACGCTCGCGGCACGTTTCGACGCGGTCGCCGCTCGCGACCGGACCGCGATCGCGGTGCGCGCGGGCGAGGTCACACTCACCTACGGTGAGCTCGACGAGCGATCCAACCGGCTCGCACGCCGTCTCATCGCCGCGGGAGCCGGACCGGAAACCCTGGTGGCGGTGGCTCTTCCGCGCACCGCGGAGCTGGTCGTCGCCCTGCTCGCGGTCGTCAAGTCCGGTGCCGGATATCTGCCCGTCGATCCCGACTACCCCGCCGACCGGATCGAGTATGTGCTCGCCGATGCCCGGCCGGTCTGCGCGATCGGCGGTGCGGATGGTCCGGACGCCGGCTGGTTCGCCGGGCCGATCATCGATGTCGGTGATCCGGCGGGTGCGTTCTCCCCGGCGCCGATCACCGATGCCGTACGGCGGGCGCCGCTGCGACCGGACAACACCGCCTACGTCATCTACACCTCCGGTTCCACCGGCACGCCCAAGGGTGTCCAGATTCCACACGCCAATGTCACACGGCTGCTGGACAATACACGCGAACGATTCGAATTCGGCAGTGCCGATGTGTGGACGTTGTTCCACTCCTACGCCTTCGACTTCTCGGTGTGGGAACTGTGGGGCGCGCTGCTGCACGGCGGCCGGGTCGTGGTGGTGGACTACTTCACCTCCCGCTCACCGCAGCAGTTCCGCGAACTGCTGATCGCCGAGGGCGTCACCGTGCTCAACCAGACGCCGTCGGCGTTCTATCAGCTGATGAGCGCGGACGCCGCGCAGCCGCCCGCCGAACTGGCGCTGCGCTGTGTCGTGTTCGGCGGTGAGGCGCTGGAGCCGGCGCGGCTGCGGGACTGGTTCGCGCGCCATCCACACCGCCCGCGCCTGATCAACATGTACGGCATCACCGAGACGACCGTGCACGTGTCGTTCCGGGAACTCGGCGCGGACATCGGCGCGGCCGGTGTGATCGGCAGTGCGCTGCCGGGGCTCGCGGTGCGGCTGCTGGATTCGCGCCTGCGGCCGGTGCCGGTGGGTGTACCGGGCGAAATCCATGTCTCCGGTGGACAACTCGCGCGCGGTTATCTGCACCGGCCGGGCCTGACCGCAGGGCGGTTCGTCGCCGATCCCTACGGTGCGGCCGGGTCGCTCACCTACCGTTCGGGTGATCTGGCCCGGTGGACGGCCACCGGCGAACTGGAGTATCTCGGCCGCGCCGATCAGCAGGTGAATCTGCGTGGATTCCGAGTGGAACTCGGCGAGATCGAGGCGGCGCTGCTGGACGTGGACGGTGTGGAACAGGCCGCCGTGGTGGTGCGCGCCGACGGCGGTGACGATCGCCTCGTCGGCTACGTGGTCGGTGAGCTCGACACCCGCCGGGTGCGCCAGGCTCTGGCCGACCGGCTGCCCGAGCACCTGGTTCCGGCGGCCGTGGTGGCGGTCGATCGAATTCCGCTGACCGTCAACGGGAAACGGGACGTCCGGGCGCTACCGGCGCCGGTCTTCGAGACCGCGGTGTACCGGCGCCCGGCGACGGCGGCCGAACAACTCGTCGCCGATGCGTTCGCCGAGGTACTGAGCGAGCCCGGTCGCGCGGTCGGCGCCGACGACGACTTCTTCGCCCTGGGCGGTGGTTCCCTGGCGGCGGCCAAGGCGGTGGCCCGTATCGGCGCCGCACTCGGCGTGACCGTGCCGGTGCGCACCCTGTTCGAACACCCCCGGGTACACGACCTCGCGATGCGGGCGATCGCCGGTGCGGACCGCCCCACGCTGACGGCCGCTGCGCGACCCGACCGGCTGCCGCTCTCACCCGCTCAGCAACGCATGTGGTTCCTCAACCGGTTCGACCCGGCCTCGGCCGCCTACAACATTCCGCTGGTGCTGCGGCTGTCCGGCGGTGCGGATCCGGCCGCGCTGACCGCCGCGCTGCGCGATGTGCTCGCGCGGCACGAATCGCTGCGGACGGTGTATCCGGAGATCGAGGGCGCGGCGACCCAGGTGATCCTTCCCACCGATCGCGTCCGGGTCGATGCCGACATCGTCGCGGTCACCGAACACGAACTGCGGCACCGAATCCGGAATCTCGCGGACGCCGGATTCGACGTGACCACCGATGTCCCGGTGCGAGCCCGGATCTTCGAGCTCGCGGCGGACGACCATGTGCTGGCCGTGGTGCTGCACCACATCGCGGCCGACGGTTCCTCGATCGTGCCCTTCGTCACCGATCTGATGGGTGCCTACCAGGCCCGGGTCCGGGGTGACCGGCCCGGCTGGTCGCCGCTGCCGGTGCAGTACGCCGACTACGCGCTGTGGCAGCACCAGCTGCTGGGAGACGAGTCCGACGCCGACTCACTCGTCTCCCGGCAGCTGGCCTTCTGGCGCGACACCCTGGCCGGACTGCCCGATCAACTGGATCTGCCGACCGACCGTCCCCGTCCGGCGAAGCAGAGCCTGCGGGGCCGCCGCGTCGAATTCCCCCTCACCGCGGACGTGCACGCCCGGCTGACCGGACTGGCCCGCGAACACGGCGCGACGCTGTTCATGGTGGTGCACGCCGCTTTCGCGGCGGTCCTGGCGCGGCTGTGCGACACCTCCGACATCGCGGTGGGCACGCCGGTCGCCGGTCGTAACGATGCCGCGCTGGATCAGGTCATCGGCATGTTCGTCAACACCGTGGTGCTGCGGGCCGCGGTGGATGTGGACGCCTCGTTCGAGACGCTGCTGCGGAACGTGCGGTCCACCGATATCGCCGCGCTGTCGCACACCGAGGTGCCCTTCGAGCGCTTGGTGGAGATACTCAACCCGCGGCGCTCGACCGCCCGGCATCCACTCGTCCAGGTGGGCCTGTCGTTCCAGAACCACGACCGCGCGCAGCTGGAACTGCCCGGCCTGACCGTCTCCCGGATCGAATCCGACAGCGAGACGGCGCAATTCGATCTGCATCTGTTCGCCGTCGATCACTACAGCGCCGCCGGTGTCCCCGCCGGGATCGAACTGGCGCTGGGCTGCGCCACCGACCTGTTCACCGCCGCCACCGGTGAACGGATCGCCGCCCAGCTGACGCGGGTACTGACGGCCGTCGCCGCCGCACCCGCGACCCGGATCCGCGATCTGGAGCTGATGGGTGAACAGGAGTACCGCTTCGTCGTCGAGGACGGTAACCGGACCCGGCACTACATCGCCGAGGCGACGCTGGGGGATCTGCTCGACATCCAGGTCGCCACCACCCCGCAGGCCGTCGCGGTCATCGACGACACCGATTCCGAGGCGATAGCACTCGACTACCGCGATGTCGACGACCGGGTGAACCGGCTGGCCCGGCACCTGATCGGAATGGGGGTCGGCCCGGACACCACCGTGATCCTGGCGCTGCGGCGCTCGGTGGAGCTGGTGATCGCCATGTTCGCGGTCACCAAGGCCGGCGGCGCGTACGTCCCGGTGGATCTCGATCATCCGGCCGATCGCGTCACGCGGATCGTCGAGACCGCGGCGCCGGTCTGTGTGCTGGGCAGTGCCGATCTGCCGGGACTGCGGCCGGAGGTCCCGGTGGTCGATCCGGGAATGGATCTGTCGCGGTATCCGGCCACGCCGATCGCACCCGGGGAACGGGTGCGGCCACTGCTGGCGGCGCACACCGCGTACGTGATCTTCACCTCCGGCTCCACCGGGCAGCCCAAGGGCGTGGCGGTGTCGCACGGCGCGATCATCAATCAATTGTTCTGGTTGCGAACGGAATTCGGTATCGGCGCGACCGACCGGACAGTGCTGAAGACCCCGGCCACCTTCGATCTGTCGGTGTGGGAATTCTGGGCCACGATGATCAGCGGCGGCACGCTCGTGGTGACCGAACCGGGCGCCGAACGCGATCCCGAGCGGCTGCGCGCCCTCATCCGGCGGCACCGGATCAGTCTGCTGTTCACCGTGCCCTCGCTGCTCGGCATGTTGCTGGCCGGTGCGGACGGGCTCCCGCGTGAGCTGCGCGCGGTGCTGGCGATCGGTGAGACGCTGCCACACACGCTCGCCCGGCAGGTCGGAAGGGGCAGCGGTACAACACTGTTCAATCTGTACGGGCCGACCGAGACCGCGGTGTCGGTCACCTCACACCGGGTCGACGATGAGCCGGGACCGATGGTGCCGATCGGCGCACCGGTGTGGAACACCCGCGCCCACGTTCTCGATCGGCGCCTGCGCCCGGTGCCGCCGGGCGTGCCGGGCGAACTGTATGTGGCCGGTGACCAGCTCGCCCGCGGCTATCACCGGCAGGCCGGGGCGACCGCGGCGCGGTTCGTCGCCGATCCCTTCGGTGGTGGCCGGATGTACCGCACCGGCGATATCGTGCGCCGGCGCGCGGACGGGCTGCTCGAATATCTCGAGCGCGCGGATTTCCAGGTCAAGATCGGCGGCTTCCGCATCGAACTCGGCGAGGTGGAGACGGCGCTGCGCCGGCAGGCCGGGGTCGAGGCGGCGGTCGCGGTCGCGACGGAACACGACAGCGGTGGCGCCCGGCTCATCGCCTACGCGGCGGTCCCGGGGCACGGCATCGACGGCGCCGGGCTGCGGGAGGCGCTGTTCGGCGAGCTGCCGAAGTACATGGTGCCGGCCGCGGTCGTCGTGCTGGATGCGTTGCCGCTCAATGCCAACGGCAAGATCGACCGTGATCGACTGCCGGCTCCGGCGCTGCCGCGTGGCGAGTTCCGGGCGCCGCGGACACCGGCCGAACAGCTGGTCGCGACGGAATTCGCCGAGGTGGTCGGCATATCGGCCGATGCCGGGGCGCTGGTGGGCGCGCAGACCGACTTCTTCGAACTCGGTGGCAACTCGCTGTCCGCGGCGCGGCTGGCCGCGCGGCTGGGCACGGCCGCGGGAGTCCGGGTGCCGGTGGCGGCGGTATTCGACTCGCCCACGGTGGCCGCGCTCGCCCGATGGCTCGATACGGCCGAACGGTCCGACCGCCCGGTGCTGCGGCCGCGAACCGCCTCGGGCGCGGTGCCGCTGGCACCGGCCCAGCAGCGGATGTGGGTGCTCCATCGCCTCACCCCGGACTCGGCGGCATACCACGTTCCGGTGGCGCTGCGGTTGCGCGGCGACCTGGATCTCGGTGCGTTGCGGGCGGCGCTCGCGGATCTGGCGGCCCGGCACGAGGTCCTGCGCACCCGCTATCCGGACACCGGGCAGGGGCCGGTGCAGGAGATCGTGCCGGTCGCCGACATGGCATTCGATATTGATCCGATCATCGTGCGGGACAACGAGATCGATGATCGAATCGCCGAGATCGTCGGCGTGGGATTCGATATCACCGCCGCGCCGCCGATCCGGGTGCGTCTGCTGCGAACGGCGGCCGACGCGCATGTTCTGGTCGTCGTGGTGCATCACATCAGCGCCGACGGCTACTCCATGGCGCCGCTGACCCGCGATCTCATCGCCGCCTATACGAGTCGCCGGTCGGGGAACGCCCCGCAGTGGCAGCCGCTGCCGATCCAGTACGCCGACTACAGCGAATGGTTGCGCACACTGCTCGGTGACGACACCGCGGCCGGTGGCGTCGCCGCCGAACAACTCCGGTACTGGCACGACCGGCTGGCCGGCGCGCCCGAACTGCTGGCTCTGCCCAGCGATCGGCCGCGCCCCGCCCGCAGAGACATGCGTGGTGCGACAGTCGATTTCGCACTCGACGCCGAGCGGGTCCACCGACTGGCGGCGATAGCGGCCGAACACGCCACGACGCTGTTCACCACCGTCCACACCGCCTTCGCCGTTCTGCTGGCGAAACTGTCCGGGCAATCCGACATCGTCATCGGCGCACCGGTCGCCGGGCGCGGCGAACGCGAACTCGACGATCTGGTCGGCATGTTCGTCAATACCGTGGCCCTGCGCACCCAGGTCGACGGCCGGAGGCCCTTCGGCGAACTGCTCGACGAGGTCCGGGCGGACGATCTGGCCGCGCTCGGCCGGACCGAGGTGCCGTTCGAACGGGTGGTGGAGTCGCTGGGACGCACCCGGACCAGCGCGTACGCACCGGTCTTCCAGGTGCTGTTCACCTTCCAGAATCTCCCACAGGACGCGGTGGAGCTGCCCGGGCTGCGGGTCGAGACACTCGAGCCCGGCCTGCCGGAGGCGAAGTTCGATCTGCAGTTGACCGCACTGGAGGAGATCGGCGACGACGGTGCGCGCGGTCTGCGGATGCAATTCTGCTATCCCACCGACATCTTCGACGACCGGACCGTCCGGACCCTGGCTCGGCGGCTCGAACTCGTGCTGGGCGCGGTGGCCGCGGACCCGTCGATCACGGTGCGAGCCATCGACATTCGCACCGCGGAGGAGCGCGAGCGACGATCGGCCCGCTCCGGGCCGATTCCGATACCGGACGATCTGGTCGCCCTGATCGCCGCCGCCGCCGGTTCGGCGCCCGATTCGGTCGCCGTCGAATTCGGCGGTCGCGGAGTCGGATTCGGCGAACTGCAGCACAAGCTGGAGGCGGTCGGACGGGCCATGGGCGCGAACGCCGGAACGGACGCCCTGATCAATGTCGCACTCGCCGGACTGCTGCCCGGCATTCTCACCGCCGGTGCCGGCGGTCTCACCACCATGCTCGAGGCCCTGCATATGCGTGCGCGGCGCGTGATCACCACGGAAGGAACCCACCGATGACGCATACAGAGTCGTTCACGTCGGTCACACCCGTCCGGTCCACCGAGCATCCCGCGCTGCGTGGCGCCTACGGGATCGCGGATCTGCCCCATCTGATCGAGGTCGTCGCCGATCTCGATCCGGGGCGGATCGCGGTACGGCACGGTGGGGAGACGATCACCTACGCCGAACTCGGTACCGAGATCGCCGCACTCGTCGCGGCCGTGGGAGCCGCTGTCGGGCCCGACGCGATCGTTCCGGTGGTGGTCGCGGGCCGGTTGCCCGGGTTGCTGGAGGCGGGGGACGGCGCCCTGTCGGCGACGGTGTCCGAACTGCTCGACGACGCGCTCACCGCCGCCGCGGATGTACTGTCTCCCGGCCTTGCCCCGGCCGACACCCTGGCCACGCTGTTCGCCGAACAGGTACGCCGCACACCGGATGCGGTGGCGGTGGAATTCGAGGATCGGACGCTGACCTACGCCGAACTCGACACCCGTGCGAATGCGCTGGCCCGCACGTTGATCCGGCTCGGTGTCGGACCTGATACCCGGGTCGGGCTCTCGATGCCGCGCTCACTGGAGCTGGTGGTCGGCGTGTACGCGATCCACAAGGCCGGTGGTGCCTATGTGCCGATCGATCCGGAACATCCGGCCGAGCGGATCGCTCACGTACTCGAGGTGGCCGCACCCGTCGTGGTACTCACCACCGCGGGCGCGCCATCGTTCGGCGCGGCTCCGGTGCTTCGACTCGACGAATTCGACTGGGCCACAGTCGAAGAAGGTTCAGTTCTGGATGCCGGGGACCTGCCGCGCGCTCGTCCGGACAATATCGCCTACGTCATCTTCACGTCCGGTTCGACCGGACGGCCCAAGGGCGTCGCGGTCTCACATCGTGCGATCGTCGCGAATCTGCGTTGGCGGCAGCGCCGCTATCGGATGCGGGATACGGACGTCGTGTTGCAGAAGACGCCGTTCACCTTCGATGTGTCGGTGTGGGAGTTCTTCTGGCCCCTGCAGATCGGCGCCCGGCTGGTGCTGGCCGCACCTGGCGGACATCGCGATCCCGCCTATCTGATCCGGACCGTGGCCGACAGGCAGATCACCGTCGCCCATTTCGTTCCCTCGATGCTGGCGGTGTTCGCGGCGGCCGTCGCGGACAGCGCCGCGCACGACGAGATCGATTCGCTGCGTGCGATATTCGCCTCCGGTGAGGTGCTGCCCGCTGCCACCGGTGCCGCGCTGCGGGATGTGAGCGGGGCGTGTCTGCACAATCTGTACGGTCCCACCGAGGCCGCGGTGGATGTCAGCGCACACGAAGTGACCGGCGCCGACGTGCACACCGTCCCGATCGGGGTGGCGGCCGACGACACCGATCTGCTGGTTCTGGGCGAGAATCTCGAACCCCTGCCCGACGGCGTGGTGGGCGAGCTGTATCTGTCGGGTGTGCAACTGGCCCGCGGCTATCTGGGCCGGTCGGCGCTGACCGCGGAACGATTCGTCGCCAATCCGCACGCAGCGCCCGGCGACCGGATGTACCGCACCGGCGACCTGGTGCGCTGGAACACCGGCGGTGACGGTGGCCCGCGCGAGCTGGAATATCTGGGCCGCAGCGATTTCCAGGTGAAGCTGCGCGGTCTGCGGATCGAGCTCGGTGAGGTCGAGACGGCGCTGCTGGCCTGTGCATCGGTGGCGCAGGCGGCGGTGGTACTGCATCACGGTGCCACCGGTGATCATCTGATCGGCTATGCGGTGCCCGCCGGTGGGGTCGAGTTCGATTCCGGTGCGGTCCTGGCCGCGGCGAGGCGGCGGCTGCCGGAGTACATGGTGCCCAGCCTGCTGATCGAGCTGGACGCAATGCCGGTCAACGCCAACGGGAAACTCGACCGCACGGCGCTGCCGGAACCCGAATTCGGCAGTGGCGCGGTGGAATTCCGTGCCCCGGTGACTCCCGGTGAGCGGGCCGTCGCCGACATCTTCGCCGATCTGCTGGGTGCGGCAACCATCGGCGCCACCGACGACTTCTTCGCCCGCGGTGGTAACTCGCTGCTCGCCACCCGGGCCATCGCCCGGATCTCGGCCGCACTCGAGACGACGATCGATGTCCGCGACTTCTTCGACCGGCCGACGG
This sequence comes from Nocardia sp. NPDC052254, assembly GCF_040679495.1. Lineage (NCBI taxonomy): Bacteria > Bacillati > Actinomycetota > Actinomycetes > Mycobacteriales > Nocardiaceae > Nocardia > Nocardia sp. NPDC052254. Next base: position 90,016 of record NZ_JBFAUW010000017.1, on the reverse strand, counting down.
CGGCGGGTCTCGCGGCCCTGGCCGGTACCGCGCGGGTCCGGCCACCGCTGATCGCGCTGCCGCGACCGGAGGTCGTGCCGCTGGCCCCGGCTCAGCGCCGGATGTGGTTCCTGAACCGGCTGGCGATGACCGAGGCGAGCGGGAGCGGTGCGGCCGCGGTGGACAACATCCCGGTGGCACTGCGGCTGCGCGGGCGTCTCGATATTCCCGCGCTGCGGGACGCGGTCGCCGATGTGATCGCCCGGCACGAGATCCTGCGCACGGTCTATCCGCAGACCGCCGACGGTGCGGTACAGGTGATCCGGCCGGCGGCCGCGCCGGATCTGATACCCGAGCCGACCGCGGCGCAGGATCTGGTCACCGAGGTATGTGCCACGGCGGCCCTCGGCTTCGACGTATCGGCCGAGATTCCGGTCCGGGTCCGGCTGCTGCGCACCGATCTTCGCGATCACACACTGGTGCTGGTGGTCCATCACATCGCCGCCGACGGGGTGTCTATGGGACCGCTGCTGCGCGATCTGGTCGAGGGGTACACGGCCCGCTGCCGAGGCGCCCTCCCGGAGCGCGTGCCGCTGCCGTTGCAGTACGCCGATTACACCCTCTGGCAGCACCGGATGCTGGGCGACGACGGCGATCCGGACAGCGAGGCGGCCCGGCAGCTCGGCTTCTGGCAGCGCGAATTGGCGGATCTGCCCGCGCAATTGGATCTGCCCGCCGATCGCCCGCGCCCGGCGGTGGCCTCCTATCGGGGTGCGACCGTCGACTTCGCGATCGACGCCGAGTTGCGTTCGGCGATCGACACCCTCGCCGAACGGCTGCGGGCGACACCATTCATGGTGTTGCACGCGGCACTGGCGTTGCTGCTCGCCCGGCTGTCCGGCACCGGCGACATCGCCATCGGAACACCCGTCGCCGGGCGTGGCGAACGTGCGCTCGACGATCTGGTCGGGATGTTCGTCAACACGCTGGTCCTGCGCAGCCGTATCGACGGCGGAGCCGATTTCGCCGAGCTGGTCCGGCATACCCGCGAACGCGATCTGGCCGCCTTCGCCCATGCCGACATTCCGTTCGAGCGACTGGTCGAGGTGCTGAATCCGGCGCGCTCCCAGTCCCGGCACCCGCTGTTCCAGGTGGGGCTGTTCATGCAGAACATGTCCCTGAGCGCGCCGGAACTGCCGGGATTGCACAGCGAGCTGGTGGATTTCGATCCTGGATTCGCGAAATTCGATCTGCAGCTGACGATCTCCACGCCGGCCGACCACACCGCGGGCTATCGCGCCGAATTCACCTACGCCACCGACCTGTTCGACGAACCCGCCATCACCGAGTTCGCCACCAAATTCCTGCGGCTGCTGTCGGGCGCGACCGCCGCGCCGGAGGTGCCGGTCGGCGATCTGGAGCTGCTGGACGCGGGCGAGCTGGACTATGTGACCTCCAGCTGGAATGCCAGCGGGCACAGGGTGATCGACCGATTTCTGCACGAGGGATTCGACAACCAGGCCCGGCGCGGCCCGGACAACATCGCGTTGGTGTGCGGCGACACCGAGCTCACCTACCGGGAGCTGTCGGAGCGCACGAACCGGCTGGCGCGACTGCTGATCGAGACGGGGGTCGGGCCCGAGACGCTGGTGGTCCTGGCGATGCCGCGCTCGGTCGAGCTGGTGGTCGGCATGTACGCGGTGCTGCGGGCCGGCGGTGCCTACGTACCCGTCGATCCGGCACATCCCGCCGAGCGGATCGGTCACATCTTCGCCACCGCCCGCCCGCACACCGTACTCACCACGCGCGCCGCCGCTTTCGGTCTGCCGGACGGTGTGGCGGCGGTCACCGTGCACGCCATCGACGAACTCGACCTCACCGGCTATTCGGCCGCCGGTATCCGCGACGGTGAGCGCCGCGCCGCGCCGCATCCGGACCACCCGGCGTATGTGCTGTTCACCTCGGGCTCGACCGGACGGCCCAAGGGGGTCGCGGTCGGTCATCGCGCCATCGTCAATCAGCTCGAGTGGATGCAGACCGAGTACGGGGTGCGCGCGACCGACGTCTACCTGCAGAAGACCGCGGCCACCTTCGATGTGTCGCTGTGGGGATACTTCCTGCCGTTGCGCGCGGGCGCGACCCTGATCCTGGCCGCCGCCGACGGTCATCGCGACGCGCGCGGTCTCGCCGAAACCGTCGCGGCGCGGCGGGTGACCCTCACCGACTTCGTGCCGTCGATGCTCACCGTGTTCCTCAACCACGCCGAGCCGGACGAATTGATTAGTGTGCGTGGCGTATTCGTTGTCGGCGAGGCGCTACCCGTCGAGACAGCGGCCTTGTTCGCGGCGAAATGCGCAGGCGCACTGCACAATCTGTACGGGCCCACCGAGGCCGCGGTGTCGATCACCTGTCACGAGGCCACCGACGACGATGTGCGCAGCGTGCCGATCGGTGAGCCGGAGTGGAACTCGCAGGTCTTCGTGCTGGATTCGCGTCTGCATCCGGTCCCGATCGGTGTACCCGGTGAGTTGTATCTCGCCGGGGTCCAGCTCGCCCGCGGCTATCACGGCCGGGCGGACCTGACCGCCGACCGGTTCGTCGCCAACCCGTTCGCTGCGTCCAGAAGGGCCGGCGGGGAACGGATGTACCGCACTGGCGATCTGGTGCGCTGGACTCCGGAGGGTGAACTCGACTATCTGGGCCGCATCGACTTCCAGGTGAAGTTCCGCGGGCAGCGCATCGAACTTCCCGAGATCGAGACCGCGCTGCTGGCGGCACCGGGCGTCGGGCAGGCCGCGGTCCGTCTGGTCACCGGCGCGAGTGGCGACTACCTGGCCGGATATGTCGTCCGCACGCCGGGCGCCGAGCTCGATGTGGATCGGGTGCGCAGCGGACTGGGCGCGGTACTACCCGCGTACATGGTCCCGACCGCCGTCGTGGAGCTCGCGGAATTTCCACTCAACAGCAGTGGAAAACTCGATCGCGAGGCGCTGCCCCTGCCGGTGCTGGCCGCGGCGGAATTCGACGCACCCCGCACACCACTGGAGCAGCGGGTCGCCGAGGTGTTCGCCGAGATACTCGGTGTGCCACGGCTGGGACGCGACGACGACTTCTTCGCCCTCGGCGGCAGTTCCCTGGACGCCACCCAGGTCAGTGCCCGGATCGGCCGCATCGTCGAGGCGCGGGTGCCGGTGCGCACGCTGTTCGAGGCGTCGACCGTGGCCGGGTTCGCGGCGGCGCTGGGCGGTGAGGTCGGGGCGGCTCGCCCGGCACTGGTCGCACAAGGCCGGCCACGGCGCATTCCGCTGTCGATGGCGCAGCAGCGCATGTGGTTCCTCAACCGGTTCGATCCGGATTCGGCGGTGCACAACATCCCCGTCGCGGTGCGCCTGACCGGTGAGCTGGATGTGGACGCCCTGGCCGCGGCGATCACCGATCTGATCGAACGGCACGAAACCCTGCGCACCCGCTATCCGGGACACGCGGACGGTCCGTATCAAGAGATCGTTCCCGCCGCCGGCCTCCGAGTCGACCTCGAGCCGGAAGTCGTCACGCGAGCCGGGCTCGCCGACCGGATCACCGCGTCGACCGCGACCGGATTCGATGTCACCGCCGCGCCTCCGCTGCGAATCGCCCTGCTGCGAATCGAATCCGATACCGCCGACGCCGAGCACGTCCTGGTATTCGTCGCCCATCACATCGCCGCCGACGGCTGGTCCGTCACGCCGCTGACGCGTGATCTCATGTCCGCCTACGGCTCTCGTGTGGCCGGCGCCGCACCTCGGTGGACGCCGCTGCCGGTGCAGTACGCCGATTTCAGTATCTGGCAGCACACGACCCTGGGCACCGAAACCGATCCGGACAGCATCGTGAGCGCACAGGCCGCGTTCTGGCGGGCCGAGCTGGCGGGTCTGGCCGACGAACTCAACCTGCCTGCCGATCGGCCGCGCCCGATGCGGCCCACGTATCGGGGCGGGCGGGTGCGCTTCGACATCGACGGCGAGATCCGCGACGGTCTGCGCGCGATCGCCTCGGCGCGACAGGCGACCCCGTTCATGGCGGTGCACGCCGCATGGGCGATTTTCCTGGCACGGATGACCGGCACCGAGGACATCGCGATCGGATCGCCGATCGCCGGGCGCGGTGAGGCCGAGCTCGACGATCTGATCGGCATGTTCGTCAATACGGTGGTACTGCGCACCACCGTCCCCGGCGGCGCGAGTTTCACCGCGTTGCTCGACGCTGTCCGCGACACCGATCTGCGGGCCTTCGCCCACGCCGACATTCCGTTCGAGCGGCTGGTGGAACTGCTCGATCCGCAGCGTTCCACCGCGCGGCACCCGCTGTTCCAGGTGGCATTGGCGTTCGAGAACCTTCCCGCGGCCGAGCTGCGCCTGCCCGGCCTGCGCGTGGGCGGCCTCGACATCGACACCGAGACGGCGAAATTCGACCTGTCGCTGACCGTGCGCGAGACCGGCACCGGAATGGACGCGGAATTCGCCTACGCCCGTGATCTGTTCGAGCACACCACGATCGAGGACCTCGCCCGCCGGTTCGTCGATCTCCTGCGACAGCTGGTCGCCGCGCCCGAGACCGCGGTCGGCGATATGTCGCTGCTGCGCGCGGCCGAATACACCCGCCTGACCGAGGTGCGCCCCGATGCGGTGATGGCCACGGCGACCCTCGCGGAGCTGCTCGGCGCGGGCGCGGCCGCCGGACGCGACGGAATCGCGGTCCGCCACGAGGGCCGCTCGGTCCGATACGGCGAACTCGACGACTACGCCGGCCGCCTGGCCCGCCGGCTCATCGCACTCGGTGTGGGACCGGAAGAGCTGGTGGCCGTGGCACTTCCGCGGTCCTACGAGATGGTCGCCGCCGCATTCGCGGTGGCGCAGGCCGGTGGCGCGCACGTCCCGGTGGATCCGACCTATCCGGCGGAGCGCGTGCGCCACATGCTCACCGATTCCGCCGCGCGGATCGGCATCACGACATCCGCCCATGTCGACGGACTGCCCGGTGACATGCGGTGGCTGGTGCTCGACTCCCTTTCGGAGACGGCCGAACTCGACGCCCTGCCCGCGGGGCCGGTGCGCGCGGACGAGCGGCGCGCGCCGCTGCTGATCTCGCATCCCGCCTACGTCATCTACACCTCCGGATCCACCGGAATGCCCAAGGGCGTCACCGTCACCCATGCCGGGCTCGGCGGGTTGGCGCGGCACGCCATCGAGCGCTACGGGCTCACCGCGGGGGATCGGATGCTGCACATCTGCTCGCCGAGCTTCGATCCGTCGGTACTCGAATGGATCTGTGCCTTCGCCACCGGCGCGACGCTGGTGATCGTGCCCGCGCGGACGCTCGGCGGACCGGAACTGACCGCGCTGCTGCGCGATGAACATGTCACCCACGCGATCATCACCCCGGCGGTGCTGGGGACCGTCGATCCCGCCGAACTGCCCGAACTGCGCATGCTTTCGGTGGGCGGCGATGTGACCACCGACGATCTGTTGTCGAACTGGGAACCCGGGCGCAGTTACCACAACGGTTACGGGCCCACCGAGACCACGATCATCTCCTCCTACGCCCGGCTGCGGGCCGGCCGGCCGGTCACCATCGGCACCCCGGTGCCCGGAATGTCGGCGCTGGTGCTCGACCGGCGGTTGCGGCCGGTGCCGCCGGGAGTGGCAGGGGAGCTGTATCTGGCCGGTGGCGGGCTGGCGCGCGGGTACCGCAATCGGTCCGGCGCGACGGCCGAACGATTCCTGGCGAATCCGTGGGGTGCGCCCGGCAGCCGGATGTACCGCACGGGTGATGTGGTGCGGCGGCGCGCGGCCGAGGCCGCCGGGTCCGGGGACGTGCGCTGGGAACTGGAATACGTCGGCCGCTCCGACTTCCAGGTCAAGATCCGCGGGTTCCGGGTGGAGCTCGGTGAGATCGACGCCGTGCTCGGCGCCCACCCCGATGTCGACTTCGCCACCACGATGGGACGCGACCACGACACTCGCGGCACCATGCTGGTGTCCTATGTGCTGCCGAAGCCGGGCCGCACGGTCGATACGACCGGCCTCACCGAATTCGCGGCCCGCCGGTTGCCCTCGCACATGGTTCCGGCCGCGCTCGTCGTCCTGGACAAGATTCCGCTGACTCCGGTCGGCAAGCTGGACCGCACGGCGTTGCCGGAACCGGTGCTGGCATCCGTGCGCTACCGCGCACCGGTCGGACCGGCCGAGGCCCTGGTCGCGAACATCTTCGCGACGCTGCTCGGCGCCGGGCAGGTGGGCGCCGATGACGACTTCTTCGCGCTGGGCGGCAATTCCCTGATCGCGACCCAGCTCGCCGCGCGCCTGAATCAGGTCGCAGCGGAGCATGTTCCGGTGCGCGCGGTCTTCGACGCGCCCACCGTGCGCGCACTGGCGGCGCGGATCACGTTGTCGGACGCGGGTTCCGGCGACACCGGTCCGTCCGCCGTCGCACCGCGCCCGGAGGTCGTGCCGCTGTCGATCGCCCAGCAGCGCATGTGGATGCTGAACCGCCTCGACACCCGCGGTGGCAGTTACAACATCGCTTTCGCGCTGCGGCTGACCGGCAATCTGAACGTGTCCGCGCTGCGCGCCGCGATCGGCGATGTGATCGACCGGCACGAAACGCTGCGCACCTACTATCCCGAAACAGACGGTGTCGCACGACAGGTCGTCGTCGCATCCAGCGTGCCGGCGCTCGAGGTGGCCGATGTCGATCTCGCCGACATCGGCGCTGTCGCCGAGCAGTCGGCGCACGAGCGCTTCGACGTCACGACCACGGTGCCGTTACGAATCCGGCTGCTGCGGGTGCGTCGCGCGCCCGATGCCGATCGGGATGCCCAGACGCACATCCTGCTGTTCGTCGTCCACCACATCGCCGCGGACGGCTGGTCCTTCGCACCACTCACCGGTGATCTGGCCGCCGCCTATCGGGCCCGCAGTGCGGGATCGGCACCCGAACTCGCACCACTGCCGATCCAGTACGCCGACTACGCGCTGTGGCAGCGGCGTGTCCTCGGGTCGAGCACCGATCCGGAGTCGGAATCGGCACGGCAACTGGAGTTCTGGCGGGCGCGGCTGGCAGATGCGCCGGAGCTGTCGGCGCTACCCACCGACCGGCCGCGCCCGGCGGTGGCCTCCCAGCGCGGCGACGGCCACACAGCGCGACTGAGTCCCGCACTGCATCAGCGGATTCACGATCTGGCGGCCGCCCACCGGATGACGCCGTTCATGGTGCTGCATGCCGCGTTGTCGGTGCTGCTGGCCCGCTTCGGCGGCGGTGACGACATCGTCATCGGCGCGCCCGTGGCCGGACGCGGGGCGCAGTCCCTGGACGGCCTGGTCGGCATGTTCGTCAACACCCTGGTGCTGCGGACCCCGGTATCCGGCGACGACCGGCTCGCCGATCATCTGGCACGGGTCCGCACCGTCGACCTGGCGGCCTTCGATCATGCGGCCGTGCCGTTCGAACAGCTCGTGGAGGCCGTGAATCCGGTTCGCTCCCAGGCACACGCGCCGCTCTACCAGGTATCGCTGACCCTGCAGAATCAGACGCGAGCGGATCTGCGGCTGGACGGTCTGCGGATCGCGGCCGTGGAGCCCGGCGCGGCGCCGATCCAGGTCGATCAGCACTGGACGGCGACTGAATGCCGCACGGGCGACGGCACTCTCGACGGTATCGAGCTCCATGTGCACTATGCCGCGGATCTGTTCGACGCCGCGACGATCGAATCCCTGGTGGACGGCTTCGAACGGGTTCTGGCCGCGCTGAGCACCGACGGCGACGTCCGGATCGCCGATATCGAGGTGATGGCGGCCGCCGAGCGTGATCGACTACTCGCCGAACCGAATGCCACCGATCATCCGATCGAACCCCGCACGCTGCCCGAACTGCTCGCCGCCCGGCCCGACCTCCCGTCCGCTCCGGCGGTGACTTTCGACGGGAGCAGTCTGTCCTATCGGGAGTTCGACCGGCGCGTGCAGCGGCTGGCACGCTATCTCGTCGGCCGCGGCGCCGGGCCGGATACCGCTGTGGCCGTGCTGATTCCGCGATCGCTGGACCTGGTGGTGGCGATCCATGCGATCGTCGCGGCGGGCGCGGCGTATGTACCGCTCGACCCCGAGCATCCCGCCGAGCGAGTGCGTGCCGTGATCGATACGGCGCGGCCGCTGTGCGTGCTGACCGCCTCGGATCCCCGGGTGGCGGACCTCCCGGCAGGAGTGCCGGTGGTGGATCTGGATCGGGTGGATGTGTCGGGGTTGGCCGAGGGGCCGTTGACGGATGCCGATCGTGTTCGTCCGTTGCGTGCCGGGCACGCGGCGTATGTGATTTTCACGTCGGGTTCGACGGGTCGTCCGAAGGGCGTGGCGGTCAGCCATGAGGCGATCGTGAATCGTTTGGTCTGGATGCAGTCGCAGTATGGGCTGGGTGTGGATGATGTTGTGTTGCACAAGACTCCGGTGACTTTCGATGTGTCGGTGTGGGAGTTGTTCTGGGCGTTGCAGGTGGGTGCGCGGTTGGTGGTGGCGCGGCCTGGTGGTCATCGCGATCCCGGTTATCTGGCGCGGTTGATGGACGAGGAGGCGGTGACGACCGCGCATTTCGTCCCCTCGATGTTCGCGGTCTTCCTCGGCGCCCTCACCGCGGCACCGGATTCGCTGCGGCGGGTGTTCACCTCCGGTGAGGCGCTGGGCGCTGCGAGCGCCGCCCGGTGGCGTGCGCTCGGCGGTGCGGCGGTCCACAATCTGTACGGCCCGACCGAGGCCGCGGTCGATGTGACATTCCATGAGGTGACCCCCGCCGACACCGTGACGGTCCCGATCGGCCGTCCCGTGTTCAATACCCGCGTCTACGTGCTGGATTCGTCGTTGCGCCCGGTTCCCCTGGGTGTCACCGGTGAGCTGTATCTGGCCGGTGCGCAGCTCGCCCGCGGATATGTCGGGCGCCCGGATCTGACCGCCGACCGGTTCGTGGCCGATCCCTTCCATCCCGATGCCCGGATGTACCGGACCGGTGACCTGGTGCGCTGGAATCGCACCGGTGAGCTGGAATATCTGGGCCGCAACGATTTCCAGGTGAAGTTGCGCGGCCTGCGGATCGAGCTGGGTGAGATCGAGGCGGCGCTCACCGCACACGATCAGCTGACCCAGGCGGCCGTGGTGGTGGCCGGGTCCGGCGAGAATGCCCGTCTGCACGCCTATGTGGTCCCCGCCGCGGGCGTCACCGTCGACACCGCGGCCGTGCTGGGGGCCGCGGGCCGGGCGCTGCCCGCCTACATGGTCCCCCCGGCGCTCACGGTGCTGGCCGAACTGCCCGTGAACGCGTCCGGAAAGCTCGACCGCACGGCCTTGCCGGCCCTCGCGGCGGGGGAGACCCACGCCTATCGGGCCCCCGCCGAGGGCGCCGAATCCGTGGTGGCCACGGTCATGGCCGGACTGCTGGGCCGGGACCGGATGGGTGCGGACGAGGACTTCTTCGCCGTGGGCGGCAATTCGCTGCTCGCCATGCGGGTGGTGACGCGGGTCAATGCCGCGCTGGGCCGCGCTCTCGATGTCGCCGAGATCTTCGGTGCTCCCACTCCGGCCCTGCTGGCCCGCGCCGCCGATGCCGCCGGCACCGCCGCGCTGCCACTCGTCGCGGCGCCGCGACCGGAGCGAATTCCATTGTCGCCGGCGCAGACTCGGATCTGGCTGCTCAACCGCATCGAACCCGGGTCGGCGATGTACAACATCCCACTCGCCCTGCGGCTGCGCGGTGCGCTGGACGAGATCGCACTGTCGGAAGCGGTCGCCGATCTGCTCACCCGGCACGAATCCCTGCGCACCGTCTTCCCCGAGGACGCCGAGGGGCCGCGGCAATCGATCCGGGCCGCGACGGAGTGCGCCTCGACGGTGCTGTCGCTGCGCACCGCCGACGCGAACGACGCGGAACACGCACTGGCCGCCGCTGCCGCACCGGGATTCGACCTGCGCCACGATATTCCGTTGCGCGTCACCGTGTTCCGGGTGGCACCGCAGGAGAATCTCCTGCTCGTGGTGGTGCATCACATCGCGGGCGACGGCCTGTCCATCGGACTGCTGGCACGTGATCTGATGACCGCCTACGCGGCGCGCTGCGCCGGAGCGGCACCGGACTGGGCCCCGCTGCCGGTGCAATACGCCGACTTCACGCTGTGGCAGCACGCGGTCCTCGGCCGGGCCGACGATCCACAGTCGCGGTATGCGCGCCAGATCGAGTTCTGGCGCGACGAACTGGCCGATCTGCCCGCGGTCCTCGATCTGCCCGGTGACCGGCCGCGCCCACCGGCCGCCTCGGGCGCCGGCGCCGCCGTCGACTTCCGTGTTCCCGCCGCGTTGACCGCGGCCGTGGAATCGCTGGCCCGCCGTGCGGGAGTGTCGGCGTTCATGGTGCTGCACGCCGCCTACGCCACCCTGCTGGCCAAGCTGTCGGGTGCCGACGATCTCGCCATCGGCACGCCGATCGCCGGCCGCACCGATGCGGCACTCGACGATCTGGTCGGCATGTTCGTCAACACCCTGCCGTTGCGCACCCGGATCGACGGGCGCCGGCGGTTCGATGACCTCCTCGCCGAGGTCCGCGCCGGTGACGTGCGGGCCTTCGCGCACGCGGAGCTGCCGTTCGATCGCCTGGTGGAGGAACTCGATCCGCGGCGCTCTGCGGCCCATGCGCCGATCGTGCAGGTTCTGCTGTCGTTCGAGCAGCGGTCGGCGACAGAGCTGCTGCTGCCGGGCCTGGAGGTCGCCGATGAGCCGCTGGACAATCCGGTGGCCCAGTTCGACCTGGCGCTGTCGCTGGCGGAGACCGACGGTCCGGACGGTCGCGAGTATCACGCGGTGATGCGTTATGCCACCGATCTCTTCGACCGGCAGACCGTGGTGGTTTTCGGTGAACGGCTGGTGCGATTACTGACGACGGTGACCGCCGATCCCGAGATCCGCATCGGTGACATCGACCTGCTGGAGATCTCCGAGCGCCTGCGGGTCCTCGAGCTGTGGAACTCGACCGGAGCCGCTGTCGATCACACCGCGACACTGCCCGTGCTCTTCGATGTGCAGGCCGCGCGGACCCCGGGCGCTCCCGCGCTCACCTTCGGCGGGACGACGCTGACGTATGCCCGGTTCGCCGCCCGGGTGAACCGCCTGGCCCGGTATCTGGTCCGGCAGGGTGTCGGCCCCGGCTCTCTGGTGGGCGTGCACATGCGCCGGTCCCTGGACCTGGTGGTGGGCATCCACGCGATCCTCGCCGCGGGCGCGGGGTACGTGCCGCTGGATCCGGATCATCCGGCCGAGCGGGTGCGCCACATCCTGCACACCGCACGGCCGGATCGTGTTCTGGTCGCCGCGGATTCGCCGATGGATCAGATCGATGCGCCGGTGGTGGATCTGGATCGGGTGGATGTGTCGGGATTGGCCGAGGGGCCGTTGACCGATGCCGATCGTGTTCGTCCGTTGCGTGCCGGGCATGCGGCGTATGTGATTTTCACGTCGGGTTCGACGGGTCGCCCGAAGGGCGTGGCGGTCAGCCATGAGGCGATTGTGAATCGTTTGGTGTGGATGCAGTCGCAGTATGGGCTGGATGCGGATGATGTTGTGTTGCACAAGACTCCGGTGACTTTCGATGTGTCGGTGTGGGAGTTGTTCTGGGCGTTGCAGGTGGGTGCGCGGCTGGTCGTCGCGCGGTCGGAGGGGCATCGTGATCCGGGGTATCTGGCGGGGTTGATCGAGTCGGAGCGGGTCACGACGGCGCATTTCGTACCGTCGATGCTCACCGCGTTCGTCGCCGCACTGGCCGACGCGTCCGCCCCGATTCCGGCGACCCTGCGCCGCGTATTCGCCTCCGGTGAGGCTCTCGATGTGCGTACCGCGGCACGCTGGCGGGAGCTCGGTGGCGCTGCGCTGCACAACCTGTACGGTCCCACCGAGGCCGCGGTCGATGTGACCTACCACGAGGTGACCACCGCCGATACCGTGACGGTGCCGATCGGGCGCCCGGTGTTCAACACTCGGGTCCATGTCCTCGACTCGTCCCTGCGCCCGGTGCCGGTCGGTGTCACCGGCGAGTTGTACCTGGCCGGAACACAATTGGCGATCGGCTATCTCGCACGGCCGGATCTGACCGCCGACCGGTTCGTGGCCGACCCCTTCCACACCGGCGCCCGGATGTACCGCACCGGCGACCTGGTGCGCTGGCGGGCCTCGGGCGAACTGGAATACCTCGGTCGCGGCGACTTCCAGGTGAAGGTCCGCGGCCTGCGCATCGAACTCGGCGAGATCGAGAACGTCCTGCGCGAATCCGACGGTGTGGCGGCGGCGGTGGCCGTGGTGCGCGATGACCACGGCACCGGCGATCGGATCGTCGCCTACGTCGTGGCGGCCTCGGGGCACGACCTCGACGCCGAGCGGCTGCGGACGGCCTGTGCCCGCGGCCTGCCGGAGTACATGGTGCCGGCCGTCGTCGTCACGCTGGACGCGTTGCCGCTCAACACCTCTGGAAAGCTCGATCGACGCGCACTACCGGAACCGCAATCGCGGGTCCGTACCTATCGTGCCCCCGTCACCCGCGCCGAACGATCGGTCGCGGCGGTGTACGCCGAACTCCTCGGCCTCGACCGGGCAGGACTCGACGACGACTTCTTCGCACTCGGCGGCAACTCGCTCACCGCCACCCGGGTCGCGGCCCGGGTCGGCGCCGACCTCGATGCCGATCTGCCGGTTCGCCTGATCTTCGATGCCCCGACGGTGGCGGGACTGGCCGAACGGGCCGCGGAATTCGCCGGCCGCGGTGCCGCCGTACCGCTGGTCGCGCGGCCCCGTCCCGATCTGATCCCGCTCTCGCCCGCCCAGCAGCGGATGTGGTTCCTGAACCGGTTCGATCCCGGCCAGAGTGTGCACAACATTCCGGTGGCCCTGCGCCTGCGCGGCACGCTCGACATCGCCGCGCTCGAGGCCGCGCTCGCCGATCTGGTGGCCCGCCACGAATCCCTGCGCACCCGCTACCCGGATATCGGCGGGGTCGGCTACCAGCAGATCCTGCCCGCCGATCACGCGCCGGTGCTGTCGCGTCTGCACGGTGACGACATCGATACGGTCATCGGCGAATTCGTGGCCGAACCCTTCGATGTGACCGTCGCGGTGCCGCTGCGGGTGGGGCTGCTGGCGACCGATGCCGACGAGCACATCCTGGTGCTGGTCGTCCACCACATCGCCGCCGACGGCTTCTCGATGGGCCCGCTGGCCCGCGATATCGCCACCGCCTACGCGGCCCGTGGTACGGATACGGCACCACGGTGGCGCGATCTGCCCGTCCAGTACGCCGATTACGCACTGTGGCAGCGCGAGGTACTCGGCGCGGAATCCGATCCCGAGTCCACCGCGGCCCGCCAGCTGAGCTTCTGGCGCGAACACCTGCGCGGACTGCCGGCGCGGCTGGATCTGCCGGGCGATCGGCCCAGGCCCGTTGTCGCGAGCCATACCGCGGCCACCACCACCGTCACCTTCGACGAGCGACTGCGCGCCGATCTCGACGCACTCGGCCGGCGCCACGACAGCACACCGTTCATGGTGATACACGCCGCGCTCGCGGTGCTGCTCGCCCGGATGTCGGGAACCGCCGACATCGCAGTCGGCGCACCGGTCGCCGGACGCGGGGCCGCCGTCCTCGACGACCTCATCGGCATGTTCGTCAACACCTTGGTGCTGCGCACCGAAATCACAGGCGCGCAGCGCTTCTCGGAGGTGCTGCGGCGCACCCGCGACAGCGATCTCGCCGCCTTCGCCCACGCCGACATTCCGTTCGAACGGCTGGTGGAGGTCCTCGATCCGCCGCGCTCACAGGCCCACCATCCGCTGTTCCAGGTGGCGCTGTTCTTCCAGAATCTGGACGCGGTGGCCGTGGATCCGGCCGAGCTCACCGTCGGCGAGGTGCGCCTGGACACCGCCGTGAACGCGTTCGACCTGCAGGTCACCGTGACCATGCGGGAAATCGGATTCACCTACGCCACCGACCTTTTCGACGAGGCGACGGTGACGGGCCTGGCCGGACGGCTGCTGGCGGTGCTGCGCGCGGTCGTCGCCGACCCGGACCGCACGGTCGGCGATATCGATCTGTTCGCCCCCGGCGAGCGCGAACGCGTCCTCACCGAATGGAATGCCTCCGCGCACAGAGGATTCGGCGAGGAACTACTACTCGACGAATTCGAGGCACAGGCCGCCGTCGCACCCCGGCTGCCCGCCGTGCGCTTCATCCCGGACGACGGATCGGCGCCGACCGAGCTCAGCTACGGACAGCTCGACAGTCGCAGCAATCGGCTCGCCCGCCATCTCATCGCCGTGGGAGTGGGGCCGGAATCGCTGGTGGCCCTGTCGATTCGGCGCTCACCGGAGCTCGTGGTGGCGATGTACGCGATACTCAAGGCCGGTGGCGCGTACGTACCGATCGATCCGGACCATCCGGCGCAGCGCATCTCCCACATCATCGATACCGCGCGGCCCGCGGTCCTGGTCACCGCCACCGGCGCGGCCGTCGCCTTCGACGGCCCGACGATCCTGGCCGATACGGTCGAGCTGGACTCCTACGCCGACGATCCGATCGCGGTGAACGAGCGCCGCGCCCCGATGTACGCGGCCCATCCCGCCTACGTGATCTTCACCTCCGGTTCCACCGGAAAACCCAAGGGCGTCAGCGTCTCCCACGCGGCGATCGTCAACCAGTCGACCTGGATGCAGGCCGAATACCAGCTGGCCGCCTCCGATGTGTACCTGCAGAAGACCGCCACCACCTTCGACGTCTCGCTGTGGGGCTACTTCCTGCCGCTGCGGATCGGTGCGACGCTGGTGCTGGCCGGGCCGGACGGTCATCGCGATCCGGGTCGGCTGGCCGAGATCATCGCCGACAACGGCGTGACCGTCACCGATTTCGTACCCTCGATGCTCAGTGTGTTCGCCGCACAGGCCCGTCCCGCGCAGGTGCGTTCACTGCGGCTGGTGTTCGTGATCGGTGAGGCGCTGCCGGCCGAGACGGTACGCGCGTTCGGTGCGATCAGCGATGCCCGGCTGCACAACCTGTACGGGCCCACCGAGGCCGCGGTGTCCATCACGCACCGCGATGTCACCGGCGTGACCGACCGGGCGGCGCTGCCGATCGGCCTGCCCGAATGGAACAGCCGCGTCTACGTGCTCGATGCGCGCCTGCAGCCGACGCCGCCGGGAGTCGCGGGTGAGCTGTATCTGGCCGGCGCCCAGCTGGCACGGGGATATCACGGCCGGGCCGATCTCACCGCGGATCGATTCGTGGCCAACCCGTTCGCGTCCGGTGCGGCCGGCGACGCCCACGGGTCGCGGATGTACCGCACCGGTGACCTGGTCCGCTGGGAAATCGACGGCGCCACGGCCGAACTGGTGTATCTGGGCCGCACCGATTTCCAGGTGAAGTTCCGTGGCCAGCGCATCGAACTCGGTGATGTCGAAGCGGCGCTGGCCGCGGTGCCGGGAGTGACGGCCGCGGCCGTGCGGCTGGTGAGCGGGCCGGGCGGCGAACATCTCATCGGATTCGTCACCGCGACGGAAGCCGCGGAGCGAGTGCGCGCGGCGGCCGCGACGGAGCTGCCCGGCTACATGGTTCCCTCCGCCGTGGTCGTGCTGGACGAGTTCCCGCTCAATGCCTCCGGCAAGCTGGACCGCGCGGCGCTGCCCGATGCCGGTGATCCGCAGGTGGCGGCGGCCTTCGGTGGCAGCGAGTTCCGTGCGCCGGTCACCCCGGGGGAACGACTGGTCGCGGACACCTTCGCCGAGGTCCTCGGTATCGCGCGGGCCGGCGCCGACGACGACTTCTTCGCCCTGGGCGGCAACTCGCTGGTGGCGACCCGGGTGCTGGCCAGGCTGGGAGAGCGGTACGGCCGCCGGCTTCCGGTGCGGGCGCTGTTCGAACATCCGACCGTCGCGGAGTTCGCCCGCGCCATCGCCGATATCGACGGTCCGGCAACCGAATCGCTCGGTCCGGTCGCCGCGCCGCGGCCGGCCACCATCCCGCTGGCACCCGTCCAGCAGGGGATGTGGTTCCTCAACCGGCTGGATCCGGACTCGGCCGCCGACAACATCGCGGTGGCGGTCCGCATCCTCGGGGAGTTGGACGCGGCCACGATGCGCGACGCGTTCGCCGATGTGGTGGCCCGGCACGAGGTGCTGCGCACCCACTACCCGCTCGGCGCCGACGGGTCGGCCCGTCAGCTGGTGCTGACACCGGAACAGGCCGGGATCGAGTTCGAGACGCGTACCGGCGCCGGTCCCGCCGCGGTCGCCGCCTTCGCCGCCACCGGCTTCGATGTGACGATCGCACCGCCGGTGCGGGCCGCGCTGCTGCGCGAATCCGAGACCAGTCACGTGTTCGTGGTGGTGGTGCACCACATCGCCGCCGACGGATATTCGCTGAACCCGCTGCTGCGCGATCTGATCGCCGCCTATCTGGCCCGCCGTAACCAGACACCGCCGGCCTGGCCGGAACTGAGGGTGCAGTACGCGGATTACGCACTGTGGCAACGACAGTC
Organism: Nocardia sp. NPDC052254; assembly: GCF_040679495.1. Lineage (NCBI taxonomy): Bacteria > Bacillati > Actinomycetota > Actinomycetes > Mycobacteriales > Nocardiaceae > Nocardia > Nocardia sp. NPDC052254. Next base: position 73,458 of record NZ_JBFAUW010000017.1, on the reverse strand, counting down.
GCTCGCGGCCACCGAATCCGAACAGCTGGATTTCTGGACCGCGACCCTGGCGAATCTGCCGGACCTCGCCGTTCCCGCCGATCGGCCGCGACCGGCCGTGGCCTCGCGCGAGGGTGCGATGGTGCGCGGCCGGATCGACGGCGCCGTGGCTGCCGCCGTGCAACGCGTCGCCACCGCGCACGGTGCGACCCCGTTCATGGTGTGGCATGCCGCGCTGGCGGTTCTGCTCGGCCGGCTGTCCGGTGGCCCGGCCGACGGCGAGGACATCGCCATCGGCACACCGGTCGCCGGACGTGGCGCCCGCGCCCTGGACGACCTGGTGGGCATGTTCGTCAACACCCTGACCCTGCGCGCCCATCCGCGCGGTGACCGCAGTTTCGCCGAACTGCTCGACCACGTCCGGGAGGTGGATCTGGCCGCCTTCGCGCACGCGGACCTGCCGTTCGACCGTGTCGTCGACGCCCTGGGCGTGCCGCGCACCGCCGACCGGAATCCACTGTTCACGGTGTCGCTGAGCTATCTGAACCTCGGTGGCCGGACGCACGCGGTCCCCGGCCTGATCCTCGAATCGGTCGATGTCGCCCGCCCGGCCGCGAAATTCGATCTGCAGTTCACCGTGTCCGACGAACTCGACGCCGACGGTCATCTGCCGCTCGAACTGACCTACGCCACCGATCTTTTCGATCCGGCGACCGCCGCCGGGCTGCTGCGGCGCCTGGGCCGGGTGCTCGGCGCCGCCGTCGCCGAACCTCGCCGCCGCATCGGCGATATCGACCTGCTCTCCCCGGCCGAACGGGCCGCGCTGCTCGAGCGCGGCACGGCACCGGGCGAGTCCCGGACGGTCGGCGCACTGCTCGCCGACGCGGTCCGGCGCAACCCCGCCGGCACCGCGCTGTCCTTCGAAGGGGACCGGACGACCTATGCCGAGCTGGACGCCGAATCCAGTCGGCTGGCTCGCGTACTGATCGAATCCGGTGTCGGCGCCGAGGATTTCGTGGCGATCGCGATCACCCGCTCCGTCGAGTGGATCGTCGCCTGGTGGGCGGTGGTGAAGTCCGGCGCCGCCTTCGTCCCGGTCGACCCCGGCTATCCGGCCGAGCGCATCGCGCACATGCTCGCGGATTCCGGCGCGGTCGTGGGTATCACCACGGTGAAGGACGCCCCGGCGCTGCCCGACACCGTCCGGCGCCTGGTCCTCGACGACCCGGAACTCACCGCGCGGCTGCGCACCACCGCCACCGCGCCGATCACGGCGGACGAGCCGATCCGCCCGATCCGGCCGCAGCATCCGGTGTGGATGATCTACACCTCGGGAACCACCGGAAAGCCCAAGGGCGTCGTGGTCTCCCACACCGGTGTGGCAGCCATCGTGGCCGCGCATCGGCGGCACCATCGGGTCGACACCGCGGCGCGGGTCCTGCACGCTTCCTCGCCGAGTTTCGACGCCTCGATGCTGGAACTGCTCATGGCCTTCGCCGGGGCGGCCACCGCGGTGATCGCGCCGCTCGGTGTGTTCGGCGGTGCGGAACTGACCGAACTGATCGGTGCGCGGGCCGTATCGCATGCCTTCATCACCCCGGCGGTCCTGCGCACGCTGGATCCGGCGCGGTTGCCGGGACTGCGATGCCTGACCGTCGGCGGGGAGGGCTACGGGACCGATCTGATGGATCGCTGGGCCGGCGGTCGCGAGTTCCACAACATCTACGGCCCCACCGAGACGACGGTTTTCGCGACCGTCAGTACCGTCAAACGACCGGGCGACCCGCTCGACATGGGTACCACGATCGACGGTATGTCGGCGGTGGTGCTCGACGGCCGGCTGCATCCGGTGCCGCTGGGCGTCACCGGGGAGCTGTACCTGCGCGGTCCCGGTCTGGCACGGGGCTATCACGCCCGGCCGGCCCTGACGGCGCAACGATTCGTCGCCGATCCCTTCGACTCGGAGGGATCCGGCGAAAGGCTCTACCGCACCGGCGATCTCGTGCGCTGGGTGGTGCGCGACGACGACTACGTCCTCGAATACGTGGGCCGCTCCGACCATCAGGTGAAGCTGCGCGGTCTGCGCATCGAGCCGGGTGAGATCGATGCTGTTCTCACCACCCACGAATCGGTGGCGTTCGCCGCCACCGTCGGTCATACCGATGGCGCCGGGGAGACCGCACTGGTCTCGTATGTGGTTGCCACCCAAGGACAGACCGTCGATGTAGACGATCTGACCGACCACGCCGCCCGCAGTCTGACCGCCTACATGGTCCCTGCCGCGATCATGGTGATCGATCGCATCCCGCTGACCCCGACCGGCAAACTGGACCGGAAGGCGCTGCCCGAACCGGTATTCCGCCTCGCCGAGTTCCGCGCACCGCGCACCTCGGCCGAGGCCACCGTCGCGGACATCCTGGCCGATGTGCTCGGCCTCGCCGGTACCCGTGCGATCGGCATCGACGACGACTTCTTCGCACTCGGCGGAAACTCGCTCACCGCGACCCGATTGGCGGCGCGGCTGGGTGCAGCCTTCGAGGTGGCCGTGCCGGTGCGGACGGTGTTCGAACATCCGGCCGTGGCCGCGCTGGCGGCCGCCGTCGCCGACTCGGACGGCACACCCGCACGTCCGGCACCGGTCGCGCGCAGCACGGACGGCCCGGCCCCGCTCTCGCCCGCCCAGCAGCGCATGTGGTTGCTGAACCGGATGGACGAGCAGTCCGCCGCCTATACGATCCCACTGGCCATGCGCCTGAGCGGCGATCTGGATGTGGCAGCGCTGTCGGCGGCCGTGGCCGATGTGGTCGCCCGCCACGAGGTGCTGCGCACGGTGTACCCGGAGACCGGCAGCGGTCCGGTCCAGGTGGTGCTCCCGATCGCGGAAGCGCCGGTGCCACAGCTGGATCCGGTGCCACTGGCCACCGCCGAGGTGGTCGGTGCGGTCTCGGAATTCGTGACCACCGGTTTCGATGTGACGGCCGAGGTGCCGTTGCGGTCCCGGCTGTTCGCCGTGACCGACGCGGACGGTCCGGAACACGTCCTGGTCGTAGCGGTGCATCACATCGCGGCGGACGGTTCCTCGCTGGTGCCGCTGGCCCGGGACGTGATGACCGCCTACGCCGCACGCCGCGCCGGTGGCGTCCCCGCCTGGACGCCGCTGCCGGTGCAGTACGCCGATTTCGCCCTGTGGCAGCGCGACCTGCTCGGCGACGAGGACGATCCCGCCTCCCTGGCCGCCCGGCAACTCGGCTACTGGACCCGGGCGCTGGCCGGTCTGCCCGATCAGCTGGCGCTGCCCACCGACCGCCCGCGCCCGGCGACGGTGTCCACCGCCGGTGCCGCCGTGGACTTCACGGTGGACGCCGCGGTCCACACCCGGCTCACCGAGATCGCGCGGACCCGGGGCGCGACCCTGTTCATGGTCGTGCACGCCGCGTTCGCCGCACTGCTGGCGCGGTTGTCGGCCGGTACCGACATCGCCATCGGCACCCCGATCGCGGGCCGCGGTGACAAGGCTCTCGACGATCTGGTCGGCATGTTCGTCAACACCCTGGTCCTGCGCACCGAGGTCGATCCGGACGCCGGATTCGCGGATCTGCTGACCGTGGTGCGCGACGGGGATCTGGCGGCCTTCTCGCACGCCGACATTCCGTTCGAGCGGTTGGTGGAGGTGCTCAATCCGGTGCGTTCGACCGCCCGGCATCCGTTGTTCCAGGTCGGTTTCTCCTTCCACAATCAGGACGCCGCGGCGTTCGCACTGGACGGATTGACGGTCGGCGCAGCCGATTTCGACACCGCGGTCTCGCAGTTCGACCTGCATCTCGTGATCACCGACCGCTACGCCGCCGACGGCACCCCGCTCGGGATGGCCGCCTCCATCACCTACGCGACCGCGCTGTTCGACCCGGCCACGGTCGACGGCTTCGCAGGTAGGCTGCTGCGCGTCTTGGACGCGGTATGCGCCGATCCGGCTCGCGCGGTGGGCTCGATCGACCTGCTCGCCCCGCACGAGCGGTTGCGGATGCTCGAAACCTGGAACGACACCGCCGATCCCACCCTCGGCGCGACCACACTGCCCGCGCTCTGGAATGCCACGGTGCGGCGGTCGGGCGGGGCACCGGCGCTGGTGATCGACGGCAGTACGGTGAGCTATGCCGAACTCGGCGAACAGGTGAATCGACTTGCCCGATACCTGATTTCGCGAGGCGTCGGCCCGGAGACCCGGGTGGCACTGGCAGTGCGGCGCTCCCGGGACCTCGTTGCCGCCATGTACGCGGTCGCCCTGGCCGGTGGCGCCTATGTCCCCGTCGATCCGGACCAGCCCGCCGACCGCATCGACTACATCCTCCGCAGCGCCGATCCGCTGTGTGTGCTCACCGCCGGATCGGTGACGATGCCCGGCGCGATCGACCTGGACACGCTGGAGGTGTCGGCGCTGTCCGCCGCACCGATCGACGATCGGGACCGGCGTGCGCCGCTGCGTCCGGAGCATCCGGCCTATGTCGTGTTCACCTCCGGATCTACGGGCCGCCCCAAGGGCGTGACCGTCACGCATGCGGCCATCGGCAACCAATTGCTCTGGAAGACCGCTGAATTCGGGATGGATTGCGATGACGCGGTGCTGTTGAAGACCGCCGCCACCTTCGACCTGTCGGTCTGGGAATTCTGGTCCGCGGCGATCTGCGGCGGACGCCTGGTGGTCGCCGCACCGGACGGCCACCGCGATCCGGTGTATCTCTGCGAGCTGATGGCGCGCGAGGGCGTCACCACCCTGCACGCGGTGCCGTCGATGCTCGATGCCCTGCTCACCGCCGCCGACGGCCGGCTGCCCGCCTCGTTGCGCCGCGTCCTGGCCATCGGTGAGGCCCTGCCCGCGGTCACCGCACAGCGGATACGCCGCGGTGGCTCCGCCCGGCTGTACAACCTCTACGGACCGACCGAGGCCGCGGTCTCGATCACCGTCCACGCCGTCGGCGATGCCGATACGACGACCGTGCCCATCGGGCGCCCCGAGGCGAACAGCGCGGTATACGTGCTGGATTCGCGGATGCGGCCGGTTCCCGTGGGTGTTCCGGGCGAACTGTATCTGGCGGGTGCGCAGCTGGCCCGGGGCTACCACGGGCGGCCGGAGCTGACCGCCGAGCGCTTCGTCGCCGATCCGTTCGCACCGGGAACCCGTATGTACCGCACGGGTGACGTGGTGTCCTGGACGGCCGACGGTGAACTGGAATACCGGGGCCGGACCGATTTCCAGGTGAAGGTGCGGGGTTTCCGTATCGAGCTCGGTGAGATCGAGGCGGAACTGCGGGCGCTGCCGGAACTGGCTCAGGTGGCGGTGCTCGCGCTGTCCGATGTACGAGCGGGGGACCGGCTGGTCGGCTATCTGGTGCCCGCGGCCGGTGATCTCGACATCGCGGCCGTGAAAACGGCACTGGCGCGCACTCTTCCGTCCTACATGGTGCCGGAGGCGTTCGTCGTCCTGGCTGCCCTGCCGCTCACCGTGAACGGCAAACTGGACCGGGCCGCACTACCGCGCCCCGAATTCGAGGCCACCGCCTACCGTGCCCCCGCCGGTGCCGAGGAAACGACCGTCGCCCGGATCTACGCCGAGGTGCTCGGTGTGGAGCGGGTCGGCGCCGACGACGATTTCTTCGCACTCGGCGGCAATTCGCTGCTCGCGACCCAGGTCGCGGCCCGTCTCGGTGCCGCCCTCGATGCCCGGATTCCGGTGCGGCTGCTGTTCGAGGCGTCGACCGTCGCCGGACTCGCACGGCGGCTGGACACCCACACCGGTGCGCGGATCGCCCTGACCGCGGGACCGCGGCCCGAGGTGTTGCCGCTGTCGCTCGCCCAGCAGCGCATGTGGTTCCTCAACCAGTTCGAACCCGAATCCGCGGCGTACAACGTGCCGGTCGCGGTGCGGCTGCGCGGTGATCTGCGGGTGGACGCGCTGGGCGCGGCGATCGTCGATGTCCTCGGACGGCACGAAGTGCTGCGCACGGTGTACCCGCAGACCGCCTCCGGTGTGGTGCAGCGCATCCTGCCCGTCTCCGGGATCGAGATCGACTCGGTCCCACGGCCGGTCGGCGCCGACGAGGTGGGGCGGTGCATCGCCGAGCTCGCCGCCCAGGGGTTCGATGTCGGTGCCGAGGTACCGATTCGCGTGGCGCTGCTGCGCGTTTCGGAGACCGAGCACATTCTCGTGTTCGTCGTCCATCACATCGCCGCGGACGGCTGGTCGATGCGTCCGCTGACCCGCGACGTGATGAACGCCTACGCCGCGCGCAGCGCCGGCACCGCACCGCTGTGGTCCCCGCTTCCGGTCCAGTACGCCGACTACGCCCTGTGGCAGCGCCGGGTGCTCGGCTCGGAAGACGATGAGCAGAGCCTGATCTCGACCCAGGCCCGGTACTGGCGCGAGCGGCTGGCGGGCCTGCCGGACGAGGTGAACCTGCCCGCGGATCGCCCGCGTCCGGCCGTGCAGTCCGCCCGCGGCGGCCGGGTGGTCTTCCCGCTCACCCAGCGACTGCGCGCCGATCTGACCGCCGTGGGCCGGGAGCGCAATGCCACCCTGTTCATGGTGGTGCACGCCGCGTGGGCGCTGTTCGTGGCGCGGCTGTCGGGTACCGACGACATCGCCGTGGGCACCCCGGTGGCCGGGCGTGGTGAGGCCGAACTCGACGAGGTGGTCGGCATGTTCGTCAACACCCTGGTGCTGCGCACCCGGGTGGACGCCCGGCTGAGCTTCACCGAACTGCTCGCTGTCGCACGCGATACCGATCTGGCGGCGTTCGGCCACGCGGATCTGCCGTTCGAGCGGCTGGTGGAGCTGGTGAACCCGGAGCGGTCCACCGCCCGCCACCCGCTGTTCCAGGTCATGCTCACCTTCCAGAATCTGCCCCAGCGCGATGTGGAGCTGTCCGGATTACGGATGGAGACAGTCGATTTCGATTTCGACGCCGAGCAGTTCGACCTGTCGCTGACGGTGCAGGAAACCGCCGACGGTCTGCTCGCCGATCTGTCCTACGCACGAGATCTGTTCGATCACGAGACCATCGAGTCCTTCGCGCACCGGTTCACCGGTCTGCTCGAGGCGATCGTGGCCGCACCCGGGCAGCCGGTCGGTACGCTGCCGCTGCTGTCGCCGGCGGAATACGACCAGTTCACCCGGATGGACGGCGGACCGGTACTCGACGAGGCGCTGCTGCCCGACATCCTGACCCGCGGCCTGCGCCACGGCCTCGATCGGGTCGCGGTCCGTGTGGGTGATCGGTCGATCAGCTATGCGGAATTGGATCGGCAGTCTTCGCGATTGGCCCGGGTCCTCATCGATTCCGGTGTCGGACCGGAACGCGCGGTCGCCATCGCCCTGCCCCGGTCCTACGAGATGATCGCGGCGGTGTGGGCGGTCGCCAAGGCCGGTGGCGCCTATGTACCGGTCGATCCCGGCTATCCGGCCGATCGAATCCGGCACATGGTGACCGATTCCAAGGCCGTGACAGGCATCACCACAATGGAATTCGCCGCGCGTCTGCCGGACGGTACGGACTGGCTGGTACTGGACGATCCGGCCACCGCGCAGGTGTGCGCGCAGCGCGACGCCGATCCGATCACCGATTCCGAGCGCATCCGGCCACTGCGCCTGGACAACGCGGCCTACACCATCTACACCTCGGGCTCGACCGGACTTCCCAAGGGCGTCACGGTGACTCACCGCCGGGTCGCGAATCTGGCCGCACACGCCACCCGGCTGTGCCGGGTCGAACCTCGGCACCGGTTCCTGCACGTCTGTTCACCGAGCTTCGATCAATCCCTCGAGGAATGGTTGCTCACCTTCGGCAGCGGCGCCACGCTGGTCATCGCGCCGCCGTCGATTCTGGGCGGGCAGGAACTCGCCGATCTGCTGCGCGCCGAGCGCGTCACACACACCATGATCACCCCCGCCATGCTGGCGACGGTGGACCCGGCCGGACTGCCGGATCTCGAGGTCGTCGGTGCGGGCGGCGATGCCACCACACCGGAACTGCTGGCGAAATGGCAGCCCGGCCGTCGCTTCGTCAACAGCTACGGTCCGACCGAGGCCACCATCTCCTCGGCCTACGCGGATCTGGTCGCCGGTGTCCCGATCACCATCGGAACCCCGGTGCCCGGCACCACGACCCTCGTGCTCGACGCCCGGATGCAGCCGGTACCGCCGGGTGTGGCGGGTGAGCTGTACGTGGTGGGTGCGGCGCTGGCTCGCGGTTATCACGGCCGCGCCGCGCTGAGCGCCGAGCGTTTCGTGGCCGCACCGTGGGGCGCGCCCGGAACCCGGATGTACCGCACCGGCGATCTGGTGCGCTGGATCGTCGGTGGTACGGGGCAATGGGAGCTGGAATATTTGGGCCGCACCGATTTCCAGGTCAAGATCCGGGGTTTCCGCATCGAACTCGGCGAGATCGATGCCGTGCTCACCGGCCACGACGCGATCGACTTCGCGGTCACCCTGGGCTGCGAGACCCCGGCCGGTGCGACCGCGCTGGTGTCGTATGTGCGCGCGGTGCCGGGACATCCGGTCGATTCGCGGGAGCTGACCGCTCATGCCGCGCGGAGCCTGCCGTCGCACATGGTGCCCGCCGCCATCGTCGTACTCGACGAGGTGCCACTGACACCGGTGGGCAAACTCGATCGGAAGGCATTGCCGCAGCCTCAGTTCCGGCTGCGCCCGTACCGGGAGCCGGCGACACCGCGGGAGCGCCTGGTCGCCACGGCACTGGCCGAGGCCCTCGGGGTTCCGCGGGTCGGAGCCGATGACGACTTCTTCGACCTGGGCGGCAACTCGCTGATCGCGACGCAGGTGGTCGCGCGGCTGGGCAGCCGGCTGTCGGCCCGGATCCCGGTGCGCGTGGTCTTCGACGCGCCGACCGTCCGGGCGCTGGCCGCCGCGGTCACCGGTCATATCGGCGCCGGCCGACCGGAGCTCACCGGATACCCACGTCCGCAGCGGATTCCACTGTCGCCCGCACAGCAGCGCATGTGGGTGCTGAATCGGCTGGACCCCGATTCTCCGGCATACAACGTGCCCTTCGCGGTCCGCCTGGACGGTGCGGTGGACGCCGCCGCGCTGCGCTCGGCACTGCGGGATGTGCTCGACCGGCACGAGGTGCTACGCACCGTCTACCCGGAGTCCGCGCACGGACCGAGCCAGCACATCCTGCCCACGGCCGAACCCGAATTCGAGGTTCGCGACGTGCCGGCGGCCGAGGCGGAATCCGCGGTGGCCGAGCTGCTGTCGCGGCCCTTCGACGTGACCGGTGACATCCCGGTGCGCGCGGCGCTACTGCGGGTGAGCGATGCGCCCGCGACCGCGCACATCGTGGCGCTGTCGATCCACCACATCGCGGCCGACGGCGCCTCCACCGGACCGCTGACCCGTGATCTGCTGGTGGCCTACGCCGCTCGTCTCGCCGGCGACGTCCCGCAGTGGGCGGCACTGCCGATCCAATACGCCGATTACGCGCTGTGGCAACGGGACCTGCTCGGTTCCGAGGACGACCCCACCGCACTGGTGTCCGAGCAGCTCGCGCACTGGCGTACCGCGCTGGCCGGACTGCCCGAACAGCTGGAACTGCCTGCCGATCGGCCGCGACCGGCCGTGGCGTCGCTGCGCGGGCGGGCGATCGCCTTCGAGATCTCCGCAGAGCGGCACGCCGCCCTGCACCGGCTCGCCCGGGAACGGCACGCCTCGCTGTTCATGGTGGTGCGGACCGCACTGTCGATCCTGCTGGCGCGGCTGGCCGGCACCGAGGATGTCGCGGTCGGCGCCCCCATCGCGGGCCGGGGCACCGCCGAACTGGACGACCTGATCGGCATGTTCGTCAACACCCTCGTGCTGCGCGCGCGGGTCGCCCCGCAGGATTCGTTCGCCGAACTGCTCGACCGGGTGCGCGAGGCGGATCTGGCGGCCTTCGCCAACAGCGATGTTCCCTTCGAGCGGCTGGTGGAACTGCTGGATCCGGTGCGCTCGACGGACCGGCATCCGCTGTTCCAGGTCGGACTGTCGTTCCAGAACCTGGACTGCACCGAGGCCCGGATGCCCGGTGTGATCGTCCGGGAACTCGAAGTCGACACCCGCACCTCGCAATTCGATCTGCACTGGTATCTCACCGATACCTACGACGAGACCGGTGCGCCGGCCGGCATCTCCGCCGCGGTCACCTACGCCACCGATCTGTTCGACGCGGCGACGGTGCATCGATTCGTGGCGCGTTTTCTGCGAGTCGTCGACGCGGTGTGCGGCGACGCCGGTGTGCTGTCCGGCGACATCGATCTGCTCGACCCCGCGGAACACAGCCGCCTGGCCGGCTACAACGACACCACTCGTGATCTGGTGGGCCCGGCGGACACGGGTAACCACCCGCACACCGTGAACGCCCTGTTCGCCACCATCGCCGCCACGTACCCGGAGTCGGTGGCGCTGTCCGAAGACGGTGCCGGAATCGCTGTCGCGCAGCGTGTGACGACGTACGCGGAGTTCGACGCGCTCGGCAACCGGCTCGCACGCTATCTCATCGCCCGCGGTATCGGTCCCGAAGATCGAGTGGCGGTGGCGCTTCCGCGGTCGCTCGATCTGCTGGTGGCGATCTATGCCGTGATCAAGGCAGGTGCCGCGTATGTGCCGGTGGATCCGGAGCAGCCCGAAGAGCGCATTCGGCACATCCTCGACATCGCCGCGCCGGAATGCGTTCTGGCGCTGTCGGATTCGGCGATCGAGGGTGAGGTGATCGCGATCGACCGGCTGGACCTGGCGCCGTACGGTGATACCCCGGTCACCGATGCCGACCGGCGAACCCCGCTGCGGCCGGAGGCGATCGCGTACGTGATCTTCACCTCGGGTTCGACCGGCCGCCCGAAGGGGGTGGCGGTGAGCCACCGGTCCATCGTCAACCGGCTGCTGTGGATGCAGGCGGAATACCGGCTCACTCCCGGTGACGTGGTGCTGCAGAAGACGCCGGTGACATTCGACGTGTCGGTGTGGGAGCTGTTCTGGCCCTTGCAGGTCGGCGCGCGGCTGGTCCTGGCCGCACCGCAGGGACATCGCGATCCGGGCTATCTGGCCCGGCTGATCGCCGCCGAGAACGTCACCACCGTGCATTTCGTCCCCTCGATGCTCGCGGTGTTCCTGGCCGAGGCCGATCTCGCCGATTGTGTATCGCTGCGGCGGGTCTTCGCCTCCGGTGAGGCGTTGCCGCCGGCGGTGGCGCACCGGCTGCGCGCTCGCACCGGCGCCGCGTTGCACAACCTGTACGGACCCACCGAAGCGGCCGTCGACGTCACCTGCCACGAGGTCACCGACGCGGACGCGACGGCGGTCCCGATCGGGCGACCCGTCTTCAATACGGCCGTGCACGTGCTGGATTCGCGGCTGCGACCGGTTCCTCCGGGAGTGGTCGGCGAGCTGTACCTGTCCGGTGTCCAGCTGGCGCGCGGCTATCTCGCCCGTCCCGATCTGACCGCCGACCGCTTCGTCGCGAACCCCGCCGGTTCCGGCGAGCGGATGTACCGGACCGGTGATCTGGCGCTCCGGAACCCCGCCGGGGAACTGGAATACCGCGGTCGCTCCGATTTCCAGGTGAAGCTGCGCGGGCTGCGCATCGAGCCGGGCGAGATCGAGGCGGTGCTGACGGGGCACCCCGAGGTGTCGAACGCCGTTGTCCTGGTCCATGGTTCGGACGGCCTGGACCAGCAACTGGTGGCGTACGTGGTGGCCGAACCCGGCCGCTCGATCGACGCCGATCGTCTGCGCGAGGGTGTCGCTCGCAGCCTGCCCGGCTACCTGGTGCCCGCCGTGGTGCTCGTCCTCGACGAGCTGCCGGTGAGCGCGACGGGCAAGCTCGACCGCCGTGCCCTCCCCGCGCCATCGCGGCGGATACGCGAATTCCGCGCTCCGGGTACGGAATCGGAGACACTCGTGTGTGAGACGTTCGCGCAGGTACTCGGAGTGCCGCGGGTCGGTCTCGACGACAACTTCTTCGAACTCGGTGGCACCTCACTGCTGGCCACCGGCCTGGCCGCACGGCTGAGCACTGCGCTGGGGCGGCAGGTGCCGGTCCTGACCCTGTTCAGCGCCTCGACGCCGGCCGCCCTGAGCGCCGAACTCGGAGACCGACCGGCGGCGAACCCCGACGCCGCGCTCGATGTGCTGATCACGTTGCGGCGCGAGGGAATCGGCGAACCGCTGTTCTGTGTCCATCCCGTCGGCGGCGTGGCCTGGTCCTTCGCCGGATTGGCCGCCTCGATCGACCGCCCGCTCTACGGCCTGCAGTCACCCGCGCTGCGTGGTGAGGCGTTGCCGGACTCCGTCGAGATGTGGGCCGCACGCTATGTCGAGGCGATCCGCTCGGCACAGCCGGCGGGGCCCTACCACCTGCTGGGCTGGTCGCTGGGCGGTGTGCTGGCGCATGCCGTCGCGGTGCGATTGCAGGACGAGGGTGAACGGGTCGCGCTGCTGGCGATGATGGACAGCCGGCTCGGTGCGGTCGACGATTCCGAGACCGTCGACATCGCGGAACTATTGGGCGGTCTGCTGGGGGAGGAAGGCGAGGATCTCGACGATCTCGACGCCCTGCCGGACCGATTGCCGCAGCCGCTGGCGGCGCTGGGGCGAGAACGGATCGAGTCGGTGGTCGACGCGGCCGCACGTTCGGTGGAGCTGGCAACCGCATACCGGCCGCGCGAGTTCCGCGGCGACCTGACGTATTTCGTTGCTGCACAGGATGTATCGAGTGCTGACGCCGCCTCGGCGTGGTCGGCCGCGGTCACCGGCGCGATCCGCTCGCACGATGTCCCGGCGACACATTGGCGCATGACTTCCGCGGCGGCGCTCCGGCGCGTCGGCGCGGTCCTGAACGAGGCCGCGCACCGGCATCGATGACCCGATAGACGCGAATTGCTCTGAGGAGTAACAAAATTCGCCACCGAAGCCCGGAATCGAATCGTGATTCCGTGCGGTGGTCGAGCGCCCTGTCGCGCCGACGACCGCGACCCGTGAAGAAAGAAAGGAATACGAAATGGACGGCACAGTCGACTACGCCGCAATCCTCACCCAGATACTGACCTTCCTCAGTTCCGGATCGAGCATCGCGTACACCCCGAAGTAATCACCCCCATCGGAAAGGGAATATCGGATATGGATACCGGAAGCGCCGGACTCGGCAGTATCTTCACCGCACTGGCCACCCTGCTCTCCACCGGATCGGCGGTGTCGGTGACACCGGGCGCTTGATCGTGGTGCGGGCCCGGCCGTCGCGGGCCCGCACCATCGCCCGCCGCGATCCGTCCCGGTGGTCGTGAACAGTTCCGCAAGAAAGGTATTCGAATGAGCAACCCATTCGACGATGACGATGCCGAGTTCTACGTCCTGACCAATTCCGAAGGCGAGCATTCGCTGTGGCCGGTGTTCGCGGCCGTCCCGAGTGGATGGACGATCGTGTACGGGCCCCAGCTGCGTGGGCTCTGCCTCGACTACGTCGAATCGCATTGGACCGATATGCGTCCTGCCTCGCTGATCGAAGCCATGCGCCGGCACGCCCAGTGAATACCCCCGCGCCGCGACATGCCCCCACTCGGCACGTCGCGGCGCACACACCTACCGGGTGCTGCGGCGGGCGGCTATGCGGGGGTGACGATCTGGATGAGATTTCCGCAGGTGTCGTCGAATACGGCGGTGGTCACCGGGCCCGCGGCGAACGGCTGCTGGGTGAAGGTGACGCCCAGGCCGGTCAGCCGCTCGTGCTCGGCCTGCACGTCCGTGACCTGGAAGGATGCCGCCGGAATTCCGTCCGCGACCAGTCCGGATTTGTACGGGCCGACGACAGGATGGCTGTCGGGCTCGAGCAACAGTTCGGTGCCCTCGGGGTCCTCGGGTGAGACCAGCGTCAGCCACCGAGCCCCCGCACCCAGCGGAATGTCGTTCTTCTTGGTGAAGCCGAGTACGCCGGTGTAGAAGTCGAGGGCCTTCTGCTGGTCGTCGACGAAAACACTGGTGACATAGATTTTCACGGCGTCTGCCCTTTCCCGGTGATCGGCCACCGCTCGAAGATGGCGGCCAATGGTGTGGTGTCGAGGTCGTGGAACTTGTACCGCCCCTGCTTGCGCGTGCGGATCAGCCCGGCATCCTCCAGCACGGCCAAATGCTGGGATACGGCCTGGCGCGTCGAATTCAGTTGATGCCGTCCGGTCAGCCGGACGCAGATCTCGAACAATGTCTGGCCATCACGCTCGGCGAGTTCATCGAGAATGATTCGCCGAGTGGGGTCGGCAAGGGCCTTGAAGATATCGCCCACGAAGCCACCATAGGCAAGTGGATACTTGCCTGTCAACGACGGGCGGGCGAATTCGGAGCATCTTTCGCCCGCTGTCGCCGGCGCAGCAATGCGCGATGTAATGGGCTGCCATTCATCGCCATCGCCATCGCCATCGCCATCGCTGCCGCGGCGCCCTGCGGTGTCACCGGTCTGCGCAGTACGAGGGGAGCGACGACGATCGAGTCGATGGCGACCGGCGCAGGACGATGATGATCCAAAAAGCTAGCAATACTAGACATGCTAGCGAGCGCGATGTTATCGTAACTCCAGTATCTAGCGCCGCTAGAATTCAGGACGAGGAGTAGCGACATGACCTTCACCAGCAATGAGCAGCAGTTCCTCGCGGAGGCCGGGATCGGCCGGCTCGCCACGGTGTCGGCCGACGGCGTTGTGCAGAACAATCCGACCGGGTATCGGGTGAACGCCGACGGCACGATCGACATCGGGGGTATGCGGATGCGCGCCAGCCGGAAGTATCGGAATGTCGCGGCGGGCGGCCGGGTGTCATTCGTCGTCGACCAGCAGGTGTCATTGGAGCCGTACGTGATTCGCGGCATCGAGGTGCGTGGCACGGCCGAGGCGCTCGATGACGAGGAGCCGCCGTTCCAGTCTCAGGAGCGTGCGATCATCCGCATTCATCCCGAACGGATCATCTCCTGGGGAATCGACGGCGGATCCTTCGACTTCGCCGGCCGCGCCGCCGAGTAGAGCATCCAATGCGCTGGGGGAGTGGGTGAGCGGCGTCGACGGTGCCGCTTCAGCGCACTGCTGCTGAAGCCCGAAAAGTGGGTTGCCCTCGGCGGCCTTTTGCCCGGGATTCGATATGCCAATATCGATACCTCGCCGTGAGAGATAGCGGAATTGGTGCTCACCTTCCGGGATTCCGCTGGTGGCCGGATTTCTCACACCGGGCGATTCGGTGAGCGATACAGCCACCGACTTTTATCGTCACCCTGACGATTACAATGCCGTTCATGGGCAGTGGTTTTCGCCTCAATGCAGCGGTTGCGGTCGATTTGGTGGTTCTGACCCTGGGCGCTCGGCACACTGCCAACGACACTCTGTGTGGGTTGCTGGTGCAGCGGTTGTACGCGCCGTATCGCGGAAGATGGGCGTTGCCCGGGGGTTTCGTGCGGCCGGAGGAGAGTTTGTCGGCGGCAGCCGTGCGTGAATTGAAGGAAGAGACCGGACTTCGCGGGGATCGCATGCATTTGGAGCAGCTGGCGACCTACGGCGAACCCGGTCGTGATCCACGTGGGCGGGTCATCAGTACCGCCTATCTGGCGCTGGTGCCGAATCTGCCGCCGCCGCAGGCGGGGGCGGAGGCGACCGCGGCGGGGATCTGGTCGGTGGAGCAGCTGCTCGCCGAGCGGGGGCGGCTGGCCTTCGATCATCGGCGCATTCTCACCGACGGGGTCGAGCGGGCCCGGGCCAAGCTGGAATACACACCACTGGCCACCGCGTTCTGCGGATCGAATTTCACGGTCGCCGAATTACGGCGGGTCTACGAGGTCGTCTGGGGTACCGCGATCGATCCGCGCAATTTTCATCGCAAGGTCACCACCACACCGGGTTTCGTGGTCGCCACCGGCACCACGAGTACTCGCGACGGCGGCCGGCCCGCCAAACTCTATCGGGCCGGTCCCGCCAAGGTCCTGCATCCGCCGCTGATGCGACCGGCCTGATCGGACTGCGGCGAAACCGCCCGGGAAGTGGTAAAACCGGGAGTATGGCAGAGGTTTCGGCCGGGGCGGTGTCGGCGCCGGTGGTCGCCGGCCGGTCGGCGGAGTTCTGGGGCTATCTGATGTGGGGGCTGGCGGGTGTCGTCATCGCCGTCCCCGAACTGATCGCCGTCTTCGGCCTGGCCGACTGGCCGACCATCTCGAACACCGTGGGGCACCTGGAGTCGCAGCATTCCTGGGTGCGGCTGCTGGTCGTATTCGTGATCGTCGTGCTGGCCTACTACTCGCTTCCGCAGCTGGCCATGCCGCCGCAGCGCCCGGGCGCACTTCCGGGCCGGACCACCACCGCCAACGGCCGGATGACCGTCGATCCCGATGCCGTGCGCACCGAGGGGATCGGCGGCTACCTCGTGCTGGCCGGCGCCGCCCTGGCCGCCGCGATCGCCTTCGCCGCCGGTGCTCGCGCGGTCGATCCGGGCAGCTACACGGGCGCCTACGTGCTCTACGGAACCATCGCGGTGATGTGGGTGATCCTGCCCAGCGTGCTGTCGATGTTCTTCGCGCGGGAAGTGCCGTTTCCCACGCTGTTTCGCACCGTCGGCTACCTCGAGCGCCGCGCCGGATTCGTCGCAGCGGCGGTCCTCGGACTGCTGGCCATCCTGCTGATCCACCTGGCCCTCTACCCCTGGCCCCGGATGGACGGCTGAGCTACTCCCCGCGCGGCTGCCCGAACAGGACGACCTCCATCAGTGCCACCACCCGGTCGGGCGGGCACAGTCCCGTGTCGTCAGCGAAGACGCGACCCAGATCGACCACCAGCCCGAAACTCGCCTGCACCAGGATGCGCGCCTGCGCTTCGCTGAGGTCCGGCCGGACCGCGACCAGTAGGGTCACCCATTCGGCCACGATCAGCCGCTGGATGTTGCGCAGTACCGTGCGCTCCTCGGCGGGTACGTGACTGAACTCCGCGTAGTACACGAAGGTCAGTTCCCGTTCGGCGAAGGAACCGGCCACATACAGGTCGATCAGCTTCGACAGCGCCTCGGCAGGGTTGTTCGACGCGGTGGTGGCGGGGCCGATGGCGCCGGACACGCGATCGGCCGCCCGCCGGAACGCCGCCGCCAGCAGATCGCTCTTGCTGCGGTAGTACCGGTAGACCGCGGAGGCGGCCGAGAGGTCCGCGGCCGTGGCGATGTCCTCCACGCTCACATTCGGATAGCCGCGTTCGTGGAACAGTTCCACCGATTTCTTGAGCAGCAGTTCGTGTTTGAACGACTGCGGGATCTCCACCGTGCGCGAGTCACGGGTCGTTGCCGCGATCTGGGGAAGGTCGGCGCGGATGACGGCCCAGGCCGCCGAATTCAGTACTGCGGTAAGGGCTTTCACCGGCAGGGTGGCGTGGTGGTCGCCGATGCTGCTGACGATGCTGAGCAGCGACACCGCGCGCACCTGCCGATCCGGGCGGGCGAGTTCCGGTCGAAGTTCGCCGATCAGAGTCGTCAGCGCGCGGATGGAGGTGGTGAACTGCTGGTTCAGCGTCGCGTTGTCGGTCTCGTCGAGATAGCGGCCCTCCCAGCGCGCCAGGGTGACCGTCGGGCGGTTGGCGATGGTCGCCGCGATCATGGCGTCGAGCACCTTCGCCAGGCGCTGCTGCGCCGGGAGTTCGGCATCGGCGGCAGCGACCGTCGTCGAGGCCACGGTCAGGGTGCCCAGCCGCAGTAATTCCTCGCGGAACAGGGCGTATTTGCTCGGGTAGTGCCGATAGAGGGCGGCCGAGGAGATGCCGAGCTTGGAGGCGATGTCCTCCATGCTCACTCCGTGGTAGCCCAGGGAGCCGAAGGCTGCCGCCGAGGTCGCGGCGATCTGGGCGCGCCGATTCTTCGGGCGGCGTCGGATCACCCGCTCCTGCGGTTTTGTTGTCGGCTGTTCTGCGGGGCGTGCGGTGCCACGCTCTACGCTCACGGTTCCGGCCTGTCTGTGGTGCGGCGGCACTCCTCGGCACTCATGAATGCCATGGTAGTCACCGGATGAATTGCGGCTGTCCAGTGTTACCGCCGGTTCCGGGGAGTCGGTGCGGCGGTGGCGCCGTCCGTCCGCCGGGCTGAGCACCGCGGGTGACCGGATCACTCCGCTCGGCGACTCGGATGACCGGACCGGCGCACCGGAGGAGTTTTCCGGTGTGCGAGGAACGGCCGCCGATGTTGCCGGGCGAACGCTGAAAAATCCTATGCAACAAAGGATTATCCCCGCACTCCGGGGGGTGGCTTTCGGGCCCGCTGGCCTGGGCGAATGTCCAGGTTGCCGACGTGTATCGAAACAGCATCGTTTCGGCTCGTGTAGCTGGTTCGGGCAGCCCGCGGCACCGTAGGCTGCGCTGCGACTCGCCACCGATCGGCACCTGGCCGGCCGGGCTGAACGCGTCAGCGAAAGGGACTATCGATGCGCACGCTGGACCTGGAACGGATCATCCGGGCACCCCGCGCAGATGTCTTCGACTGGCTCACCGACGCAACCAACTACCAGCGCGTTCCCTCGATTCGCAGAGTCACGCCGGTACGGCCGGGCAATGTCTCCGAGCACGGTGTCGGCGCGGTGCGGCTGCTGGTCACTCCGTTGCTGCGAATCACCGAGGAGATCGTCGACTACGACCCGCCCGCACTGTTCCGCTATCGCGTGCTGAAGTCGCTGCCGCCCCTGCATCATCAGGACGGGACGGTCACCTTCGACGAGCATCCCGGCGGCACCAAGGTGTGCTGGCAGTCCCAATTCGAGGTCACCGCACCGCTGTTCGCCAAGGCGTGGACATTCGCATTGCTGCCCGCGGTGTATCTCGGCCTGCACTACGTGCTGGCCACCGCCGACCGGGAGCTGCGGCGCGACTGATACGACCGGCTCAGCTCAGCGCCGCCCATGCCATCTCGCGCAGGATCGGGCGGGCGCGCCCGGCGAGGGTGGGCGACGCGCTGTGCGGGGTGGAGTTGATCAGGCCGAAGGTGGCGTGCGCCATCACCCGGGCGGTGGGTTCGGGCAGGTCGGTACGTAGTTCGCGCAGGATCTCGACCCAGATCTCCACATATTGGCGCTGCAACCGGCGCACCTGGCGGCGGGCTGCCTCGGGCAGGCTCTCCAGATCACGGTCCTGAATCCGGATCAGCTCCGGCTCGCCCAGCGCGAAGTCGAGGTGGAATTCGATCAGCCCGGACAGTGCCTCGCGTGGTGAGCCGGCCCGCTGCGCGACATCGCGGCCGCCCTCGAACAGGCGGGTGCTGATACCGACCAGCAACTCCACCAGTACGGCTTCCTTGTTGGGGAAGTGGCGGTAGACCGCGGGGCCGCTGATTCCGGCGGCGGCGCCCAGATCGTCGAGCCGCACACCCGGAAATCCGCGATCGGCGATGAGCCGGGCGCCGGCATCGAGCAACTGTTGCCGACGCAGCGCCTTGAGCTGTTCACGGCGTGTGGGGGCGAGCGCCTCGCTCTGCTCCATCACCCCTCCTATCGGCAGGTCTGGACATTTCAGTTAGTCAAGATTATCTTGGATTCCAGTTATTAGCCACTAACCGAATGGGCAGGATGGCGTGATGACCCTGACACAGGACGTGTCGGCCGGTAACCGGTCCGCACATCTGGCGCTGCTCGACGAGCTGCGCGCGAAGCTGGCGGCGAGTGCGCTGGGCGGGCCGGAGCGCGCCCGCGAGCGGCATGTGGCGCGCGGCAAACTGCTGCCCCGGCAGCGGGTGGATCGGCTACTGGATCCTGGCAGTCCGTTCCTGGAGCTGTCCCCGCTGGCGGCCGACGGGATGTACGGCGGCGACTGCCCGGGTGCCGGGGTGATCGGCGGGATCGGGCGGGTGTCCGGACGGGAATGCGTGATCGTCGCCAACGACGCGACCGTCAAGGGCGGCACCTACTATCCGATGACGGTCAAGAAGCATCTGCGCGCCCAGGAAGTCGCGCTGCAGAACCATCTGCCGTGCGTCTATCTGGTGGATTCCGGTGGTGCGCACCTACCGCACCAGGACGACGTCTTCCCCGACCGCGAGCATTTCGGGCGCATCTTCTACAACCAGGCCACCATGAGCGCGCGGGGAATTCCGCAGATCGCGGCCGTGCTCGGTTCCTGCACGGCCGGTGGTGCCTACGTTCCCGCGATGAGTGACGAGGCGGTGATCGTGCGCAATCAGGGCACGATCTTCTTGGGCGGCCCGCCGCTGGTGAAGGCGGCGACCGGTGAGGTGGTCACCGCGGAGGAGCTCGGTGGCGGCGAATTGCATTCGCGCACATCCGGTGTCACCGATCATCTGGCCGACAGCGATGAGGACGCACTGCGTATCGTGCGCCGCATCGTCGGCACCTTCGCGCCGAAGACCCCGAGCCCGTGGGAGATCGCCGCGCCCGTCGCGGCCGTGGCGCCGCAATCGGAGCTCTACGACGTGGTCCCGGTGGACCTGCGCACACCCTACGACGTGCACGAGGTGATCGAGCGCGTCGTGGACGGTGGTGAGTTCCAGGAGTTCAAGGCCGAATACGGCCGCACGCTGGTCACCGGATTCGCGCGGATCCACGGTCATCCGGTGGGGATCGTCGCCAACAACGGTGTGCTGTTCGGTGAATCCGCCCAGAAGGGAGCGCATTTCATCGAACTGTGCGACAAGCGGGTGATTCCGCTGGTGTTCCTGCAGAACATCACCGGATTCATGGTGGGCCGCGATTACGAGGCGAGCGGTATCGCCAAACACGGCGCGAAGATGGTCACCGCGGTGGCCTGCGCGCGGGTACCGAAGCTCACCGTCGTGATCGGCGGATCGTATGGTGCGGGCAACTACTCGATGTGCGGGCGCGCGTATTCGCCACGCTTCCTGTGGATGTGGCCCAATGCCCGGATCTCGGTCATGGGTGGTGAGCAGGCCGCCTCGGTGCTCGCGACCGTGCGCGGTGATCAGCTCGGCGACGAGTGGACTGCCGAGAAGGAAGAAGAGTTCAAGGCGCCGATCCGCGACCAGTACGAGCATCAGGGCAATCCCTACTACTCCACCGCCCGGCTGTGGGACGACGGTGTGATCGACCCCGCCGATACCAGAACCGTGCTGGGCCTCGCGCTGTCGGTGTGTGCGCAGGCCCCCGTCGAACCCGTCTCCTACGGCGTATTCCGGATGTGATGGACATGCTGAACAAATCCCACCCGGTTCCCTTCGGTACCGTGCTCGTCGCCAATCGCGGCGAGATCGCGGTGCGGGTCATCCGGACCCTGCGCGCCATGGGCATTCGCTCGGTGGCGGTCTACAGCGATGCCGATACCGGTGCCCGGCACGTGGCCGAGGCCGATATCGCGGTGCGGCTCGGGCCGGCGCCGGCCCGGCAGAGCTATCTGGACATCGAGGCGGTGGTGGACGCCGCGGTGCGCTCCGGTGCGCAGGCGGTACATCCGGGTTACGGCTTCCTGTCGGAGAATTCGGCCTTCGCGGCCGCCCTGGAGACGGCGGGAATCGTCTTCCTCGGCCCGCCGGTGCGCGCCATCGAGGTGATGGGGGACAAGATCGCCGCCAAGACCGCGGTCGCCGATTTCGGGGTGCCGGTCGTTCCCGGAATCGCCCGGCCCGGACTCACCGACGCCGAATTGGTCGATGCCGCCGGCGATATCGGATATCCGGTCCTGGTGAAGCCGTCCGCCGGTGGCGGCGGTAAGGGTATGCGCCGGGTGGACGATCCCGCGGAACTGCCCGCCGCGCTGGTCAGCGCGCGGCGGGAGGCCGCGTCCGCATTCGGTGACGACACCTTGTTCCTGGAACGGTTCGTCGCGACACCGCGGCACATCGAGGTGCAGATTCTCGCCGACCGGTTCGGCAATGTGCTGCATCTGGGCGAACGGGAGTGCAGTCTGCAGCGCCGTCATCAGAAGGTCATCGAGGAGGCGCCCTCGCCGCTGCTGGATCCGCAGACGCGGGCCCGGATCGGTGCGGCCGCGTGCGATACCGCGCGCAGTGTCGACTATGTGGGTGCGGGCACGGTCGAATTCATCGTCTCCGCCGACCGGCCGGACGAGTTCTTCTTCATGGAGATGAACACCCGGCTGCAGGTGGAACATCCGGTGACCGAGATGGTCACCGGCGTGGATCTGGTGGAATGCCAGGTCCGGGTGGCGGCCGGGCAGAAGATCTCCGCCGAACAGGACGACATCCGGCTCACCGGACATGCGATCGAGGCCCGCGTCTACGCCGAGGATCCGGGGCGCGATTTCCTGCCCACCGGCGGCACGGTGCTGGCGCTCTCGGAGCCCGAAGGTGCGGGCGTGCGGGTGGATTCGGGCCTGCACACGGGCAGTGTGATCGGCAGCGACTACGACCCCATGCTGTCGAAGGTGATCGCCTACGGCCCCGACCGGGCGGTCGCGCTGTCCCGTCTCGATCAGGCCCTGGCCGGCACCCAGGTACTCGGGGTGCGGACCAATACCGACTTCCTGCGCTTCCTGCTGGCCGATCCGGACGTGATCGCCGGGCAACTCGACACCGGGCTGCTGGACCGGCGAGCCGGGGATTTCCGGCCCGCACCGGTCACCGACGACCAATTCGTGGCGGCGGCGGTATCGCGGTGGGTGCGATCGTGGCCGGCCGCGCCGCGCGGTCCCTGGGAGGTCCCGGACGGCTGGCGGATCGGGACCCCGGCGCCCACGGTGCATCGGCTCGAAGGCGGCGATCGCGTTGTGCACGTGGCGATCACGGGCATGCCGAGCGAGGCGCTCGTCTCGGTCGACGAGGGTGATCCGCGTTCGCTGATCGCCCACCTGGACGAGACCGTGCTGACCATGACGCTGGACGGTATCCGCATCCGCTACCGGGTCGCCGAGAACAGTGGTCCGATCTGGGTTGCCGGTGCCGATGGCCTGGCGGCCGTGCGTGAGGTCGCCGAACCCAGTCTGCGCGGTGCCGACGAACAGGTCGCCGACGCCGGAATACTCAGTCCCATGCCGGGTTCGGTGATCGCGGTGCACGTGGCGCCGGGCGCCGAGGTGGCCGCGGGCACCCCGGTCGTGGTGGTCGAGGCGATGAAGATGGAACACACCCTGACCGCGCCGGTCGCCGGGAAGGTTGAACTGCTGGTTGCGGCCGGTGATCAGGTGCAGGTCGAACAGGTCCTGGCGCGGATCATCGCCGAACCCATCGTGGACGATGCGGCCGGATCAGAGCAGAAAGAGGTAACCCCGTGACCGATTTCCTGTCCACCGGCACCCTGCCGGAGGAGTACCGGGATCTGGCGCTGACCGTCCGTGACTTCGCCAACCAGGTGGTCGCGCCGGTCGCCGCGAAACACGATGCCGCCCATACGTTCCCGTACGAAGTCGTGTCCGGGATGGCGGACATGGGCCTGTTCGGGCTCCCGTTCCCGGAGGAGTACGGCGGCATGGGCGGTGACTACTTCGCACTCTGCCTGGCACTCGAGGAGCTCGGCAAGATCGACCAGAGTGTGGCCATCACCCTCGAGGCCGGAGTGTCGCTGGGTGCCATGCCGGTCTACCGCTTCGGCAACGAGGCACAGAAGCAGCACTGGCTGCCGCAGTTGACCTCCGGCCGTGCGCTGGCCGGATTCGGACTCACCGAACCGGGTGCGGGCAGCGATGCCGGCGGCACCCGCACCACGGCCGTCCTCGACGGTGACGAGTGGATCATCAACGGCAGCAAGCAGTTCATCACCAACTCCGGCACCGATATCACCCGACTGGTGACGGTGACGGCGGTGACCGGTGAGACCGAGGGTCGCAAGGAGATCTCCACGATCCTGGTGCCCACCGACACTCCTGGTTTCGTCGCCGAACCCGCCTACAACAAGGTCGGCTGGCACGCCTCGGACACCCATCCGCTCAGCCTCACCGATGTTCGCGTGCCACAGGCGAATCTGCTCGGTGAGCGTGGTCGCGGATACGCCAACTTCCTGCGGATTCTGGACGAGGGGCGGATCGCCATCGCGGCGCTGTCGGTGGGCGCGGCACAGGGCTGCGTCGACGAGAGCGTGCGGTACGCCGGTGAGCGGGAGGCCTTCGGGCGCACCATCGGCCGCAATCAGGCCGTCGCGTTCAAGATCGCCCGGATGGAGGCGCGGGCACATGCCGCCCGCACCGCCTACTACGACGCGGCGGCACTGATGCTGGCGGGCAAGCCGTTCAAGAAACAGGCCGCCATCGCCAAACTCGTCGCCAGCGAAGCGGCCATGGACAATTCCCGGGACGCCACCCAGATCTTCGGTGGATACGGCTTCATGAACGAATACGCCGTCGCCCGTCACTACCGGGATTCGAAGATTCTGGAAATCGGCGAGGGCACCACGGAGGTTCAGCTGATGCTGATCGGACGGGAGCTGGGGCTGTGAGCGAATCGAACGGCGCGCCCCTGCGCCGGGTGGTGCAGCGCGGACTGTGGTTCGAGGAACTGGAAGTCGGTGTGCTGTACGAACACCGGCCCGGACGGACCATTACCGAGGCGGACAACGTCCTGTTCACCACGCTGACGATGAACACCCAGGCACTGCATCTGGATGCGGCCTTCTCCGACGCGCTGCCGCCGTTCAACCAGCGGCTGGTCAATTCGATGTTCACCCTGTCCACCCTGGTGGGACTTTCGGTGGCACAGCTGACGCAGGGCACCATCGTGGGCAATCTCGGATTCTCCGAGATCGCCTTCCCGAAGCCGGTGTTCCACGGCGACACCCTGTACGCCGAGACGCTGGTGACCGGCAAGCGCGCATCGAAAAGCCGTCCGGGCGAGGGTATTGCGACCTTCGCGCACACCGGCCGCAATCAACACGGCGATGTGGTGGCGACCGCGGTGCGCAAGACCCTGGTCCGGCTGCGACCGGACGGTGAGGAGCAGGCATGAGCTGGGAACTTCCGGGGCCGGCATGGCTGTTCTGCCCGGCCGACCGTGCCGAGCGCTACGAAAAGGCCGCCGCCGCTGCCGATGTGGTGATCCTGGATCTGGAGGACGGTGTCGGCGCGGGTGACAAGGAGGCGGCGCGCGAGGCGCTGATGCTCACGCCGCTCGACCCCGCCCGCACGGTGGTCCGGGTGAACGCCGCCGGGACCGATGATTTCGACGCCGATCTGACAGCGCTGGCCGCCACCGCCTATCGCCGCATCATGCTGCCGAAATGTGAGTCCGCGCAACAGGTCTCGCTGCTGTCGGAGTACGAGGTCATCGCGCTGTTCGAATCTCCGCTCGGTGCGCTGCGCACCGAAGAGGTCATGGCGCAGCGCAATGTGATCGCGTCCATGGCGGGGGCGGAGGATCTCGTGGCCGGGCTGGGTGGCAATTCCAGCCGTCGCGCCGACGGGGCCTATCGCGATGTGGCGCGGCATCTGCGCTCGACGGCGTTGCTGGCGGCCAAGGCGTACGGGAAGCTCGCACTCGACTCGGTGTATCTGGATATCGCCGATCTGGCCGGGCTGCGGGCGGAATCCGATGAGGCCGTCGCGGTGGGATATGACGTGAAAGTGGCGATCCACCCGAAGCAGCTCGTCGAGATTCGCGCCGCCTACGCGCCGTCGGTCGACGAAATCGACTGGGCGCGCAGGGTATTGGCCGAGGTGCCGAACAATCGCGGTGTGTTCACCTTCGAAGGACGCATGGTGGACGGGCCGGTGCTGCGCCATGCCGAGCGGATTCTGCAGCGAGCCGAGGCCCGGTAGGAAATGTGGTGGGCACCGGCAGCTCCGCAGTGCGGCACGCGTCCTTCGGCGACTCGTCGCATTCGATTCCGCGCCGGGCGTCGGCTGACTAGCGTGGACCTGCGGACTGCCGGGCCGCGGCGCATCCGTTCGTCCGGCTCGTCCGGAGTCGAGACCGGCCGGAGAACTTCTCGAACGGTGGTAGGAGAGTGATGGTGCAACCGCAGTGGGAGCCCAGTGCGCAGGATGTGGCCGCGGCGCGGATCACCGACTTCGCGCGCTTCGCCGGGGCTCGGACGGGCCGGGAATTCGCTGGGTACCAGCAGCTGTGGCAGTGGTCGGTGCAGGACCTGACCGGCTTCTGGGGTGCGGTCTGGGAGTATTTCGAACTCGGTGCGGCACCCGAGACGGTGCTGTCGGGCACGGATATGCCCGGTGCGCGGTGGTTTCCTGGCAGCACACTGAACTACGTCGACCAGGTCGCCCGGCAGGCGCGCACCGATCGCCCGGCCATCGTGTACGCCGACGAGGACGGCGAGCTGACCGAGATCACCTGGTCGGAACTGCTCGGGCGGACCGCCTCGTTCGCGGCGACCCTGCGCGAACTGGGTGTGCGGCCCGGTGACCGGGTGATCGGCTACCTGCCGAATATCGCCGAGACCGTGATCGCCTTCCTCGGCACCGCCGCGCTCGGCGCGGTGTGGAGCGCCTGCGGACAGGACTATTCGGCCAAGGCGGCACTGGATCGGCTGGGGCAGCTCGAACCGGTCGTCCTGGTGACCGCGGACGGATACCGCTTCGGCGGCAAGTCGCATGACAAGACCGGCGATATCGCGGCACTGCGGGCCGGTTTGCCGACGGTCCGCGCGACGGTGGTGGTGTCGCAACTGGGCGTCGCCGTGCCGGATACGTTGAACTGGGACTCCGCCGCGGCGCCGACCGGCGCCGAATTGCACACCGAGCAGGTCGATTTCGCACATCCGCTCTGGATCCTGTTCTCGTCGGGAACCACCGGACTGCCGAAGGGGATCGTGCACGGGCACGGCGGTGTGCTCCTGGAACATCTCAAAGCCGCGGCGCTGCAATCCGATATCGGCCGCGACGACGTGTTCTTCTGGTACACCAGCCCCAGCTGGATGATGTGGAATTTCCAGGTCGCCGGACTGCTGGTGGGCGCCACCATCGTCTGCTACGACGGCAGCCCCACCCATCCGCGACCGGATTCGCTGTTCGACCTCGCCGCCCGCACCCGCACGACGGTGCTGGGCACGAGCCCCGGATACGTCCTGGCGTGCATCAAGGCCGGTGCGGTACCGCGCCGCGACCACGATCTGTCGGCGCTGCGCGCGGTCGGCATCACCGGCTCCTCGCTGCCGCCGTCCTCGGCACTGTGGTTGCGCGACAATGTCGGTGAGCGAGTCCAGGTCAACTCGATCAGTGGCGGCACCGACGTGGTGTCGGCCTTCATCGGTGGGGTGCGCACCGTCCCGGTCTGGCCGGGTGAGTTGTCCGCACCCTTCCTGGGGTCGGCTGTGGATGCCTGGGACGAGTCCGGCCGACCCGTCCGCGACGAGGTGGGCGAGCTGGTGATCACCGCCCCGATGCCGTCCATGCCGGTCTCGTTCTGGAACGATCCCGACGGAGCACGTTATCGCGCAGCCTATTTCGAGATGTTCCCCGGCACCTGGCGGCACGGTGACTGGATCACCATCACCGGTCACGGCAGCATCGTCGTCCACGGCCGTTCCGATTCCACCCTGAACCGCCAGGGTATCCGCATGGGCTCCGCCGACATCTACCAAGCGGTGGAACAACTTCCGGAGATCGCCGAGGCCCTGGTCATCGGCGCCGAACAACCCGACGGCGGCTACTGGATGCCACTGTTCGTCACCCTGGCCCCGGGTTACGACCTCACCGACGAGGTGCGCAAGCGGATCAAAGACACCATCCGCAGCGAAGTCTCACCCCGCCATGTCCCCGACGAGATCATCGCCGCCCCGGGCATTCCCCACACCCGCACCGGGAAGAAACTCGAGGTCCCGATCAAGAAATTGTTCCAGGGCGCGGATGTGGACCGGGTGGTGGAACGCAGCGCGGTCGACAATCCGGATCTGCTGAGTTGGTATGCGGTGGTGCAGGTTCCGGCAACGGGCAAGTAGCGCTGTTCGGGGTCGAGGCGCGTCCCTCGTCCGGTACGTACCCGCCGCACCGCTCGTAGTTCTGCCCGGTCGCCAGATCGTGGATGTCGGTGAGTTCCGGTGGTATCCGGCCACGAAGGTGCCGAAGATCCGGGACGATCAGCAACTCGATCCGATGCATCTGGACGTGATCGAGAAGCGCCTCGGGGACGATGAGTCGGCGGCGAGGATGGGCCGCTGGCGGAACAAGTCGATGAGCGCCTCGTGCAGGGCCGTGGGCATGGGTCCACACCAGCGGCGCTAAGCGACATCGAATTACCTGTTCAAGCGGCTATTTCTGTGGATGCGCCGACCGTTAGGCGGCCGTCGACCATGTGATGGACCGCGTTCATCCGGTGCAGGTGTGCGCGGTCGTGGGTGACCAGGAGGGTGGCGGCGTGGTGTTCGTGGACCACGCCGAGGATGAGGTCGATGATGGCGGCGCCGCGTTCCTGATCGAGGGCGCTGGTGGGTTCGTCGACCACCAGCAGGTCGGGTTCGTGCATCAGGGCGCGGGCGATGTTCACCCGCTGGCGCTGGCCGCCGGAGAGCTGGGCGGGGCGTTTGTTCTCGTGACCGCTCAAGCCGACGGACTCGAGCAGATCCATTGCCTGCGAGCGGATTCGGCGGCGCAAACGCGGGGCGAGGATCGTGTGGCCGCCCAGACGCCGCATGACCTCGAGTTGTTCGACTGCGGTGAGCGCGGGGATCAGGTTCGGTTGCTGGAAGACGATGCCGATTCGCTCCCGGCGCAGGGAGGTGGCCTCGCGTCGGCTCGTCCTGGCGAGATCGACACTGCTGCCGCCGGTTTCGAGCATTATGCGACCGGAGTCGGGGCGCACCAATGTCGACACCGTGGCCAGCAGGCTCGACTTTCCCGACCCGGAAGGTCCGGTGATGGCGGCGATCTCGCCGCCGCGCACGGTCAGATCCACCCGGTCGAGGGCGGTGACGCGGTCGTCGCCGTCGGGGTAGGTGAGGGTGAGGCCGGTGACGGTCAGGGTGGTGGGTGCGGGGGTCGCGGACATCGAGAACTCCTGTGCGGTAACCGGAATCAGCGGGATTGGTCGAGCGCGGTGAGCGGGTCGGCCGTGACGAGGAAGCGCAGGGCGAAGACCGCGCCGAGCAGGCCGAGCCCGATCAGGGCCAGGGCGGGCAGCACCGTCGTGGCGATGCCGAGGACGAACGGGACATTGCCGCCGATGAACGCGCCGGCCACCGCCGTCACACCCACGCCGATGCCGACACCGATGAGCAGCACGATCAGCGCCTGTCCCAGCGCATCACGAATCAGCGATCCGGTGGTGGCGCCCAAGGCTTTCAGCGTCGCGACATCCGGTGCGCGCTGGATGGTCCACACGGTGAAGAAGGCGCCGATGACCAAGGCGGAGATGACGAACAGCAGCACCGTCATCAAGGTCAGGGAACCGTTCTCGGCCTGATACGAGCCGATGGCCCGCAAGGAACCGTCGGCACTGGTGGTGCGGGTGTGGGCGGCCCCGTTCAGCGCGTCGATATCGTGGGTGCCGGAGGCGGCCAGGATGGTGGCCGCGCCGCCGCGAGGGGTGAGCTGCTGCCAATCCGCCAGCGTCGTCCACACGACCGGAGTGTGCGCGTACCAGTCGTCGTCACCGATTTCGGCGACGGTGAAGGTCTGCGCGCCGATCGTGACTCGCGCACCCGGCGCCGCCGAGAGCCGGTCGGCGGCGGCCCTGCTCAGCACGACGGTGCCGGATTCGGTGGCGACGCGATCGCCGAACACGGTCCCGTCGACACCGAATATCGCGACCTGAACCGGCGCCACACCGTCGCGACCGGCCTGACCGCGGCTGATGCCGATCGGATCGGCCCTGCCACCGGCCCGCTGCCAGGTCCGCACCTGTTCGGCGGTCAGCACCGAGGAGTCGAACGACGGGTCGGCCCCGGTATCGGCGAACACCACCGTCGCGCCGGACAGCTTCTGCACCGCGGAAATATTCTGATGCGCGAGCCCGGCCGTGAGGCCGCTCAGAAAACTCACCAGCAGTGCCACCATGGCGACCACCAGCGTGATGAGCAGAAATCGGCCGCGGGCGGCCCGCAGATCTCGCAGTGCGACGAACATGACTCCACAGTCGCGCGGCGGGCCCGGGCCGGCATCGCCATCGCGGACACCTCGCCGCCACCGACGGTGGGGTGATGCTTACTCCTTTCGATGGATACGTGGTCACATGCCAGGCAGTGCCCGCGTGTCGATCATGTTGCCGCGCTCCCTGATTCGCGAACCTGCTGCGGAGCCTCGAGAACGCGCCGGCGGAGGAACGACAACTCGGCGGCGACGGCCGGTTCGAACTCGTCCAGATAGGTCGCGTAGTGCCCGCCCGGCAGGCGGACCACTTCCGCGTCCGGCGCCAGCTCGGCCACCCGCAGGGCCGGTGCGGCCAGTGCCGAGCGGTCCTGGTCGCAGGCGATGACCAGCAGTGGACAGCGGATCCTTTCCGCGAACCGTCCGGGCCGATAGAAACCCGTGCGTGCGGCCGAACGCGCGGCCACCGCCTGCTGCCAATCCGGATACCGGTTGCCGGGATCGAGGGCGCGTGCCATGTCCGCGGCATCGGGAGTGGTGAGGGCGGCGACCGTTCCGGGGCGGCCCGCCAATGGCACCAGCCGGGGTGCGCGGCCGAATACCGCGCCCACCGCGTCGAGCACGGCTCGGCCGGTGAACCGCAGCAGGGTGCGGGGTCGCTGATGGCGAGATGCGTTGCGCGAGATGGCCTGACCGTCGGCATGCGGGGATTGGGCGATGACCGCGGCGAGGTCGGTGTGCTGGGCGGCCAGCTGGAGAACATGGCCGCCGGACAGCGAATGTCCCCAGAGCACGAGTCGCGCGGGATCGACCTCCGGCAGGCCGGCCGCGACCTCGATCGCGGCTCGCCAGTCCGCCAGTTGTTCCCCGATCCGCACGACCTGCCGGGGCTGCCCGCCACTCTCGCCGAGGTGGCGGTAGTCGAAGGCGAGCACCGTGTATCCGGCGTCGTGGAAGCGTGCGGCGAAGCGGTCGGTGCCGGGCTCCTTGGTCACCGCGATCGCACCCGCCATGATCACGCAGCCGCCGTTGCGGCCCGGATGGTGCCAGGCGACGCATTCGGTGTCACCGCTGGTGAAGTGGATCTTTTTTCGTTCGATGGACATCAGCGCCACCACCCGTGGTTGCGGTAGCGACGCTCCCAGAGCACCGAATTGACGATCGCCACCGGTCCGGGCATCGCCGCGAGAAAGGTCTTGCGTTGCCGCGCCGTGGTGTCGTCGAGGACCCAGGGGACGTAGACCGCCGCGCCGGACGGGCCCTGTCGGCGTGCCATCGCACCACGGAACGCATCCCAATCCTTCGAGGTCAGGACTTCCTGGATGAGGGGGAGTGCGCTGTTCTCCTCATGTTCCATATGGTCGCCGAGAATGCGGGCCAGGGTGGTGATCCGGTCGTCGAGATCGTTGTCCGGGGCACGAAAGCCCTCCTCGACGGCTGTCAGGGCCGGATGCAGTGCCGCGTGCTCGGCCGCCATCTCCGCCATCAGGGCGCGATCGGCCGGCCGGTCGCCCAGCGCCGCCGAAACCCGCGGCCACAGCACGGCATCCTCCACGGTGTGGTGCACATCCAGTTGGCGGACGAAGTTCGCCCAGCCCGCCCGCACTCCCGGCCGGTCGGCAGCACCGTCGCCGACGGCGGTGGCGAGCCGATCCAAATCGCGACGGAACGCATCGTGAGTTGCGTACATGACAGCGAAATCTATTGTCATGAAATACCTTTCAGTGTTCGAACGCCGGCGCGTCGGCTGCTGCCCAGGCGCCGAAATCGAGTGCCGGACGACCCAGGAGTTGTTCGACGGTGTCGGTGGTCGGGCCTGGCGCGGCGGCGTAGCCGGCCAGCGATCCGAGTGAGCGGGCCACGATCTCCTCGGACAACCCCTGTGCCGCCATCGCCGCCCGTATCTGGTCCGGGGGCAGTTCGAGAAATGACAGTTCGCGGCCGATCGCGGCACCGATGAGGTGGACCCGGGCGCGCTGGGTGAGCGAGCGAGGGCCGGTGAGCAGATAGCTGTGGCCGCTGTGGCCGTCCGCGGTCAACGCGCGTACCGCCACCTCGGCTACGTCACGCTGATGAATCGGGGAGGCGGCGGCATCGCCGTACGCGCCGCGCACGATATTTCCCGCCCGGATCTGTGGCGCCCAGCTCAGGGCATTCGCGTCGAAATCGGCGCAGCGCAGCAGCGTCCACGCCAGACCCGACCCGATGGCCGCGGACTCCAGCCGCCGGAAACCCTCCGCGAATCGTGGTTCTCCGACCGGATATTCGACCGAGGACGCCGAGATCACGACGACCCGGCGAGCGCCGTGCCGATCGGCGGCCGCGAGCAGATCGCCCGCCGACGCCATGATCGCCCGCGAACTCAGCAGCACCGAATCGACTCCGTGCCAGGCGGTCTCGGGGATCGGGGCCGCGCTGGGGTCGGCCTCGATCACGCGCGCGTCGGTGGGCAGGCCGGCCGTGGCGGGTGTGCGGGTGAGAGCGGTGACTTCGGCGCCCGCTGCGGTCAGCAGGCCGATGACCTCGCGGCCGATGGTCCCGGTCGCACCGATGACAACGATCATCGCGACTCCTTCGAATCGTTCCGGTGGATGATTCCATTAGATACTTAATTCATAAGATATGGAAAGCATATAACTTTGCCGCCGGACCGGCTACCCGGGCAGCGATCGTCCGAGTCCGGTTCCGCCTTTCGATGGATGCCGCGTCGGGATCCACACATAAGCTGGCGACGTGCACCGTTCTCCACTCACACCCGTCTTCGCCGCACTGCAGGTGGGCCTGCATGTGCTGATGACGGTGCTGGCGATGGTCGTGGTGGTGCGGGCCCTGGTCCCTTCCGACGAGGGGCCGAGCCATCCGGTGCCGGTGGTCGTGCTGGTGGTGTCGTTCCTGATCGTCTACTTCGCGGGCGGGCTGTTACGCGGGCGGCCGGTGGCGGCGCGAGTGTGGCTGGCGGGACTCACGGCGCTGTGGCTGGCTCTGGTCGTGCTGGTGCCGGATGCGGGGTATCTCGTATTCGGGCTGTTCATCCTGTACCTGCATCTGTTGCCACGTTGGTGGGGACTGGCGGCGGTGGTCGCGGCAACGGTGGTGTCGGTGCTGGGTTTCGGACTGCATCAGGGCTGGTCGGTGGCGATCGTCGCCGGGCCGATGCTGGGCGCGATGGTCGCGGTCGCGATCGGTCTCGGATATCAGGCGCTGTATCGGGAGGCGGCCGACCGGCAGCGGCTGATCGACGAATTGCTCTCCACCCGAGCCACGCTCGCCGAGCAGGAGCGGACCGCCGGCAAGCTCGCCGAACGGGAGCGATTGGCACAGGAGATCCACGACA
The DNA here is from genome assembly GCF_040679495.1 of Nocardia sp. NPDC052254. Taxonomy (NCBI): domain Bacteria; kingdom Bacillati; phylum Actinomycetota; class Actinomycetes; order Mycobacteriales; family Nocardiaceae; genus Nocardia; species Nocardia sp. NPDC052254. The sequence goes on along the minus strand of NZ_JBFAUW010000017.1, from coordinate 40,221 downwards.
CCGTGGCGCAGGGGCTGTCCAGTATCCAGTTGCTGCTGCACGCCGCCGAGCGCGCGGCTCCCGATCATCCCGCGCTGCAGCAGATTCGGCTCGCCCGCGACACCGCCGCCGACAATCTCGTCGAGACCCGGCAGCTCATCGGGGACCTCACGCCCGCGGTGCTGGAGGGGCAGTCGCTCAGCGATGCGCTCGAGCGGATCGCGCTGCGTGCCGAGGGGCCGGGCCTGAGCGCCCGCACCGTGGTCGAGGGCACCCCGATGCGGTTGCCGATGCCGGTGGAGGCCGCCCTGGTCCGGGTGGCGCAGGGTGCGGTGTCGAATGTGGTCCGGCACGCGCGTGCGGATCGGATGCGGATCACGCTCACCTACGGCGACGACGCCGTGCACCTGGACGTGGTCGACGACGGGGTGGGGATAGATCCGGCGGTGTTCGGGCGCGGCACCTTCGGGCTCAATGCCATGCGCAGCCGGGTGGAACAGCAGGGCGGCACGATGGATGTCGAATCCGAGCCGGGACATACGGCGGTCGCGGTGTCGTTCCCGCTGCACGAGACGAGTGCGGAGGGGCTCGTGTCGGACGAGCCCCGGCCCGAGGGGCCGGCCTCCCGGGACCCGGAAATCATTGCCGTCGAGCAGCTGTCGCGTGAGGAGCGTTCGTGATCCGGTTACTGCTCGCCGATGATCACGCCATCGTGCGCGCCGGTCTGCGGGCGCTGCTGGATTCCGGTGCGGACATCACGGTGGCCGGTGAGGCGGCGACCGCGGAGGAAGCGGTGGCCTTCTGCAGCACCACGCCCGTCGATCTGGTGCTGATGGATCTGCGGTTCGGTCCCGGCAGGTCCGGAGTGGACGCGACGCTGGCCCTGCGCGCACTGCCCGATCCGCCGAACGTCCTGGTGGTGACCAACTACGACACCGACGCCGACATCCTCGGCGCCATCGAGGCCGGGGCCTGTGGATACATCCTCAAGGACACCCCGCCCGCGGAACTGCTGGCGGCGGTGCGCGGTGCCGCCGCGGGTGACAGCGTCCTGTCACCGTCGGTGGCATCGCGCCTGATGACCCGCGTCCGCAAACCGGACACCACACTGAGTGCCCGGGAGATCGAGGTGCTGCGCCTGGTCGCCGACGGTCATTCCAACCGCGAGATCGGCAGGCAGCTGTTCCTCAGCGAGACGACGGTGAAATCGCATCTGGTGCACATCTATTCGAAACTGGGCGTGAAGTCCCGGACCTCCGCGGTGGCGCGGGCCCGCGAACGCGGCGCCATCTGAGCTCAGCGGTGGGTGCGGGCAGCCCGGTTCGCCGGGCCGGCGCTCCGATCGTGAACCGCTCGATGTGTGCCATGACGATCAACCTGCACCTTCCACCGGGTGTCGGGTCAAGTCGTAGCCGTGATTCGGGTGTCCGGGCTTCTAGGCTGGGCGCATGCCTTCCATCACCGATCCCGAAGTGCGTGAATTCCTCTCGGCCGGCACCCGTACCGGCAAACTCGCCATCGTCGCCTCCGATGGGCGGCCGGTCGTGAATCCGGTGTGGTTCATCGTCGACGGTGACGAACTGGTCTTCAATACGGGCAGGACCACCGCCAAGGGCAAGGCGATCGCACGCGATCCGCGGGTATCGATCTGCGTGGATCTGCAGCAGCAGCCCTATGCCTACTTCCAGGTTCAGGGCATCGCGACGATTTCCGAGGATCCGGCCGAACTGCTGCGCACCGCCACCGCCATCGCGGCACGTTATATGGGACCGGAACGCGCCGAGGAGTTCGGCCGCCGCAATGCGGTGCCGGGGGAGCTGGTGGTTCGCGTCCGTCCCGTCAAGATCCTGGGCGGACTGAACATGACGGGGTAGGCGCTCCCTACACTCGCCCCATGACCGTGCATTTCATCGGAGCGGGCCCCGGGGCTGCGGATCTGCTGACCCTGCGAGCCGTGCGGCTGCTGCGGGAATCGCCGGTGTGCCTGTACGCGGGGACCTATCTGGATCCCGAGGTGCTGGGCAACTGCGCGCCGGACGCGGAGTTGATCGATACCCAGGGACTGGATCTCGACGAGATCGTGGCGCACTGTGCCCGCGCTGATGCCGAGGGCAGAGATGTGGCGCGATTGTGCTCGGGTGATCCGTCGATCTATTCGGCGCTGACCGAGCAGACGCGGCGGCTCGACGAGCGCGGAATCGCGTGGGATGTGACGCCGGGAGTGCCGGCCTACGCGGCGGCGGCCGCGGTACTCGGCAGTGAGCTGACCGTGCCGGAGGTGGCGCAGTCGGTGGTGCTGACCCGGACCCGGGCGCGATCGACCGCGATGCCCGAATCGGAGGCGCTGGAGAATTTCGCGCGCACCCGGGCGAGTCTGGTGCTGCACCTGGCGATCACGAGGATCCGGGAGCTCGCGGCCGAACTGTCGGCCGAGTACGGGGCAGACTGCCCGGCGGTGGTGGTCTATCGCGCGAGCCAGCCGCGCCAGCAGGTGCTGCGCGCGACACTGGCCGATATCGCCGATCGAGTCGAGGCGGCGGGGTTGCGCCAGGCAGCGGTGGTCCTGGTGGGCCGGGCGCTCACACCGGCGCTCGACTGTGCGCAGTCACATCTCTACGACCCGAACCGGGACCGGAATCCGGTGTCCGGATCGGGCTCCTGACACTGGGAAACGCTCGCTCGATCGGTCCGGCTGTGGTCGCGGTAACCCCCACCGGTCGTAATGCCTTGAAGCTATGAGGCTTCTTGGGTCATTGTCGGTAGCGGGCGGTAGATTGGTTCGGTGTTCATCAGCGAATCGCGAGACGAGGCCGATCCGTGGTCGGCGGATGTGGTCGGGCCCATGTAACAAGATCGGGCCGATGGACGGATAGGTCCTGTGAACATTTTTGTCTGATTGCAATCGAAGTGAGCCCCGAACGCGGCGCCACGCTCGGATGAGGTGAGCGTCGCTATCGGTGTGTGTGCCATCGGGGAGCGCTGCGTGGCGTTCCGGAAGTGAGGTTACGGGTTGGACCGGCTGGATTTCGGCGGCAACGGCGAAGCTGGCGGCGAGGCGACGCCCGCGGCAAGCTCGGGGGACGGGCTGTTCCCGCTGTCGCCCGCGCAACTCGGAATCTGGTATGCCCAGCATCTGGATCCGCAGGTGCCGATCACGATCGCCCAGTACGTCGATCTGCCCGGTGAAGTCGATGTCGAAACCCTGATCCGGGCCAGCCTGGACGCATCGCACGAGCTGGGCTCGGGCTTCATGCGGATGGCCGAGGTCGACGGCGAGCCATGGCAGTACGTCGATCACGCCCTGGGCGGTATCGAACATGTCGACCTGCGCGACGCCGAGGATCCGGAGGCCGCCGCCCACGCGTGGATGCGCGCCGACTACAGCGCCACCCTGAACATGCTCACCGACCGGCTGGTTCGCTCGGTCGCGTTGCAGCTCGCCGACGACCACTGGTTCTGGTATTCGCGAGCCCACCACATCGCGCTCGACGGCTTCGGCGCGATGAACACCCAGACCCGGATCGCGGAGCTCTACACCGCCTACCGCGCCGGTGTGGAGCCGTCGCCGAACAAGGCTTCGGATCTGCGGGCGCTGGTCGAACTCGAACTCGCCTACCGCGACAGCACCCGCTTCGCCACCGACAAGCAGTACTGGGCCGAACGGGTGGCGGGTCTGGAGGAGGGCTCCAGCCTCGCCGGCCGCCAGGCCCCTCCGGCGCCACTGAACGGTGTGGTCGGTGCGGAGCTGTCCGACGACCACAACGATCTGCTGACCGAGGCGGTCGATCGGCACGACTCGTCTCCGGCGGCGTTGCTGATCGCGGGTTTCGCCGCGTATCTGGCGCAGTGGACGGGAACCGAGGACGTGATCCTCAGTCTGCCCGTGACCGCGCGCACCACCGCCGTCATGCGCCGCTCCGGCGGCGTCACCTCCAACATCGTGCCGCTGCGCCTGCACGTCGGCTACGAGACCACGGTGGCCGAACTGGTGAAGGCCGTGCAGCTCGAGGTGTCGGGTGCGCTGCGGCATCAGCGCTACCGGCACGAGGACATCCGCCGCGACAGTGCCGCGGCGAGTATGGCGGCCGGCACCGGTGACGGTGTCGTGACCACCGAATTCTTCGGGCCCTGGGTCAACATCATGTTGTTCCAGGACGAGCTGGTGCTCGGGCAGGTACCCGGACGGGTGCATGTGCTCTCGACCGGTTCGATCGAGGATCTGGGCGTCAACTTCTACCGGTCCGAGGGCGGAGCGCGGTCCCGGATCGACTTCGAGACCAACCCCAACCTGTACTCCGAAGACGAAGCACAGCAACATCATTCGCGTTTCTTCGAATTCTTCGAATCGTTCCTGCGGGCCGGTGCGCAGGATCGGCCCTGGACGATGCCGATCACCACCGCCGAGGAACTGAACACTTCGGTCGTCGGCTGGAACTCCGCCGCGCACGAGGTCACGGACACGACGCTGCCGGCACTGCTGGACGCGGCGATCCGGCGGACCCCCGACCGGACCGCGGTGGAATTCGACGGCGAGGCGCTGACCTACGCCGAATTCGGCGCCCGGGTGAACCGCCTGGCGCGTTATCTGGTCGACGACGGTGTCGGGCCGGAATCGCTTGTCGCGCTGGGGATGCGGCGTTCGCTGGATCTGGTCGTCGGTATGCACGCGGTGTTGAAGGCCGGTGGCGCCTACGTGCCGATCGACCCGGATCATCCGGCCGAGCGCACCTTCTACATCCTCGACAGTGCCCGGCCCGTCTGTGTGCTCACCACCGCTGCGGACGAGGTGGAACTGCCGGAATCGGTGCGGCGGCTGCAGATCGACACCCTCGACACCTCCGGCTACTCGGAGGCGCCCCTCACCGCCGCCGAGCGGAAGGGGCGGCTGGTACCGGCCAATACGGCCTACGTGATCTACACCTCCGGGTCGACCGGTCGGCCCAAGGGCGTGACGGTCACCCATCGCGCGATCGTCAACCAGCAGCTGTGGATGCTGAACGAGTACGGCCTGACCGAATCCGATGTGTATCTGCAGAAGACGGCGACCACCTTCGACGTGTCGCTGTGGGGCTACTTCCTGCCGCTGATGGTGGGTGCGAAGCTCGTCGTGGCCGATCCGGACGGTCATCGCGATCCGGTGTACGTCGCGGACATGATCGAGCGGCACGCGGTCACCGTCACCGACTTCGTCCCGTCGATGCTGACGGTCTTCGCCTCGCACGCCGCCGCCGGGCGATGTGATTCGCTGCGAGCGGTTTTCGTGATCGGCGAGGCGTTGCCGCCGGAGACCGCCGCGATGTTCCGCGCGATCAACCCGCGGGCCGGGCTGCACAATCTGTACGGCCCCACCGAGGCGGCGGTATCGGTCACCCACTGGGAGGCCACCGCCGCCGACACCACGATCGTGCCGATCGGTGTTCCCGAGTGGAATGTCGATGTCTATGTACTGGATTCGCGGTTGCGGCCGGTCGCCGTCGGTGCACCGGGTGAGCTGTATCTCGCCGGTCGGCAGCTGGCTCGCGGTTATCGCGGCCGCGCCGATCTGACCGCCGACCGCTTCGTGGCGAATCCGTTCGCCGCGAGCACTCCCGGGGAACGGATGTATCGCACCGGCGACCTGGTGCGCTGGGGCCGCCGCCCCGACGGAACGGGTGTGCTCGAGTACATCGGCCGCAGCGACTTCCAGGTCAAATTCCGCGGGCAGCGAATCGAACTCGGCGAGATCGAGGCGGATCTGCTGGCGCACCCGGCGGTGAGCCAGGCCGTGGCACTGGTGGCCGACACCGCCACCGGCCAGCAGCTGGTGGCGTATGTCGTTCCCGTACCCGGACATTCGGTGAACCCCGCGGATCTGACCGCCTTCGTCGCCGAGAAGTTGCCCAGCTACATGGTGCCGGCCGCGATCGTGCCGCTGGATGCCCTTCCGCTCAACACTTCCGGCAAGCTGGATCGAAAAGCTCTGCCGGAACCGGTCTTCGGTACGGATGCCGCGGGCTTCACCGCGCCGCGGACCCAGTCCGAGGAGATCGTCGCCGGAATCTTCGCCGATGTCCTCGGCCAGGATCGAATCGGCATCCACGACAACTTCTTCGAGCTGGGCGGCAATTCGCTCGTAGCGACCCAGCTGGTCTCCCGGATCACGGCGGCGTTCGGCATCCAGCTGGGTGTGCGCTCGCTGTTCGAGGCGCCGACGGTGGCGGGTCTGGCCGCCCGTGCGGAATCGGCGGCCGCCGAAGGACGCGCGGAGGAGACGTCGCGTCCGCCGCTGGTCGCCCAGCAGTTGCCGGACCGGGTACCGCTGTCGCTCGCGCAGCAGCGGATGTGGTTCATCAACCAGTTCGACCCCAGCGCGCCGACCTACAACCTGCCGTTCGTGGTGCGGTTGCGTGGTGCGGTGGAGGCGTCGGCGCTGTGGCCGGCGCTCAAAGACGTGATCGTGCGGCAGGAGTCGCTGCGCACCATCTTCCCCGAATCCGGGGAGGGCGGTTATCAGCAGGTGGTACCCGCTGCCGACCTCGGCCTGGTGGCCGCGGTGGTGCGGATCGAGGAAGACGAGATGAACTCGGTGCTGGCCGAGTTCGCCGCGACCGGGTTCGATGTGACCTCGGAGCTGCCGATCCGGCTCCGGGTGTACCAGCTCGCCGACGACGATTTCGCCATCGCCTTCGTGGTGCATCACATCGCCGCGGACGGTTTCTCGTTCGGTCCCCTGGCCCGCGACGTGGTCGCGGCGTACCTGGCGCGCGCGGCGGGTCAGAAGCCGGCCTGGACGCCGTTGCCGGTGCAGTACACCGACTTCAGCGTCTGGCAGCGCGAATTGCTCGGCTCGGAATCGGATCCCGATTCGATGGCCGCCCGCCAGATCGCCTACTGGCGACAGGCTCTCGCGGGTCTGCCCGATCAGCTGGATCTGCCCACCGATCGCCCGCGCCCGCCGGTGCAGACCTTCCGCGGTAGCCGGGTCGCGTTCGACATCGACGCCGAACTGCATGCGCGGCTCGTGCACTTGGCTCGTGTCCAGGGCGTTTCACTGTTCATGGTGATGCACGGTGCGCTGGCGGTGTTGCTGGCGCGGTTGTCGGGCACCACCGACATCGCCATCGGCGCGCCGATCGCCGGGCGTGGTGAGCAGGCGCTCGACGATCTCATCGGCATGTTCGTCAACACCCTGGTGCTGCGCTCGGAGGTCGACGGAGGCGAGTCGTTCACCGACCTGCTCGCGCGCACCCGGGAAACCGATCTGTCGGCCTTCGCCCACGCCGACGTTCCGTTCGAGCGGCTGGTCGATGCGCTGAGCCCGGCCCGGTCGCAGGCCCGGCATCCGCTGTTCCAGGTGATGCTGTCGTTCCAGGAACTGGCACACGTCGGGATGGAGATGCCCGGCCTGACCGTGTCGGCATCGGAACTCGATGTCGACATCGCCAAGTTCGATCTGCAGTGGACGCTGACCGAGCGGCACGGCGTCGGCGGCGAGTACGCGGGTGTGTCCGCGGTGATCTCCTTCGCCACCGATCTGTTCGACCACGACACCGTCGCCGAGTTCGGGCAGCGCTATCTTCGCGTGCTCGAGTCGGTGGTCGCCGATCCGCGGGTCGCGGTGGGCGGCATCGAACTGCTGGACGCCGACGAACGCACGCGCGCACTCGATACCTGGAATGCGACGACGCATCGCGTCGACGAGGACGCCACGCTGGCATCGATGTTCGAAGCCCAGGTGGTCCGCACGCCGGACGCGCCCGCGGTCGGCTTCGAGGGGACAGCTCTGTCCTACGCGGAGTTCGCCGCTCGGGTCCATCGCCTCGCACGTCATCTGATCGAGCGGGGTGTCGGGCCGGATACGGCGGTCGTCCTCGGGATGCGACGCTCGATCGATCTGGTCGTCGGCATCTACGCGGTCACCGTGGCGGGCGGATCGTATGTGCCGCTCGATCCCGACCATCCGATCGAACGCAGCCGATACGTCCTCGATACGGCGACACCGGTGTGTGTGCTCACCACCGCGGCGGAGGCCGGCTTCGTCGAGGAGTTGTCCTCGGCGACGGCGGCGGGCGATATCGTCCGGATCGACGAGATCGACCTGTCGGCCTATTCGGATGAACCGGTCACCGACTCGGATCGCGTTGCGCCGCTGCGCAGTTCGCATATCGCGTACGTGATCTTCACCTCGGGCTCGACGGGCCGCCCGAAGGGGGTCGCGGTCAGCCACAAATCCGTGGTGAACCGCCTGGTGTGGATGCAGGCCGAATACGGCCTCGACGAAACCGATGTGGTTCTGCAGAAGACGCCGGCGACCTTCGACGTGTCGGTGTGGGAGTTCTTCTGGCCGTTGCAGACCGGCGCGCGACTGTTCGTGGCACGGCCGGAGGGGCATCGCGATCCCGCCTATCTCGTCGATGTCATCGGCGACGAAAAGGTCACCACCGCCCACTTCGTGCCGTCCATGCTGTCGGTGTTCGTGGCGGAGCTGGGCGCGGCGCCGAGTGCCTACGACGAGCCGGCACTCCCGTCACTGCGCCGGGTGTTCGCCTCGGGTGAGGCGTTGCCCGCCGTCACCGCGCAGAATCTCATCGCGCTGACGCGTGCCGAGTTGCACAACCTCTACGGCCCGACCGAGGCGGCCGTCGATGTGACCTATCACGCGGTCACCGAGGCCGATTCGGTGTCCGTGCCGATCGGTGCACCGGTGTTCAACACCCGGGTGTACGTGCTGGATGCCCGGCTGCGGCCGGTTCCGGTGGGTGTCGCGGGTGAGCTGTATCTGGCGGGCGTCCAGCTGGCGCGCAACTATGTGGCCCGGCCGGATCTGACCGCCGAGCGGTTCGTCGCCGACCCATTCGGTACCGGGGAGCGTCTGTACCGGACCGGCGACCTGGTGAAGTGGACCGCGGCGGGCGAGCTCGTCTACATCGGCCGCACCGACTTCCAGGTCAAGCTGCGCGGTCTGCGGATCGAGCTCGGCGAGATCGAATCCGTACTGAACGCAATGGATTCCGTGCGCCAAGCGGTGGTCGTGGTGCGCTCCGATTCGCGGCTCGGCGACCAGCTCGTCGGGTATCTGGTCGTGACTGCCGATCGGTTCGATCTCGAGGTGGTGCGGGCCGAGCTGGCCGAGGCACTGCCCGCGTACATGGTGCCGTCGGCCTTCGTGATGCTCGACGAGCTCCCGGTCAACGCCTCCGGCAAACTCGACCGCAAGGCGTTGCCCGCCCCGGTTTTCGAGGTACGGAAGTTCCGGGCGCCGGCCACGCCGATCGAGGAGATCATCGCCCAGATCTTCGGCGAGGTGCTCGGGCTGCCGAGGGTCGGAGCCGACGACGACTTCTTCGATCTCGGCGGTAACTCGCTGATCGCCACGCAGGTCGCCGCCCGAGTCGGCGATGCGCTCGACACCCGCGTACCGGTGCGGATGTTGTTCGAGGCCAGCACCGTCACCGGGTTGGCCGCCCGGGTCGAATCACATGTCGGCGACGGTGGGCGCAAAGCCCTGACCGCCCGGGAGCGGCCGAACGAGATTCCGCTCTCGCCGGCCCAGCAGCGCATGTGGTTCCTGAACCGGTTCGACGCGGAGTCGGCCGCCTACAACGTGCCGGTCGCGGTGCGGCTGTCGGGCGAGCTCGACATCCCGGCGCTCCAGGTCGCCATGATCGATGTGATCGACCGGCACGAATCGCTGCGCACGGTCTTCCCGGAGACCAGCCGCGGCCCGGTGCAGGTGGTCCTCGACGCCGCGCGCATCGTGCCCGATCTGACCCCGGTTCCGGTCACCGAGGGCACGCTGATCTCCGAGCTCGTCAACCTCGCATCGGTGTCCTTCGACGTGACCAGCGAGGTCCCGTTGCACGCCCAGCTCTTCGAGCTGAGCGAGACCGAGTTCGTCCTGTGCATGGTCGTGCACCACATCTCCGCCGACGGGTGGTCGATGGGGCCGCTGGCCCGGGACGTGATGGTCGCCTACGCCGCCCGCACGCTGTGGGAGGTGCCGGTGTGGGCGCCGCTACCCGTGCAGTACGCGGATTTCGCGTTGTGGCAGCGCGAATTGCTGGGTGACGAGGCGGACCGGGAGTCACTGGCGCACCGGCAGGTCGCCTATTGGCAGAAGGCGCTGGCCGGGCTGCCCGATCAGCTGGATCTGCCGGCCGATCGGCCGCGTCCGGTGGTGCAGTCGTTCGTCGGTGGCAAGGTTCTGCTGGACATCGACGCGCAGACGCATCGCGCGTTGATGGATCTGGCGCGTGAGCGCAACGCGACCCTGTTCATGGTCGTGCACACCGCGTACGCGGTGTTGCTGTCGCGCTTGTCGGGCGCCGACGACATCGCGGTCGGTACGCCGGTCGCGGGCCGTGGTGAGAACGTACTCGACGATCTGGTCGGAATGTTCGTGAACACCTTGGTATTCCGGACCGAGATCGATCGCGACGAGCCCTTCAGCAGTTTGCTGGCCCGCCAGCGCGAGACCGACATCCAGGCGTTCGCCAACGCCGATGTCCCGTTCGAGCGGTTGGTCGAGGTACTGAACCCGGTGCGGTCCACCGCCCGGCATCCGCTGTTCCAGGTGGGCCTGTCGTTCCAGAACCTGGCCGAGTCGAATCTGGAACTGCCCGGCCTCTCGGTGTCGCGCGTCGACTTCGACACCGAATTGTCGCAGTTCGACCTGCACCTGATCGTCACCGATCGCTACGACGACGCCGGCGAGCCCGAGGGGATCTCCGGTTACATCACCTACGCGACCGATCTGTTCGACGCCCCCACGGTGCAGGACTTCATCGATCGATTCGTGCGATTGCTCGGCGAACTGATCGCCGATCCGAGCACGCCGGTCGGCGATGTCGGCATCCTCGCCGCCGCCGAACGTTCGCAATTGATCTCCGGGCGCAACGCCACGGCCCGTTCCGTGGACACGACCGCGACCCTGGCCTCGCTGCTCGACGCCGCCGCGGCCGCGCACCCGGACGCGGTCGCCCTCGTCGCCGCGGACGGCACCCGAATCACCTACGCCGAGTTGGACAGCCGGGTGAACCGGTTGGCACGGCATCTGATCGCCCTGGGGGCCGGGCCGGAGAAACGCGTCGCGCTGGCGATGCGCCGTTCGGTGGATCTGATCGTCGCGATGTACGCGGTGACCCGGGCCGGCGGTGTGTATGTGCCGCTGGATCCCGACCAGCCCGCCGAGCGCACCGGTTACATCCTGTCGGCCGCGGCGCCGATGTGCGTGCTGACCACCGCCGATGCCGATTTCACCACCGACACCGCAGCGGTGCTGTCGCTGGACGAACTGGCCCTCGACGACCTCGACGCCGGGCCGGTGACCGATGCGGACCGCATCGCCGCGCTGCGTCCGGAGCACACCGCGTACGTCATCTTCACCTCGGGCTCCACCGGCCGGCCCAAGGGGGTCGCCGTCTCACACGGTGCCATCGCCAACCAATTGCAGTACCAGACCGCGGAATTCGGCCTGAACTCCGCGGACGCGGTCCTGCTGAAGACCGCCGCGACATTCGACCTGTCGGTGTGGGAATTCTGGTCCGCGGCGGTATCGGGCGCGCGCCTGGTGATCGCCGAACCCGACGGGCACCGTGATCCGTCGTATCTGAACGATCTGATCCGCCGGGAGAGTGTGACCACGCTGCACGTGGTCCCGTCCATGCTCGACGCGCTGCTGTCGGATGGCCTGCCGGGCTCACTACGCCAGGTACTGGCGATCGGTGAGGCGCTGCCGGGTGCGGTCGCGCAGCGGCTGCTGAGCACCTGCCCGCGCACGGAACTGTTCAACCTCTACGGCCCGACCGAGGCCGCGGTCTCGGTCACCACCCACCGCGTGGAGGCCGTCGATCAGGGTGCGGTCCCCATCGGTGTGCCGCAATGGAATTCCCAGGTGTACGTCCTGGACTCGCGGTTGCGGCCGGTTCCCGACGGTGTCGTGGGTGAGCTCCATCTCGCGGGCGCTCAGCTGGCGCGGGGCTATTTCGGACGATCGGATCTGACCGCCGAACGCTTCGTCGCCGACCCCTTCACGCCCGGTGCGCGCATGTACCGCACCGGCGACCTGGTCACCTGGCGGGCGGTCCGGGACGTCCGGGGCGGGACCCGCCCGGTACTCGATTACCGGGGCCGCAGCGACTTCCAGGTCAAGATCCGTGGTTTCCGCATCGAACTCGGTGAGATCGAAGCCGCGCTGCAGACACTGCCCGATATCGCGCAGGCCGCGGTGGCGGTCAAATCCGATGCGAGCATCGGTGAACGCCTCGTCGGCTATCTGGTGAGCGCCGACGGTGAGATCGACACCAGCCGGGTACAAGCCGATCTCGGTGACGCGCTCCCGTCGTATATGGTGCCGTCGTCCTACGTCGTCCTGGACGCGTTGCCGCTGAACGTCAACGGCAAACTCGACCGGAAAGCCTTGCCGGACCCGGAATTCGAGGCACAGGTCTATCGCGCGCCGCGCACGCCGATCGAGGAGATCGTGGCCGGCGTCTTCGCCGAGGTGCTCGGCGTCGAGCGCGTGGGCGTCGACGACGACTTCTTCGCGCTGGGTGGTAACTCGCTGCTGGCCACTCAGGTCACCGCGCGCATCGGCGCCGCGCTGGACGCGCGGGTGCCGGTGCGGCTGCTGTTCGAGGCCTCGACGGTCGCCGGGCTGGCCGTCCGGATGGAACGGCAGGCCGGAACCGGCGGCCGCCAGCCGCTGGTGACGCGGTCGCGCCCGGAGCTGGTGCCACTGTCGCTGGCACAGCAACGGATGTGGTTCCTCAATCAGTTCGACACCGCCTCGGCGGCCTACAACATCCCGGTCGCCGTCCGGATGACCGGTGCGCTCGACATCGCGGCACTGCAGCAGGCGGTCGCGGACCTCATCGGCCGGCACGAAACACTGCGGACGGTCTACCCGGAACGCGACGGGCGCGCGCACCAGGTGATCCTGCCCGTCGAACAGGTGGTGCCGGACCTCACCCCGATCCCGATTCCGCACACCGAGATGCGGCAGCGCATCGCCGGTCTGGCAGCCGTCGGCTTCGATGTCAGCGCCGAAGTTCCGGTGCGCGCCAGGCTGTTCCAGCTCGCCGAGGGCGAATACGTCCTGGTGTTCGTCGCGCACCACATCGGTGCCGACGGCTGGTCGATGGGACCGCTGACGCGCGACGTGACGGTGGCCTACGTTTCGCGTGCCGCCGGAATGGACCCGGGCTGGACACCGCTGCCGGTGCAGTACGCCGACTACGCGATGTGGCAGCGAGAGATGCTCGGTGACGAGGACGACCGATCCTCGGTGGCCGGCAAGCAGCTGACCTACTGGACCTATGAACTCGCCGATCTGCCCGGTGAACTGAATCTTCCGGCCGACCGGCCGCGTCCGACCATGCAGTCGTTCGAGGGCGGCAAGACCGGTTTCGTCATCGACGCGCAGACCCAGGCCGCCCTGGCCGAACTGGCGCGCTCGCACAACGCGACCCTGTTCATGGTGGCGCACACCGCGCTGGCGGTCTTCCTGGCACGGATGTCCGGGGCCGACGACATCGCGATCGGCACTCCGATCGCTGGGCGCGGCGAGGCCGAACTCGATGATCTCATCGGCATGTTCGTCAACACCCTCGTGCTGCGGACCCGAGTACGCCCCGAATCGACGTTCACCGAATTGCTCGCCGCGAACCGGGATACCGACCTGCGTGCCTTCGCCAACGCGGACATCCCGTTCGAGCGGCTGGTCGAGGTGCTGAATCCGGAGCGGTCCGCGAGCCGGCATCCGCTGTTCCAGATCGCGCTGTCATTCGAGAATCTGGCCGACTCCAGCTTCGAGATGCCCGGCCTGACGTTCACCTCCCTCGATCCCGAAGCCGATGTCGCCAAGTTCGATCTCCAGCTGAACCTGCGCGAATTGTCCGACGCGGACGGCGTTTCCACCGGTATCGCCGGTGAATTCACCTATGCGCGTGACCTTTTCGACGAGGAGACCGTCGCGGAGTTCGGCCGTCGCTTCGTGCGGCTGCTGACGGCGGTGGTAGCGGAAGCCGACCGCGGTATCGGCGATCTGCCGCTGCTCGACGACCTCGAATACGCCGATCTCACCACTCGCAGTGGTGGTTCCGCCGAACCCGAGGGCACCCTGCCGGAGTTGCTGGCGGGTGCGGTGGCCGCCAACACCGATGGTGTCGCGCTCGTCGCGGACGGTCGCGCCTACACCTATGCCGAACTCGACGAGGCGTCCAACCGGCTGGCACGTGCGCTGATCGCCCGGGGTGCGCGTACCGAGGTACCGGTCGCGGTGGCACTGCGGCGCTCGTGGAATTCGGTGCTGGCACTGTGGGCAGTGGCGAAGACCGGTGCGGTGCTGGTGCCGATCGATCCCAATTACCCCTCGGACCGCATCGCGCACCTGATCACGGACTCCGGTGCGGCATTCGGTCTGACCCTCGACGCCGAGCTCGCACAGCTTCCGGTGCTGTCCGGTGGCGAGTGGTTCGCGTTGGACACGGCGGAGTTCGCGGACGAACTCGCGACGCTGTCGGCCGCCGCCGTCACCGATGCTCATCGGTCGGCGCCGCTGCGCGCGGCGAATGCCGCGTACATGATCTACACCTCCGGTTCGACCGGTCTGCCCAAGGGCGTGGTGGTGAGCCATCGGGGTCTGCGGAATTTCAGCGAAGCGCAGGTGGCCCGGTACGGGCTCGACACCTCAACGCGCGCACTGGCATTCGCGTCGCCGTCCTTCGACGCTTCGATGCTCGAACTGCTGCTGGCCATCGGTCGTGGTGGTACTCAGGTCCTGGTGCCCCCGCTCACTTTCGGCGGCGACGAGCTGGCCGAGCTGATGCGATCGCAGGGGGTCACCCATGCCTTCCTGACACCGCTGGTCGTGGCCTCGTTGAATCCGGATACGTTGCCGCTGCTGCGGGCGGTGATCGTCGGCGGTGAGGCCGTTCCGGCGGAGCTGGTCGCTCGATGGGCCGGCGCGGGCCGGATGTTCTTCGATGTCTACGGCCCGACCGAGACGACGATCGTGACGAATATCGGCGATCCGCTGGCCGCCGACGATCCGGTGACCATCGGTGGTCCGGTGCACGGGGTGCGGGCCCTCGTCCTGGACGATCGGCTCCGCCCGGTGCCCGAAGGCGTGGCCGGCGAGTTGTACATCGGTGGAATTCAGCTGGCGCGCGGTTATCACGCCCGCAACGACCTGACCGCCGCCCGGTTCGTGGCCGATCCGTACGGGCCCGCGGGGGAGCGGCTGTACCGCACCGGTGACGTGGTGCGGTGGCGGGGTATGCGGCTGGAATACGTGGGCCGCAACGACTTCCAGGTGAAGGTGCGTGGTCTTCGCATCGAGCTCGGTGAGATCGACGCCGCGCTCACGGCACAGCCGGGAATCGAGTTCGCGGTCACCATCGGTCGCGAAGCCGATTCCGGCGCAACGGTTCTGGTGTCCTATGTGGTTCCGGCCGCCGGTGCGGCGCCCGATGCCGCCGCGCTGACCGATGAACTGGCGCGACAGCTGCCCGACTACATGGTGCCCACCGCCATCGTCGTGCTGGACCAGGTCCCGCTGTCTCCGTCGGGCAAGCTCGACCGTAAGGCCCTGCCGGAGCCGGACCTGGCGCCGCGGGAATTCCGGGCGCCGGTCGGTGTGCAGGAATCGACCATCGCCGAGGTCTTCGCCGATGTGCTCGGTATGGACCGGATCGGTGTCGACGACGACTTCTTCGCCCTCGGCGGCGACAGCATCCTGTCCATTCAGCTGGTTTCCCGGGCCAAGGCCCGCGGTGTGACATTCACCCCCCGGGATGTCTTCGAGCGGCGGACCGTCGGTGCGCTCGCCGAGGTCGCCTCGGTCGGATCCGCCGGCGACCAGCCGACATTGACGGAACTGCCGGGCGGCGGTGTCGGTTCCGTCCCGCTCACGCCGGTGCTGGCACAGTTCCTGGCCTCAGGTGTGTCGAAGGCGTCCTACGGACGGTTCTCGCAGTCGCTGACATTGCGGCTGCCGGCCGGGATCGACAGGGCGACACTGGTTGCGACGATCGCGGCCGTCTACGACCACCATGATGTGCTCCGGGCCGCACTGCGTCACGACGAGGCCGGCGCTCCCGTATTCGAGACCCTGGCTCCCGGTGCGGTCGACGTCGGCGCGCTGGTGCGTCGAGTGGAGGTCGCCGCCGATATCGACGATGCGGAGCTGTCCCGTATCGCCCTCGCGGAGGCGGACGCGGCATTGGACCGCCTCGATCCCGAGCGCGCGGTGATGGCGCAGTTCGTGTGGTTCAGCTTCGGGGCGTCGGGCCGCCCGGATGTCCTGCTCATCGCCGCGCATCACTTCGTCATCGACGGCGTGTCCTGGCGCATCATCATCCCGGATCTGGCCATTGCCTGGTCTCAGCTGGCCGCGGGCCAAGAGGTCGCGTTGGCGGCGGTCGGCACGTCGATGCGGCGCTGGGCCCACGGTCTGGCCGATGCCGCCGCGGCGCCCGAGCGGGTCGCGGAATTGCCGTACTGGCAACGGATTTCGGCGGCGCCGGATCCGTTGCTGAGTACCCGGGTCTTCGATCCGGCGCAGGACACCCAGAGCACCGTCGACCGCGTCGAGGTCGTCGTCTCCGCCGAGGTCACCGACGCGGTGCTGGCCACCCTGCCCGCGCGGTTCCGCGGTGGACCCAACGACGGTCTGCTCTCGGCGCTGGCGCTGGCCGTCTCGTCCTGGCGTGGCGACGACACCGCTGCGCAGACCTTGATCAAGCTCGAAGGACACGGTCGCGAGGAGAACGTGGTTCCGGGCGCGGATCTGGCGCGGACCATCGGCTGGTTCACGGCGGTGTATCCGGTGCTGCTGGATCTCGGCGGCGCAGACCTGTCGGAGGCGTTCGCCGGTGGTCCGATTCTCGGCGCCGTCGTCAAGTCGGTGAAGGAGCAGCTGCTCGCGGTACCCGACAAGGGACTGGGCTACGGCCTGCTTCGCTATCTGAACGCCGAGACCGGCGCGGAGCTGCCGGCGGCGGTGCCGGGCCAGATCAGCTTCAACTATCTGGGCCGGTTGTCGGTCGGTGACGTTCCGGATGAACTCGCCGACATCGGCTGGGTGCCGTGCGAGGACCTCGGCCGCGTCGACGCCGACATGAACGCGCAGATGCCGGCCAACGCGGCGCTCGACATCAACGCGATCGTCACCGACGGTGCCGGTGGCCCGCAGTTGAACACCGTCTTCGGATTCCCGTCCGGACTGTTCACCCGCGCGCAGGTCCAGAAG
This sequence comes from Nocardia sp. NPDC052254, assembly GCF_040679495.1. Taxonomy (NCBI): domain Bacteria; kingdom Bacillati; phylum Actinomycetota; class Actinomycetes; order Mycobacteriales; family Nocardiaceae; genus Nocardia; species Nocardia sp. NPDC052254. The sequence goes on along the minus strand of NZ_JBFAUW010000017.1, from coordinate 23,012 downwards.
CTCGCCGATCTGTGGGTCGACGCGCTGACGGCCCTCGCCGATTACGTCCGGCGCCCGGGCAGCGGCGGTTTCACCCCCTCGGATATGGCGCTGGTCCGGGTCGGGCAATCCGATATCGAGATGTGGGAGCGCCGGTACCCGGCGCTGACGGAGGTCTGGCCGCTCTCCCCGCTGCAGGCGGGTCTGTTCTTCCACGCGCAGTTCGTCCAGGACGACGTGGACGTGTACACGATTCAGGCCGTGCTGGAACTGTCCGGTGATCTGGATCGTGCGCGCCTGCACGATGCCGCGATCGCGATGATCGGCCGGTATCCCAATCTGCGGACCGCCTTCGTCACCGATTCCGCGGGACAGCCCGTACAGATCGCGCTCGACCATGTCGAGGTGCCGTGGCGTGAGCTGGATCTGCGCCAGGAATCCGACAGTCGCGCCGCGCTGCGGCGGCGACTGGCCGAGGATCAGGCCACCCGTTTCGATCTGGCGACGCCGCCGCTGGCCCGCTTCACCCTGGTTCGTACCGGTGATGTCGAGTGGCATCTGGCGATCACCACTCATCACATCCTGGTGGATGGCTGGTCCACGCCACTGCTGCTGCGTGATCTCCTGGTGCTCTACGCCGCCCGGAGCGAGCAGTCCGCGCTGCCGCGGCCGGTGTCGTACCGCAACGTGCTCGAGTGGTTGCACCAGCAGGACCGCGAAGCCTCACTGCGCGCGTGGGCCGATGCGCTGGGCGACATCGAGGAGCCGACCCAGCTGGCACCCGCCACGCGTGGGCGGCAGGGCTCCGAAATCGCGCGGGTCACCACCGAGTTGGACGCCGAGCAGACCCGCCGGATCACCACCCGGGCCGCCGAACTGGGCGTCACGATGAACACCCTGCTCCAGGCGGCATGGGGCATCCTGCTGGGCAGGCTCGTCGGACGCGACGACGTCGTCTTCGGTACCACGGTCTCCGGGCGCCCGGCGGATCTGCCCGGCGTCGAGTCGATGGTCGGCCTTTTCATCAACACCGTGCCGGTGCGCGTTCACATCGACGACCGGTCCACCGGCGGCGCGATGCTGAGCGCGTTGCAGAACGCGCAGGCGGGCCTGCTCGAACATCACTATCTGGGATTGACCGATATCCAGCGTGCCGCCGGACCGGCTGCGGAATTCGACACCCTGCTGGTCTTCGAGTCCTATCCGGTCGACAAGGAAGCGCTCGCCGCGACCAGCTCGATCGACGGCATGTCGGTGGCCGGTGCGACGATCAACGACAACACGCACTACCCGCTGACCCTGGTGGTGATGGCCGAGGACACCATCGAGCTGTCGCTGCGATACCAGACCGGCCTGTTCGACGCCGATCAGATCACGGCCCTGTCCGCCCGGCTGCTACGAGTACTCGACGCGATAGTCGACACGCCGGATCAGCGCGTCGGTGCGATCGACATCCTGATCGACGAGGCGGAGCGCGCCGAACTGCTCGGGCGCACCGGCGGTCCCGTGGTCCCGCCGCGGACGTTGCCGGAACTGATGCGGATCGCCGTCGCGGCCAACCCGGACGGCCAGGCGGTCGTCGCCGATGGCCGTGCGCTCACCTACGCCGAATTGAACTCTGCCGCAGCACGATTGGCGCGATCGCTCGTGGAACGCGGCGTCGGCCCCGAGACTGTCGTGGCCGTCGCGGTGCCGCGCTCGATCGAGTCGGTGCTGGCCGTATGGGCCGTCACGCAGGCGGGAGCGGCCTTCCTGCCGGTCGATCCGGCCTATCCGGCCGACCGGATCGCGCACATGGTCACCGATTCCGGTGCCCGGCTGGGTATCACGCTCGCGGCCGAGGCCGATGCGCTCCCGGCGCTGCCGGACGGCGATTGGCTGGTGCTGGATGATCCGGCGTTCGCCGCCGAGGTCGACGCGCAGGACGGCACGACCCTCGATGATGCCGACCGCCGGGCCGCGCTGCGCCCCGAGCATGCCGCCTATGTCATCTACACCTCGGGTTCCACCGGTCTGCCCAAGGGCGTGCTGGTGACCCATGCCGGTCTGGCCAACTTCAGCGCCGAGCAGGTGCGCCGGTACGGCCTGGGTATCGATACCCGGGCGCTGGCGTTCGCCTCCCCGTCGTTCGACGCGTCGGTCCTGGAGCTGCTGCTGGCCATCGGTTCGGCGGGCGCCCTGGTCGTGGTGCCGCCGGGGAACTACGGTGGTGCGGAGCTCGGCGAGCTGATCGCCCGTGAACGGGTCACCGTCGGCCTGATCACGCCGTCGGTACTGGCCTCGCTGGATCCGGCCGACCTGGCCGGTATGCGGGTCATCATCGCCGGTGGTGAAGCGGTCTCGGCGGATCTGGTCGCCAAATGGTCCGTGGCCGAGAATGTTTCGGCGGTACGCCGATTCCACAACGCCTACGGTCCGACCGAGGCGACGATCGCGACCAACATCAGCGGTCCGCTGGCCGCCGGAGAACGGATCACCATCGGTGGCCCGATTCACGGCATGCGCGCACTGGTGCTCGACGACCGGTTGCGGCCGGTGCCCGAGGGCGTCGTCGGCGAGCTCTATGTCGGCGGAATCCAGCTGGCGCGTGGATATCTCGCGCGACCGGCGCTGACCGCGGCACGATTCGTCGCCGATCCGTACGGTGGGACGGGCGAGCGGCTCTACCGCACCGGTGACGTGGTGCGCTGGCAGCGCGACGCCTCGGGTGCGCCCGCGGTGGAATATGTGGGCCGCAACGACTTCCAGGTCAAGATTCGCGGATTCCGCATCGAACTGGGTGAAATCGACGCCGCCCTGACCGCGCAGCCGGATATCGACTTCGCCGTCACCATCGGGCACCGGCTCGAGGTCGGTTCGTCGGTGCTGGTGTCCTATGTGCGGCCGGTGGCCGGCCGGACCCTCGACGTGGACGCGGTGTCGGCCCGGCTGGCCGACCGGCTTCCGGCCTACATGGTGCCGACCGCGATCACGGTGCTCGACGAGATTCCGCTGACCCCCGGTGGCAAGCTGGATCGCCGGGCGCTGCCCGCTCCGGAGCTGGCCGCGCGCGAATTCCGCGCGCCGTCCAACCCGGTCGAGGAACTGGTCGCGAACATCTTCGCCGAGGTGCTCGGCCTCGACCGCGTGGGTGCCGACGACGATTTCTTCGCGCTCGGTGGCAACTCGCTGATCGCCACGCAGGTCGCGGCCCGGCTCGGCGCCGCGTTGGACACCCAGGTCGGTGTGCGTGCGTTGTTCGAGGCCGGAACGGTCTCGGGTCTGGCGGCCCGGGTGGAATCTGTTGCGGGACAGGGTGGCCGGGCGCCGCTGGTGCCGCAGGAACGCGGTGAGCTGGTGCCGCTGTCGCTGGCTCAGCAGCGGATGTGGTTCCTGAACCGATTCGACAACCGCAGCGCGGTCGACAACATTCCGCTCGCGGTCCGGTTGACCGGAGCGCTCGATCTCGCTGCCCTCAACGCGGCGATGACCGATGTACTCGCCCGCCACGAATCGCTGCGTACCGTCTATCCCGAGGTCGACGGAGTCGGTCATCAGCGGGTACTGCCGGTGCGGGAGGTCGTCTTCGAGCTGGCACCCGAATCGGTCACCGCCGCGGAACTTCCGCTCCGGGTGCTCGAACTGGCAGGTTCGTCCTTCGACGTGACCCATGAGCCGCCGTTCCGGGCGCAGCTGTTCCGGCTCGACGAACACGACCATGTGGTCGTGCTGGTGCTGCACCACATCTCCGGCGACGGCTTCTCGATGAATCCGCTGGTGCGCGATGTGGTGGTCGCCTACACCGAGCGCAGCGCCGGTGTGGTCCCGGGCTGGGAGCCGCTGCCGGTGCAGTACGCGGACTACGCGCTGTGGCAGCGTGCGGTGCTCGGTGCCGAGAACGATCCGAAATCGCTGATCTCCCAGCAGGTCTCGTTCTGGACGGACGCTCTGCGCGGAGTGCCCGAGCAGTTGGATCTGCCCTCCGATCGGCCGCGTCCGGCCGTCGCTTCGGGCCGGGGCGCGGTGTACGCGTTCGATATCGGTGCCGATGTCCAGGCCAATCTCGACGAGTTGGCGCACGGTCAGGGCGCGACCCTGTTCATGGTCGTGCACGCCGCGCTCGCGGCGTTGCTGGCGCGGTTGAGCGGTGAGTCCGACATCGCGATCGGTACGCCGGTCGCCGGTCGTGGCGAGCAGGTCCTCGACGATCTGGTCGGCATGTTCGTCAACACCCTGGTCCTGCGGACCGAGGTCGATCCCGCCGCCACCTTCACCGAACTCGTGCAGTCGGTCCGTACCGGCGACATCGCCGCATTCGGTCATACCGATCTGCCGTTCGAGCGGCTGGTCGAGATCCTGAATCCGCAACGGTCGCAGGCGCGTAATCCGCTGTTCCAGGTGATGCTGTCGCTGCAGAACACACGTGCGCTCGAGCTCGAGCTGCCGGGGTTGTCGGTCACCGGATTCGAGCTTCCGGTCGAGATGTCGAAGTTCGACCTGTCGGTGGAGTTGGTCGAGCGGACGCGCACGGACGCGGACGGCACCGTCGTTCCGGACGGTATCGGTGCTCGATTCATCTACGCCACCGATCTTTTCGACGCCGAGACCATCGAGCGGTTCGGTCGCTGGTTCGTGCGGCTGCTGAAGGCGGTCACCGCCCGCCGGCGCGGGCCGTTGCCGAAGGGGCGCGGGGCCCTGCCCGAGCGGGCGATCGGCGACATCCCACTGCTGGATGCCGCCGAGGCGGCGCATCAGCTGCGCGACTTCAACGGTGCCGTGCGACCGCTTCCCGCGGATTCGACGGTGCTCGACGTCTTCGCCGCGCAGGTGCGGAGCACTCCGGACGCGGTCGCGGTCGTGGACGCGACCGATGACACCGAATCCGTTGCGGCGGAGCCGGTATCGCTGACCTACGCGGAGTTCGACGCGCGGGTGCAGCGGCTGGCGCGCAGGCTGATCGAGGCCGGCGTCGGCCCCGACGTCCGGGTCGCGCTGGGGATGCGGCGTTCGGTCGACCTGATCGTCGCCGTCTACGCGGTGCTGCAGGCCGGTGGCGCCTATGTCCCGCTGGACCCCGATCAGCCCATCGAGCGCAACGCCTACGTGCTCGAGACCTCGGGGCCGGCGTGTGTCCTGACCACCTCGCGGGACGACTTCGAGCCCGCGGGCCTGCCGGTACTGATGATCGACGAACTGGATCTGGAGCAGTACTCCGCCGATCCGATCACCGATGCCGACCGGACCGCACCGCTGTTGCCGACGCATCTGGCCTACGTGCTGTTCACGTCCGGCTCCACCGGCCGTCCGAAGGGCGTCGCGATCTCGCACGCCGCGCTGCTGAACCAGATCGCCTGGATCACCGGCGAATTCGAGCTCGGTGCGCAGGACGCCGTTCCGCAGAAGACCCCTGTCACCTTCGACGTGTCGGTGTGGGAGATGTTCGGGCCGCTGTCGGTCGGCGCCCGGCTGGTCGTCATCGCACCGGACGGGCATCGCGATCCGGTATATCTGTCACAGATCATCAGCCGGCACGCGATCACCGTGATCTCGTTCGTGCCGTCGATGCTCTCGGTGTTCGCCGGCAGCGCGTCGGCGGACGAATGCCGTTCGCTGCGTGCGGTTCTCGCCGGTGGCGAGGCGTTGCCACCGGCTGTCGTCACCGCCTTCCGGACATTCAGCGACGCCACCGTGCACAACCTGTACGGGCCCACCGAATTCACCGTCACCGGTACCGGATGGCCGGTCGCCGAGATCGGCTCGACGTCGGTGCCGATCGGCCGGCCGGTGTGGAACACCCGTGCCTATGTGCTGGATTCACGGCTGCACCCGGTGCCGACCGGTGTCGCCGGTGAGTTGTATCTCGCGGGTGAGCAGCTCGCGCGCGGCTACTTCGGCCGCCCCGCGCTGTCGGCCGATCGATTCGTGGCCGATCCGTTCGAATTCGGCGGCGACCGGATGTATCGCACCGGTGACCTGGTGGTCCGGACGGCCGACGGGGCACTGATCTATCGCGGCCGCACCGACTTCCAGGTGAAGCTGCGTGGTCTGCGCATCGAGCTCGGCGATATCGAGTACGCGTTGCGGGAGTACCCGTCGGTGACCGACGCGGTCGCCGTCGTCCACACCGACAGCCGCGTCGGTGATCGACTCGTGGCCTATGTCGTCGCGGATGTGGCGGACGAGGCGGACCTCGACACCGCACTGCGGGTCCATCTGGCCGCACGGCTGCCGTCGTACATGATCCCGTCGGCGATGGTGGTGCTGGACCGGATTCCGTTGACCGCCAACGGGAAACTGGATCGTCGCGCCCTGCCCGAACCCGCCGCGTACGCGCACACCTATCAGGCTCCGTCGACGCCGGCGGAAGAGAAGGTGGCCGCGGTCTTCGCCGAGGTGCTCGAGCTCGATCGCGTCGGTGCCGATGACGACTTCTTCGATCTCGGTGGCAACTCGCTGATCGCCACGCGGGTCGCGGCGCGGCTGCGGGACGCGTTCGATGCCGAGATCGGTGTGCGAATGCTGTTCGACGCACCGACCGTCGCCGGGCTCGCCGCTCGGATCGGGGCGGCCACCGGTATCGGGACGCGACCGGCGTTGACCGTCCGCGAACGCCCGGAACGGCCGCCGCTGTCGCTGGCACAACAGCGTCTGTGGTTCCTCAACCGCTTCGACGCCGCGTCCTCGGCCAACAACATCCCGGCCGCGGTGCAGCTCACCGGCGACCTGGACATGCCCGCGCTGCGCGCCGCGGTCGCGGATGTGATCGCGCGACACGAATCGTTGCGCACCATCTACCCGTCCGAGGACGGGGTGGGTTACCAGCAGGTGCTCACGACCGCCGAGGCGATCCCGGCGATCGATGTGGTCGACGGTGCCCGCGATTCGGCCGCGCAGATCACCGCGTTCATCGATCGTGGCTTCGAGCTCACCGGTGAACTGCCCCTCCGCCTGCGGGTCTACCGCCGCTCCGAGCGCGAGCACATCCTGGTGGTGGTCGCGCACCACATTGCCGCCGACGGCTTCTCGATGGGCCCGCTGGTCCGCGATCTGATGACCGCGTATGTGGCCCGGCGTGCGGACGCCGTTCCGGAGTGGGCGCCGCTGGCCGTCCAGTACGTGGACTACACCCTGTGGCAGCGGGAAACGCTCGGATCCGAGGACGATCCGGAGTCGCCGATCTCGCGGGAGCTCGACTACTGGCGTACCACGCTCGCGGAACTGCCGGAGGAACTGCGGCTCACCGCCCGGCAGCGGCCGGCGACCGCCACCTACGCGGCCCGCACCCATCGGTTCCAGATTCCGGGCGATCTCGTCGAGGCGTTGAACGAGCTCGCGCGCACCAACGGCACCACGCTGTTCATGGTGCTGCACAGTGCGTTCGCGGTGTTGCTGGCACGGCTCAGCGGCACCGACGACATCGCCGTGGGTGTTCCGGTCGCCGGTCGTGGTGAGGCCGAGCTCGACGACCTGGTCGGCATGTTCGTCAACACGGTCGTCCTGCGTTCGCGGGTCGAATCCGATGCGAGTTTCGCCGACCTGCTCGCACAGGTTCGCGAGGGCGACCTGGCAGCCTTCGCGCATGCCGGTGCTCCGTTCGAGCGCATCGTCGAGGTGCTGAACCCCGCCCGCTCGCAGGGACGGCATCCGCTGTTCCAGGTGATGCTGTCGTTCCAGAATCAGGGCGTCAGCTCGCTCGAATTGCCCGGGCTGAGTCTGTCCGAGGTGCAGATCGACCCGCCGACGCTGAAGTTCGATCTGCAGCTGGTACTGAGTGACGCCGGTGGCCCGAACTCGGATATGAAGGCCGAACTGGTCTATGTCACAGACCTTTTCGACCCCGAGTTCGCCGGTGCCTTCGGCGTGCGGTTCGCACGGATTCTGCGTGCGGCAGTCGAGGATTCGCGGATCGCGGTGGGCGATATCGAATTGCTCGAGCAGATCGAGCGGTTGCGCATCCTGGAGCGTTGGAATGCCACCGAATTCCCGCTGGACGCCGCGCTGACCTCACCGGTCGACGCTTCCCCGGCAACGCTGGCCTCGCTGTTCGAGGCGCAGGTCGCGCGGACACCGGGCGCGGTCGCGATCACGTTCGAGGGGACGAGTCTGTCCTATGAGCAGTTCGCGTGCCGGGTCCGCCGATTGGCACGCTGGCTGATCGAGACCGGCGTGGGGCCGGAATCGTATGTGGCGCTGGGTATGCGCCGCTCGATCGATCTGCTCGTCGGTATGTACGCGGTGACGGCGGCGGGTGGTGCGTACGTGCCGCTGGACCCCGACCATCCGAGCGAACGCATCGACTACATCCTCGACACCTCCGATCCGGTCTGCGTACTCACCGCCGGAACGGATCTGGACACCTCCCGGACCCGTCAGGTGCGCATCGACGAGCTCGACCTGTCCGGATTCTCCGACGCGCCGCTGACCGATGCCGACCGGCATCGTCCGCTGCGCCCGGAGAACACCGCCTACGTCATCTTCACCTCCGGCTCCACCGGCCGCCCGAAGGGTGTCGCGGTCTCGCACCTCTCGATCGTGAACCGCTTGGTGTGGATGCATGCCGAATACGGTTTGGCCGCCGACGATGTGGTGTTGCAGAAGACGCCCGCGACCTTCGACGTATCGGTGTGGGAGTTCTTCTGGCCCCTGCAGGTCGGCGCTCGCCTGGTCGTGGCGAAGCCGGACGGCCACCGTGATCCGCGATACCTGGCACAGCTGATCGACGACGAGCGGATCAGCGCGGTGCACTTCGTGCCCTCGCTGCTGTCGGTATTCGTGGGCGTGCTCGCCGAGTCGAGCGCTGCCGACGAAATTGGCGGTGTCCATGCGATGTGCGCCAGTCTGCGCAATGTGTTCACCTCGGGTGAGGCGTTGCCCGCGAACACCGCACAGCGGCTGCGGGACCTGACCGCCGCCCGGTTGCACAACCTGTACGGCCCGACCGAGGCCGCGGTCGATGTCACCTATCACGAGGTGACCGATGACGACACCGTCACCGTGCCGATCGGCGCGCCGGTGTTCAACACCCGGGTGTACGTGCTGGATTCGCGATTGCGTCCGGTCCCGGTCGGTGTGCCCGGCGAGCTGTATCTCGCCGGAGTGCAACTGGCGCACGGTTATGTCTCCCGTGCCGACCTCACCACCGAGCGATTCGTCGCGGACCCGTTCTCGGGTGCGGCCGGCGGTGCCCGGATGTACCGGACCGGTGACCTGGTCGCCTGGAATGCCCTGGGTGAGCTGGAATATCTGGGCCGCACCGACTTCCAGGTGAAGTTGCGCGGTCAGCGCCTCGAACTCGGTGAGATCGAGGCGGCGGTGTCCGCGCTCGATGCCGTCGCGCAGGCCGTCGTGGTGGTCCGCACCGACGATCGCACCGGGGACCAGCTGGTGGCCTATGTGGTGGCCGCGGGCGGCCGGACGGTGGACGTCGACGCCGTGGGGCGCGAGCTGGCTCGCACTCTGCCCGGCTACATGGTGCCCACCGCCTATGTGGTGCTGGACGCCTTCCCGCTCAACACATCGGGCAAGTTGGATCGCAAGGCGCTGCCCGATCCCGTCTTCACCCTCGCCGAATTCCGCGCACCCGTGACCCGGGTCGAGGATGTCGTCGCGACGATCTTCGCCGAGATGCTCGGTGTGGAGCGGGTCGGCCTGGATGACGACTTCTTCGCACTCGGCGGCAATTCGCTGATCGCCACCCAGGTCGCGGCCCGAATCGGGGCCGCGCTGGGCGGTACCGTGCCCGTCCGGGCATTGTTCGACACCCCGACGGTGGAGGCATTGGCCGCGTGGGCGGCGGTGCAGACCGCCACCGCGCGCCCGCGGTTGCGTGCCCGGCATCACTCCGCCGAGGAATCCGTTCCGCTGTCGTACGCGCAGCAGCGCATGTGGTTCCTCAACCAGTACGACACGTCCTCGGCGGCCTACAACTTGCCGATCGCGATCCGGATGTCCGGCGAATTGGATATCGCCGCACTGAAATCCGCGATCTTCGACGTGGTGCGCCGGCACGAGTCGCTGCGGACGCGCTATCCGGAACGGGACGGAGTCGTCACCCAGGTACCGGTGTCGGCCGAACAGGTCGCCCTGGACCTGCACGCCTATCCGATCGCCGAGGACCGACTCGTCACGGCGGCAGCCGAATTCGCGTCCGACGGCTTCGATGTGGCCGAAGAGGTACCGCTGCGGGCGCGGCTGTTCGAGGTCGAGCCGACCGGTTCGGCCGGCACCGAACACGTGCTGGTGGTCGTCGTCCACCACATCGCTTCCGACGGTTTCTCGATGGGCCCGCTGATCCGGGATGTGATGACGGCCTACACCGCGCGCATCCAGGACTCGGCACCCGGCTGGGAGCCGCTGCCGGTGCAGTACTCCGATTTCGCGGTGTGGCAGCGGGAGGTCCTCGGTTCCGAGGACGATCCGCAGTCGCTGCTGGCGGGTCAGGTGGACTACTGGCGGCGCGCGCTCGACGGGATCCCGGACGAGCTGACCCTTCCGACCGACCGGCCGCGCCCCGCGGTGACGTCGCATCGTGGTGACACGCTGCACCGCTCGCTGTCACCGGAATTGGTCGCGGCTCTGCAGGACATCGCGCGCCGGCGTGGTTCGTCGCTGTTCATGGTGCTGCACAGCACCCTGGCGATAACGCTGGCACGGCTGTCCGGTGGCAACGACGTCGCCGTCGGTGCGCCGATCGCCGGGCGTGGTGAGGCCGAACTCGACGATCTGGTCGGCATGTTCGTCAACACCTTGGTGCTGCGGACCGGTATCGATCCGGGGGAGTCGTTCACCGCACTGCTCGGCCGGGTCCGCCACGCGGATCTGGCGGCCTTCGACAATGCCGACGTGCCGTTCGAGCGGCTGGTGGATCTGCTCGCCCCGGAGCGATCCCAGGCCCGTAATCCGTTGTTCCAGGTGGCGTTGGCACTGCAGAACATGGAGCGCTCGACGCTGGAGCTGCCCGGGCTGACGGTCTCCGCGCTGGAACTCGAGGAGCACAACGCCCGGTTCGACCTGCAGTTCACGCTGTCCGAGAACGCCGACAGCGCAGCGGGTATGGCACTGGCGCTGACCTACGCCACGGAGCTGTTCGACGAGGCGACCGCCGCGTCCTTCGTGACGCGCTGGCAGCGGGTACTCGAGACGGTCGCGGCCGATCCGGAGATCTCCGTCGGTGCCATCGACATCCTGGACCCGGCCGAGCGCGCCGAGCTCACGGCACGCACCGGTGGACCCGCGGTACCGCCGCGGACACTGCCGGAACTGCTGGCCGAGGCCGCGCGGGATCGGTCGGCGACGGCCGTGGTGGACGGTCGCACGGACGGCGAGCAGGGGACGAGTCTGTCCTACGGCGAGCTCGACGATCGATCGAACCGATTGGCGCGCTTGCTGATCGAACGTGGCGTCGGCGCCGAGGATCTGGTCGCCGTCGCGGTGCCGCGGTCGAGCGATTCGTACTTCGCCGAATGGGCCGTCGCGAAGTCGGGTGCGGCGTTCCTGCCGATCGACCCGACCTACCCGGCGGATCGCATCGAGCACATGGTCACCGACTCGGGTACCCGAGTCGGCCTGACCGTCGCCTCGGTACGCGACCAGCTGCCGGACTCGGTGGACTGGCTGGTGCTCGAGGAACTGGAATCGGATCGGTACACCGCCGCGGCGGTGACCGACGCCGATCGGGTGCGCCCGTTGCTTCCGGCGCATCCGGCCTATGTCATCTACACCTCGGGTTCGACCGGTGTGCCCAAGGGCGTCGTGGTCACCCACGCCGGCCTGGCGAACTTCAGCACCGAGCAGGTCGAGCGGTTCGGACTCGATTCCGCTTCGCGCGCACTGCATTTCGCCTCACCGAGCTTCGACGCGTCGATTCTCGAGTTCCTGCTCGCGGCCGGATCGGGCGGCGCGCTGGTGATCGTGCCGACGGGTGTGTACGGCGGTGCCGAGCTGACGGAGCTGATCCGCACCGAGGGCGTCACCCATGCCTTCGTCACCCCGGCCGCACTGGCCACCCTCGATCCGCGCGGCCTGGACCGGCTGCGGGTGCTGATCACCGGTGGTGAGGCGGTCCCCGCGGATCTGCTCGGAAAATGGGCCGTTCCGCTCGGCGCGGACGGACCCGTACGCGCCTTCCACAACGCCTACGGCCCCACCGAGTCCACGGTCGCCCCGACCATCAGCGACGCGCTCCTGCCGGGCGACGTCGTCACCATCGGCGGGCCGATTCGCGGAATGCGGACGCTGGTCCTCGACGATCGTCTGCAGCCGGTGCCCGACGGCGTGACCGGTGAACTGTATGTCGCCGGTCCGCAGCTGGCGCGCGGTTACCACGCGCGTGCGTCGCTGACCGCGGATCGTTTCGTCGCCGACCCGGTCGTACCCGGTGATCGGATGTACCGCACCGGTGACGTGGTCCGCTGGATCTCGCGGCCCGGTACCGGTCACCAGCTCGAGTACGTCGGCCGCTCCGACTTCCAGGTCAAGGTGCGTGGTTTCCGCATCGAACTGGGCGAGATCGACGCCGCGCTGTCGGCGCACGAGAGCGTCGACTACGTCGCGACCATCGGTCATCGCAATGCCGCGGGCACGGTCGTGCTGGTGTCGTATGTCGTTGCGGCGCCCGGGTATGCGATCGACGCCGCGGCCCTGAAGGCGCATCTCGAGGAGCGGGTCCCCGCCTACATGGTGCCGTCGTCGATCATGGCGCTCGACAGCGTCCCGCTGACCCCGGCGGGCAAGCTCGACCGCAAGGCGCTGCCGGAGCCGGTCTTCGAGGCCGAAGGGCAGTTCCGCGCGGCGCGTAACCAGCTGGAACACACCATCGCCGAGGTCTTCGCCGAGGTGCTGGGGATACCGCGGGTCGGTGTCGACGATTCGTTCTTCGCGCTGGGCGGCGACAGCATCGTCTCCATTCAGCTGGTCTCCCGCGCGAAGGCGCGCGGCGTGATCTTCACCCCGCGTGATGTTTTCGAGCGGCGCACCGTCGCCGGTCTCGCCGCGGTCGCGGAAACCGGTAGCGCGCAATCGGATTCGAAGCCGGTACTGGCGGAGCTGCCCGGTGGTGGCGTGGGCGCCATGCCGCTGACGCCCGTCGCGCGGCTGATGGTGGAGCGGCCCGGTTCGTTCGGGCGCTTCAATCAGACTCTGGCGCTGGATCTTCCGGCGGGTATCGATCGCGCGGGCATCGTGGCGACCGTCGGCGCGGTCGTCGACCGGCACGACATGCTGCGGGTCCGCCTGCATCGCGACGAGGGCGCCGAGTGGATCGCGGAGACCGCGGATCCGGGCACCGTCGATATCGATGCCCTGATCGATCGGGTCGAGTTCGACCCGGCCATCGATGACGCCGAACTGGTCGAGATCGCCTCGGCCGCACTGGATGCCACGCTCGACAAGCTCGACCCCGCCGCCGGTGTGGTGATCCGGTTCGTGTGGCTGGAGCCGAGTCGCGAATCCGATGCCCGGACCGGGCGCCTGATCGTCGTGGCCCACCACCTGATCGTCGACGGTGTGTCGTGGCGAATCCTGGTGCCGGACCTCGTGGCGGCCTGGGGACAGCTGTCGGCCGGGCAGGAGCCCGAACTGCCGTCGACCGGGACCAGCATGCGCACCTGGGCGCATGCGTTGCAGCGACTCGCGGTCGAGCGCGGTGACGAGATCGGTTGGTGGCGTTCGGTGGTCGAGGGCCCCGACCCGCTGCTCACCGAGCGGCCGCTCGATCCTGCGATCGACGTGTCCGGTGTGCTGGACCGGCTGCACGTCGAGATTTCGGCGGAGGCCACCCGATCCCTGCTGACCACCGTTCCGGCGCTGTTCCACGGCGGTGTCAACGACGGTCTGCTGACCGCACTGGTGCTGGCGCTGGCGAAGTGGCGGGCCAACCGGACCGCCGTGGCGGACCGGATCGCCGGTGATCCCGCTGCCGCCGCGGCGGATTCGGTTCTCGTCCGCCTGGAAGGCCACGGCCGCGAAGAGGATGTCGTGCCGGGTGCGGATCTGTCACGCACCGTCGGCTGGTTCACCGCCATCTTCCCGGTGCGGTTCGACCTGTCCGGTATCGACATCGACTCCGCGTTGACCGGTGGCCCCGCGATGGGCCCGGCCATCAAGGCCATCAAGGAACAGCTGCTCGCGGTCCCGGACAAGGGACTCGGCTACGGCATGCTGCGCTATCTGAATCCCGAGACCGGGGCACAGCTGCCCGAGCAGTTGCCCGGCCAGGTGAGTTTCAACTACCTGGGCCGGGTCGCCGAGGGCGCGGTGCCCGAGGGCATGCGTGGTTTCGGCTGGATTCCGTCCTCGGACCTCGGCGAGGTGGGCGGCGGCTACGACGCCGACATGCCGGTCATGGCGCCGCTGGATATCAACGCGATCGTCGTCGGTGAGCAGCTGAGCGCCAACATCGGCTATCCGACCACGCTGCTGGACGCCGACGCGGTCGGCGAATTCGGCCGGCTCTGGGTCACCGCGGTGGAAGCCGTGGCGCGCCACGCGGAGTCGAACGAGGCCGGCGGGCACACGCCGTCGGACTTCGCCCTGGTCCGGGTCACCCAGCACGATATCGACGAATGGGAGCAGCGGTTCCCGGCGCTGCGCGAGGTGTGGCCGCTGTCGGCCCTGCAGGCTGGTCTGCAGTTCCACGCTCAGCTGGCCGCATCCTCGGTCGACGTGTACACCGCGCAGGCGGTGCTCACGCTCACCGGGCGGGTCGACACGGCCCGATTGCGTTCGGCCGCACAGGCTCTCATCGGCCGCTACGAGAATCTGCGGACCGTATTCCTCACCGACGCCGAGGGCAACCCGGTGCAGGTGGTGCTCGACGACGTGGCCGTGGCCTGGGCCGAGTACGACCGCCGGGATACCGGCGACGCGAGCGACATCGTCGAGGAGGACCGGATGCACCGGTTCGACCTCACGGAGCCGCCGTTGATCCGGTTCACCCTGATCCGGGTCGCCGACGACAGCTGGCAGCTCGCGGTGTCGAACCATCACATCCTGCTCGACGGCTGGTCGATGCCGCTGCTGATGCGGGACCTGCTGATGCTGTATGCCACCCGCGGCGACACCGCCGCGCTCCCGGCGGTGCGGTCCTACCGGCACTTCCTGGAATGGTCCGCGCAGCAGGATGTCCCGGCCTCGCTGGCCACCTGGTCGACCGCGCTCGAGGGAGTGTCGGAGCCGACGCTGCTCACGCGCCAGGATGCCGGGCGTGAAATCACCGCGCTGTCGGACGAGTACGTATTCGACCTGGACGAGGCGGCGACCGCGCGACTGGTGGCACTGGCCGGTGAACTGGGCGTCACCGCGAACACCGTGCTGCAGGTGGCCTGGGGAATTCTGCTGGGCCGCTGGAGCGGTCGCGACGACGTGCTGTTCGGTACCACCGTGTCCGGGCGCCCGCCCGCACTGACCGGTGTCGAATCGATGGTCGGCCTGTTCATCAATACGGTGCCCGTCCGGGTGCGCTTCGCCGAATCCGAATCGGTGCGCGAGCTGATGACGCGGATTCAGGGCGAGCAAGCGGGTCTGCTCGAGCACCACTACGTGGGTCTCGCGGAGATTCAGGCCGCGTCCGGCCTGGGCGCGCTGTTCGACACGCTCGTGGTGTTCGAGTCCTATCCGGTCGATGCCGAGGGGATTCAGCAGCAGGCCGCCGATATCGACGGTATGGCCGTGACCGGTGTCGATTCCACCGATGCGACGCACTACCCGCTGACGCTCATCGTCCGGCTCGACTCCCAGCTGCGGGTTCGGGCCGGCTATCTGCGCGATCTGTTCGACGAGGACACGGTTCGCCGGGTCGCAGATCGTCTGGTGCGGGTGCTGAGCACGATCACCACCGATCCGGATGTCGCGATCGGCAGCATCGAACTGCTCGATCCGGCCGAACGTGAGCTCACCGTCGAGCGGTGGAATGCCACCGACTTCGATCTGGCGGCGGCGCTGGCGGACGGTGGCGCGCCGGATGCGACGCTGGTCGCGCAGTTCGAAGCGCAGGTCGCGCGCACCCCCGAGGCGCTCGCGCTGACGTTCGAGGGGACAACTCTGTCCTACGCCGAGTTCGCCGCCCGGGTGCACGCACTGGCGCGCTGGCTGATCGAACGTGGCGTCGGACCGGAGACGCTGGTGGCGCTCGGTATGCGGCGGTCGATCGATCTGGTGGTCGGCATGTACGCGGTGTCCGTCGCGGGTGCCGCCTATGTCCCGGTCGATCCCGATCATCCGGCCGAGCGCACGCAGTACATCCTCGAAGTGGCGGATCCGGTATCCGTTCTGACCTCCGGTGAGGATCTCGCGACCGATACCGCTCAGGTGCGGATCGATCTGCTGGACCTGTCCGGCTACTCGACCGAACCGGTCACCGATGCCGAACGGCGGGCACCGCTGCGGCCCGCGAACACCGCGTACGTGATCTTCACGTCGGGTTCCACCGGCCGCCCGAAGGGCGTCGCGGTATCGCACGCGGCGATCGTCAACCGTCTGGTCTGGATGCAGTCGGAGTACGGTCTCACCGGCAGCGATGTCGTCCTGCAGAAGACCCCCGCGACCTTCGATGTGTCGGTGTGGGAGTTCTTCTGGCCGTTGCAGATCGGTGCGCGGCTGGTGATCGCGAAGCCCGACGGGCATCGCGATCCGGGATACCTGACGGAGCTGATCACCGCACAGGGTGTCACGGTGGCGCACTTCGTGCCCTCGATGCTGTCCGTGTTCGTGATGGAACCGGCTGTCGCGCGGTGTGTTTCGCTGCGCATGGTGTTCTCCTCCGGCGAGGCGCTGGCGCCGAAGCCGGTGCACCGTCTGCGCGAGCTGACCGGAGCCGAGGTCAACAACCTCTACGGCCCCACCGAGGCGGCCGTCGATGTCACCTATCACCAGGTCGTCGATGCCGACGTCGATTCGGTGCCGATCGGCCGCCCGGTGTACAACACCCGGGTCTACGTCCTGGACGCGCGGCTGCGGCCGGCTCCGGTCGGTATCGCGGGTGAGCTGTATCTCGCGGGCGATCAGCTGGCCCGCGGATACGTGGCACGCACGGATCTGACGGCGGATCGCTTCGTCGCCAACCCCTTCGGCGCCACCGGGGAACGGATGTACCGGACCGGCGACCTCGTGATGTGGACCGCCGAGGGTGAGCTGCACTATCTCGGCCGCACCGACTTCCAGGTGAAGTTGCGCGGTCAGCGCCTCGAACTGGGTGAGATCGAGGCCGCGCTCACCGCGCAGGAGGAAATCGCGCAGGCGGTGGTCGTCGTTCGCGACGATCCGCACACCGGCGCCCACCTGGTGGCGTATGTCGTTGCCGAACAGGGCTTCTCGACGAGCATCGAGATCGTTCGCGAGCAGCTGGGCAGGCAGTTGCCGAGCTACATGCTGCCGTCGATCGTGATGCCGCTGGACGCGCTGCCGCTCAACGCCTCCGGCAAACTCGATCGCCGGGCATTGCCCGCCCCCGTCTTCGAGGCGGTGGTCTTCCGCGCTCCCACCACGCCGGTGGAGGAGATCGTGGCCGGCACCTTCGCCGAGGTACTCGGACTCGACCGGGTCGGTCTGGACGACGACTTCTTCGCTCTCGGTGGTAACTCGCTGATCGCGACCCGGGTCGCCGCCCGGCTGTCCACGGCGCTCGAGACCCAGCTCGGAGTACGTGAGATCTTCGAGGCGTCCACGGTCGCCGCTCTCGCTGCCCGCGCGGAGTCGGCTTCGGGCACCAGCATTCGCAAGCCGCTGGTGCCGCAGGCCCGGCCCGAACGGCTGCCGCTGTCGCTGGCTCAGCAACGGATGTGGTTCCTCAACCGGTTCGACTCCGCGTCCGCGGTGGACAACATCCCGGTGGTGGTGCGTCTTTCCGGTCTGCTGGACCGGCAGGCACTGCAGATCGCGGTGGCCGATGTCCTCGCGCGCCACGAGTCGTTGCGCACGCTGTATCCGGACGACAACGGTGAGGCGTACCAGGAGATCGCTCCCACCGGCCGGGTGATACCCGATCTGACCCCGATCAACGTCACCGATGCCGAACTGGCGCAACAGCTCGCCGAGCTGGTGCTGCGTGGCTTCGACGTCACCACCGGTGTGCCGTTCCGGGCACGACTGTACGAGGTCAGCCCCACCGAGCATGTGCTCGCGATCGTCGTACATCACATCTCCGCCGACGGTTTCTCGATGGGACCGCTCGCGCGCGATGTGATGATCGCCTACAGCGCCCGGGTCGAGGGCGGCGAACCCGCGTGGCAGCCACTGGCCGTGCAATACGCCGATTTCGCGCTGTGGCAGCGTGCGGTGCTGGGATCCGAGGAGGATCCGGAATCGGTCATCGCCCAGCAGGTTTCGTACTGGACCGAGACGCTGCGCGGGCTGCCCGAGCAACTGGACCTGCCGGCCGACCGGGCACGCCCGGCGGTGGCATCGGGGCGCGGTTCGATCCACGGCTTCGAGATCGATCCGGAGACCCAGGCTCAGCTGGCCGATCTGGCACGCACCCGCGGCGCGACCACCTTCATGGTGATGCATGCCGCACTGGCCGTCCTGCTGTCGAGAATGTCCGGCGAACAGGACATCGCGATCGGCACGCCGGTCGCCGGCCGTGGTGAGCGGGAGCTCGACGACGTCATCGGCATGTTCGTCAATACGCTGGTGTTGCGGACACGCATCGACGCCGACATGACCTTCGCCGATCTACTGCAGGCCGTGCGGGTCGGGGACGTCGCCGCCTTCGGACACGCCGATCTGCCGTTCGAGCGGCTCGTCGAGATCCTGAATCCGCAGCGGTCCCAGGCCCGGCACCCGCTGTTCCAGGTGATGCTGTCGCTGCAGAACACCGACCAGATCACCCTGGAACTTCCGGGGCTGACCGTGAACGGTGTCGAATTGCCGATCGAGACGGCGAAATTCGATCTGCAGCTGGAACTCAGCGAGCGTCCTCGGGTCGTGGATCCCGAGGGGGAGGGCACCGTACCCGGTGGTATCACCGCGAAGTTCGTCTACGCCACCGATCTGTTCTGCGCCGATACCATCACCCATCTGGCACAGCGCTTCCTGCGGCTGCTGAAAGCCGTTGCCGCCGCACCGGATCGCGCCGTCGGAGATCTGCCGATCCTGGACGCGCGCGAAGCCGCGCAGCAGGTGCGCGGCTGGAACAGCACCGAGGTCGAGATCGGCGCGGAGGGCTCGCTGACCGATCTGTTCGAGACCCGGGCTCGCGTCACGCCCGACGCGATCGCGGTTGTCGACCGCGTGGCGGGCGAGGAGCTCGACTATGCCGAGTTCGCCGATCGTGTGCACCGCCTCGCACGGCACCTGATCGAGCTCGGAGTCGGTCCGGAAACCCTGGTGGCGCTGGGTATCCGGCGTTCGCTGGATCTGGTCGTCCCGATCTACGCGGTCCTCGAGGCCGGTGGCGGTTATGTGCCGCTGGATCTCGATCAGCCCGCCGACCGCATCGCCTATGTCCTCGAGCAGGCCGACCCGGTGTGTGTCCTGACCACCTCCCGCGACGCCGACGCCCTCGACACGCTGACTCGGGACGACGACTCCCGGCATTCGCCGGGTGTGCGCGCGACCGTGCGCGTCGACGAACTGGATCTGTCCGGATACGCCACCACCGCGCCGACCGATGCCGAGCGTCGTGGCCCGCTGCGTCCGTCCAACCCCGCGTACGTGATCTTCACCTCGGGTTCGACCGGCCGGCCTAAGGGTGTGGCGGTGCCGCATGCCGCGGTGCTGAACCAGATTCGCTGGATCGTCAGCGAATACGGTCTGGGCAGCGACGATGTCGTACTGTTCAAGACCCCGGCGACCTTCGACGTGTCGGTGTGGGAGCTGTTCGCTCCGTTGGCTTCCGGCGGCCGCATGGTCGTCGCGAGTCCCGACGGTCATCGCGATCCGCAGTATCTGGCCGACGTGATCACCGCGGAACAGGTGACCATCACCTCGTTCGTGCCCTCGATGCTGCGGATGTTCTCCGCCGGTGCCGACAGCGCGACGGTGACCTCGCTGCGAGCCCTGCTCGTGGCCGGTGAGGCGTTCACCTCCGATACCGTTGCCGCGTTCCGCCGGATCGGTTCGGCCGAGCTGCACAACCTCTACGGCCCGACCGAATTCACGGTGCACGCCACGCACGCGGCGGTCACCGAGGACGCTCTCGGAGCGGTGCCCATCGGCCTTCCGGTGTGGAATGCCCAGGCCTATGTGCTGGATTCGCGGTTGCATCCGGTTCCCGCCGGTGTCGCCGGTGAGCTGTATCTGGCCGGCGATCAGCTCGCGCGGGGATACTTCGGCCGGGTCGATCTGACCGCCGACCGGTTCGTCGCGAATCTGTTCTCGGCCGACGGTTCCCGCATGTACCGCACCGGTGACCTGGTCCGGCGCAATGCCGACGGTGCCATCGTGTACCTGGGCCGCACCGACTTCCAGGTGAAGCTGCGCGGTCTGCGGATCGAGCTGGGCGAGATCGAATCCGCGCTCACCCGGCACGATTCGGTGGACGCGGCCGTCGCACTCGTCCACACCGATCCCACGACGGGCGATCGTCTCGTCGGATACGTCGTCCCCGGTGGCGACGAGGTCGACATCGATGTGCTGCGTGAGCATCTGGCCGCGCTGCTGCCGTCGTACATGGTGCCCTCGGCGTTCGTGGTGCTGGCGGAGCTGCCGCTGAGCCCGAACGGCAAATTGGACCGCCGGGCGTTGCCCGAGCCGGCCTTCGAGACCCGGGAATTCCGGGCGCCGTCCACGCCGATCGAGGAGATCGTGGCGGCGACCTTCGCCGATGTACTCGGATTGACCGGAGCCGACGCCAGGGTCGGCGTGGATGACGACTTCTTCGAGCTGGGTGGTAACTCGCTGATCGCCACCCAGGTCGTCGCGCGGCTGGGCGCCGCACTCGACACCCGGATCCCGGTCCGGTTGCTGTTCGAGGTGCCCAGTGTGGGCCTGCTGGCCCGCCGGATCGAACGTCAGGCGGGTTCGGGTCGTCGTGAACTGTCGGCCGGACCACGGCCGGAACGGATTCCGCTGTCGCTGGCACAGCAGCGGATGTGGTTCCTGAACCGGTTCGACACCCAGTCCGCGGCCTACAACGTGCCGGTCGTGGTTCGCCTGACCGGTGTGCTGGATGTGGACGCGCTGCGCGAATCCATCGCCGATCTGGTGGCCCGCCACGAGGTGCTGCGCACGGTGTACCCGCAGACCGATACCGGTCCGGTACAGGTGATTCTGCCGGTGCAGCAGGCGCTGCCGGAACTGACGGTGCGCACCATCTCCGCCGATGAGATCCAGAGTGCCGTCGTGGAATTGACCGCCACGGTCTTCGATGTCACCACCGCGGTGCCGGTGGCGGTGGCCCTGTTCGAGATCGCCGATGCGGAGCCTGCGGAGCATCCGTCGGATACCGATGCGGAGCCTGCGGAGCATCCGTCGGATACCGATGCGGCAGGTGCCGATTACGTCCTGGCGATGACGGTGCACCACATCTCCGGTGACGGCTCCTCGATGGGGCCGCTGACCCGGGATCTGATGACGGCCTACGCGGCTCGTTCCACCGGTACCGCGCCGGACTGGGCGCCGCTGGCGGTCCAGTACGCCGACTACAGCATCTGGCAGCGCGAGGTGCTCGGTAGCGAGGACGATCCGGAATCGCCGGCGGCCAAGCAGGTCGTCTACTGGCGCAACCGGCTCGCGGAGCTGCCCGATCAGCTGGATCTCCCGGCCGATCACCCGCGTCCGGCCGTGCAGACCTTCGCCGGTGCCAAGGTTCCGGTGCACATCGACGCCGAAATCCACCGTGCGCTGGCGGATCTCGCGCGTGCCGAGGGCGCGACGCTGTTCATGGTGGTGCACACGGCGCTGGCGATGCTGCTGGCGCGGTTGTCCGGTACCGACGACATCGCGATCGGTACCCCGATCGCGGGTCGTGGCGAGGCGGCGCTCGACGACATGGTCGGCATGTTCGTCAACACCCTCGTCTTCCGGACCGAGATCGATGCGGGCGCGTCGTTCACCGATCTGCTCGCCCGCCAGCGCGAGACCGACATCCAGGCCTTCGCCAATGCGGATGTGCCCTTCGAGCGCCTGGTCGAGGTGCTCAACCCGGTGCGCTCGACGGCCCGGCATCCGCTGTTCCAGGTGGGTCTGTCGTTCCAGAACCTGGCGCAGACCAGTCTGGAGCTACCCGGCCTCAAGGTCTCGGGCGTCGATTTCGACACCCAGCTGTCGCAGTTCGATCTGCATCTGATCGTCGCGGACACCTACGCCGATTCCGGTGCGCCGGAAGGGATCGACGGTTTCTTCACCTACGCCACCGATCTGTTCGAGCGGGCCACGGTGGAGGGCTTCGTCGACCGTTTCGTGCGCTTGCTCGGTGAGATCGTCGCCGCGCCGCGGGCGACGGTCGGTGATTTCGCCCTGCTCGATGCCGCCGAGCGACACGCCCTCGTGGCCGTTCGCAATACGACCGGGCACGCGGTCGACGAGGACGCGACGCTGGCTTCGCTGCTGGCGTCGACCGCGGCCGGCCACGCGCGCGCCGAGGCGATCGTCGACCCCGACGGCGACGTCATGACATACGCCGAACTCGGCGATGCGGTCAATCGTCTTGCCCGGCATCTGATCTCACTGGGCGTGGGCCCGGAGTCGTCGGTCGGTCTCGCCCTGCGCCGGTCCACGGATCTGGTGGTGGCGATGTACGCCGTCGCGACGGCGGGTGGTGTCTATGTGCCGCTGGATCCGGATCAGCCGGCCGAGCGGACGAACTACATCCTGGAGACGGCGGCACCGGTCTGCGTGCTGACGAACGAGGGTGCGGACTTCGAGACGGCGGTCGCGCCGATCGTCCGGATGGACGCACTGGATCTGTCGGCGCTGTCCGGCAGTCCGGTCACCGATGTGGATCGGGTTGCGCCGCTGCGGGTTTCGAATACGGCGTATGTGATCTTCACGTCGGGTTCGACGGGTCGCCCGAAGGGTGTGGCGGTGTCGCATGCTGCGATTGCGAATCAGTTGCAGTGGAAGACGGCGGAATTCGGTTTGGATTCGTCGGATGCGGTGTTGCTGAAGACGGCTGCGAC
>NZ_JBFAUW010000016.1:0-118468 GCF_040679495.1 Nocardia sp. NPDC052254 | reverse complement strand
GGTACTGCACTCGACAGGGTGTGGGAGAGTAGGACACCGCCGGAACATACATTGCGAGAGGCCCCCAACCAGCAGGTTGGGGGCCTCTCCGCATTTGGAGGGAGTGTTCACTCCCTTCGTTGGCGGGACCGGACGAGTCGAGTTTCGCGCCGTCGAATATTCGGGCGAATGGGATCGATTCGGGTGGGTAATCCAGCATTCACAGGACTTTCCTAAGTAACCCTGAGACCATTCGGGCGATCGATCGGGATCATGGAAAGTGTCGATCCGGTGCAATCGGTGCCGATCTGCTGACGGAAGGTGATCCGAATGGTTCTACTCCAGGAGCCGGCCACGCAGGCAGCACTGGGGTCCGACCACGTCGCGGCCGACCGTTCGCTGACGCTTCGGGAGCGTTTCAAGCTGCCGATGACCTACAGCTACGGCGTCCTGTTGATCGCGGTGACCGTGCTGGTGTCGGTACTCGGTGATTCCCAGCAGACACGAGTGATCCAGCATGCGAGCACGAATCTGCACAACCTGCTCGCCGGGCGCTTCGGCACATTGCTGTCGAGTGCGTTCGTCATCGGGGACGGGACCGCGGGCGCGCTGCTGATTCCGCTTCTGGTCTGTCTGCTCATCCTCGCCGAATGGCGATTCGGGGCGCTGTCTCTGCTGCGCATCTTCATCGCCGGGCACATCGGGGCCACGCTGCTGGTTGCCGGGGGCCTGTGGATCGCTGTGAGCGTCAAATGGCTGCCCACCAGTATTTCGTTCGCCGAAGATGTCGGCGTCAGCTACGGAGCGTTGGCGGTCATCGGATCGCTGATCGTCGTGCTGCCGAGCAAGTGGCGGCCCACCTGGGCGATCTCACTGGGCGCTGTGGCGGTGGCCGGGGTGGTCATGGGGCGGACCTTCACCAATGTCGGTCATCTGCTCGCGTTGTCGATCGGCCTGCTGGTCGGATGGTTGCTGTTGCGCAGCGGCCGGACGAGGGTGTCGCGACTGAACTGGGTGGAGACCGCACTGCTCGTGGTTGCCGCGCTGCTCGGTTATGTGCTGCTCGTCGGGTGATCGCCCCGCGGCCGTGACGGGTGTGGCGAGGGCCTAAACTCGACCGGTGCGCCTTGTGATTGCTCGTTGCCAGGTCGATTACGTGGGTCGGCTCACCGCACACCTCCCGATGGCTCGTCGGCTGTTGTTGATGAAAGCGGACGGTTCGGTGCTGGTGCATTCCGACGGCGGCTCCTACAAGCCGTTGAATTGGATGAGCCCGCCGTGCTGGATGGAGGAGCGCGAAGCCGAATCCGCCGTTTCGCCCGAGTCGGAATCCGTACCCGACGCCGATCCCGTACCCGACGCCGCTGCCGCGCCCGATTCCGCCGTCCGGCTGTGGGTGGTGACGAACAAGGCCGGCGAAGAACTGCGAATCACCGTCGAGGACATCGAGCACGACTCGAAACACGAGCTCGGTGTCGATCCGGGACTCGTGAAGGACGGGGTGGAAGCCCATCTGCAGGAACTGCTTGCCGAACACATCGTCACCCTCGGTGAGGGCTATTCGCTGATTCGGCGGGAATATATGACCGCGATCGGCCCGGTGGACATTCTGTGCCGGGACGCCGACGGTGCCACCGTGGCGGTAGAGATCAAGCGTCGCGGTGAGATCGACGGAGTGGAACAGCTGACGCGATATCTGGAATTGCTGAACCGGGATCCGCTGCTGGCGCCGGTCGCCGGTGTGTTCGCCGCCCAGCAGATCAAACCGCAGGCTCGCACCTTGGCGACCGATCGTGGAATCCGGTGCGTCACACTCGATTACGATGCTCTGCGCGGCACCGACAGTGCCGAGTTCAGGTTGTTCTGACCGCCGTGCCGCGTCGTAAGCCTCGCCCTCGGCCGTCGTCGCGATTCCCCCCGGGGTCGCGACCGATCGGTGACGTCTTCGGCCGCACCGAGGCCGGGCCGGGCGGCACGGAAAGCTATGTGGTGCGGACGATTCCGGGTGCCCGTGCGGTGAAGACCTATCGGTGTCCGGGGTGTGATCACGAAATCGTCCCCGGCACAGCCCATATCGTGGCGTGGCCGGCAGACGGTGGTGAAAACGACCGGCGTCATTGGCATTCCGGCTGCTGGCGTGGCCGGGATACCCGGTCGATCACACGCCGCTGGTCATGACATAGGGAAGGCCGCCCCCGCGGTGCGGGAGCGGCCTCGAAACGAGTGGTGAAGTGTCGCCCTGAGGGTGGTGGCGCGTATCAGCTCGAGACGTCGGCGCTTTCGCGCGCGTCGTCGACGGACTCTTCGTCTTCCGCCTTGACCTCGGGGATGGCCTTCTGTCGGCCGGAACCGGACTGCTTACCGGACAGCGAACGCTGCTCCGGTGCGCCGTCGAGCAGCTCGCTTTCGCGGTTGACCGCTGCCAGCATGGCCGGGACCGAGTCGAGCTGGCCGCGAATTCCCAACAGCTGAGCCAGGACTCGGCCGCGCAGCACGCGCATCTCCTCGGCCAGTTCCTTCGCATGCGCGATCTTGCGATCGGCGGACTGGGTGGCAGAGCTGACCAGACGGTTCGACTCGTCGGTGGCCTCTTTGATGCGCTGGGCGGCGTCGGAGCGGCTGGAAGCCTCCAGCTCCTCCATGGCCTTGGTGAGCTTGGTGCGCTTCTCCGCCATCGTGGCCTCGAAGTCCTGCTGTGCGGCCTTGCGCTTGGCCTCGGCCTCCTTGGTGATGCGCGTGGCATCGGCCTGGGCGGCCTCGACGATCTTGGCGGACTCGGTGCGCGCGTTCGACAGTGTCTGCTCGAACTCGACCTCGAGCGCCTCGCGCTTTTCCTTGGTCTCCGACAGCAGCGACTCGTACTTGCCGCGCATCTCGGTGGCCTGCTGCTCCGCGATGGAGATCATCTCGGCGGCCTCGGCCTGCGCCTGCGCGCGAACCTCGGACGCCTCGTCGGATGCCAAACGCAACATCCGGGAAATTCGATCGCTCATGCCTTCCGCGGTGGTGGGCGGAACCGACAGGCGATCGACTTCCTTGCGGAGCTCGTCGATCTCGTCGCGGGCGTCCTCCAACTGGGCGGCCAGGTTGCGGGCCTGAGCGGCAGCGGCATCGCGATCTGTGGCGGTGACCCTCAGCTCGGCATCGAAGCGGTCGAAGTAATTGCGTACTTCGTCACGGTCATAGCCCTTACGGACTACTGTAAAGGGCAACGCGACGAAGCGATTGCGATCGGGCTCAGTGGACGACATGCCCCACAAACTACAGCCTGTCGACCCACCATGGTGAGTCGACTGCGAATGTCGTTACGAACTGTTTCTGTGGCCGTATTGCGGTACTAGTGAGTAGGATTCGCCGCCGGCTCGACGAGTTCGATGAGCACACCGCCAGCATCCTTCGGGTGTACGAAATTGATCCGCGAGTTCGCAGTTCCCGCGCGCGGGGCCTCGTACAGCAAACGGATGCCGCGGCCTCGCAGAAAAGTAGCCACGGCATCGATATCGGTGACGCGGTAGGCCAGTTGCTGCAGTCCTGGACCGTTGCGGTCGATGAACTTGGCGATCGTGGACTCCTCGTTGAGCGGTGCCAGCAACTGCAGAGCAGTGGCATCGTCACCGGCGCCCGGCAGCGAGAGCATCGCTTCGTGCACACCTTGGGCCTCGTTGACCTCACGGTGGGTCTCGACCATGCCGAGGTTGTCGGAGTACCAGGCCACGCCGGTGTCGAGATCGGGCACGGCGATGCCCACGTGGTCGACGGCGATGACGTAGTCGGCGGGAATGAAAGCGGACGTATCGGTATTGCTCACCCCTCGACGGTAGCGCGCACCTATCTGGAGCTGCCGGGACGGCAAGGGTTACCGTTGGGTACGAGAGCGGTCCATCGTGACCGTCCCGAAATACGAGAAGCGAGGTTCCCCGTGGCCACCACCTCTGTCATTGTTTCCGGTGCTCGTACTCCGGTGGGCCGGCTCCTCGGTGGTCTGTCCGGGTTTTCCGGGTCGGATCTGGGTGGTTTCGCGATCGAGGCGGCGCTGCAGCGCGGTGTGGTCTCGCCCGAGCTGGTCGATTACGTGATCATGGGGCAGGTGCTGACCGCGGGTGCGGGGCAGATTCCGGCGCGGCAGGCGGCTGTGGCGGGTGGTATCTCGATGGATGTTCCGGCGTTGACGCTGAACAAGGTGTGTTTGTCGGGTATCAACGCGATCGCGCTGGCGGATCAGTTGATTCGTGCCGGTGAGTACGAGGTCGTGGTGGCCGGTGGGCAGGAGTCGATGAGCCAGGCGCCGCACATGCTGGAGAAGAGCCGTACCGGGTTCAAGTACGGCGATGTGACGTTGCGTGATCACATGGCCTACGACGGGCTGCACGACATCTTCACCGATCAGGCGATGGGTGCGCTGACCGAATCGCGCAATGCCGGCGACGGAATCGGCCGTCAGGAGCAGGACGCGTTCGCCGCGGCGTCACATCAGAAGGCCGCGGCAGCGTGGAAGAACGGTGTGTTCACCGACGAGGTGGTGCCGGTGTCGGTACCGCAGCGCAAGGGTGATCCGATCGTGGTGAGCGAGGACGAGGGCATCCGCGCGGACACGACCGTGGAGTCGTTGTCGAAGCTGCGTCCGGCCTTCGCGAAGGACGGCACGATCACCGCCGGTACCGCCTCGCAGATTTCCGACGGTGCGGCCGCGGTGGTCGTGATGAGCAAGGAGAAGGCGCAGGCGCTGGGCTCGAGCTGGATCGCCGAGATCGGCGCCGCGGGGGTGGTGGCCGGTCCGGATTCCACGTTGCAGGAGCAGCCGGCGAACGCGATCGCGAAAGCCTGTGCGCGTGAGGGGATTTCGCCGGCGGATCTGGATCTGGTGGAGATCAACGAGGCATTCGCGGCGGTCGGCATCGCGTCGACCCGCAAGCTGGGCATCGATCCGGAGAAGGTGAACGTCAACGGTGGCGCGATCGCGATCGGTCACCCGCTCGGGATGTCGGGCGCGCGGATCCTGCTGCATCTGGCGCTGGAGTTGAAGCGGCGTGGCGGCGGTGTCGGCGTGGCCGCGCTGTGTGGTGGCGGAGGTCAGGGCGACGCCCTCATCGTGCGGGTCTGAACCCGGTCGCGGCCGGATACCTGTGGTATGACCCACACCTACTACGACACTCCGTAGTCGTTCGGCACAATGGTGCCCATGGGCGAATTCTTCGACGTGAGCACCGTGGCCAAACGAGTGCGTCTGTTCGGATTGCTGGAAGCGCCGTCGTGGGCGCTGCTGCTGCTCGGCTCGGTACTCAAGCGGCTACCCGAACCCATCACCTGGCCGGTGATGGTGTTCGGCATGCTGCACGGCCTCATCTTCGTGCTGTACGCGATCAGCCTGCTGCTGGCCTGGCGCGAGTTCGAGTGGCCCGGTAAGACGATTCTGCTGGGACTGGTGTCGTCGGTGGTGCCGTTCAGTTCGGTGTGGTTCGAGCGGTGGGCGATTCGGAGCGGGCAATTGGGTGAACTGAGCCCGACCCCGGCACCGACGGCCGCCGTCTCGTGACAAACTGGATGTCGTGACTCGACCTGCCGCACGTCGTCCTTCGCCCGCCGTCGCCGCCGCCATGTCCGGCGCGGTGGATCTGTCCGCTCTCAAACAGCCGGCTGCCACCGACGTTCCGGGCGATCATGCCGTCACCGAGGCCGATTTCGAGACCAAGGTGCTGCGGCGTTCGCTCGAGGTGCCGGTGGTCGTGGTCCTGTACTCCCAGCGGAGTCCGGGCAGTGTCGATCTGGTGAAGCTGTTCGAGCGGCTGGTCGGTCAGGCCCAGGGCGGCTGGGAGCTGGCCACCGTCGAGGCCGAAGCCAACATGCGCATCGCGCAGGCCTTCGGAGTGCAGGGCATCCCGACCGTCATCGCGGTGGCCGCGGGGCAGCCCCTGGCCGATTTCCAGGGCTCACAGCCGGAAGCGCAGGTCACGCAGTGGCTGGACGCGGTCGTCGACGCTGTGCAGGGCAAGTTGCCGGGTGCGGACGCGGAGGAGGGTGACGCGCCGGCACCGGAGGATCCGCGTTTCGTGGCCGCGGAGGAGGCGCTCGACCGCGGCGATATCGCCGGCGCCGAGGCGGCCTACGAGGCGATTCTGGCCGCCGAGCCCGCCAATGAGGAGGCCAAGGCGGCGCTGCGCCAGGTCCGGTTCTTCGACCGGGCTCGTGCACTGCCCGCCGATGCGATCGCGGTCGCCGATGCCGACCCGGCCGATATCGATGCCGCCTTCACCGCCGCCGATGCCGAACTGTTCAACCAGGAGCCCGATGCGGCCTTCGATCGGCTGATCAACCTGATCAAGCGCACCGCGGGTGACGATCGGAATCGGGTGCGTTCCCGGCTGGTCGAATTGTTCGAACTGTTCGACACCGCCGACCCGATCGTGGTGGCCGCCCGCCGCAAACTGGCGACCGCGCTGTACTGAGTGCGCGAACCGCCGCGGGGATGGGAGCTGGTGTGATCAGGGTGATGCGGTGTGTGGCCGGTGCGGCGTGTGCGGCGGCCGTGCTGGTGCCCGCGGGTGGCGCCGGGGCACATGATGCGGCCACCAGTCTCGTCTTCACCCGGACCGAACCCGATCGCGCACCGCGGACCGTCACGCTGACCTGTGATCCGGTCGGTGGCACACATCCGGATTCGGCGGGGGCCTGCGCATATCTGGCTGACGGCGAGCTCGAGCTGCCCGATTCGGATGCGAGCGTCCGGTGCGTGCGGTACTACCCGGTCGAATTGCGGGCCCACGGCACCGTGCACGGGACGCCGGTCTCGGTGGAACGCACCTACGGCTGCCGGGTTCCCGATCTGCCGGCCCCCTGGCAGTTCTGAGTCGTGATGACGGTGCGCACCGATCATCCGATCGTCACTGCGATTCTCGACCGTCACCGTGACGAGCTGGGAATGGATCTGGTCACCTACCGCAACCACGTGCTGCGGGGGATGAACTATCACGGCCTGCTGTTCGGCGCGGAGCTTCCCGATGCCGCCGTGCTGGCCTGGACCGTCCACGATCTGGGGATCTGGACCGCCGCGACCTTCGACTACCTGGAACCCTCGGCGGCGCTCGTGGACGAGTACGCGGCCATCGCCGGGGTCGTCGACATCGGCGCGGCGCGGCGGATGGTGCTCGACCACCACCGGCTGCGGGGAGTCGGTGACCGGCTCACCGAGACCTTCCGGCTGGCGGATCGGATCGACGTCAGCCATGGCCTGCTGCGGTCCGGGCTCACGCGCGATGCGGTCCACACGATCGTCGCGGCGCTGCCGTATCACGGGTTCCACGCGTTCCTGCTGCGTGCGGGATCGGGATGGGCGCTGCGCCATCCCGGCCGCCCGCTGCCCATGCTGCGCTGGTGAGCTAGCGGGTCAGCCAGATCGCGCTGTTGGGCGCGAGGGCCAGCACCGCGGAGCAGGGGCGCCCGTGCCACGGTTCCTCGGTCGCGTCCACGCCACCGAGATTGCCGATGCCGCTGCCGCCGTAGCCGGTCGCGTCGGAGTTGAGGATTTCCCGCCAGCGGCCCCCGGTGGGCAGGCCGATCCGGTAGCCGGGCTGTTCGATACCGGAGAAGTTGAACACGCAGGCCACCACCGAGCCGTCGGTGCCGTAGCGCAGGAAGGCCAGGACATTGGCGATGTGGTCGTCGGCCTCGATCCACGCGAAGCCGCCGGGTGCGGTGTCCTGGGTCCACAGCGCGGGATGGGCGCGATAGGTGGTGTTGAGGTCGGTGACCAGCCGGCGGATCCCCTCGTGCAGGGGGTTGGCCAGTTCGTCCCAGTCCAGGCCGCGATCGTGTGACCATTCGCGGAACTGGCCGAATTCCTGGCCCATGAACAGCAGCTGTTTGCCCGGATGGGCCCACAGGTAGGACAGCAGCACCCGGACTCCGGACGCCTTGGCGAAGTCGTCGCCCGGCATCCGGGTCCACAGTGTGCCCTTGCCGTGGACGACCTCGTCATGGCTGATCGGGAGCAGATAGTTCTCACTCCACGCGTACACCGCGGAGAAGGTGATCTCGTTGTGGTGCCAGCTGCGATGGACCTGATCGTGGGCCAGGTAGCCGAGGGTGTCGTTCATCCAGCCCATATTCCATTTCAACGTGAAGCCGAGACCGCCGACATCGGTGGAGCGGGTCACGCCGGGCCAGGTGGTGGACTCCTCGGCGATGGTGACCACGCCCGGATGTTCGGTGTGGATCGCGGTATTCATCTCACGCAGGAAGGCGACGGCTTCCAGATTCTCCCGGCCGCCGTGGATATTGGGCTCCCAGCCGCCCGGTGGTCGCGAGTAGTCCAGATAGAGCATGGAGGCGACGGCGTCGACACGCAGTCCGTCGATGTGGAACTCCTCGATCCAGTACCGCGCGTTGGCGACCAGGAAGTTGCGGACCTCGTTACGCCCATAGTCGAAAACGTAGGTGCCCCACTCCAATTGCTCGCCGCGGCGTGGATCCGGATGTTCGTAGAGCGGTGTCCCGTCGAAGCGGGCCAGCGCCCACTCGTCGCGGGGGAAATGGCCGGGAACCCAGTCGAGGATCACGCCGATACCGCGGCTGTGCAGATGGTCGACGAGGGCGCGCAGATCGTCGGGGGAGCCGAAGCGTGCGGTCGGAGCGTAGTAGGAGGTGATCTGGTAGCCCCAGGAGCCGCCGAAGGGATGTTCGGCGACGGGGAGCAGCTCGACATGGGTGAATCCGAGTGCGGCAACGTATTCCGCGAGTTGTTCGGCGGCGGCCCGGTAGTCGGTGCCCGGCCGCCACGAGCCCAGGTGCAGTTCGTAGATGCTCATCGGCGCACGGGTGGGGTCGAGGGCGGCGCGGGCGCTGCACCACTGCCGGTCGGTCCACTCGAATGCACTGCGGGTGACGACCGAGGCGGTGGCGGGCGGGACCTCGGTGGCGAAGGCCAGGGGGTCCGCGTGGTCGGTGGTGCGTCCGTCGGCGCCGTGGATCCGGAATTTGTACCGCGCTCCCACCGGTACGTCCGGGACGAACACCTCCCAGATCCCCGCGGAGCCCAGTCGGCGCATCGGCGTGCTGGTACCGCCCCAGCTGTCGAAATCGCCGAAGACGGTGACGCCGCGCGCATTCGGTGCCCATACCGCGAACGAGGTGCCGGTCACGTCCCCGTCGAGGGTGGTGTAGCGGCGGGGATGGGCGCCGAGGACCTCCCACAGTCGCTGGTGGTGTCCCTCGCCGATCAGATGTAGATCCAGCTCGCCGAGAGTCGGCAGGAACCGGTATCCGTCGGCGGTCAGCACCGTCCGGCTGCCCGGATACGACACCACCAGGCGGTAGTCCCACAGCTCCTCGAATCCGACCACACCTTCGAAGACGCCATGGCCGATGTGGTGCAGCGGATGATCGGTATCGCCGATCCGCGCGCTCACCGAATCGGCATGCGGGCGAAGAGTTCTGATCACGGTGCCGCCGCGATCGGGATGGGCACCCAGGACGGTGTGCGGGTCGTGGTGGGTGCCGGCCGCCAGGAGCATGAGGTCGCGCCGATTCATCGTCGCGACCACCCGCCCGCGACGGCGGTGATCATCGGAACGTCCGGCGATAGGCTAGTTCGGTGCGCTCGGCCGCGGCGACGGCCGGCAGGACGAGGATGTGCGCCGGTGCCCGCACCGGATCCAGCCGCACGTAATTGGTTTGGGCCCAGTGATATTCCTCACCGGTGATGTCGTCGCGAACCGTCGGATGATCGTGCCACTCGCGTCCGATGGCGGGCAGATCGAGCGAGACCATGCCGTCCTCCGCTCCGAACGGGTTGAGGTTCACCACGATCAGGACGGCGTCGCCGGAGCCGGGATCGACCTTCGAGTAGGCCAGCAGTGCGGGATTGTCGACATGATGAAAGGTGATGCAGCGCAACTGCTGCAGTGCCGGATGCGCCCGCCGGATCTCGTTGAGCCGGGTGATGAACGGTTCCAGGGATTCTCCGCGCGCGGCCGCCTCGGCGAAGTTGCGCGGGCGTAACTGGTATTTCTCCGAGTCGAGGTATTCCTCGCTGCCGGGGCCGGCGGCCTGATGCTCGAACAGCTCGAATCCGGAGTACATGCCCCAGCTCGGGCCCATCGTCGCCGCCAGGGTGGCGCGGATCGCGAACATGCCCGGCCCGCCGTGCTGCAGGCTCTCGTGCAGGATGTCGGGAGTGTTGACGAACAGGTTGGGCCGGGCCTCATCGGCCTTGGCGGCGAGTTCGCGGGCGAAGTCGGCCAGCTCGTGGGCGGCCGTGCGCCAGGTGAAATAGGTGTAGGACTGCGAGAATCCGCGGCGGGCCAGTCCGTAGAGCCGGGCCGGGACGGTGAAGGCCTCGGACAGCAAGATCACATCGGGATCGATGCGGCGGATCTGCGCGATCAGCCACTCCCAGAAGTCGGCGGGTTTGGTGTGCGGGTTGTCGACCCGGAAGATCGTGACGCCCAGCCCGATCCAATGCCGGACCACGGCGAGCACCGCGGCGTACAGGCCGTCGGGATCGTTGTCGAAGTCCAGGGGATAGATGTCCTGGTACTTCTTCGGCGGATTCTCCGCGAAGGCGATGGTGCCGTCGGGCAGGGTGGTGAACCACTCCGGGTGCTGTTCGACCCAGGGATGGTCCGGTGCGCACTGCAGGGCCAGATCCAGTGCGACCTCGAGTCCCAGTTCGGCTGCGGCGGCGACGAATTCGGCGAACTCCGCGTCGGTGCCCAGCAGGGGATGGACCGCGTCGTGGCCCCCCTCGGCCGAGCCGATCGCCCACGGCGATCCGACATCGCCGGGCTCGCAGGTCAGAGAGTTGTTGGGGCCCTTGCGATTGACCGTGCCGATCGGATGGATCGGCGGCAGGTACACCACGTCGAAACCCATGGCGGCGATGCGGGGAAGTTCGCTTCGGGCGGTGGCGAAGGTGCCGTGCACCGCGGCGCCGTCTGCGTCGCGGCCGCCGCTGGAGCGGGGAAAGAACTCGTACCAGGAACCGACCAGCGCTCGGCGTCGCTCGACCAGGACGGTATGGGCGGGTCCGCGGGTGACCAGGTCGCGCAGTGGTGCCGCCCGCAGGATCTCGCCGACCTCGGCGCTGAAGGCGGGTGCGACTCGGGCCGGGAGCTGGGCATCGCCGCGCAGGGCGGTTGCGGCGGCGCGGAGTTTCTCCCACTGACGTTTGGGGACGGCCTGCGCGGCTCGATCGAGGAGGCGGGCACCGAGTTCCAGATCGTTGGCCAGATCCGTGGCACTCTGCCCGACGGCCAGTTTCGCCTCCACCGCGGCGCGCCATCCAGCGATCGGATCGGCCCAGCCCTCCACGCGAAAGGTCCACCGTCCCGGGGTGTTCGGAGTGAAGACGGCGTTGAACACGTCGGGTTCGAATTCCGGTGCCATCCGAATGCGCTGGGTGCGCCCGCCGGCGGGCCCACGCACGGCCAGGGTGGCCGCGACCGGATCGTGTCCCTCGCGCCACACCACCGCCCGCACGGGGAACACCTCGCCGACCACGGCCTTGGCCGGGTACCCGCCCGGTACGGCCGGGGCGGTGTCATCGATGGCGATGCGACCGGTCACCCGGACAACCGTACCGGCAATGCCCCGGCGAATACGCGGTGGCGCGATTGCGGGAGCGGGGTGGTCGTGACAGACTTTCCGGGGCGTTGGTTCCGCTTCGAGACCGGTGTCGTTTCGGTGCGTACGGTGGACTTGTCCGCGGCAGCAGAAGGGAATCTCGCATGACGGCAGTGCAGGGGCAGACGGTAGAGATCACGACACCCGACGGTGTAGCCGACGCGTACGTCACCCATCCCGCGGACGGCGGGAAACACCCCGGCGTGCTGCTGTACATGGACGCATTCGGACTGCGCCCGGCGCTGCGCGCGCTGGCCGACGACATCGCCGCGGCGGGTTACACGGTCCTGGTGCCCAATGTGTTCTATCGGCGCGGGCGGGCGCCGATCGTCGAGCTGCCGGAATTCATCGACCCGGGGCAGCGGCCGGACCTGTTCGGCACGATCCTGCCGGCCATGCACGAGCTCACTCCGGAGCTCGTGGCCCGCGATGCGGGTGCCTACCTGGACTGGTTGCAAGGTTTCGAGCACACCGCGCACGGCCCGGTCGCCGCGGCCGGATACTGCATGGGCGGGCGCCTCGCGCTCTACACCGCGGGCGCATTCGGTGACCGGATCGCGGCGGTGGCCGGATTCCACACCGGGGGTCTGGTCGTGGACGGGGCCGACAGCCCGCATCTGGCTGTCGAGAAGGCCACGGCGGAAATGTATTTCGGACATGCCGATCAGGATCGATCGCTGCCGCCCGAGCAGATCGAGAATTTCGACAAGGCGCTCGCCGCGGCCGGACTGCGCTACCGCACCGAGGTCTACGCCGGGGCGCATCACGGTTACACCCAGTCCGACACCGCCGACTACAACAGTGCGGCCGATGAGCGGCATCGGCGCGAACTGCTGGCGCTGCTCGACCGCACCCTGCGCGGATAGCCGCTTACGCTCCAGGTCAGCGGGTTCGGCGGGCGAAAACCGGCGTGTAGGGTCTAACCGGTGAAGGCATTGCGTCGATTCACCGTCCGTGCCCATCTGCCGCAGCGGCTCGCCGCCCTCGGCGAGCTGGCCGCCAATCTCCGGTGGTCGTGGCACGGGCCCACGCAGGATGTGTTCGCGCGGCTGGATCCCGAGCTGTGGGTGCGGGTGGGCCGCGATCCGGTGCGGATGCTGGGTGAGGTCGCCGCCGACCGGCTCGACGAATGGGCGGGCGATTCGGACTATGTCGTGACCGTCGATGCCGCCGCGG
The DNA here is from genome assembly GCF_040679495.1 of Nocardia sp. NPDC052254. NCBI lineage: Bacteria > Bacillati > Actinomycetota > Actinomycetes > Mycobacteriales > Nocardiaceae > Nocardia > Nocardia sp. NPDC052254. The sequence continues at coordinate 105,697 of NZ_JBFAUW010000016.1, read as the reverse complement.
CCGATCTGCAGGACTACCTCAGCCGTCCACGCTGGTTCGGTGAGCACGCCGCGGCATCCGGGACGCCGGTGCTGGGCGGGATCGCGTACTTCTCGATGGAGTTCGGTGTCACCGAGGTGCTGCCGAATTACTCGGGCGGGCTGGGGATTCTGGCCGGAGACCACCTCAAGGCCGCCTCGGATCTGGGGCTGCCGCTGATCGGGGTCGGGCTGCTGTATCGATCCGGATACTTCCGGCAATCGCTCACCGCCGACGGCTGGCAGGCCGAACGCTATCCCGACCTCGATCCGCAGGGATTGCCGCTGCGGCTGCTGACACAGGCGGGCGCGCCGGTGCTCGTCCACGTGCCCATGCCCGAGGGGCGGGTGTTGCGGGCTCAGGTGTGGATCGCGCAGGTGGGGCGAATCCCGTTGCTGCTGTTGGATTCCGATATCGCCGACAACGATCCCGAGTTGCGGGCGGTGACCGATCGGCTGTACGGCGGCGATCAGGACCATCGCATCAAACAGGAGATCCTGGCCGGGATCGGCGGAGTGCGCGCGGTGCGCGCCTACACCCGGGCGCGTGGTCTGCCCGATCCGGACGTGTGGCACATGAACGAGGGGCACGCCGGCTTTCTCGGGATCGAGCGGATTCGCGAATACATGTCGGGCGGAATGGATTTCGATTCCGCGCTCACCGCTGTCCGGGCGGCGACCGTGTTCACCACCCATACGCCCGTTCCGGCGGGGATCGATCGGTTCGCGGCCGCCCTGGTACGCCGTTACTTCGGGGGGACCCACGGGGATCGCGAATCTCCACTGCTGCCGGGTATCTCGGTGGATCGGATCCTGGCGCTGGGGCGGGAGGCGGATCCGTCGGTGTTCAACATGGCTCATCTGGGTTTACGACTTGCCCAGCGCGCCAACGGAGTGTCGAAGTTGCACGGCGAGGTCAGCCGGGCGATGTTCGCGCCGCTGTGGCCGGGGTTCGATGTGGCCGAGGTGCCGATCGGATCGGTCACCAACGGGGTGCACGCGCCGACCTGGTCGGCGCGTGAGTGGATCGACGCCGCGGCGCGAGCGACGGGCCCGGCGGAGGCGGCGCGCGTGACCACGGATGGCCCCGGTAGCGCCGCCATGGATACCGCGCGGGACGTGGCCGGGCCGGAGCTGGTCGCCGAGGCACGGGGCTGGGAACAACTGCGGGAAGCGGATCTCGACGAACTGTGGTCGATCCGCACGACGCTGCGCGCCGAACTGGTCGCCGAAGTGCGCCGCCGGGTGCGCGAATCGTGGCTCGAACGCGGTGCCGCGCCGGCCGAATTGGGCTGGGTGGAACAGGTTTTCGATCCCGATGTCCTCACCGTGGGTTTCGCGCGGCGCGTGCCCACCTACAAGCGGCTCACCCTGATGCTGCGTGATCCCGACCGCCTGCGGGCGCTGCTGCTCGATCCGGTGCGCCCGGTCCAGCTGGTGGTGGCGGGTAAGAGCCACCCCGCCGACGACGGGGGCAAGGCGCTCATTCAGCAGGTGGTGCGCTTCGCCGACGATCCGGCGGTGCGCCACCGCATCGTGTTCCTGCCCGATTACGACATGTCGATGGCCCGCTACCTGTATTGGGGTTGCGATGTGTGGCTGAACAATCCGCTGCGCCCGCTCGAGGCCTGCGGGACCTCGGGGATGAAGGCGGCACTCAACGGCGGGCTGAATCTGTCCATCCGCGACGGCTGGTGGGACGAGATGTACGACGGCGACAACGGCTGGGCGATTCCGACGGCGGACGGGGTTCGCGACGAACACCGGCGCGATGATCTGGAGGCGGCCGCGCTCTACGAGATGCTGGAACGCTCGGTCCTGCCGCGCTTCTACGAACGCGACGATCCGGGCCTGCCCACGCGCTGGCTGGAGATGGTCCGTCACACACTGCGGACGCTCGGCCCCAAGGTGCTGGCCTCGCGGATGGTGCGGGATTACACCACCGGCTACTACTTTCCGGCCGCGGCATCGTATGCGGCGGTGGCGGCGTCGGATTTCGCCGGGGCGCGGGAGCTGGCGGAATTCCGGCGCCGGGCCGATGCGGCCTGGCCGCAGGTCAAGGTCGTGCAGGTCGACAGTTCGGGCCTGTCCGATATTCCGGTGATCGGTGCCGAGCTGTCGCTGCGTGCCCGGATCGATCTCGCCGGCCTGTCACCCGCGGAGGTCGAGGTGCAGGCGGTACTGGGCCGGGTCTCCTCCGATGACGAGCTGATCGATACCGTCGTCGTCGAGATGGCACACACCGCAACGGATTCGGGCACCGAGCTGTACACGGTGACCACGCCGGTGCCGCGGTCGGGGGCCGTCGGTTACACCGTGCGGATTCTGCCCCGGCACCGATTGCTCTCCGGCGCCGCGGAACTGGGGCTGGTCGCTGCCGCGAGTCCGTAGACCACTGGGATTTCGCAAGGTGCCGGTAAGGCCGGCAGCCCATGCTGTGACACGTGACAGCATGGACCGGAGGTGCCCGATGAGTGCCGACATCGCCGTATTCGAGGAGACCGGGCAGCTCGCGGTGCTCGACATCGACGTGGTGGCGCCGCTGCGGATCGAGTCGTCCACATTGCTGGCGCTCGTCCCCGAAGTGCTGGTCGACGGCATGCTGGTCGCTCGTGGCTGGGGGCATTGGGCGGTTCCCGTACCTCCCGGCCGGCACGACGTGGGGATCCACATCAATCGGTTCGGTGCCCTGCTGCATCCCGCGCGGCTCACGGTCGATACGGCGGCGGGTGCGCGCACCCCGGTGCACTACCGGATGCCGGTCGGCTCCTTCGCCTCCGCGCGGATCGGCACCACACCCCAGCGGGCCGGTGGTGGTGGCGCGCTGGTGGCGGTGATCCTGTTCCTGGTGGGGGTGATCCCACTGGGCCTGGTGACATTCATGGTCCTGGCCCTGCTGCTCATCTAGCCGCGCCGTCGTGCGCCGCGTGTCAGCTCGGATGAATGGCACGGCGGGGGCGGGGACCGATACGGTTTTCCCACAGTCGGTCGGTCCGGGCGAGGGTGGAGCACAGCTATGAGTATCGACGTCCTGTCGCGTTCCGGTCGGCGCCTCGATCGCTACTTCGGCGTCTCCCGCCTCGGGTCGACGATGAGGCGCGAGTTGATGGCCGGCACGGTGACCTTTCTGGCGATGTCCTATGTGCTGGCGGTCAATCCCTCGGTGCTGGGCGATCACGGGCAGCTCGGTTCGCGTGGCATCCCCACTCAGGCGGTCTTCACCGCGACCGCGGTCGCCGCGGTCGTCGGCACCCTGGTGATGGGGGTGTGGGCGCGGTATCCGATCGCGCTGGCGCCGGGTATGGGGCTCAATGCCTTCTTCGCCTATTCGGTGGTGCTCGGGATGGGGATCGACTGGCAGGTCGCACTCTCGGGAACATTGCTGTCGGGGATCATCTTCTTCGTTCTGGCGGTCACCCGGATTCGGGAGAAGATCATCGATGCCATTCCGCTGCAGCTCAAACTCGCTGTCGGCGCGGGAATCGGGATGTTCGTGGCCTTTCTCGGTCTCAAGAACGCCGGGGTGGTGGTCTCGGATCCGGCGACCTTCGTCCACCTGGGCGACTTCACCGAGGGCACCACGCTGCTGGCGCTGTTCGGCCTGGTGGTGACCGTGGTGTTCCTGGTGCTGGGCTGGCACGGCGCGGTGCTGTACGGAATCGTCTGCACCACCGTGGTGGGAATCGTCAGCGGCCTGGTGCATCTGCCACATCAGGTGGCGGCGTTGCCGCACGGACTGGATCAGACCTTCGGGCAGGCGATCGTCAATCTGCCGCACGCCTTCACCGGTCAGATGGCGATCGTCGTGCTGACCATGCTGTTCGTCGATTTCTTCGATGCGTCCGGCACCCTGATCGGGATCGCGAACCAGGCCGGGCTGCTGGGCGCCGACGGCAAACTGCCGCGGGCGGCGCAGGCGTTCGCCGCCGATTCGATCGGCACCGCCGCGGGCGCGGTGATCGGTACCTCGACCACGACCGCCTATGTCGAATCGACCGCCGGGGTCAGCGCGGGCGGACGGACCGGATTGACCGCGGTGTCCACCGCGGGCTGGTTCCTGATCGCCATGTTCTTCTTCCCGGTTTTCGCGGTGGTCGCGGATGTGCCCGCGGTGACCGCTCCCGCTCTGATCGTCGTGGGTGTGCTGATGTCGCGGGCACTGGGTGATATCGACTGGAGCAGGCTCGAATACGCGATTCCCGCATTCATCACCGTGATCATGATGCCGCTGACGTACTCCATCGCCAACGGGATCGCGATGGGCCTGACGTTCTATCCGATCGTGATGGTGGCGCGCCGCCGGGGTCGTGAGGTGCATCCGGTGATGTGGGTACTGGTGGCGATCTTCCTCTCGTACTTCTTCTTTCTCGCCGATTAATCGCGGGCGGCTCCCTCGTCTACGGAATAAGTGTTGAACCGTGCTCGGTTGGGCCCCGTGGTACCAATCGGACCGCGGTCCGTTTTGTTTCGCACAACTAACGAGTGAGGACCATGATCATGACCGCCGAGACCGAGACCCGCACCGCCCGCCCGTTCGAGTTCCGCATCGCGGCCGATGTCGCCGCGGCCGATGTGGGCCTGTTGCTCCTGCGTGTCGTCTTCGGCGGCCTGTTGTTCGTGCACGGAACCCAGAAGTTGTTCGGCTGGTTCAACGGGTACGGCCTGTCCGCGACGGCCCAGGGATTTCAGCAGATGGGCTACGACCCAGGGAAGTTCTTCGCCACCCTGGCGGGGTTGTGCGAGGCGGTCGGCGGTGGCCTGTTGTTCCTCGGCCTGCTGACGCCGCTGGCGGCCGCGATCGTGCTCGGCACGATGATCAATGCGATGAATGTGACCTGGTCGGGCGGGCTGTCGGGATATGAATCCGCACTGCTGTTCGCGGTGGTCGCGGTGGCGCTGGGCTTCACCGGTCCGGGCCGGTTCTCGCTGGATCACGGTCGGTTGTGGCAGCGTCACGGGCTGGTGTGGGGTGTGGGCGCGGTCGTCGTGGGAGTGGTCGCCGCGGTGGTGACCCTACTGGTCAAATAGCGCGTGGAACGGAGAATCCCCACGTCGCGAGCAGGGGGCGCGACGTGGGGATCGTGACATATCCGATGGGGAATTGGGGGTTCATCGGACATACCGCCCGCCAATGTACTTCCGAATGGTAGTTATTTCACAGTTCATGTGCGGCGTGTCACGTATCTGGTTCAGTTTTCCGCTGCCGCGCTGAGCCGGTGCAGTGCCTTCAGGACGACTTCGGGATCGGAGGTCTCCCAGTACGGCGGCAAGGAGGCCCGCAGGTATCCGCCGTAGCGCGCGGTGACCAGGCGCGGGTCCAATATCGCGATCACGCCCCGATCGTTCACACTGCGCAGCAGCCTGCCGGTGCCCTGGGCGAGCAGTAGCGCGGCATGGTTCGCGGCAACGGCGAGGAAGCCGTTCCCGCCGCGTGATTGCACGGCCTGCTGCCGCGCCACCAGCAGCGGATCGTCCGGACGTGGGAACGGAATCCGATCCAGGATCACCAGGCTCAGCGACGGCCCGGGAACGTCGACTCCCTGCCACAGCGACAGGGTGCCGAACAGCGAGGTCGCCGGGTCTTCTGCGAAGCGCCGGACCAGGGTGCCGGTGGAGTCCTCGCCTTGGCACAGGATCGGGGTGTCGAGGCGTTCGCGCAGGATTTCGGTGGCGGCCTTGGCGGCGCGCATCGAAGAGAACAGGCCCAGGGTTCGTCCGCCGGCGGCCTCCACGAGACGCTGGATCTCGTCCAGGTACGCCGGGGCCAGTCCGTCGCGACCGGGCGCGGGAAGGTGCCCGGCGACGTAGAGAATTCCCGATTTGGCGTGGTCGAACGGCGAACCCACATCGAGGGAGTTCCAGCGCATCGAGCCGGTATCGGAGGGTGCCTCGGCGCCGTTGGCCAGATCCGGGTCCACGCGGCGAATGGAATCGGCGGGTTCACGGGTGCCGGTCGTGTGCGGTGGCAGGCCCCAGGTCGCGGCCAAGCCGTCGAAGGAACCGCCGACCTGCAGGGTGGCGGAGGTCAGGACCACGGTCGAGGCTCCGAACAGTCGGTTGCGCAGCAATCCGCCCACCGACAGCGGTGCCATGTGCAGCGTGCGCCGTGCGACCCCGCGCACCTCGTCCACGGCCAGCCACAGCACATCACGCCGGGCCGCAGCATCGGGTTCCTCGAAGGCCGTCAGCGCGCGGACGGCCGTATCGTGCACCTCCTCGATCGCCGCCACCGCCATGTTGCGGGCCGCCGCGGCCTCCGGATCACCTTGCGGCGCACTGGAACCGGGCGGTGCCAGAGCGGTCCGGACGGTCCACGCGGCATCGCGCAGCAACGCGAGTACCTGGGTGCCACCGGGCGGCAGATCGGCCCAGCGGCCCGGCGGAAGATCCTCGAGCAGCTCGTGCCAGGCCTCCGCGGCACCCTCGAGCCGATCGAGCTCTCCCTCGTCGACGAGTTTGGTGCAGCGTTTGGCCGCCGCGGTGATGGTGGCGGTGGACAGTTCCGCCGTGGCCACGCCGGTGACTCGGTCGACCAGTTCGTGGGCCTCGTCGATGACCACCACATCGTGTTCGGGCAGCACCTGGATACCGCTGATGGCGTCGATGGCCAGCAGCGCGTGGTTGGTGACCACCACATCGGCCTGCCCGGATTCGGCGCGTGCGCGTTCGGCGAAACAGTCGGTGCCGAACGGGCAGCGCCCCTTGCCCAGACATTCGCGGGCCGAGACGCTGACCTGACGCCACGCCCGATCGGTGACGCCGGGGACGAGTTCGTCGCGGTCGCCGGTCTCGGTGTCGGAGGCCCATTCGTTGAGCCGCTGCACCTCACGGCCGAGCCGGGAGATGGCGAACGCGTCGAACAGTTCGGTTTCCGGTGGCTCGTCCGGAGCGATGCTGTTGATCTTGTGCAGGCACAGATAGTTGTTGCGGCCCTTGAGGATCGCGAACCGGGCACGCCGGCCCAGCGGCTTCTCCAGGGCCTGGGCCAGCCGGGGCAGATCGCGGTCCACCAGCTGGCGCTGCAGGGCGATGGTCGCGGTGGACACCACCACCGTGCGGCCGCTCTCCACCGCGTGTCGCAGGCTCGGCACCAGGTACGCCAGTGACTTGCCGGTGCCGGTTCCGGCCTGGATGGCCAGATGCTCCTTGGTGTCGATGGAATGCGCCACCGCGGCCGACATGGTCTGCTGACCGGTGCGCGCCGTACCGCCGAGCGCTTCCACGGCGGTCGCCAACAGGGTCGGTACGGGCGGGAGTTCTGGCACGAAGGCAGACTAGCGCCCCGCCCCGACAACCTGGCCGACCGGCGGTGCCGGCGGATCGCGAACGTCGCGTTCGCCGACCGGCGGCGCCCCCAAGCTCGCCGGTCCGCTCGGTAGGGTTGCGGTAGCCCGCGCGGGTGCGGGCGCGAGGAGGTTCAGGTGGAGCCGGACTATCGCACGTGGGTCGCCGGGGGATCGCATCTCGAACTGGGTGGTCACCGAATCTTCCACCGCCAGGACGGTCCGGCCGGTGGCCGGCCGGTCACGCTGCTGCACGGATATCCGACCTCCTCGCACGACTGGGTTCCGGTACTGCCGGCACTCGTCGAATCCGGTTGCCGGGTGACGACACTGGACTTTCTCGGTTTCGGCGCCAGTGACCGGCCGCGCGACCACGACTACCGGCTGACCGAACAGGCCACCCTCGTCGAACGGCTCTGGGAGCGACTGGGCATCACCGACACGGCACTGGTGGCACACGACTACGGGGTGAGCGTCGCGCAGGAGCTGCTGGCTCGCGACAGTGCGCGCGTGGTTCGCACCGCCTGGTTGAACGGTGGCCTGTACCCGGACCTGTACCGCCCGTTACCGATTCAGCGCCTGATGATCTCACCGGCGGGCAAGCTGCTGGGGCCACTCATGTCGGAGCGGACATTCCGTCCTTCGTTGCGCCGCATCCTCGGCCGCCCGGTCGCCGACGCGGACCTGCATCAGATGTGGCTGGCACTGTCGGACAACGGTGGCCGCCGGGTGCAGTGGGGGCTCAATCGCTATCACGCGGAGCGGCGTGCCCATGCCGAACGTTGGCAGCGGTCTCTCGAATCCTATTCCGGCCCCATGCTTTTCGTCTGGGGTCCGGCCGATCCGATCAGTGGCGGGCATCTACTGCCGCGATTGCGTGAACGGCTACCGCACGCCCGGTTCGAGGTCCTGGACGCCGCACCGGCGACCGGGCACTATCCGCAGGTGGAGAACCCCACGGCGGTCGCCGCCGCACTCACGGAATTCCTGGGGAGCGATCGGCACGGGTGACGTCGTGGAGCCGTCCCGAATTCAGGACCGGGTGCGAATCACCGGTTGTCGTCCGCCGCGGGCAGACTGCCGGACAATTCCACCCCGGCCGCGCGGAGCCGGTCCAGGGCGATGTCCACCGTCGCGGGGGAGACCGCCGCGGTGAGATCCAGCAGCACTCGGGTCGACAGTCCGGCTTCGCGGGCATCGACGGCGGTGGCGCGGACACAGTGATCGGTGGCGATACCACAGATATCCACGCTGTCGATTCCCTTGTCGCGCAACCATTGCGCCAGTTCGGCCGAGTTCTCGGCGAAACCCTCGAATCCGGAATAGGCGGCACTGTAGGCGCCTTTGGAGAACACCTCCTCGACGGCGGAGACGTCCAGATCCGGATGGAAATCCGCACCGGGCGTACCGACCCGGCAGTGCGGCGGCCAGCTGTCCACATAATCGGGCCGATCGGAGAAATGGGCGCCCGGATCGATGTGGAAGTCGCGGGTGGCGGCCACGGCGGCATAGTCGCCGGCGTGTGCGGCCAGGTGGTCGCTGATCCGTCTCGCGACCGCGGCACCACCGGTGACCGCGAGGGAACCGCCCTCACAGAAATCGTTCTGCACATCGACGACGATGAGTGCTCTGCTCATGTCCCCACCTCGTTCCGCGACGACCGCCTCGTATTCATTGTACGAACGTCGTGGGCACGGCCGGTTCGCCCGCCGACAGCTTCAATCCCTCCCACGGCAGGCTGATCAGCCCGCGCGACACCAGTTCCCGCGAGGACGCCAGCGGCGGTGAATCGGCGGCAGGTTCGCCCGCGCGGATCAGCGGGACCAGCAGATCCCGAACCTGGTGACCGTTGCCGCCGGGCCGCGGTGAACCGGCTGGATACACGATCTCCTCCACGATGGTGCCGGTGCCGCGCGACAGGCGCACCGCACGCTTGGTGCCGCCGCGCGACTGTTTGTGGCTGCTGCGCTTGGCGACCGGGACCCCCTCGACCTCGACGAGTTTGTAGACCATCCCGGCTGTCGGCGCACCTGAACCGATGACCAGTGAGGTGCCGACGCCGTAGACGTCGACCGGTTCGGCGCGCAGTGCGGCGATCGCGTACTCGTCCAGGTCGCCGGAGACCACGATGCGGGTCCGGGTGGCGCCGAGTGCGTCGAGTTGCTCGCGCACCTGCCGGGCCAGTACGCCCAGATCGCCGGAATCGATACGCACACCGCCCAGTTCCGGTCCGGCGACCTCGATCGCCCGCGCCACGCCGGCGGTGATGTCGAAGGTGTCGACCAGCAGTGTGGTTCCGATTCCGAGTGTATCGATCTGGCTGCGGAAGGCGGCCGCCTCGTGTTGCCCGTCCGATCCGCTGTGCAGCAGGGTGAAGGCGTGCGCGCTGGTGCCCGCGCCGGGAATTCCGTAGCGCCGCACCGCTTCCAGATTCGAGGTGGCGTCGAAACCGGCCAGATACGCGGCCCGGGCACAGGCCGGTGCGGCTTGTTCGTGGGTGCGGCGCGAACCCATTTCGATCATCCGGCGCCCGGCCGCCGCGCTCACCATCCGCGCCGCCGCGGCGGCGATCGCGCTGTCGTGGTTGAGAATCGACAGGATCAGCGTCTCGAGCACGACGCATTCGGCGAAGGTGCCGCGTACCGACAGAATCGGTGATCCCGGAAAGTAGAGGTCACCCTCGAGGTAGCCGTCGATATCGCCGCCGAAGCGGAATTCGCGCAACCAGGTCAGCGTCCGCTCATCCAGGAAACGGGCCGCGACGGCGAGTTCCGGTTCGCCGAACCGGAAGTCCCGCAGTGCGGTGAGCAACCGGTCGGTACCGGCGACGACGCCGTAGCGACGACCATGCGGCAATCGTCGAGCGAATACTTCGAAGGTGCACTGCCGCTGCGCCGAACCGTCGGCCAGGGCGGCCGCGAGCATGGTGAGCTCGTACTGGTCGGTCAGCAGGGCTGTGCTCACGCCGGTAGCGGAGGTGTCCACGCGGTCACTGTAGACATACCGGCCGGACGGTGGGTGGCGTGGTGCCGGATGCTCGAGCGCCCGGTCGGCGCGGGTGTTGTTTATTCGGAGTCGAGTCGTACTCTGAAGGTTATGGGTCTGTGCATGAGAGACGCTGTCCGGATCGCAGCCGGTCCGGCCGGCGCGAACCAGGCGGCGGCGCGAGCGACGGGCCCGCAGGACACGGCGGCGGCCGGACCGCGCGGCCGGGTGTGCGTCGCGACCGCAGCGTTGTCGGCGGCACAGGCCACGCCGGAAGCGGTCGAGTCCACCGAGATCCTGGAGGCCGAGGACCGGCCGTGGGTCACCGTGGTCTGGGACGACCCGGTGAATCTGATGCACTACGTCACCTACATCTTTCAGAAGCTGTTCGGCTACAGCAAAGCCAAGGCAACCGAATTGATGCTGCAGGTGCACAACGAGGGTAAGGCGGTGGTGTCGTCGGGGTCGCGGGATCGGATGGAGCACGATGTGCAACGTCTGCATGCCGCGGGACTCTGGGCGACCATGCAGCGTGACGAGTGACGGCGGCGGCTACGGTAGCTCCGTGCGCAAGTGGAGCAGGAAGAACTCGCTGAGCGGGCTCAAGCTGCGGTCGGAGATGGACCCGCGGGAAGCCGATGTGCTGCGTTCGCTCGTCGGGGCGGTCACCGGGCTGCTCACCGACCGAGCCGGCTCGGCCCCCGAAGACGACCTCGCGGCGCTGACCGGCCTTCGTACCGGTAACAGCACACCGCCCGAGGACCCGAGGCTGGCCCGGTTGCTGCCCGAATTCCACCGCAAGGAGCCCGGCTCCCCGGACGCCGATCGCGCCGACATCAACAGCGCGCTGCGTAGTCTGCACGAACCCGAGATCATCGATGCCAAGGTGGCCGCGGGCACGGTCGTCCTCGAGACGCTGCCCGAGCGCGGCGGCAAGATCGTGCTCACGCCGGAACAGGCCGATGCCTGGCTCAATGCTCTCAATGATGTGCGCCTGGCATTGGGCACCGCACTGGGGATCGATGCCGATACGCCGGACCAGCTCGACCCGGAGGATCCGCGCGCACCCCATCTGGACGTCTATCACTGGCTCACCTGGATGCAGGATTCCCTACTGCACGCCCTCGCGCCCTGATCTCGCGAACCGGCGCCCTTCTCGGGAGGAACTGTGAATTCCACTGCGGGACCCCGTAATTCGATCACCGACGTGGCGGGAGTGCTGGTCGGCCACCATCATCGGCTCGATCCCGGCGCCACGCTCGGCGCCGGCGCCGCGACCGGCTGCACCGTGGTCCGGGTTCCCGGCGGTGCGACGGCCTCGGTCGATGTGCGCGGCGGGGGACCGGGAACCCGGGAGACCGATCTGCTCGATCCCGGCCACACCGTCCGGCAGGTGCACGCGGTACTGCTCACCGGTGGTAGCGCCTACGGCCTGGCCGCCGCCGACGGTGTGATGCGCTGGCTGGAGGAACACCGCGAGGGCATTCCGATGGACCCGGCCGATCCGGCGCGGGTCGTGCCCATCGTGCCCGGTGCGGTGATCTTCGATCTCCCGGTCGGGGCCTGGGACATCCGGCCGGACGCCGAATTCGGTTATCGCGCGACGGAATCGGCGAGCGACACCGTCGAGCGTGGCAGTGTGGGTGCCGGAGCGGGCGCTCGCGCGGGGTCGATCAAGGGCGGAATCGGCACGGCCAGTGTGCGTTTCACCGACGGCGCGGCAGCCGGACACACCGTGGGCGCCCTGGTGGTCGCCAATCCGGTCGGTTCGGTCTTCGACCCGCGGACCGGACTTCCGTGGGGTGCGGGAACCGACGGCCCGGATCGCTTCGGGCTGACACCGCCGACCACCGAGGCGCTGGCGAGGGCGAACGCGCTGCCGGTGAAGGGCACGGTTCTCAACACCACCATCGGTGTGGTGGCCACCGACGCCGCGTTGGATCCGGCGGGCTGCCGCCGGTTGGCCGTCACCGCGCACGACGGCCTGGCCCGCGCGATTCGACCCGCGCACTCCCCGCTCGACGGAGACACCCTGTTCGCCCTGGCCACCGGTGCGGGGGCGCCGGAAGCGAACAGTGCGCTCCCACCGGCCTTTCCGCCGGATCTGCTGCTGCTCGACGAGTTGTGCACGGCGGCGGCGGTCTGCGTGGAGCGCGCGATCGTGGACGCGGTGCTGCAGGCGCGGCCGGTCGCGGGGATACCGTCCTACCGGGAACTGTTCGACCGCTGAGTCCCGCGCCGCGCATCCCTATACCAGGGGCCGGTCGGCCGGTGGTGGGGAATAGCCGAATATCGTGGGCCGTTGACGGCAGCGATGGTTCCCACGGGGCGGTCGTTGCCACGTGCGTGAGTGGAAGGATGCGAACAGTGCTGGTGATCAGGGCCGATCTCGTGGATGCGATGGTCGCGCACGCCCGTGCCGATCATCCCGACGAGGCGTGTGGTGTGATCGCCGGTGCCGAGGGTTCGGATCGTCCGCGACGTTTCGTGGCGATGATCAACGCCGAGCGCTCGCCCACCTTCTACCGGTTCGACTCCGGTGAGCAGTTGCGGGTCTGGCGCGAGATGGACGATCGCGACGAGGAACCGGTGGTGATCTACCACTCGCACACCGCCACCGAGGCCTACCCCAGCCGCACCGACATCTCGTACGCCTCCGAGCCCAACGCCCACTACGTGCTGGTGTCGACCCGCGACCCCGAAGAGCACGAGCTGCGCAGCTACCGGATCCTCGACGGTGTGGTCACCGAGGAACCCGTTCAGATCGTGTCCGCGTATCCCGAGGACTGAGCCCGGCGTCCACCGGAGTTCCGGTGGACCCGACCCGAAGAAACAGGAGTACCCATGTCGGTAACCGTGTCCATCCCGACCATCATGCGCACCCTCACCGGAGGTGAGAAGCGGGTCCAGGCGACCGGTTCCACCCTCGCCGAGGTGATCGGCGATCTGGAGACCAACTTCCCCGGTCTCGAACAGCGCCTGCTGTCCGACGGCAAGCTGAACCGCTACGTCAACATCTATGTCGACGACGAGGACGTGCGTTTCGCGGGCGGCCTCGCGGCCGAGGTCCCGGCGAACGGGTCGGTGACCATCCTGCCCGCCGTCGCCGGAGGCGCCGCGGACCACATCGCCGCCGGTCCACTCGACCGCTGATCCGTCGTGGCACGTTACGAATCGCTGATCGAGACCCTCGGCAACACCCCGCTGGTGGGTCTGCGGACCCTGTCGCCGAAGTGGGACGGTGACGACCATGTGCGGTTGTGGGCCAAGCTCGAGGACCGCAATCCGACCGGTTCCATCAAGGACCGCCCGGCATTGCGGATGATCGAGGAGGCCGAGGCGAAGGGCCTGCTGCGACCCGGATGCACGATTCTCGAGCCGACCAGTGGTAATACCGGGATCTCGCTGGCCATGGCGGCCAAGCTCAAGGGGTATCGCCTGGTCTGTGTGATGCCGGAGAACACCTCGGTCGAGCGGCGGCAGCTGCTGACCATGTTCGGTGCCGAGATCATCGACTCCCCGGCCGCGGGCGGGTCGAATCAAGCGGTGGCCCGGGCCAAGGAGATCGCTGCCGAGCACCCGGACTGGGTGATGCTGTACCAGTACGGCAACCCCGCCAATGCCGAGGCCCACTATCGGGGCACCGGGCCGGAGATCCTGGCCGATCTGCCCGAGATCACTCATTTCGTGGCGGGTCTGGGTACCACCGGCACCCTGATGGGCACCGGCCGCTATCTGCGCGAGCACCTCGCGGACATCCAGATCGTCGCCGCCGAACCTCGTTACGGTGAACTGGTCTACGGCCTGCGCAACATCGACGAGGGCTTCATTCCCGAGCTCTACGACGAAAAGGTGCTGACCTCTCGCTTCTCCGTCGGACCCTACGATGCGGTACGCCGGACCCGGGAACTGGTTCTCGAGGAGGGCATCTTCGCCGGCATCTCGACCGGCGCGATCCTGCACGCCGCCCTCGGGGTGGGCGCGAAGGCGCTGCGCGCGGGTACCCGGGCCGATATCGCGTTCGTGGTCGCCGACGGTGGCTGGAAATACCTGTCGACCGGGGCGTACGACGGAACTCTGGAAGAGGCGGAGGAGCGGCTCGAAGGCCAGCTCTGGGCTTGATGGAACCGGTTGGGCGTGGCGCCGTGGCGGTACCCTCGAAATCATGAGGGGCCGGTCGGTCCCGCCAGGAGGTGATGGCCGTGGCCGAGCAGATGGGCGCATCCTTCGATCCGGATCGGATCGCGGCGCTGCGTGCCCAGCTGGAGAAGTCCGCGCAGGCACCGGCGGGTTCGAGCGTTCCGCCCCAGCCGGTCCCGCCCGCCGCTGCGCCGGCCGAACCCGGCCGGACGGCCGCACTGAAACTGTTGTGGCAGCGCGCGATTGCGATGACACTCGCCTTCGTCGCACTGCTGTACGCGATCGAGGGCGTGGATTCGGTCACCTCACACGACCTGGATCAGGCGGGTGTGAAGCCGCGCACCGCCGCGGGGCTGGATGGCATCCTGTTCGCCCCGGTCCTGCACGCGAACTGGGCGCATCTGCTCGGCAACACGCTGCCGGTGATCGTACTGGGGCTGCTGACCCTGCTCACCGGTATCGGGCGCGGGCTGGCCGCCACCGCCGTCATCTGGGTGGTGGCCGGAATCGGTACCTGGCTCACCGGAGCCTCCGGCTCGTTGCACCTCGGCGCATCGGTTCTGGTGTTCGGCTGGCTCACCTATCTCATCTCCCGCGGGCTGTTCACCCGCAACCTCTGGCAGATCGGGCTGGGCCTGGTCGTGGGCCTGCTCTACGGTTCGATTCTGTGGGGTGTGCTGCCCGGACAGCCCGGAATCTCTTGGCAAGGCCACCTTTTCGGCGCGTTGGGTGGATTGCTGGCCGGCTGGGTACTCTCCTCGAATGAACGTCGCCACCGTCGCGGGGAGAGTGCCGGCCGCCTCGCATCGTCGGGGTGACCGCGGAACTCGGCCGGCGATTTGGGGGATCCCCAGTTGAGCGATAATGCAGCGTGGCAGCATGGGGGAATGCGCCTCACCGTCCTCGGGTGTTCGGGCAGTGTGTCCGGCCCGGATTCCCCTGCGTCGGGCTATCTCCTGACCGGTCCTGACATCACCCCCACCGTGATCGATTTCGGACCGGGTGTGCTGGGCGCGCTGCAGCGCCACCTGGATCCGGGTGAGGTCGACATCTTCCTGACCCACCTGCATGCCGACCACTGTCTGGATATGCCCGGACTGCTGGTGTGGCGGCGTTATCACCCGAATCCGCCGAGCGGGAAGGCGATCGTGCACGGCCCGTCGGATTCGGCGCTGCGGATCGGTAACGCCTCCGCGGAGATCGGCGGCGAATGCGACGACTGGTCGGACGTGATCGACATGCGGGCGTGGGAAGAGGGGCGGGAGGTCCCCTTCGGCTCGGGCAACACCGTCCTGGCCCGCCGGATGTACCACCCGCCGGAGTCCTACGGCCTGCGGATCACCACGGCCTCCGGCCGGGTTCTGGTCTACACCGGCGATACGGCGTTGTGCGATGCGGTCTTCGAGCTGGCGCAGGGCGCCGACATTCTGCTGTCGGAGGCGTCGTGGACCCACGACCCGGCCAATCGGCCGCCCGGAATCCACCTTTCGGGTACGGAGGCCGGAATGATCGCCGCGCGTGCGGGTGTCGGCGAGCTGCTGCTGACCCACATCCCGCCGTGGACCTCGCGCGAGGATGTCATCGCCGAGGCGAAGGAGCAGTTCAGCGGCCCGGTGCATGCGGTATCGCCCGGTGAGGTCGTCGAAATCTGACTCCCGCACACCGTCCGGGCAGATCGGCCGGACCCATCCCTTAGGCTGGCGTGGTGTCTAGACGAGCCGATGGCAGAGCGGACGACGAACTCCGCGAGGTAAGGATCACCCGGGGATTCACCACGCATCCGGCGGGTTCGGTACTGGTCGAATTCGGTCAGACGCGGGTCATGTGCACCGCGAGTGTGACCGAGGGGGTGCCCCCGTGGCGGCGCGATTCCGGATTGGGCTGGCTCACAGCCGAATACGCGATGTTGCCGGCGGCCACCCACACCCGCAGCGGGCGGGAGTCGGTGAAGGGCAAGGTCGGCGGGCGCACACAGGAGATCAGCCGATTGGTCGGCCGGTCACTGCGTGCGTGCATCGACCTGGCCGCGATCGGTGAGAACACCATCGCCATCGACTGCGATGTCCTGCAGGCCGACGGCGGCACCCGCACCGCGGCCATCACCGGCGCGTACGTGGCCCTGTCGGATGCCGTCACCTGTCTGGCCGCGGCCGGGCGGCTGGCCGATCCGCAGCCGATCTCGTGCATGATCGCCGCGGTGAGTGTCGGTGTGGTGGACGGCCGGGTGCGCCTGGATCTGCCCTACGAGGAGGATTCGCGCGCCGAGGTCGATATGAACGTGGTCGCCACCGATACCGGCACCCTGGTCGAGATCCAGGGCACCGGTGAGGGCGCGACGTTCCCGCGATCGACCCTGGACAAGCTGCTGGATTCGGCGCTGGCCGGCTGTGAGCAGTTGTTCGAGGTGCAGAAGCAGGCATTGGCCCTGCCGTACCCGGGTCGCCTGCCCGAACCGAGCGAGAAGAAGAAGTAGTGGCGCGCCGGGTACTGGTCGCCAGCCGCAACGCCAAGAAGCTCGGCGAACTGCGCCGCATCCTCGCCGAAGCGGGGGTGGCCGGTATCGAGGTCGTCGGGCTGGACGAGGTGCCCCCCTTCCCGGAGGCACCCGAAACCGGGGCGACGTTCGAGGAGAATGCCCTGGCCAAGGCGCGCGACGGGGCGGCGGCGACCGGATTGGCTTGTGTCGCAGACGATTCCGGTATCGCCGTGGATGCGCTCAACGGCATGCCCGGTGTGCTGTCGGCGCGCTGGTCCGGCCGCCACGGCGACGACCCGGCCAACAACGAACTACTGCTGGCCCAGCTGGCGGATGTGCCCGACGAGCGCCGGGGCGCCCGGTTCGTGTCGGCGTGCGCACTGGTCGCCGACGGCCGGGAGGTCGTGACTCTCGGCGAATGGCCCGGCGCCATCGCGCGAAAGCCACAGGGTGAGGGTGGCTTCGGCTACGACCCGCTGTTCGTCCCGGACGGCGGAACCGTCTCCGCGGCCCAGCTGTCTCCGGCCGACAAGGACGCGGCCTCGCACCGCGGCCGAGCCCTGCGCGCGCTGCTCCCGGCCTTGGCCGAACTGGCAAAACCCGAGGGCTGACGCTGCTGGCGCGTTCGATACTGAGCCTTCGAGCATCAGGCTGAGAAGCGGCGTGCGGACCCCGGCCGGCCATCGGTCGGGGCCCGCACGGGTCGCTGATCACTCGAGTGGCGAAAACGATCGCCATGGAAAGACCACGTGCCAGGTGGCAACCGATTCAGCGAGAACATGGGTAACTCACCGGGTACGAGCTGACCAGGCCACCGTGGCGACCGCCGCACGCCGACGCGGCTCTCCCGAATCCTGAATCTGGCCTAGATCCCCGGAGAGGCGGGTCAGCTCAGGAATTCTTCGCGCACCTGGCGGGTGCGGTAGTGCTCGCAGACGAACGACAGGAACGGGATGGTGCCGGCGAGCGCGGTGATCACCAAGGTCGCCGGCTTCCAGCGGGTCTTGATGCCGAGGTCGATGGTGAACACCAGGTACAGCATGTAGAAGATGCCGTGGATCTGGCCGACGTAGAACAGCCAGTGCGGCGCCTTGCTGCTGTCGTCGAGCAGCAGGTACTTGTACACCATCTCCGCGCACAACAGCAGCAGCCAGACGCCGGTGATGTAGGCGAGCACCCGGTAGCGGGTCAGGGCCGAGCGGATGCGACCGGTATCGCGTGCGGGTCGCGCGGCGGCGGGGGCCGGAGCGGCGGTGGTGGCGGCCGGGGTGCTGGGCTGCTCGCTCAACCGGCTCTCCTCTCGGTGTCGGTGCCGTCGAGTCCGACGGCGTGCATCCGCTCGCGCACATCCTGCGCGTGCAGATCGGCAAGGTATTTGTTGTACTCGGCCAGAACCGGATCGTCGTCACGGGCAGCGGTCGGCCGTTCGGGGAGAATGCCCGCCGGGATCTCGCGCGGCGCAACGGATTTGATCTTGCGCCGGACCGGTGCGGAGGTTTCCGCGACCGGCTCGGCCGAGGTGTCGGCGGCTTCGGTTGCTTCGCGGGCGCTGGAGTCGGCATCGCGTTCGAGCCGTACGAAACGGAAATAGGCGAACACCACGAAGCCGGCGAACAGCGGCCACTGCAACGCGTAGCCGAGGTTCTGCCCGGTTCCGGTCGAGGATTCGAAGCGTCCCCATTGCCACCAGCCCAGTCCCAGGCAGGCCAGCGTGGCCACGATCACCAAGATGATCAGAGCCGGGCGGCGGTGGGGAGCGGGCACGCCTACCACGGTACCTGTCTACTACACCGGCCGTAGTGTGAGGTACCTCCGATCGCGATCGGCCGGTGCGGGCGGATCGGGCAGGTCAGCCGTGCGGTGCGGGCGCCGGTTCAGAACTTGTAGGTCACTCCGGTGAGCCGTTCGGATTCCTCCCACAGCCGTCGCTGCAGATCCTTGTTCTTCGACAGTCCGGTCGAGGGGGACCGCCGCACCGGACCCCGCGAACCGAACAGCCACGTGGGACCCCAGTAGGTGGTCGGATCGGCGTCCGGTTCGGTGGCCGCGAACAGGCTGGACTCGGCGGCCTTGCGCGGGGAATGGCCGACCAGCGCGATGAACGGTTTGGCGACCTTGTCGATCGGCGTCTCGGTGCGGGTGAACAGGTCGGTGGCCGAGACACCCGGATGCACCGCGTAGGACCGCTTGGCCGATCCGGCGTCGCTCAGGCGGCGCTGCAGTTCCCGGGCGAACATCAGATTCGACAGTTTGGCCTGGGCATAGGCCAGATTGCGCTGATACCGGCGGTTCTCGTAGTTGAGGTCGTCGATCCACAGCTTCGGGGTCTGCCGATGCGCGATGCTGGCCAGTGTCACCACTCGATCGCCGATGCGTTCGAGCAGCAGGCCGGTGAGTGCGAAGTGGCCGAGGTGGTTCACACCCCACTGGGTCTCGAAGCCGTCCTTCGTCCGGGAGAACGGGATGTTCATCAGGCCGGCATTGTTGATCAGGACATCGAATTCCCCGATGCGGTCGGCGAATTCGCGAACGGAGGCGAGATCGGCGAGGTCCAGGGCGGATACCCGGACATCTCCGTCGATACCGTCGGCCACCTGCTGTGCGGTCGTGGTGTTGCGGCAGGCCATGATCACCGTGGCGCCCTTGGCGGCCAGGACCCGGGTGGTCTGCTTGCCGATACCGCCATTGGCTCCGGTGATCACGAACGTGCGTCCGTGCTGCGCCGGAATGTCGCCGGGATTCCACGCCATGGTGAGACCTCACTGGTTATGGGTTGGAAGGAGCCTCGTCGCATCCTCGCCGCCAAACCTTACTTCAGAGTAAGTTCAGGCGGTAGGGGTGAATCACAGTTGCCTCAGCGTATCGATCCGGAGGGTCCGCCGTGTAATTCGGATGCCATAAGTTTGCGGATTCTGGAACCGAACTGGTGTATTGCCGTGTTGCGCCGAGCAAATCGCCAGTAAGGCACATACTTGGCTAATGTCTGGTGCCACCGCAGTCGCCGAATCGCCCGCACCCGTGAGCCACACCCGAGCCAACGTCGTCTTCATCACCGTCGTGCTGGGCATGTTGATGGCGGCACTGGATCAGACCATCGTCTCCACCGCCCTGCCCACCATCGTCGCCGACCTCGGCGGTGCGGGACATATGGCCTGGGTGGTGACGGCCTATCTGCTGGCCGAGGCGGTCGCGACGGCGCTGGCCGGTAAATTCGGCGACCTGTTCGGCCGCAAGCTGATCTTCCAGCTCAGCGGGGCGATCTTCATCGTCGGTTCGATGGTGGCCGGACTCGCGAACGGGATGGCGGTGCTGATCGTCGCGCGCGGTATCCAGGGGGTGGGCGCGGGCGGACTGATGGTGACCGCGATGGCGCTGATCGCCGACGTCATCCCACTGCGCGACCGCGGAAAATATCAGGGTGCGCTGGGGGCGGTCTTCGGGATCACCACGGTGGTCGGGCCGACGCTGGGCGGACTGTTCACCGACCACGCCAGCTGGCGCTGGTGCTTCTACGTGAACGTCCCGATCGCGATCGTGATGATCGTGATTGCGGCACGGGCGATTCCGTCGATCCGCGCGGCGGTACGGCCGGTGATCGACTACGCCGGGATCGCGTTGATCGCCGTCGGCGTCAGCTGTCTGATCCTGGCGCTGGAGTGGGGCGGCCAGGAGTATCCGTGGGGGTCGGCCACGATCATCGGTCTGTTCGTCGCGGCGGTGGTGCTGATCGCCGCGTTCGTGGCCGTGGAGCTGCGGGCCGCGGAGCCGATGCTGCCGATGCATCTGTTCCGCAGCAATGTCTTCACGGTCTGTTCCATCCTGAGTTTCATCGTCGGCTTCGCGATGCTCGGTGCGCTGACCTATCTGCCGGCCTATCTGCAATACGTCACCGGTGTCTCGGCCACCGCCTCGGGGTTGCGGACGCTGCCGATGGTGGTCGGCCTGTTCACCACCTCGATCATCTCCGGGCAGGTGGTCGGCCGGACCGGAAACTACAAGTACTTCCCGATCGCCGGCACCGCGGTGATGGCGGTGGGCCTGTATCTGATGTCGACGATGGGCCGGACCACCGGATTCTGGCTGCAATCGCTGTACATGCTGATCCTCGGGCTCGGTATCGGGCTGGCGATGCAGGTGCTCACGATCGTCGTGCAGAACACGGTCCCGTATCACGATCTGGGGACCGCGACCTCGGGTGTGACCTTCTTCCGGACGCTGGGGTCGACGTTCGGCACCGCGATCTTCGGCACGCTCTACAGCAATCAGCTGGGGCCGAATCTGCGCGACGCCTTCGTACAGGTGCCCGATGTTCCGCAGGCGGCGGCGCAGAGTCCGCAACTGCTGCACAAACTTCCCTACGAGCAGGCGATTCCGATCATCGACGCCTACGCCGACACCATCGACTACGTCTTCCGCTGGGTCGTTCCGGTCGCGGTGGTCGGATTCCTGGTGGCCTGGTTGCTGAAGCAGGTGCCACTTCGCGACAGCGTGCGCGCGGAAGCAGCGGATATGGGCGGTGGTTTCTCGGTGCCGGATTCGGCGGATCGCGCTGTGCGGCTGGAGCATTCGCTGGCCAGTGTGATGCGCCGGCTCCGGGACGACGAACTTCCCGATCCGCGCATCCTGGCAGCCGCGGACAGTCCACTGGGCCGCGATCAGGCCTGGGCGATCGGGCAGGTGAAAATGCTGCAGCGGGCTCGGGGCTCGGCCGACCTCGCCGCGGTGGCGCGAGCACACTGGATGCCACCGGAGGTGCTGGAACCGGTGTACGACAAGGCTGTTCGGTCCGGCTACATCGAATTCTCCGATGAGCGAATGTCGTTGACGGCGAGCGGACAAGCCGAATACGACCGTATTCTCGCCGCGTGGCGCCGGTGGCTGTGCGGCTACCTGGACGACTGGGACTGCGCCGATCCCGAGGACCGAGCCCTGTTCGATCAGGCGCTGGACAGTATCGCGGCGAAACTGCTGGACGAGGTGGATCGGCCGGAGGCGCTGCGGCTCACGGTATGAGATCACCGGTGCCGCAGCGCCTGTCGGTACTCGGATCAGACCGCGGCCAGTTCCGCGTGCTCGTCGACCGGTGCGTCCCAGTCGATGGTGTAGCTCTGCTCGCGAGCCATCGTTTCCTCGATCTTGAGTGCCTTGGTCGCCAGCGGCATCATCACCGGCATCAGCCGGCGCATGATCGGACCGACGGTCTTGGACTGGTTGATCTTCGCGCCACGTGCGGTGATCTTCTCCACCCGGGGTCGGCGAATTCGTTCGTAGGCGGCGAAAGCCGTTGCCGGATCATCGAAGTCGCGCAGACAGCGGGCAATCTGGATGGCGCTCTCGATGGCCAGTGACGCACCCTGCCCGGTGCTGTTGGACGGCGCGTGCACGGCATCGCCGACCAGTGCCATCCGGTCGCGGTACCAGTGCGGCACCGAGGGCATGATGTGCAGTCCGCCGGTGGTGACGAGTTCCTCCGGCGGGGTGTTGCGCACGAGATCGGCGCCGGGTGTGTCCTCGCCGTAGACCTCGCCCAGGGTGCGCAACCACCGTTCGGCGGGTATCTCGCGGGCCTCGGTCAGCGAAAGGTACTGCTTGTGCGGAAGGTTCGCGCCCCACGCGATTCGGCCGTCGGGCATCGACCAGTACAGGTAGTAGGCGTTGCGGCCGTAGGCGAACACCATCGTCTCCGGGGGAATGTCGACCGAGCATTCGGTGTAGGCGCCGAAGCCGAGCATGCCGGTGTAGTTCGCGCCGGGTGCGTTCGGATCGATCAGTGCGCGCACCTGGGACTTGATGCCGTCCGCGCCGATGAGGATATCGGCGGTGGCGGTGGAACCGTCGGCGAATCGAGCGGTCACGCCGTCGGGGTGCTCGTCCACGCCGACGAGGCGCTTGGAGTATTCGATGCCGACCCCCGCGGCGACGGCGTGATCGTGCAGCAGTTGGTGCAGGTCACTGCGGTCCACGGTGTACAGCGGTTCGGGACCGGCCGTCGGCATCTCGATTGTCTTGTGCCCCAGCGACATCACGGTGTGTGTCATGGGCGCCGCGATGGCTCGGACCGCATCGCCGGCACCGATGATGTCCAGTGCCGCCGGGCCGTTCGGCGCGAAGCCGAGAGCGCTGCCGATGTTGTAGGCCGGACCGGGATAGGCCTCGTGGACGGTGGCCACGATACCGGCCTTGCGCAAAGCGGTGGCGGTGACCGGGCCGGCGATACCGCCGCCGATCACGAGGGCGGAGGTGACTGCGGACATGGGAGTTCTCCTCGTGTGGATGAACCCGATCCGATCCGAGCGGTACGTGCCCCGTTATCCTGAAGTTGCCACACTTGGACCAGGGTTCGCCTGCGCGAATGCGGTTCGAGAGGTGAATGGATCGGGCTCGGCTCGGTGTTGGAGCACCGGCCGGGCCCGGTTCTTGTCACACGCCGACGATGGGCCGGCGGCGCGATCTCAGTCGGAGGCCGACTGCTTGAACGTGCCTCCTTCCACCATGGCGGCGACCTCGCCGAGCGGAATCTTCTCGGTGTGTGCCCGGCGCCAGAAGCCGACGTCGGGGAAGGTTCCCGAGGCCAGTTCATCGCGTAGCGCGGCGACCCATTCGGCCTCGGCCGACAGCATGGCGACGCCGAACTCGGCCTCGATCATGAACAGTCGTGGAATGAGCGCCGTCTGGGTCTCGATCTCGGCGCGACGGGCCGCGATGTCGTTGTTCAACTGCTCGATCCGAGTGTCGAGCAGGGCGACCACCTCGTCCGGCGGCAGCATGGCGACGACCGACAGGCCGGCGACGAAGCGATGATGTTCGGGCTCCGGAGTGGAGATCAGTTCGCGCGTCCAGTCCTCGGCTTCGGCCCGGCCGGAATCGGTGAGCCGATAGATGGTGCGCTCGGGCCGGGCACCATCGCGCTCACTGCCGATGACCTCGACGAAGCCGTGCTTCTCCAAGTTCTGGACCACCGTATAGAGCGAACCCCACTTGATGTCCATATCGCTGTCCTTGCCGCGTTCACGCAGCACGGCCGCGAGTTCGTAGCGATGCATGGGGCGCTCTATCAGCGCCGCCAGCACCGCGAGGGCCAGCAGATTTCCGACTTTGCGCTTCTTGGCCACGCTCGCACCTCCTTACTCGTCTACGAATATACGTCTACGAGTATTCGTTCACAAGTATCGTTAGCGACACAAAAAGAACCACCCCCGCGGATTCCGGCGTGCCGGCGCCGGATGCGGGGGTGGTTCGCCACGAGCGCCGCCGATGGGATGTGCGCCGCGGAGTCGATGAGGGCCGCTCCGAGCGCAACGGGCGTGCTGTGACAGCGTGGGCCGCGTGTGGACGCGGCGGGAATGCCGATGCTATCTACTATGTGTGTACGTAGACAGTAGGTGGCGACCCGGTGGCCGGTCAAGGGTGTCGGGACCACTTCCGCGCCGCGGGCGGTTATCGTGGCGATCGTGCGGATTTTTGTGGCGGGCGCGACCGGAGTACTGGGCGCCGGACTGACACCTCTGCTGATCTCGGCTGGATTCGAGGTGGCGGGGATGACCCGTTCGGCCGAGAAGGCAGCGATGCTCAGGGAATTCGGCGCCGAACCGATCGTCTGCGATGTGTACGACGCGGACGGACTCGAGCGCGCGGTGCGGGATTACGCTCCTGACCTCGTCATGCATCAGCTGACCGATCTGCCCGACGATGTCGCGGATCTGGCCGCCGGCCGTGCCGCCAACTCCCGGATGCGCCGGGAGGGTACGGCCAATTTGATTGCCGCTGCGCAGGCCGCGGGCGTGAAACGCTTTCTCGCGCAGAGTGTTGCGTGGGGCATGTCGGGGGAGGGGCAGGCGGCCAAGGAGTATCTCGAGGAGTCGGTACTCGGTATCGGCGGAGTCGTCTTGCGGTACGGGCAGTTCTACGGTCCCGGGACCTACTATCCCGAACCCTCGGCCCTGCCCGATCCACCGCGTATCCATATCGCCGAGGCCACGGCTCGCACCGTGGTCGCACTGGATCTGGCGCCGGGTGTCTATGCGGTCACCGAGGACGGCCGAATGGATTTCGAACCGGTGCAATGATTTCCGGTGCCGCCGTGGTGCCGGAGCCGTTCGGCGGTCGCCGCGTCGGCGGGCAGGAATGCCTCCAGATGCAGCTCGGCCAGGGAGATGTCGGTCGCGGTGGCGAACGAGGTCAGGGTGGTGATCAGGCGTAGTTCACCCGCGTCGCTGCGTAGCCGGAGCGGGACCGCGAAACCGAGATAGCCCGGTCCGGGCTCGGCAGGCGACAGATAGGTTTCGAATTCGGCGACCAGTTCCTCGGCCAGCGGATCCGGTGAGATCCGGTTGCGGGCTCGCATGGATTCGGTGACGTGCCGGCCCCATTCGCCGAAGTTGACCACCCTGGGGGCCAGGCCGGACGGATGTAATGCCAAGCGGCGCACATTGATCGGGGCCGCGAGCAGTTCCGGCGCGCAACCGGCGGTGAAGATGTCGAAGGCCGCGTTGGACTCGATCAGATCGCCGTAGCGGTCGACGATGAGGGCGGGATAGGGCATGTGCCCGTCGAGCACCGAGCGCAGGGCGTCCCGCACCGGCGCCAATCGCGGTGCGTCGAAACCGGATTCGTCGTAGGCGGGGGCGTAGCCGGCGGTGGCCAGCAGCGCGTTGCGTTCGCGCAGCGACAGGTGCAGTGACTCGGCCAGCCGCAGCACGATCGCCCGGCCCGGCTGTGAGCGCCCCTGTTCGAGGTAGCTCAGGTAGCGCTGGGTGGTGTCGGCCCGGATGGCCAGATCCAGCTGGCTCCAGCGCCGCAGACCTCGCCAGCGGCGCAGCTCGCGGGCGAACGGTCCCGGTGGTGCGACGGTTGTCATGGGTTCATCGTCGGCCGATCGGGGCCGCCGCGCCATACCCTGCGGGGAATCGCGTGGTCGCGGTGTGGTGCGCGGACTGTCGCCATGAGCTACGAACCGACCGATCACGAATACGTGTCCCGATCGGTGTCGGTGGCGGTGTCTAGGGTGCAGGAATGCCCCGTGACCTCATCGACCTGCCCTATGCCGCCGATCTGACCCCGTTGCTGGAGCCGCTCGAGCCCGACAGCGAGTACGAGCAGGCCCATCTCGACGCCGTCACCGCCGACGGGGTCTCGGCGGCGGGGTCCTGGTTCCACCGGTCGGCGCTGACCTCGGTCGCTTTCACCGGTGGCAGTGTGGCGCACAGCCGCTTCGACGAGGTGTGGTTGCGGGGCGCGCGCTGGATCGGCACCGACATCGGCGAAACTCGCTGGCTGGACGCGGAACTCATCGATTCGGCGTGGTCGGGTGTGATCGCGGTGGACGCGCAACTGCACCGTGTCCGTTTCGAGGGGTGCAAACTCGAGTCGGTGAACTTCCGGGCAGCGAAATTCCGCACTGTCACCTTCGCCGACTGTGTTCTGCGCGATGTGGATTTCTCCGCCGCGGCGCTGCGGCAGGTGGACTTCCCGGGGTCCCGGCTCGATGGTGTGGTCCTGCATCGCGCCACGCTGGACAAGGTGGATCTTCGTGGTGCCGCGACCCTGGATCTGATCGCCGACATCGGCACTCTGAAAGGGGCGGTCGTCTCCACGGGGCAGCTGATGGAGATGGCCCCGGCCTTCGCGCGTGCGGCGGGAATCATCGTGCGCGACAGTTGATTCCCGCTGCTATGGTGCCGCGGCCGGCTCGGGCGCCGGAGCGGATCGGAAACCCGGGAGCCGGCGATCGACCAGCGGGATCATCAGCTGGATCAGGGGCCCGATGCCGAAAGCGTAGATGAAGGTGCCGACCCCGACACTGCCGCCCAGCAGCCACCCGGTGCTCAGCACCGTGGCCTCGATTCCGGTGCGAATCGCCCAGACGGGACGACCGGTGCGCGCGACCAGGCCGGTCATCAGGCCGTCGCGCGGACCGGGTCCCATACCCGCACCGATGTAGAGGACCGTGGCGATCGCGTTCAGTACGACGGCCGCGGCCATCGCCGCGATGCGCGGCGGCAGCGCGTGAAGTTCGGGCAGCAGCCACAATCCGGCGTCGACGGATATCGCGATCACCACGACATTGCTCACTGTGCCCAGGCCGGGGCGTTGCCGTAGCGGAATCCAGGCCAGTAGTACCGCGAGTCCGGTTGCCGCCGTGACGGTTCCGAAGCTCACCGGAATGTGCGCGGTGACGCCCTGGTGGAAGACATCCCAGGGATCGAGCCCGAGCGCGGCCCTGATCATGACGGCCATCGAGAACCCGTACAACCACAGTCCGGCGTAGAGCGCACACAGGCGGCGGAGCAACATTCGGCCAGTATTCCGAGGATTGGACCTCGAACCCAGAGCCAGTTGTCCACTAGTGGACTGTCTGGAGATGTCCGGATACTCGGCGGATCAGGTCTGCGGCGGAGTCGCCCCGCCGTGCCGCTGTCGCACCGGATTCGATGCACTCATTGCGACACCCCTGGTATCTGGCCGATGGCATAGGTCACCAGCATGGCGAGTGCCCCGCCGATCAGCACGCGCGGGACGGCGCGGAGTCTGCTGCTGCCGCCGAGCCGGGCACTGAGTGAGCCCGTCCCCGCCAGAGCCAGCAGCACCGCCACGAAGGTCACCGGAATCCGCCAGGTCGGCGGCGGCAGCAGAATCGCCAGCAGCGGGAGCAGTGCACCGCAGGTGAACGAGATCGCGGAGGAGATCGCGGCCTGCCACGGGTTGGTGAGTTCGTTCGGATCCAGACCCAGTTCGGCCTCGGCGTGTGCGGCGAAGGCGTCGTGGTCGGTCAGTTCGCGCGCGACCTGCCGGGCGGTCGCCAGGGTCAGGCCCTTGTGCCGGTAGATCTGGGTCAATTCGTCGAGTTCGTAGTCGGGATCCGCGGCCAGTTCGCGCTTCTCCTGGGACAACAGGGCGCGCTCGCTGTCGCGTTGGGTACTGACCGAGACGTACTCTCCGACGGCCATCGACAATGCGCCCGCGACCAGTCCGGCCACACCCGCGGTCAAGATCGGCGTGGTGTCGGCGGTCGCCGAGGCGACACCGACGACCAGTCCGGCGGTCGAGACGATGCCGTCGTTCGCTCCCAGCACCCCCGCACGCAACCAGTTCAGTCGTGAGGCCATGCCTTGACCGTGCGGTTCGTGCGGATGTTTCCAGCCGCCGGGACTTCGCACGTGGTCGGAGTCGTCCACGCTGTGCAGACTATGCCGCCGGCCGGCCGATGTGGTGGACCGGCGCACCGCGCGATATCGGTAGCATTCAGCAGGTGACTTCGCTCGTCTCCCGTGCCATGGCCACGGTCTCCGCGCAGCTCGGTAATCCACACGGCCTGCTGGGCAAGGGGGTGGCGCGGATGTTGAACCGGACGAACCGTTTCGCCATCGACGCCGCGATCGACTCGGCCGAGGTGCGGCCGGGGCAGGCGGTGGCCGATATCGGATTCGGCGGTGGTGTCGGGTTGTCGGTGCTGCTGCGGCGCGTCGGTCCCGACGGCACGGT
This sequence comes from Nocardia sp. NPDC052254, assembly GCF_040679495.1. Lineage (NCBI taxonomy): Bacteria > Bacillati > Actinomycetota > Actinomycetes > Mycobacteriales > Nocardiaceae > Nocardia > Nocardia sp. NPDC052254. The sequence goes on along the minus strand of NZ_JBFAUW010000016.1, from coordinate 77,315 downwards.
GCACGGAGTGGAGATCTCGCCGGACATGGCGGCCCGCGCCCGATCCCGGTTCGCTCGCGAGATCGGTACCGGTCAGCTGCGTGTGCTCGAGGGCGGGCTCACCGAGCTGCCGCTCGCGGACGCGAGTCTCGACGCGGCGATCACGGTGAACACCGTCTACTTCGTGGACGAGCTGGACCGCGTGTGCGCCGAGCTGGCCCGGGTCCTGCGTCCAGCCGGCCGGGTGGTGATCGGTATCGGGGACCCCGAGGCGATGGCCCGGATGCCGTTCACCGCCAACGGTTTCCGGTTGCGACCGGTGGCCGGGGTGTCGGCGGCACTCGAGCGGGCCGGGCTGGCGGTGGAGCACCGCGTCGTCGATCGCCGGCCGATCCCGGCGCATCTGGTGATCGGTCGGTTCGCCCGCTAGTTCTCGGGCGTCGGCGCGCGGTGGATCGGCGGTAGTGCGACGAGGTCGATATCGCGGCTCACCGCGGCGATCTCGTCGGGCACCGCGGCCAATCCGATATCGAGGGTGAATCCCATCGGGGCGTCCAGTGGGCGCAGGAAGTCGTCGTAGTGCATGGGCACGACCGTGGCCGGACGCAGTGCGGTCAGGATGCGTTGCCAATACCCGGGGGTCACCGATCGTCCGGCGACCCCGGCCAGGAACAGATCGACATCGCGGTGCCGGATCGCATCGTCGATCAGGTCCGCACTGCCCTGGTGATAGATCTGGATGCCCGCGACCTCGATGTGGATGCCCCAGGTCTGCCCGCAGCCGTACGCCAGTGGTGCCAGTCCGGCGAGGGATTCGCAGCTCGTGTCGCCGGGGGAGGGGATCCGCACTCCGAACGGGATCTTCGAATGCACACTCGGAACGAAGGTCACCGTGAACGGGCCCAGTTCGTAGCGGCGGTACGGCCGCACCACCACACCCTGGTCGCCGAGTCCGTGCAGATCCATCAGATTCCGCACCGACTGTGAGCCGTGGACCGGGCAGCCGGTCCGTCGCGCGATCTCCGGCGCGTCCAGGGCGTGGTCCCAATGCCCGTGTCCCACAAGGATTCCCGACACCTCGCCGAGGCCGGGAAGGAAGCGGTCGACAGCCGCGGGGTCGGGCAGGGCGGTGCGCCGGCGCACGATCGTCGACAGCGGCACCCGGCTGAGAAACGGATCGATCAGCAGGGTCTGCCCCTGGAAGGTCATCCGGTATCCGGCGGTGCCGAGCCACTGCAGCTCCAGGCCCACCGGCAGGTTCAGTGCCCGCGATTCCAGCTCGCCGAGCACCTGGGCGTCCGCACGATCGCGGGCGCTCTTGTGCAGGAGGTAGCGGGCGTAACCGGCGGTGTGCCGGAGTGGATCGAGCACGGTCGAGAGGGCGCGCATCGGTCCATTGTGCGTGATCGGACCCGGTCAGTCGTGCCGGTGCGGATCGGCGTCGTCGGCCGGAACGCCGATCACCTGCTGCAGTGCGGTGACGAGGGTTTCGAGTGCGCCGTCCGGAAGCCCGGCGAAATGCTGGTCGATCGCCGCGCGGTGAAAGGGGGTGGCCTCGTGCAGTCGTTGCCATCCCGCGGCGGTGATCGCGACGTACGCCGATCGGCCGTCGGCGGGATTGCATTCGCGACGGACCAGGCCGCGCCCTTCCAGCTCACCGACCAGGCGGCTGACCCGCGTCCGGCTGAGTACCATGTGCTCGCCGAGATCGCTCATCCGAAGTCGTTGCGGGCCGGACAATTCGACGAGCATGTCGTACCAGCTCGCGGGCAGACCGGTCGATCGCCGCAGTTCGGAGTCGAGTTCCGGACGCAGATCCACGTAAACCCGTTGCAGTGCCCGCCAGACTTGGACAGCGGCGGGCGCGGGACTCGCGGACTCCGGCACCCCGCCGATCCTAGCCGCCCGCCGGGTGGCACGCCCGGACGCGCCGACGCAGATCATGGCGCATTCAGGACGTCCTGCGATGACGCGGAGATGGATACGCGTGCCGCCGTGCGGGTTTCGGCCGATGGGCGGAACCGGGTGCGTGGCGCACTCGGGACATCGTCATGGCCACCGTGTCGTTTCTGCGTCGGATCGACGTGGCGGAGCGGGCGATGATCGACACGCTGCGCGCGCCCACACGCGATCCCGTGCCCGGACCGGCGGCTGGTCCCGGGTTTGTGTTGGCTCGACCCGTGTCGAGCCTCGGTGGTGTGACTTCTTCCCGTGTTGCTCGCGGGATTCCTGATCCTCGTGGTGCCTCCGGGGCGCGGATCGATGTAGCCCACACCACGTGACGCGGGTCATAGTGATAGCAGATCTGTGCTGATAACAGGTTTCAGAACTGTCGGTCGCTCAGAAAAACATGCGCGTGAGCTGGATTTATTGAGAATGCCGGATGTTCGCTGGAGCGGCCACCCTCACACCGTGATCGACTTTACTGTAACTGGTTGTAACCGATAGCTTCGTGTTGGCAGTGTCGCCGATCACGGAGAGAACGATTGTGAATTTCGAGCCACACCGCCCGGACCGAGCCCGCCACTCATGGCGCCGGTGACCCGGGCTTCCTCGGGCGCGTCCGCTGTTCGTATCGTTCGCAAGAATTTCTCGGACACCATCGTGTCCGCGCTGCGTACCTTCGGCAGAGCGGTCGATATCGCCCGGGAATCGGTGAGCGGCACCGCTTCCGACATCGTCCGGCGCGAATTCCAGTGGCGCGAAGCGATTCTGCAGGCATGGCGGCTGGTGACGGTCACCGCGATCCCCGCAGTGCTGATCGCGATCCCGTTCGGCGTCATCGTCTCGGTGCAGGTCGGCAATCTCATCCACACCCTGGGCGCGGATTCGCTGCTGGGTGCCACCGGCGGGCTCGGGGTGATCAAACAGGGTGCCCCGCTGGCCACCGGCTTCCTCCTCGGCGGCGCGGGTGCGGCCGCGATCGCCGCCGATCTGGGCGCGCGCACCATCCGTGAGGAGATCGATGCCCTCGACACGATGGGCATCTCGCCGATTCACCGGTTGGTGATACCGCGGCTGGTCGCGATGATCCTGGTCGCACCGCTGCTCAACATCCTGATCATCTTCGTCGGCGTGGTCGCGGGCTATGCGGTCGCGGTGGGCGGGCAGAACGTCACACCCGGAAGTTATTGGGCCACTTTCGGTTCGTTCACCACGGTCGCCGATGTGTGGGTCTCGCTGTTGAAGGCGGTGATGTTCGGATTCCTCGTGGTGATCATCGCCTGCCAGCGCGGACTGGAGGCCAAGGGCGGCCCGCGCGGGGTGGCCGACGCGGTGAACGCGGCCGTGGTGCTGTCGGTGGTGTCGATCGCGGTGGTGAATCTCGGCGTGACCCAGGTGGTCGAGATGTTCCTGCCCACGAGGCTGGTCTGACGTGGCGATCTCGACCTATAAGCCCTCCGGGCTCCGGCATGTCGCGCGCTTCTACCGCCGCCGCGGACTGATCTTCGCCCGGGTCGAGGGCCTGGGCTTCGTCCTGGCCTTCATCTGGCAGGTGCTGTCCTCGATCCCGTTGACGCTCAAGCGCTATCGCGACGAGACCCTGCGCGTGATCTCGGATATGACCTGGGGACGTGGCTCGGTGATCGTCGGCGGCGGGACCGTGCCGATGATGATCGTGCTCGGTCTCGTGATGGGCGCATCGGTGGCCGTCGAGTCGTTCACCATGCTGAACATGCTGGGCATGGGGCCGGTGACGGGCATCGTCTCGGCCTACGCCACCACCCGTGAGCTCGCGCCCATCGTGGCCGCCATCGGATTCGCGGCGCAGGCGGGCTGCCGGATGACCGCCGAGATCGGCTCCATGCGGATCTCGGAGGAGATCGACGCGATCGAGGCGCTGGGGCTGCGGTCGGTGCCGTTCGTGGTGACCACCCGGGTCATCGCGGGCGCCATCTCGATCGTGCCGACCTTCCTGATCGGGCTGATCCTGTCGTATCTGGCGTGCCGCGGGCTCATCACCCTGGTGCACGGCCAATCGGCGGGAGTGTACGACCACTATTTCTTCCAATTCGTGTCCGGATTCGACGTGATCGCCGCGGTGATCAAGGTGGCGATCTTCGCGACCGTCGTGATCCTGATCCACAGCTACTACGGCTTCTTCGCCACCGGCGGCCCCGAGGGGGTCGGTATCGCGTCGGGGCGTGCGGTACGGGCCTCATCGGTGGCGATCGTGGCCATCGACATGGTGCTGACGCTGATGCTGTGGGGTTTCAACGCGACGATCGACTTCACGGGGTAGCGCGGTGCCGAATTACGGAATGCCCGGCGTGGCGGTGGACAAGCGGCGCTCACTGCTGGTCGGCGCGGTCGCGCTCGCGCTCGTCGCCGCCGTGGTGATCGCCTCGATGCTGTATCGCGGGTTGCGTGACGACGACAGCCTGCACATCGCGCTGCACACCGAACAGATCGGCGACGGCGTGCTCACCGGCACTTTTGTACGGGTGGACGGCGTGCAGGTGGGCAAGGTCGACGAGATCGCACCGGTGGCCGGCGGCACGCAGCGAATCAGCCTGCGGCTGGATCGATCTCAGCTGCACGGTATCGACGACAGCCTGCGGGTGGATTACGCGCCCGCGAATCTGTTCGGTATCAGTGAGATCGAGTTGCGGCCGGGCTCCGGTGGCGCACCGCTCCGCGCGGGCAGCACGATCGAGCTGATCGGACAGCGCTCCGGCGCGGTCTACGACGCGACCATGGGCGGGCTGCTGCGCGGACTGTCGCAGACCGGCAATGCCCTGCTCACCCCGCAGATGGCGACTGTGATCTCGCAGGTGGCCGGCGATGTGCACGGGTTCACGCCGCTGGTGCAGGCATTGATCTCGGTGGCCCAGACCATCACCGACAACCAGACGATGCCCAGTTCCGAACTCGTGGGGCGGCTCGGCCCGGCCTTCGACGGTGGCGGCCGCTTCGCGGGCGCGACCATTCAGGTACTCGATCTGATCCGCAATATTCCACGGCTGCAGGACAATCGGGATTCCTACGATGCCGGCACCGCCGCGCTCACCGATTCGGTACTGCCCGCACTGGCGGGATTCGGTGACCGGGCGGGGAGTGAATTGTCGGGCAGCACAGATGCTGTGGCTCCGGTGCTCGCCGTCCTGGCCCAGATGGTGCCCCGGCCGCAGCGGTCCGGTGCGGATCTGACCGAGTTGCTGCGCCGGTTGCGCGCCGGCCTGCACGACACTCCGGACGGACCGGTGCTCGACACCGAGATCGATGTGCGCGGGGTGCCCGTGCTGGCCCCGCTGCTGGGAGGACTCCGATGAAGGTGGGCGCCGCCGCCTGGCGGCTGGGACTGTTCGCGGTGGTGATGATCGTCGTGCTGTCGGTGGTGTTCACCGCCATCAAGCGCCCGGTCTCCGGCGAAACCGAAACACATCAAGCGCTGTTCACCGATGCCAACGGGCTCAAGGTCGGCGACGATGTGCGCCAGTTCGGTGTCCAGGTCGGCAAGGTCGAGGGCATCTCCCTCGACGGCGCCCTGGCGCGAGTCCGGTTGTCGCTGAAGACGAATGCCCCGGTCTACGACAACTCACATCTGGCCATCCGATATCAGAACCTCACCGGCCAGCGCTACGTCGATCTGCAGCAGGAACCGAAACCCGGGGCCCGGCTGCCGGGCGGGCGCACCGTAGGCATCGACCACACCGTGCCGTCCTTCGATGTGACCAGCATGTTCAACGGTTTGAAACCGGTGCTGGCCACCATCTCCCCGGAGGCGATCAACCAGTTCAGCGCCAGTATGGTGGCGCTGATCGAGGGCGATGACACCCAGGTCGAACCGGTGCTGGCCGCGATCGGACGATTGGCCTCGTATGTGGACAATCGCCAGCAGGTGATCGGCACGTTGATCCACAACATGTCCGACCTGTCGGACCGGGTCGGCGGCAGGGTGCACCATCTGGTGCCGTTGCTGGCCCGGCTGACCGACATCTTCGCCGCGTTGCAGACCAATATCGGCGGGCTGGCCCAGTTCGCCATGGCGGCGCCCTCGGTACTGGGACCGCTGGACAGCCTGTTCGACGCGCTCGGCCTGCGCTCGGGCACCGATGTCGATGCCCTCATCCGCCGGCTGTTCCCCGATCCGCAACAGGCCGTGGACGTATTCGGCAAGCTGCCCGCCCTGCTGGGCGGTCTGGACGCGGCGGCACCGAAGTCCGTCGCGGACTGGCAACCACAGTGCTCCAAGGGAAATGCCGAGTTGCCGGAGGCGCTGCGGATCATGGTCGCCGGACAGCAGGTGGCGGTATGCAACGGCTGAACCTGCCGCGCGGGCGCGAGCGCCGGGTCGCCGACGAAAGTGGCAAGCGCCGGCGCGAGATCCGCCTGGGCATCGTGGGCGTGGCGCTGGTCGTGATCTGCGCGGCGGCCGCCGGGATCCTGTACGTGGTGCCGTTCGGGAAGAAGACCTACACCGCCGAACTGTCGGAAGCGCAGTCGGTGAAGGTCGGCGACGACATCCGGGTGGCCGGAATCCCGGTCGGGAAGGTGGATTCGCTGGATCTGCGTCCCGATCGGGTGCGGATGCGATTCACCGTCGATTCGAAGGTTTTCGTGGGCGATCGGTCCTCGCTCGACATCCGGATGCTCACCATCGTCGGCGGCAACTACGTGGCGCTGTTCCCGGCCGGACGTAACCCGCTGGGCGACACGGCGATTCCGGTCGACCGGGTGCATCTGCCCTACAGTCTGGTGCAGACCTTCCAGGATGCGGCACAACCGCTGAGCCAGGTCGACGGTGACACCCTGCGCCGCAATCTCGCGGCACTGGATTCTTCGATCGATGCCGCGCCCGATGCCCTGCGCACCACCTTGAACACCCTCGGTACCTATGTCGATGCCCTGAACCGGCAGCGCACCCAGGTGACGAACGCGATCGCCGTCGCAGACGAGTACGTGACGATGTACGACGGCGCCAGACACGATCTGGGTCGGCTGATGGTCAATGTCAACCAGATGGAGACCCTGCTGGTCGACAAGCGCGCCGAACTGCGCGAGGGTGTGCGGCTGCTGCGCGCGGTGATCGAGCGGGTCGCGGCCCTGGCGCCGACCTACGATTCCGCGCTGAAGCCGAAGTTGCGGCAGCTCGGTGACGCCCTGCCGGAGCTGGAGAAGCTGGGCGGGCAACTCGAGCCGATCATCGGTTCGGTACGGAGTCTGCAGTCGAAGTTCGCTGCGCTCAGTGGGACCGATGGTGCGGTGACGGTGGATCAGTCGGGACAGACCGTCACCGCTCCCGCCGCGCGGCTGTGCATTCCGGTGCCGGGGAAGGACTGCTGATGCTGCACAAGCTGCTCGGTTCGCGCGCCTTCATGTCGATCGCCGGTGTGGTGGCGGTTGTCGTCGTCGCGGTGGTCGGCTATCTCGCCGCATTCCAGCCCATGAAAGCGACCACGGCGTACTGCGCGATGATGCCCGACAGCGTCGGGCTGTACCCCGGCAATCAGGTCACCATGCGCGGTATCGCGGTGGGCACGGTGACATCCATTGCGCCGCAGGGTAATGCGGTGAAGGTCGACTTCGCGGTCGACGCCGATCATCCGCTGCTCGCCGATGCGGGTGCGACGACGCTGTCGGACAGTATCGTCGCCGCGCGCGAACTCGCCGTGGTCTCCGGCGGCAAGAATGCCGCGCACTGGGATCACACCCGCTGTCTCACCAACACTGTGACGCCCAAGAGCATCACCGAGACCTTGAACGCGCTCGCGCAGTTGTCGTCGCAGATCCAGGGCCCCGATGCCGCGCATCCCGACGCGCTGGCCCGCGGCCTGACCTCCCTCGACAACGCCACCGCCGGAACCGGCCCGCAGATCAACGAGCTGGTGGGCACGCTCAGCGCCGCCATGTCCGCACCGGATGCCGATATCGCCCATCTGGCGGGGATTTTCGATGCCTTCGCCTCGGTCTCCAAGGATGTGGAAGCGCACTGGGGCGAGCTGAAGACCATGCTCACCCGCCTGGGGCCGGTGCTCAATCAGGCCGGTACCGACCTGCTGCAACCCGGTGCGGCCCTGTTCGACGGTCTGGGCCGGGTCCTGCCCATGCTCAACGACATCACCACCCTGTTCGGCGATCCGATCATGCGCGCCCTCGACGACACCGTGCCGCTGGTGAAGTTCCTGCGGGCGAATGTGGGCTCACTGGCCCAGATGGTTTCGCTGACACCGGTTCTCGCTCAGGCCGTGCACAGTGTGGGCGCCGCGGGTATCGGCTACGCGGCGCCGAAGGTCGCGATCCCGCAGGAGCACGCCGAGCAGGTGTGCGCCGCGATCGACGCGCTCGCCCCCGGCCGCTGCACTCCCGCCGACGGTCTGGTGCGAATGGACATGGCCGCCCTGGTATTCGGATTGGCAGGTGCGCGATGAGAATTCGGGTCATGGCCGCGGCACTCGCGGTGGGTGTGCTGGCGGCCTCGGCCGCCGGATGCGCGTTCGATCCCTCTTCGGTACCGGTGCCCGGCACCACCGTGTCGGGTCCCACGTACCACGTGCGCATCGAATTCACGAATGTGCTGAACCTGCCGGCGCGCGCCAAGATCATGGCCAACGGCGCACGGGTGGGCACCGTTTCCGGTGTGACGGTGGTGAATCCGGCCGGTGATCGCGGCGGCTATGTCGCCGTCGACGCCGAGCTCTCGACATCGGTGAAACTGCCCGCCTCGACGATCGCCGAACTGCGGCAGAACACGGTGCTCGGCGATATTCACGTCGCGCTGACCACCCCGGCGAACGGCTTCGGCACGCTGCTGCACGACGGGTCGACGATCCCGGTGGCGCAGTCGAAACCGCCTGTGCAGCTGGAGGATACGATGGCGCTGGTCGCCGCCTTCACCCAGGGCGGCGCGGTCACCCAGCTGCAGGACGTGATCACCGAGATCAACCACGCCCTGCCGCGGGATCCGGCGCAGACCGCCCGCATCTCGCACACCATGGCGGCCGATGCCGCGGATCTGGCGGACAATCTCGACCAGGTCGACGCACTGCTGAACGGCCTCGGTACCAATGCGCAGGTGCTGCACGACATCCAGCCCGAACTCGACGATATTCTCAGCCGCACCTCGGTGGATCAGATGAACGCGATCACCGATTCGGTCATCGGCGTGACGAAGATCTTCGGCGGACTCGGGCCCGTGGGAACGTCGCTGACCTGGCTCGGCCCGGTTCTGAGTGGCGCCGACGGTGCGGTCCAGGCGTTCTCCCCGCTCCTGCTGTCGGCCGGGCCGGTGGACCTGAGCCGCTCGTCGAACCTGTCCGCCCTCGTGGAACTGCTGCGGGACAGGGTGATTCCGTTCGTCGAGCACGGCGCGAAGGTGAACGTCGTCGGCGTGCACTCGGATGCCGCTGCGGACATGCCACCCGATCAGCAGACCGATCGCATGCTGGCGACCCTGCGGATGATCGGAGTCGTGCGATGAAGTGGTCGACACCGATCTCGCTCGGTGGCATCGTCGCGATCACGGTGGCGGGAGCGAGCTATCTGACCTTCGGCGTGGTGCGGGCCGATCCGTTCGCCGACTACACCCGGACCACCATGGTGCTCACCGATTCCGGTGGGCTCGGCGTCGGCTCGCCGGTGTTGCTCACCGGTCTCGAGGTCGGCCGGGTGACGACCGTGCGGCACACCCCCGCGGGGGTCGAGGTCGGCATGCGACTGGCCGCCGACAAGCGGGTGCCCACCGACAGTTCGGTGACCATCGAACATCTGTCGGCCCTCGGCGAGCCCTACGTCGAGTTCCGCCCGACGACCGGCAACGGGCCGTACCTGCACGACGGCCAGCGCCTGGAGACCTCGAGAGTACGCATGCCGCTGTCGATCCCCGAGGTGGCGCGACTGGTGACGAAGACGATGAATCAGATCGACCCGGATGTGGTCGGATCCCTGGTCGCCACCGCCGGTACCGCGCTGAACGGAACCGACTCCGCCATCCCGAATCTCACCCGGTCCGGTGATCTGCTGGCCGCGGCGATCATGAGCCGCAGCCCGCGCATCGCGGATCTGCTCAACAGCTTTCAGGCGGCGGCCGCCGACATCGATTGGGCGGGTCCGGCGACCGGCGCGGCCGCACCGGAATTCGTGCGCTTCACCCACGCCCTCGACGACCTGGTCGCCGCGGTGGGCCGGATGGTCGACGCCCGCCCGGCCGAAAGCTACACCGACGGAAACGGTCTCGCGCCGTTTCTGGCCGAGCTCACCGATCGGCTCGGGGAACTGGGTCCCGAGCTGAAATCACTGGCCCCGGCGCTGGCACCGCTGGCCGATGCGGCGACCGCCTCGGCGCCGCGGATCGATATCTCCAGTCTGATCGCACAGGCCCTCGACGATGTGGGCACCGACGGAACCGTGCGGGTGCGGATCAATGTCAAGTAATTCGACCGAGAAGGAGGACGCCATGTCGAACGACACCGGCACCGAACCGAAGCGGGCAGTCGACGCGGAGGCCGAGTCCTCCGCGCCCGCCGACACCACCGAGACCGCATCGAAGGCCGTCGCGGCGAAAGCCCCACGCACGCTGTCGATCCGGTTGTCGACCGTACTCGGCGCGGCCGCCGGGGTGGCGCTGATCGCGCTCGCCGCGGTCTTCGCCTCGCTGTGGTCGTCCGCACGCGGTGATCTGAACGACCGCGACGATCGGGCGGCGGCGCAGCAGCACGCCGAACAGGTCGCCACCGACTACGCGGTCGGCGCCTCGAATATCGACTATCAGGACGTCAACGCCTGGGTGACGAAGTTGAAGGCGAACACCTCGCCGCAGCTGGCCGCCAAGTTCGACGCGACCGCGCCGAAGCTGCAGGAGATCTTGGTCCCGCTGAAGTGGACCTCCTCGGCGAACCCGATCACGGCCAAACTCATGAGCACCGACAACGGTGTCCACAAGGTCGACGTGTTCCTGAACGTCAACTCCACCAGCGCTCAGAATCCGCAGGGTGCGCAGACCACCGTCACCTACACCGTCGACGTCGATCCCGGCAACGGCTGGAAGGTGACCGACGTGGGCGGTATGGCCGGAGCACTGCCGAAGCAGTGACCCCGGCCGGGGCGCACGATCAGTGGCCGGGCAGCACGCAGACCGTATCCAGCCCCAGCACATGATTGAGGCGGCCGAACGCCAGCCACGACCCGATGCACATGCTCAGCTCGACGATTTCGGCCTGGGTGTAGTGCCCGGTCATGCGCGCCCAGAACTCGTCGTCGAGATTGTGATGGTCGACGGCGTAGCGCTCGGCGTACTCGGCCGCCAGCCGGGTCCGGTCGTCGAAGGCATCGGTGGTGCGCCAATCGGTCACCGCCTGATCGAATCCGATCTCGACCTTCTGCCCGTCCCGGTCGGTGCGGTAGTCCTGGCAGAACAGGCAGCCGTTGATCTGGGCGATGCGCAGCCGGGCCGCCTCGAATTCGCGTAGCCCCAGCGTGGTGTCGGAGTACACCGCCAGGGAGAATTTCGAGGCCGCGATCCCGATACCGGGGACCATCTCACCCCACACGTAGGAGATCGGGTCCTTGCCCTCGGGGATGTCGATGTTCATGGTGGTGTTCTCCTAAGCGTCGGTTCCGGACAGCCCGGGTGCGGGGCGCAGCGGGACGTCGAGTGCGTCGTAGAGACCTGGTTCGGCGGCTACCAGCCAGTCGATGGCGTTGACCAGCCGGGCCACGGCCGTGGCGTTGCCGCCCGCGGCGCGATTGCCGCCCTCGGTTTCGGCGGTCACGGTCACCTCGAGACGGGGGTCGCCATCGACGACGACCCGATGCGCACCCGCGCCGTCCGGCGGTACCGGCCAATCCGGTGCGCAGTCCGGATGGATACGGGTGATGTGCTCGATGATCAGGCGTGGCTGCCCGGCGACGATGCCCTGCACCTCGAATCGCACCGCACCCTGTGTCCCCGCCTCGAATTCGCCCATCGATGCGGTGGTGACCGTGGCCTCGAGCTTGCGCCGGTCCAATGTCTCGCGGATCTCGTCCAGTTCGACCCCGAGCCCGCGTGCCAGCAGCCGGAGCTGCCCACCCCACACCATGGTCGGGATACCGGGCGCGGTCATCGGCGGCACATAATCCATCGGCTGACCCATCCCGACCAGGTAACGCACCGAATCGGGCTGATCGTAGGTCGAGTAGTCGAAGATCTCCTGGCAGCGGATCGTGTCCACGCGCCCGCCCAGCCCGCTGAGCAGCAACGGCAGTACATCGTTACCCCAGCCCGGATCGATGCCGGACACGAACAGCGAACCACCGCCCGCGGCGATCGCGGCCGTCACCGGATCGCGGATCTCCGCGGGTGCGTTGCGCGGATCGTAGAGCGGGTAGAGGGCCGGGGTGACGACCACGGCACCCGCCCGGATCGCGGCCGCGATATCGCGCAGGGCGTCGTCGGGGCGGATGTCACCGGAGGCGGCGTACACGACGGCCTGCGGTCCGCTGCCGAGCATCGCCTCGATATCGGCGGAGGCGGCCACATCGATGTCGTGGTCGAGGCCGGCCAGCCGGCCCGCGTCGCGGCCGACCTTCTCCGGATCGTGGACCAGTACGCCGGTCAGGGTCAGTCCGGGATGCGCGTGTACCGCGCGGATGGCGGCCCGGCCGACATTGCCGGTACCCCAGACGATCGTCGAGATCATCTCTCAGAGGCTAGCAAGCGCTTGGTTGTACGTGGGCGTTATAAGCGGTTTGCCCGTCGATGTCCCGGGCGGGGCAGCCGGGACACGATCCCGGCCGTCGCCGGCGGGCGATCCGGATTGGGTATCCTCACTGTCATGGTGACGCGGATCCGTGCGATGGGGCTGGTGCTGTGCGCACTGGTGCTGTCCATGATCGCAGTCACGGCCGTGCCTGCGGGCGAACCCAATTCGCTGCTCGCGGTGGGTGCCGCGGCCATTCTGGCGCTGGCCGTGGTGGCCGCGTACTCGGGCCGGATGCGGTTGGTGCCCGCCACGGTGCACAGCGGGCCACCGGTCTCGGCGCAGCAGCGCCGCCGGGGATCATTTCTGCGACAGAGCAATCCGGATGCGGCGGGCCGGCCACGGCCCAGGGCGCCGGGGCTGCCGAGCTGAACGCGTTCAGGCGCGTTCGGCCGTCCGGCTGCCCTGTTCACTCGCCCGTATCCGTTGCGGGTGCCTCATAGTGAGGTGATCTTCCCATGCTCGATTTCGTCTATTACCCTGTCTCCGCCGTGCTCTGGCTCTGGCACGCCGGATTCGCGACCCTGTTCGGCGCCGCGAGCGGACTGTCGTGGTCGCTGGCCATCGTCATGCTCGTTGTGACATTGCGGCTGGCGCTGTACCGGCCGTTCATCGCCCAGGTTCGTTTCTCCCGCACCATGGCGGTGCTGCAACCGGAGATCCGCCGATTGCGGGACGAATGCGGTGACGACCGCGAAAAACTGGCCATCGAAACCCGGAAACTTCAGCAGCAGCACAATTTCAGTGTGCTCAGCGGCTGTCTGCCGGTCTTCGCGCAGACCCTGATGTTCCTGGGCCTCTATCACGTCCTGCGTTCATTCGACCGCACCGGTGCGGCCTCCCACCTTCCGTTTCTCGGCGGTTCGAATCCCTTGACTCCGGAACAGAACTCGACCACCGCGAATTACGTGTTCTCCTCGGATCTCGTCCAGTCGTTCCTGCATGCCGACGTGTTCGGCGCACCACTGTCGGCGACGCTGGCCGCCGCACCCGGCGCCGTGGCGGTGGTGGCGATCCCGCTGATGCTGATCGCCGCGATCGCCACCCACTGCACCGCCCGCGCCTCGATCACCCGGCAGACCGACACGACACCGCAGACCCGGCTGATCAATGCGATGACGATGTGGGTGTTCCCGCTGGGAACCATGGTCGCCGGTCTGGTGATGCCGATCGGAATCCTGGTCTACTTCGCGACCAGCAACACCTGGACCTTCGTGCAGCAGTATGTGGTGCACCGGCGGCTGGGACCGGTGGGAACGGTTGCCTCTGCGGCACTTCCGCCGATCTAGGATCTCGCGGCCGGGGCGCCCGCCGACGCGGTCGTCCGGGCGTGCGCATTGTGATCGCTGGAAAGTAACGGATACGTCGGCGGCCTCCCCGGATTGTGGTCGCCGGAGTACGGTGGGACCCGAACTTTTCGGAGTTTTCCTAGGATCGACGAGCGAGGTGAATGGGTAGCTGGTCATTCGCCGATCGCTGGGACGGTGAAAGATTCTCCAGAGATGACGAGGTGTGCACATGACCGCTGCGTGGCCCGGTTCGTTCAACTCCTTCGACTCGTTCGACGACCTGTTCAGTCGGTTCTTCGGTCCCGGAATGGCGGCACAGCCCCCGGTGCAGCGCATCGATCTGGGCAGGCTGCTCAGTGACAACGCCAAACAGCTGATCGGCACCGCGCGCTCGGCGGCGCAGGAATGGGGCAATCCGGAGGTCACCGCAGAACATCTGCTCTACGCGGCCACCCAGGTCGAACCCGCACGCGGTGTGATCACCCAGCTCGGGCTGGATCCGGACAAGGTCGGCGCGCAGATGCGTGGTGCGGTGGGCAGTGGTGCGGCCACCGCGACCGCCGGCGATCAGGTCGTGCTGGGACCGGGTGCCAAACTGGCATTGCGCAACGCGCAGCGCAGCGCCGCCGAGGCGGGGTCGAGCTACATCGGGCCCGAACACATCCTGCTCGGTATCGCGGAGAATCCGGAAAGCCCTGCCGCACAGGCATTGTCGGGTGCGAAGTTGCCGGCGGCCGAGGGGCAGAAGCCGCCCAGCGACACCCCGACCCTCGACGAGTACGGCCGCGATCTGACCGCCGAGGCGCGGGCCGGGAAGGTCGATCCGGTGGTCGGCCGGGCCGAGGAGATCGAGCAGACCGTGGAGATCCTGTCGCGGCGGCGCAAGAACAATCCGGTGCTGATCGGCGATCCCGGTGTCGGCAAGACCGCCATCGTCGAGGGCCTGGCGCAGCGCATCGTCAACGGCGACGTTCCCAGCACACTGGCCGATCGCCGGGTGGTGGCGCTGGATGTGGGCTCGCTGGTGGCCGGGAGCAAGTACCGCGGTGAATTCGAGGAGCGGCTCACCAAGATCCTCGACGAGGTTCGCGAGCACTCCGACGAACTGGTGCTGTTCATCGACGAACTGCACACCATCGTCGGCGCCGGAACCGGCGGTGAGGGCTCGATGGACGCCGGAAATCTGCTCAAGCCCGCCCTGGCCCGCGGTGAACTCCATGCCATCGGCGCGACCACGGTCGACGAGTACCGCAAGTACATCGAGAAGGACGCGGCGCTGGAACGTCGCTTCCAGCCGGTTCTGGTGCCGGAACCCTCGGTCGCCGACACCATCGAGATCCTGCGCGGACTCACCGATGTCTACGAGGAACACCATCAGGTGCACTACGAGGATGAAGCGTTGATCGCCGCGGCCGAACTGTCCGATCGCTACATCACCGACCGGTTCATGCCCGACAAGGCGATCGATCTCGTCGATCAGGCCGGTGCGCGGGTCCGCCTGCGCACCCGGATGCCGGGCCCGGATCTGCGTGCGGCACAGGAGGAATTGTCGCGGCTCGAGCGGGAGAAGGACGCCGCGGTCGCCGGCGAGGAATACGGCCGCGCCGACGAGCTCAAGGCCGAGATCGGTGCCGCCGAGGAGCGCGTCGGGCACATCACGGCCGACGACGCACCCACGGTGACCCTCGACGACATCGCCGAGGTGGTGTCCAAGCAGACCGGAATTCCGGTGTCGGAGTTGACCGTCGAGGAACGTCAGCGACTGCTGCACCTCGAGGACGTCCTGCACGAGCGGGTGATCGGCCAGGACGAGGCGATCGTGGCGGTCGCCGAGGCGGTGCGCCGCGCCCGTGCCGGAATGAAGGATCCCAGCCGGCCGATCGGGTCGTTCCTGTTCCTCGGGCCCACCGGTGTGGGTAAGACCGAGCTGGCGAAGGCGTTGGCGGAGGCGGTATTCGGTGACGAGGACCGGATGATCCGGTTCGACATGAGCGAATTCCAGGAGAAGCACACCGTCTCCCGGCTCGTCGGCGCCCCTCCCGGATACGTCGGCTACGACGACGCCGCCCAGCTCACCGACAAGGTACGCCGACAGCCGTATTCGGTGATCCTGTTCGACGAGGTGGAGAAGGCGCATCCGGACGTGTTCAACGTGCTGCTGCAACTTCTCGACGACGGCCGCGTCACCGACGCCAAGGGCCGCACCGTCGATTTCAAGAACACCATCGTGATCATGACCAGCAATATCGGATCCGATCTGATCCTGCATGCCGGTGCGACCGACCTGGATTCGCTCACACCGAGGTTGATGGAGCGGTTGCAGCAGCATTTCCGGCCGGAATTCCTCAACCGCATCGACGAGACGATCGTGTTCCACCGGCTCGACAAGGAGCAGTTGCGGCGCATCGTGGACCTGGTGCTCGACGGCCCGCGCCGCCGCCTGCGGGCTCAGGACATCGACCTCGATGTCACCGATACCGCACGGGACTGGTTGTCCGACAACGGATACCAGCCGGAATTCGGTGCCCGGCCGCTGCGCCGCACGGTGCAGAAGCAGCTGGAGAATCAGGCGTCGCGATTGGTGCTCGGCGGTGAGCTGAACCCCGGTGACACCGTGCGCGTCGACGCCGACGACAGCGGACTGCTGGTCGCCGCGGTGGCCGGATCGGGCGCCGAGCGCTCTGTGGACACCTCCGACAACGGCCGGAAACCCAAGGGAGGCAAGGCCAACGGAAAGAGTGGCGCCAAATCGGCCAAGAAGGCCGCCGCCGCGAAGTCCGGGAAGACCTAGCCGGTGGACTGTGCCGTCGATCAGCCCGGCATGCGTTCGGCGAGGGTGAGCCGGAAGTGGAACTCACTCATCATGCCCTCGACCATGACCACCCAGCCGTCGGTGGTGCGGTAGCGGGTGCGGCCGCGCGGGTTGAGCGGATTGCGCGGCTGGTAGGTCCGCGAGAGCTTGTCGGCCAGTTGCTCCGCGGCAGCGCGGCCGCCGCCGGAGGCCTCGACACCGGTCAGCTCCCACTGTCGGCGTTCTCTGCCGCCGACCTGCTCCTCGATCAATACACACCACTGTGTGCTCATGGAACCCCCCATAATCGAAACCCGGGCAGCCGCTGCCGCGCCGGAACACCTCTGTGCTGCAGGCTATGTCGTCTCCGGCGCGGCGTCCATCTCGGTCGCCGCGAAGACGCCCGCGGTGAGTTCGCGCATGCACCGCACCACCAGATCCGCCGGACCCGCCGTCGTCCGATCGGCGGCCCATTGCTCCAGCCCCACCCGGATGGCGCCCGCGGCCGCGGCGGCCAGGGTGCGCAGGCGCAGCGGGTCGGTCTGCGGCGACCATTCGGTCAGCAGGGTCAGCAGGGCGTGTTCACCGGCGAGATTGGCCCGGAACCACACCGCGCGCAGTGCCGGATCGTCGGCCATCGCGCGCAACAGCCCACGGGTGACATCGAGTTCGTCGTGATCGACGACGTCGAGTGCGCGGATCGCCGCGGCCTCGAACTCCGAGATGGTAGGCAATCGATGGGGGCCGGTGGCGAGAATGTCCAGCCACCGAGACGCACCGGTCGAGAGCATCGGTTCGACGGCATCCTCTTTGGTACGGCAGTAGCGATAGAAGGTGCGCAGGCCGACACCCGCTTCGGCGGCGATCTGTTCCGCGGTGACCGCCGTGGTGCCGTACTCGGCGAACAGCCGGGCCGCGGTGTGCGCGATCTCCGTCCGGGTCGCCGTCTTGCGTCGTTGCGCCAGATTGGGGCGGGGTGTGTCGATCCGCGCGGCCTTCGAGACGGTCATCGCCTCACCTCCTGCCCACCAGTGTATGGGCAAATTGCCATAGTGGCACAACGTGCCAACTGGGCGTAACGTGTCAAGAGAACAATGGAAATTCGAATCGAGGAGAGTTTCGCAATGGAGCGTTTCACCGACCGCCGCGTACTGATCACCGGTGCCGGATCCGGCATCGGCCGCGCCACCGTGCACCGCATCCTGTCCGAGGGCGGCACCGTGGTGGGTGCCGATGTCAGCGAGGCCGGTCTCGCGGAAACCGCGAAGCAGGCCGCGGAGAAGGGCTACGCCGACCGGCTGACCACCGCGGTGATCGATATTTCCGACGAGGACTCGGTTCGCGCCGGGGTCGGTTCGGCGATCGAGACCCTGGGTGGTCTGGACGCGCTGGTCAATGCCGCGGGCATCCTGCGTTCGGCACACACCCACGAAATGCCGCTGGCGGACTGGAACCGCATCCTCACCACCAATCTCACCGGCACCTTCCTGATGATTCGCGAATCGCTGCCGGCCCTGCTGGACAGCGGGCACGGTGTGATCGTGAACTTCGCCTCCACCTCGACCTATTTCGCGCACCCGTACATGGCCGCCTATGCCGCGTCCAAGGGCGGCATCATGTCGATGACGCACGCTCTGGCCGCGGAGTACGCCAAGCAGGGCCTGCGCGCGGTGGCGGTGGCACCGGGTTCGATCTCCAGCGACATGACCGACGGTCGCGGCCCGGGCCTGCCCGAGGATGCCGACTACAACCTGCTCATGAAGCTGATGCCGCTGCTGGGCAAGGGTTTCGCCTCGCCCGACACCGTCGCCGGCGTGGTGGCGATGCTGGCGTCGGACGACGGTGCCTTCATCACGGGCACCGAGATCCGGATCGACGGTGGCACGCACGCCTGATTTCCCCGCGGTCCCGGTGAACGGCAAAAGCCGGGACCGAAACAGAAACGTGTTCTATTGTGCTGGCGAACCGATATCAGGAGGTGGCCGCGATGGATCTCGTTGCGTTGGAAGAGATTCGTGCGTTGAAGTACCGCTATCTGCGAACGTTGGATATGCGGGAGTGGGAAGAATTCGCCGACACCCTCACCGTGGACGCGGTGGCCGATTACGGGTCGCCCTCGGGTGGCCGGCCGCTGCAGTTCGACAGTCGCGAAGCGATCGTCGGCTATCTCAGCGGTGCGATGACCGGGACGATGATCACCTCGCACGTCTGCAGTCACCCCGAGATCGAGGTCGACGGCGACACCGCCTCCGGCAGCTGGTGCCTGGAGGACACGGTCATCATCCCCGACCACGGTGTGATGATTCGCGGTGCGGCCTACTATCGCGACACCTACCGCCGCGAGTCCGACGGCCGCTGGCGCATCGCGCGCACCGGATATCAGCGCAACTACGAGGCGGTGATTCCGCTGGCCTCGATCAAGGGCTTCACCCTCACCTCCAGCCGCTGGGATCCGAGCCTGACCCACTGAGGCGCCGGCCACTCGGTCAGTGCCGGAGGTGATCGCGGCGCAGCGCCGTGGGTGTGGTGTTCCACCAGCGGCGCGCGCAGCGAGTGAGGGTCGCCTGTTCGGACAGGCCGAGCAGCGAGGCGATCTGGCTCATCGGCAGATCGGTGGTGGTCAGGTATCGGCGTGCCTCGCTGCGCCGCACATCCTCGACGATGGTGGCGAAACTGGTTCCTCCGGCCGCCAGCCGCCGCTGCAGGGTGCGCGGATGCACGGTCAGCAGTCGTGCCACCGAATCGATGTCGGGTGCGGCGGTGCCGAGCAGGTTCTGTACCGCCGCGCGGACCCGCGGCACCGTCTCGGCCCCGGCGTCACCGGCCTGTTCGGCCAGGAATGCCACCGCCAGCCGGCGTAGATTCTCGTCGCCGCCGGCGACGGCCCGGTCGGCCAGGCTGCTCGGCACGCGCAGCATCGCCGCCGGGCGCTCGAAGCGCACCGGTGCGCCGAAGAAGTCCTCGTAGACGGTGCGGGCGGCGGGTGGCCGATAGGGCAGTTCCACCGAGCGCAGCCCGTACGGGCCGTCGATCAGCCGGATCAGGGTCCGATGCAGGAATCCCAAGCCGAGATCGGTCCCCTGGATCACCGTGGGCAGGCCGGGCCGCACACCGTAGTTCAGGGCGGTGACCGCGCGATCGTCGTACGGGTCGGGTTCGATGCTCAACCGCAGCGAACGCGCGTGCACGAACAGGTAGCGGGAGGTGCACTCGAGCGCGTCGGCCAGCGTCGGCGAGCTCCGGATCGCCAATGCCAGCGGGCCCAGCATGCCCAGATCCTGCCGTGCGGCGATGCGCAGCCCGAGATCGGGGCGCTGCAGCCGATCGGCCGCGATTTCCAGGACCAGTGCCATCGCCTGATCGGAGACCAGCAGGTCGTCGGCGTCCAGGGCGGCGATCGGCAGTCCGGCGGCCACCGCGTATTCCTCGGCGTTTCCGCCCAGTTCCGCCACCGTGGCGCGGAATCCCCGCAAACCGGCCGACCGGATCACCGACATGTCGTCCAGAATCAAATAGTTGTCGCGCAAAGTCAAGATTGCCGGGGGAGTAGCCAGCACACTGGAACCATGACCGCAGCTGGTGAATATGTCGATGTCGTCATCGTGGGCGCTGGGCTGTCCGGAATCGGCGCCGGATACCGGGTGCAGACCGAGCTGCCCGGTACTTCCTACGCGATTCTCGAGGCACGCGAGGCGCTGGGCGGCACCTGGGACCTGTTCCGCTATCCGGGGATCCGCTCGGATTCGGACATGTTCACCCTCGGCTATCCCTTCGAGCCGTGGCGCGATGCCAAATCCATCGCCGACGGGCCCTCGATCCTGCGATACATCACCGAGACCGCGCGGCGCCACGGCATCGACGAACACATTCGCTACGGCACCAAAGTGATTGCGGCGCAATGGTCCAGCGCCGAGGCGCGCTGGACGCTCACGCTGAGCCAGGAGGGTGAGACGCGGACGCTGCGGTGCCGCTTCCTGTACTCGTGCGCCGGATACTACGACTACGACCAGGGGCATTCACCCGAGTTCCCCGGCGTGGAATCCTTTTCCGGGACGATGGTGCATCCGCAGTTCTGGCCGGAGGATCTCGACTACACCGGTAAGAAGGTCGTGGTGATCGGCAGCGGCGCGACCGCCGTCACCCTGGTTCCGGCCATGGCCGAACAGGCCGAACTGGTGACCATGCTGCAGCGCTCACCCACCTGGATCTCCGCGGTCCCCGGTCGCGACAAACAGGCCGACAAGATCCGCGAACTGCTTCCGGCGGGCTTGGCGCACCGGGTGATCCGCATCAAGAACATCCTGTTCAATGTCGGCTTCTATCAGTACTGCCGACGCCGGCCGCAGGCGGCGCGCAAACTGCTCACCGGGCTGACCACTCGAATCCTGAAGGACGAGAAGCTGGTCGCCGAGCACTTCACCCCGGAATACAACCCGTGGGATCAACGGCTGTGTGCGGTACCCGACGCCGATTTCTTCAAGGCGATGCGCAAGGGCAAGGCCGAGGTGGTCACCGATCACATCGACACGTTCGTGCCCGAAGGTATCCGGTTGCGGTCGGGCAAGGTGCTGCCGGCCGATATCGTCATCTCGGCCACCGGCCTGAAACTGCTTGCCTTCGGCGGTATTTCGCTGGAGGTCGACGGCGAATCGGTGAATCTGTCCGACCGCTTCGTCTGGCAGGGCACCATGCTCACCGGCGTCCCGAACTTCGCCGTCTGCATCGGCTACACCAATGCCTCGTGGACGTTGCGCGCCGATCTCACCTCACGGCTGGTGTGCAAGGTGATCGCGCACGCCGATCGCCGCGGCTACGAGGCGGTGGTGCCGCAGCCGCAGGCCGATCTCACCGAACACCCGCTGCTCGATCTCGCCTCCGGATACATCCAGCGCTCCATCGCCGACTTCCCGCGTCAGGGTGATCGGCATCCGTGGAAGGTACGCCAGAACTATCTGCTGGATTCGGCCACGACGATGCGGACGAATCTGGACAAGACGCTGCGTCCGGTGCGGCGGACGGCGGCGCTGTCGAACGCCTGACCGCCGGGCCGCCGGCGAATCAGGACGCCCAGGGACCGTGTCCGCCGATCTTGTCGATCCGTACCCGGGTCAGCACCCCCGGCGGCGCGTCCGCGGGCGGGAATGCCAGGCCCGGCCGGGCCAGCGTGGCGGCCAGTTCGCGCAACAGTTCCGGCGCCCCGCCCTCGACGATGCGCGCGGTCCCGGTGACCGACAGGTACGGCCGCATGAACTCACTCGGTTCATCGGACACGATGGTCAGCGCCACTCGCGGATCACGGCGCACATTGCGCACCTTCAGATACTCACCCAGGTGAGCGCTGACCAATTCGTCCCCTTCGGGAGTGGACCGCAGTGCCACCCAGACGACGGAGATCTGCGGGCTGCCGTCGGAATTGAGAGTCACCAGCGTGGCGTTCGCGCCGGCGCCGATGAACTCACGCGCGGAATCCGGAAGATGCATGCCGAGTCGGACGCCCGCAGGTGCCCGTTCATTCCCGCCGCGCCACGGGCGTGGATGCGATGTCTGATTTCCGCCGGTATGTGCTCCGCGGCTGCGGCAGATTGGGGAACGTACGGCCCGGACGACGATGGGAGCAGCAATGACGGTCCATGCGACGACAACGAGCCCGCTGGGCGAATTGATATTGACCGGTGCGGTCCGCCCGACCGGCATCGCGCTCCGGTCGGTGTCGATCGCCGGGCCGAAGTCGGTTGTGGTCCAGCCGGAATGGGTCGAGGACCGCGACGCCTTCACCCCGGTGATCGAGCAACTCGACGACTACTTCGCCGGCCGGCGCACCAGATTCGAGCTGGATTACGCGGTCGAGGGCAGTGAGTTCCGCAGGCGGGTCTGGCGGGCGCTCGATGACATCCCGTACGGCCACACCGTGTCCTACGGCGAGATAGCGGCGCGAATCGGTGCCCCGCGCGCGGCGGTGCGCGCCGTCGGCGCGGCGATCGGCGCGAATCCGGTGCTGATCGTGCGGCCCTGTCATCGGGTCGTCGGTGCCGACGGCCGGCTCACCGGATACGCCGGTGGCCTCGACTCCAAGCGCCGGCTGCTGGAGCTCGAACATGCCGCATGAGGTGGTCACGGCGGACTCGCTACCGACGGAGCTCGCGGCCACGGCCTTCGGTGAGCGGGTGGCCGGTCAGGACTGGCGTGCGCTGGCCGCCGAACTCGATGGCCACGGGTGTGCGCTGACCGGACCGTTGCTGACACCGGCCGAATGTTCGTCGCTGGCCGCGCTCTACGCGGACGAGGCCCGCTTCCGGTCCACGATCGAGATGGCGCGCCATCGGTTCGGAGCCGGTGAATACCGGTACTTCACCCACGACCTGCCGCCCGTCGTCGCGGGGTTGCGGGCCGCGTTGTACCCCGAGCTGCTGTGCGTGGCGCGGGCGTGGGCCGAGCGGCTGGGCCGGCCCGGTACCTGGCCGGACGAACTCGACGACTGGATCGCGATCTGCCACCGCGCCGGCCAGACCCGGTCGGCCCAGATCCTGCTGCGCTACGGCCCGGGTGATTGGAATGCGCTGCACCGAGACCTGTTCGGCGACATGATCTTTCCGCTGCAGGTCGTCATCGGGCTCGATGTTCCCGGAACCGACTACACCGGCGGGGAATTTCTGCTCGTGGAACAGCGCCCGCGTGCTCAATCGCGTGGTACGGCGGTCACCGTGCCACAGGGACACGGGTTGATCTTCACCACGCGCGATCGTCCGGTGCGGTCGGCCCGCGGTTGGTCGGCCGCTCCGATGCGGCACGGAGTGAGCACGGTGCGCACGGGCCGCAGGCATACCCTCGGCCTGGTCTTCCACGAGGCCTGAGATCGATGGCCGAGAAGCCGGAGGTCGTTCCCGCGGGGCACTATCTGCTGCTCGGCTCGGATGCGGTGCCGTATCTCAGCGCCACCGCCGGAACCCTGGGTGGACACCGCCGCGCGCGTATCTACGGGCGGCTGGACTGTCCGGCCGCGCTGCGGGCGCTGCGTCGGGGCGATTACGCCGCCCATCGCGTCTTCTTCGCCGACGAGCGGACCGCGGTGGCCGCCGGCTATCGTCCGTGCGCGCGCTGTCTGCCGGATGCCTACCGGCGGTGGAAGACCACGCCCGCGATGCCCGGCTCCGCGCCCTGACCGCCTCGGGCTCAGAGACTGTGTTGCCGCCACGCGATCGGCGGCCGCGGCGGGCCGATGTGGCGATGCACCAACTGGAGTACGCCCAGCAGAATCAGTGAGAATCCCGTCGACAGATAGTCGCCGGTCATCACGCCGAGGATCGCGAGACCGCCGAATACCGGTAGCTCGAGCCACGAGCACCAGGCGAGTAACCGGAACCGGGACGCATGGGAATCGAGCCAGGCCAGCCCGTCGTCGACGATGTCGGCGGCCGTGTCGAACTCGACCATGCCGTCACCGACCTGAACGAACCGGTGCACCGCCTGATCCCGTGTGATCCGCCCCAGCCACACCTCATCGATGAGCCGCTTACCCTCGACCGCAACTTCTGTGACGACCGCGTCCATTTGTGCGGATTCCCTTTCCAGTTGGTCCCGCAGATTGTAGACACGGCGGCAGCGCCGGGGGGTGAGATCCTCACGCCCGGTCGCCGATTCCACCCACGCCGGCGGCTCCTGTCGCTGCCGAGGGCACGCGTCCGCGCCGCCGATGTCCGTGTGCGGCGCGGTGGCGGGCTGCCGCCGGACCCGCCATTGTCCAGACCTCATGAAAGAGCTGTCGCGGAGCCTGTTTCGGTGCCCGGCGGGGAATGGATCGATGGCGTGTCCGGTTACGAGGTGAGGTATGGAAACCCTTGCTGTGCAATGGATTACCTACATTCGGACAGCCTTGCTTTGCTGGCCGGAAATGGTGTGCGGAGCTATTTTTATGGGGTGCAGGCGAATATGGTGACAGTCGAGAGTGCGGCTCGTCCGGAGAGTCACGGCGCCGGTCTGCCGGTGCGATCGAATTGGCTGCGGGCCGCGGTATTGGGTGCCGATGACGGAATCGTCTCCATCGCAGGGATCGTCATCGGTGTGGCGGCCGCCACCACATCCACGTCGGCCGTCATCACCGCCGGAGTCGCCGGGCTGGCGGCGGGGGCGGTGTCGATGGCGCTCGGGGAGTACGTCTCGGTGAGTACGCAGCGCGACAGCGAGCGGGCGGTCCTGGCGGTGGAAAGGCGGGAGCTGGCCGCCGATCCCGCGGGCGAACTCGCGGAACTGGCCGCGATCTACGAGGCCAAGGGCCTGTCACCGGCCACCGCGCGGACGGTGGCGGAGGAATTGACGGCCACGGATGCCTTCGTCGCGCACGCCGAGGCCGAATTGGGCATCGATCCGGCGGAATTGACCAATCCGTGGCACGCCGCGTTGTCCTCGGCGTTGTCGTTCACCATCGGAGCCTTGCTGCCGCTGCTGGCGATGCTGGCGCCCACGGCGATCCGGGTTCCGGTCACCGCGGCGGCGGTCCTGATGGCACTGGCGGCGACCGGCGCCATCGGTGCCCGCCTCGGGCAGGCGCCGATGGGGCGGGCCGCATTTCGGGTGCTGGCCGGTGGTGCGCTCGCGATGATCGCGACCTATCTGGTCGGTCACCTGGTCGGTATGGCGATCTAGCGGGGTGAATTCAGCGGTTTCCGAACCGGTTTCCCAGGCGGTCCATGGCCGCTCGTACCTGGGCCTGCCGGTGCGGATCACCGACCCGGAACTCGACGTGCACAACGGGATGGGAAGCGCCGCTGCGCGCCACGAATTCGCGGTCCGTGGGGTGAGCAGCGCGGGGTGAAGCGGTCATACCTCCCAGTGTGCACCCGCGGCTATTTTCTGGCAATGTGTTCTGCCGCTCTGACACGTTCGAAACCATATCGAAATGCTCGGGGATGCAGTCGCTTACACCACCGCGCCGCGGGCACTCACGGTTGTGAGCTCACCAGATCGCGTTTGCGGGCCTCGCGGGCCAGTGCCCGGTCGCGCTGCTCTTCGAAACGCGCACAATCGGTTCGCAACTTCTCGAGGAATTCCCCGAGCCTGTTCCGCGCGCGATCACCGCGGGCGGTGAAGTCGTTGCGATCGAACACATTCCACTTGCGCAACACTGGCATCACCACTTCGTCCAGATGCTGGCGCAGATCGTAGATCCCGTGTTTGGCCATCAGCACCCCGTTGCGCCGCCAGTCCGGCATTCCGGCGCCCGGCATCTGGAAGTTGCAGACGATGTCGGTGATCGACTCGATGGCCTGATCGGGTACGAGATCCAATGCCGCGCCACACATGTTGCGGTAGAAGATCATGTGCAGGTTCTCGTCGGCGGAGATGCGCGCCAGCATGCGGTCCGCGACGGGGTCGTCGCAGACCTTTCCGGTGTTGCGATGCGAGACCCGGGTGGCGAGTTCCTGGAAGGTCACATAGGCGACCGAGTACAGAAAACCGCTGTCGGCCAGGTCGGCCACGTCGGCCTTCGCGCTGTCGCGCACCAGCTTCATCGCGTTGTAGCCGTTGGTCATGTGCGTCATCCGGGCCCGTTCCAGGGCGACCGGGTCGACACTGCGGGTGACCACGAGATAGTCGCGGATGACGATGCCGTGCCGGTTCTCCTCGGCGGTCCACCGGCCGACCCAGGTGCCCCAGGCGCCGTCGGTGGAGAAGTTCTCGGCGATCTCGCGGTGGTAGGACGGCAGATTGTCCTCGGTGAGCAGATTGGTGATCATGGCCGCCCGGGCCACCTCACCGAGACGCGACTGTGCGGGATCCCAGTCGTTTCCACCGAGTGCCGCAAAGTTGCGGCCGGCGTCCCAGGGGACGTAATCGTGCGGATGCCAGGTCTTGGCCATCGACAGGTGACGGTGCACATTGCGCTCGGCGACTGGCTCCAGTTCGAGCAGCAATTCGAGCTGGGTGAGATTCCTGACCAACGGTGGTGCCCTTCCTCATCATGGATCGCGGTGCGACGCTCGGGAAGAAACCGGTACAGTGCAGTCACGACCGGCCTGCCGGGTGGCACAGGTCGCCGGTCGAGTTCGCTCGTCAATGTAGCCGTTCCACCGCCACCGATGTCGCTTCCGCTTGTATTCGCCACAGTGTTGCCCCAGTTCCGGAGTGTTGCCTGTCGAAAGTGAGCCGAGAATGACGGTTTCCAGCCGCACGCGTTACCGCGACGTCGTCGTCACCAGTCTTGCCGCGACCACATCGATCGCGGGCGATGTCGACTCCACCTGGAAGGGACTGCTGAACGGTGAGAGCGGAATCGATGTGCTCGACGACGGATTCATCGACCAGTTCGAACTACCGGTGCGGATCGGCGGGCACCTCGAGGTCTGTCCGTCCAGCGCGCTGACCCGCGAGGAGACTCGCCGGCTGTCCTATGTCGAGCAGATGGCACTGGTGCTGGGGCGTGAGGTGTGGCGCAACGCCGGTTCGCCGGAGGTCGACCAGGAGCGGCTCGCCATCTCCATCGGGACGGGTCTCGGTGGCGCCGAGGCGCTGATCGACGTCAAGGACAAGATGGCCAACGGCGGTTATCGGCGGGTCAGCCCGCTGGCCGTGCAGATGATCATGCCCAATGGCCCGGCCGCGGTGGTGGGGCTGGAACTCGGCGCCAAAGCAGGTATCTCCACGCCGGTTTCGGCGTGTTCGTCCGGATCCGAAGCCATTGCCAACGCGTGGAAGACGATCGTGATGGGCGATGCCGATATGGTCGTGACCGGCGGTGTCGAGGGGTCGATCCAGGCCGTGCCGATCGCCGCTTTCACGATGATGCGCGCGATGAGTACCCGCAACGACGATCCCAAGCGCGCCTCACGGCCGTTCGACACCGATCGGGACGGTTTCGTCTTCGGCGAGGCCGGCGCGATGATGGTGCTCGAATCCGAGGAGCACGCCAGGGCCCGCGGCGCGACCATCCACGCCCGGCTGCTGGGAGTCGGCGTCACTTCCGACGGTTTCCATCTGGTGGCGCCCGACCCCGACGGCAAGGGCGCGGCGCGGGCCATCACCCGCGCACTGCAGACCGCCGGTCTGTCGAAGAACGATGTGGCGCATGTGAATGCGCACGCCACCGCCACGCCGATCGGTGACACCGCCGAGGCTCGCGCCATCGCGTCCGCGGTCGGCGCCCACGCCTCGGTGTACGCGCCGAAATCGGCGCTGGGGCATTCCATCGGCGCTGTCGGGGCGCTGGAATCGGTGCTGACGGTGCTGTCGATCCGCGACGGCGTCGTTCCGCCGACCCTGAATCTGGAGAACCAGGACCCGGAGGTCGACCTCGACATCGTCAAGGGCCAGGCCCGGGCGGGGCGGATCGACTACGCGGTCAACAACTCCTTCGGGTTCGGCGGCCACAACGTATCGCTGAGTTTCGGGCGCTACTGAGCTCCATCGCCGAAATGCCCGGACATCGGGCTTCGGCATCGATCCGGGTATTCGGTGTCATCGCACGCCGGTCTGTGCGTGCGTGCGTGAAAAAGGATAGGGAATGATCGGCGAGACTTTCGATGACTATCTGGACGAACAAGGCGATATCAAGATCCTGGGCGATGCGACCCTGATCGATTTCGTCGACAAGCACAGCGCGGCCAACGGTGACGAGCTCGCGTACCGCTACATCGACTATTCACGTGAACGTGAGGGTGAGTATCACGAGCTCACCTGGCGTCAGTTCGGTGCGCGCCTGCGGGCGGTGGCGGCACGATTGCAACAGGTCACGAAACCACGCGACCGGGTGGCCATTCTCGCGCCACAGGGTCTGGACTATGTGGTGGCGCTGTTCGCGGCGGTGTACGCGGGCAATATCGCCGTTCCGCTGTTCGATCCGGACGAGCCCGGCCACACCGACCGTCTGCACGCGGTGTTGAGCGACTGCCGCCCCACCGCGATTCTGACGGCCAGTTCCGCGGCGGCCGGCGTACGGGAATTCTTCCGCGCGCTTCCCGCCGCACAGCGCCCGCGCATCATCGCCGTCGACGCGATTCCGGACAGTATCGGCGCCAACTGGACCGAACCGGATATCAACATCGACAGCGTGGCATATCTGCAGTACACCTCCGGATCGACCCGGACCCCCGCCGGTGTGGAGATCACGCATCGATCGGTGGGCACCAATCTGCTGCAGATGATCGACGCCCTCGGCATCGACGAAACCGCCCGCGGGGTCACCTGGTTGCCGTTGTTCCACGATATGGGCCTGCTGTGTGTGATCCTCCCGGCGATCGGCGGCAAGTTCATCACCATCATGTCGCCGAGTGCTTTCGTCCGGCGGCCCTCCCGCTGGATCAAGGAGCTGGCGGCGGCCTCCGACGGTGCCGGAACCTACGCCGCCGCGCCGAATTTCGCCTTCGAGCACGCCGCCGTGCGTGGGCGCCCGAAACCGGGGGAGAGTCTGGACCTGTCGAATGTGATCGGCTTGATCAACGGCAGCGAACCGGTTTCGGTGACGTCGATGGCGAAGTTCAACGAAGCGTTCGTGCCCTACGGACTACCCAAGACGGCGATCAAGCCGTGCTACGGCATGGCCGAGGCCACTCTGTTCGTCTCCGCCACCCGGCGTGACGATCCCGCGCGGGTCGTTTACGCCGATCGTGCCCGGCTCAATGCCGGTCGGCTGGTCGAGATCGATCCGGATGCCGAAAACGCTGTGGCACAGGTGTCCTGTGGATACGTCGCCCGGTCGCAATGGGCGGTTGTCGTCGACGACGAGGGCGCCGAACTGCCCGACGGCCATGTCGGTGAGATCTGGTTGCACGGCGAGAACATGGGCATCGGCTACTGGGCCCGGCCCGAGGAGACCGAGGAGACCTTCCGCAACTCTCTGCGCGCCCGCCAGCCCGCCGGCAGTCATGCCGAAAGGACTGCACCACAGGCCGATTGGATGCGGACCGGTGACTACGGCGTGTACCACGACGGTGAGCTGTACATCACCGGCCGGGTCAAGGACCTGGTCATCGTGGACGGCCGCAACCACTATCCGCAGGATCTGGAGATGTCGGCGCAGGAATCCTCGACCGCACTGCGGCCGGGTTTCGTGGCGGCCTTCTCGGTCCGCGGCGACGAGCTGCCCGCGGAGGCGGCCGGGCCGAACACGGCGGGCTCCGAACATCTGGTGATCGTGGCCGAACGAGGCGGTGGCGCAGCGAAACTCGACGCCGCGCCGGTGATCGAAGCGGTGCGGGCGGCGATTTCGGCCCGGCACGGGGTCACAGTCCGTGATCTGCTGCTGGTCCCGGCCGGGTCCATCCCGCGCACCTCAAGCGGCAAGATCGCCCGACGTGCCTGTAAAGCCGCGTATTTGACGGGGACGCTGCGCGGCGGGCATCGCCAGCAAGCCTTCCCGGATGCCACCGACGAGTAGGTGCGTCCATCGGTCCGGCAGTGCGGTGAATGTCCGGGCGCGGCGAGCGTTGTGCGGTGGTGTGGTTCGGTGCCCGGCGATGCTTCAAGTGACGCAAGGTATCTGGTGTGACGACGCCTTAGGTGAGGCAATGCTCCGTATTGTGCTCGGTTGTCCTCTGGGCACCGGGTTGTCCGGTACTTGTCCCGTCGGCAGCGGCCTCCGGGGGAGTTACTGTGTAGCTACATCAACATGTAGAACCGGATATGAGGCATGTCATGGAGTTGTCTGTCGCTGAACTCATTGTGGTGATGGCACATTCGGCACCGACCAGGCCATTGACGGTCGACCGTGCTCACCAGGTGATGCAGTTGCACACCGATTGCACAACCGACTGCTGCGGTATCAAGCAGGCGGCATTCGACGCGCTGGTGACCGCCGGGCACATCGTGCCCGACAGCTGCCGGCGCCACTGACGGATGTCGGTCGGCGCTTTCGGGGACGCCGACCGGCAACCGGTTCGCTTCGATCGATCCGTGTGATCAGAGCCGTTCGATCACGGTGGCGTTGGCGAGACCGCCTGCCTCACACATGGTCATCAGGCCGTATCGGCCACCGGTCTGCTCGAGGTGATTGACCATCGTGGCCAGGATGCGCACACCGGAGGCGCCGAGCGGGTGGCCCAGCGCGATGGCACCGCCGCGCGGGTTGAGTCGTTCCGGGTCGGCACCGAGTTCGTGAGCCCAGACCAGTGGCACCGGCGCGAAGGCCTCGTTCACCTCGTAGGCATCGATGTCCTCGATCGACAAACCGCCGCGGGCCAGTACCTTTCGGGTCGCGGGCACCACCGCGGTCAGCATGAGCAGCGGGTCGTCACCGGTCACGGCGAACGAGTGGAATCGGGCGCGTGGACGCAGACCGAGTGCGGCGGCCTTCTCCTCGCTCATGATCAGAGCGGCGGAAGCGCCGTCGGACAGTGGTGAGGAGTTGCCCGGGGTGATCGACCATTCGATCTCCGGAAAGCGGGCCAGGTACCGATCGTCGGCGAATGCCGGTCGCAGTCCCGCCAGTCCTTCGACGGAGGTTGCCGGACGGATGGTTTCGTCGGCGGTGAGGGTGCCGGCGGCGATCAGTTCGCGGTCGAACCCGCCGGCGGCGGCGGTCTCGGCCGCGAGCCGGTGCGAGCGAGCGGCGAATTCGTCGAGTGCGGTGCGGTCGAACTTCCAGCGCGCGGCGATCACCTCGGCGGAAATGCCCTGCTGCACAAGTCCTTCGGGGTATCGGTGCGCAATGGGGCCGCCGTTGGCGTCGGCACCTCGGCCGTTGGAGAACATCGGCACCCGCGACATCGACTCCACGCCGCAGGCGATGGCGACGTCGTACGCGCCCGCGATCACGCCCTGGGCGGCGAAATGCGCGGCCTGCTGGCTCGAGCCGCACTGCCGATCCACCGTGGTGCCGGGTACCGCCTCCGGGAATCCGGCCGCCAGGGTCGCCGTGCGCGCGATGTTGAACGCCTGTTCTCCGCTCTGGGTCACGCAGCCGGCGATCACATCGTCGATCAGCGCCGGGTCGAGGTCGTTGCGCGCGACCAGTTCGGACAGCACTCCGGTCAGCAGGGTGGCCGGATGGACCTGCGACAGGCCTCCGCCGGTTTTTCCCTTACCCGACGGGGTTCGGACGACGTCGACGAGTACTGCCGTGGTCATAGCCACTCCGATCGATCAAAGTTACTCTTCGTTCCGGTCTAAGTTAACACCGATTCGCATCTTTTCCGAGGGCGGGGCGGTATTCGGGGGTGGTGCGAGCCGCCACCCCCTTCGTCGGCATGCTGGGCGGTGGTCCGATATGGCAGACTCGGCACGGCACGATGCGGCCGATCCACGACCGTGTGTGGAAGGCGATGCGGGAGTTGTGATGGCGAGTGCGCTGAGCACGATCGAACAGCAGGTGGCCGACCACAGACGGGCTGCCGCCCAGGAACGATCCGCCGAGGCCGAACTGCGCCTGGCGACCTCGCTGTGCGAGCTGGCCAAGGCGTGCCTGGACACCAAGGCCGACAGTGCCGACCGCGACCGCGCGCCCGCCGCGCTGGAGCCCGCACAGGAAGCCGCGCTGATCCGGCTGCGCTGGCTGACCGCCGGTCATGTGACCGCCCAATTCGCCGGTTTGGTCACCGAGGCGCTGCGGCTGTTCGAACAGGCGGCGCGCACCATCGGGCATCGCGAACTCGCCACCGCGACCATCCGCCAGGCATGCGACGCGTATCACCAGACGGCGCAGAACTATCCGATGGCCGCCGGAGTGTGTGCGGACGGGTTGTCGAAATGTGGTGTCTGGCTGTGCCGGCTGGACCCCGAATCGGCGGTGGCGGCCAGTGCCGAGGCGGTGCGGATCCGGGCGGGGCTGTTCGCGGCCAATCCCGATCAGACCGGGCGCTATCTGGCCAGCCTCAATATGTTGTTGCGTACCTTGATGATCGGCCGCTCCCGCAAGCAGGCGCTGGCCACCTACCGGGAACGTTATTCGGCCTGGACCACCCCGGCGATGACCACCCGGCTGCGCGAAACCTCCATCGACGAGCTCGAGTTCACCAGCAAAACCCATGCCGCCCTGGTGAAGCTGGAATGCGCGACGCTGGAACGGGCCGGCTACCTGACCCAGCAGCAGATCCTGTATCAAACCTCCGGTGATCTGACCACGATCGAGGAGATCAACTGGAAGCTCGGCCTGGTGGGGCTCAAGCCGCTGGCAGCGGGCGCGCTGGCGGATCCACCCTCCAAGCCGATGGAGATCGCGACCTCCTACGGCGCGCTGAGTGTGCGATGCGCCTCGGCGGATGCCGTGGCCCGGGTGCGGGCGGCGGTGATCGAGGCGTACGCGGCCGACGGCGCACATCCGGTCGACAGCACCGCCTTCGCGGGTGTGGGCGAAAGCCATTGGCACATGCCCGATCCCACGCTGAACACCGAGCCCGAACTCGGTGACGACGTGGTACTCGTCCAGCGTGCCGGGGGGAGCTGGGTGTCGGTGCTGAGCCTGTTCTGGGAACTCGCCCCCACCGGGAGAAATCCACTCGCGTTGCGGCTGTCGCGGCAGTGGCCGGTGGTCGCGGTGAACACCACCGAGAATCTGGCCTACGAATTGTGCTGGTACGCAGACGGACTCGCCAAGCAGTACGCGGCGCTGGGACGGCCCGCCGGGCAGGCTCCGCTGGAGACCCCGCTGGCCCCCTTGGATTTCGCCGTCCTGGCCGATTACGGCGCCGACTACGCCTCCGAGACTCAGGTCCGCGCGGCCTTCGGTAACTCCGGGATGTTCGCGAAACTCACCAATCTGGCGGCCAGCGGTATCCGGCAGGCCGGGCAGGCGCGGGCACTGGCGGAGTACGGCGATCAGATCCTGTTCTTCCGCAGGACGGCCGACGCACCGAACGGGCAGTGAACCCACGCCGGAGCTGTCACCCCGCGGGGTTACGGTCGAAACCGTGAAACTCTCGGTGGGATGTGCGCAGTGGACGCACGATGCGTGGCGGGATCGCCAGCCGGATGCGCGGCGCCGGCTGGCGGCCTACGCCGAGCACTGCACCGCCGTGGAGGGCAACACCACCTTCTACGCGACGCCCGGCGAGGCCACCGTCCGGTCCTGGGCCGAACAGACCGGCGAGGATTTCCGCTTCGTTCTGAAACTGCCCCGGCCCGTCACCCACGACCACCGGATGCGCGGCGCCGAGGCGGAATTGGCGGAATTCCTGGCCGCGATCGACCCCCTCGGGCCGCGGGTACATGCGCTGTGGGTGCAGTTGCCTGCGTCGTTCGGACCGGGTGATCTCGGTGTCCTCGCCGGATTCCTGGGCCGGTTACCGGATCGGTACCGGTACGCGGTCGAGGTCCGCCACCCTGCCTTCTTCACCGATCCCGATACCGCCGGGCGCCTGGAATACGTCCTGGAACGTACCGGCAGCGAATGGATTCCGTTCGACACCACCACATTGTTCGCCGCACCGCCCGCCAGCACGGGAGAGTTCGAGGCGGCGTCGAAGAAGCCGCGACTGCCGCGCCGGTTACGAGCGCTGACCGATCGGCCGATCGTGCGCTATCACGGTCGCGACGATCTCGACGCGACCGTGGCCGGTTGGCGGCCCTGGCGCGACATCGTCGTGGAATGGTTGCGGGAGGGGCGCTCGCCCACCGTTTTCGTGCATACTCCGGACAATGCCGGATCGCTTCTGCTGGCCCGGCGGTTCTACGACGATGTGCGGTCTGTGTGCGCCGAGCTTCCGCCACAGCCGGAACCGGTGCCGGTCGAGCCCATGACCTTGTTCTGAGAGTGTGAACGGCTGTCGTCCGCCGTCTGTATAGTTGGCGCCCGCCAACTGATTTGTCCGTGCTGAGCAAGTCTGCAGATCTGGAATAAGGGGACACCCGATGACCGCTGCCGGCCTTGACCGTTCCGTCACCGCCACAGCGCTCGACGACGCCGATCGGCTCGGCGCCCAGTTGATCCGATTCGTACGTGCCATCAGCCGTGCCAAAACGCAACTGGCCAAGGCAGGTCCGGACGGATTGGACAAACTCGCCTACGCCATGCTGTTCTGCCTGGTACACGACGGGCCGCAGCGGACCGGGAAACTGGCCGAAGGGCTGCATGCCGAAATCTCCACTGTCAGCAGGCAAACCAGATCTCTCGTGGCGCACGGCCTGGTCGAGCGCCGGGCCGATCCGATCGACGGCCGGGCATGTGTGCTGGCGGCGACCGACGAGGGCTGCCGGGTCTTCGCCGAGAATCGCCGGCAGCGCAACCTCTGGATCGCCGAGGTACTGGCCGATTGGCCCGATGCCGACCGGTCCTGTCTGATCGAACTGCTCGACCGGCTCAATCGCGGAATCGAATCAACCCCACCACTGACGACCGAACCGAATTAGGGCTCGAGACATATGACTACATCGACCACCCGGGAACCGGCGGCGCAGCCGGACTCGGGCGCCACGCCCGGCATCTCGCTGTCGCATCGGCAGATTTTGACGATTTTGTCCGGTTTGTTGCTGGGGATGTTCTTGGCGGCGCTGGATCAGAATATTGTGAGTGTGGCGATTGTTCGGATCGCCAATGATTTGCATGGTTTCGATCAGCAGGCGTGGGCGACGACGGCGTATTTGATTACGGCGACGATTTCGACGCCGTTGTATGGCAAGTTGGCCGATATTTATGGTCGTAAGCCGTTTTATTTGGCGGCTATCGGTATTTTCGTGGTGGGTTCGGCGGCGTGTACGTTCGCGACGTCGATGTATGAGTTGGCTGGGTTCCGTGCGTTCCAGGGGTTGGGCGCCGGTGGCCTGATGTCGCTGGCGTTCACCATCATCGGCGATATCGTGCCCGCTCGGGAGCGAGTGCGGTACCAGGGCTATTTCATGATGGTGTTCGGCACCGCCACGGTGGCCGGTCCGGTGCTCGGTGGCTTCTTCTCCGATTACGACATCTTGTGGGGTATCGACGGCTGGCGCTGGGTGTTCCTGGTGAACGTGCCGATCGGTGTGCTCGCGCTGGCGGTGGTGGCCAAGGTGCTCAATGTGCCGCACGAGCGGCAACGTCAGCGGGTGGACTGGTTCGGCGCGATCATGCTGGCGATCTGTGTGGTGCCGTTGCTGATCGTGGCCGAACAGGGCCGCTCCTGGGGCTGGGATTCGCCACGCGCCCTGATCTGTTACGGCATCGGCGCCGCCGGCCTGGTGCTGTTCATCGGGGTCGAACTGCTGATGAAGGACGCGGCGTTGATCCCGCTGCGACTGTTCCGCAGTTCCACCTTCTCGGTCACCATTCTGGGTGGCTTCATCGTCGGTATCGCCATGTTCGGCGCGATCAGCATGGTCCCGCTGTATCTGCAGGTGGTGCGCGGCTACTCGCCCACGAAGTCGGGCCTGCTGATGATGCCGCTGGTGCTGGGCATCATGATCGGTTCGCTGATCGCCGGGCAGATCACCAAACTCACCGGCCGCTACAAGATCCTGCCCGTGGTGGGCACCTTCATCATTGCCTGCGGTGCGGCGCTGTATGCCCAGGTGCACTACGACAGTCCGCTGTGGCAGCCCCTGGTGTACAGCGCGGTCATCGGATTCGGGCTCGGCGGCTGTATGCAGACGTTGATCATCGCGGCCCAGAATGCCGGTCCCCGTTCGGATATGGGTGTGTCGACCGCGTCGGCGACCTTCTTCCGGCAGATGGGCGGCACCCTCGGTGTGGCGCTGTTCCTGACGATTCTGTTCAATCTGTTGCCGCACAAGATCATCGACGCCTTCGGTGGGATGCTGCCACCGGGATTCGACGCCGGCGCACTCGATCGG
Source organism: Nocardia sp. NPDC052254 (assembly GCF_040679495.1). NCBI lineage: Bacteria > Bacillati > Actinomycetota > Actinomycetes > Mycobacteriales > Nocardiaceae > Nocardia > Nocardia sp. NPDC052254. Next base: position 40,890 of record NZ_JBFAUW010000016.1, on the reverse strand, counting down.
CTGCAGGCCAATACCTCCGGTATCACCGCACTGCCGGCACAGATCAAGGATCCGATTCTGATCGGCTTCACCGACTCGCTGCACGGTGTGTTCTATGCCGCTGCCGCCGTGGCGCTGCTGTCGTGCCTGGTGCTGTTGTTCATGAAGGAGATTCCGCTGCAGGACTCCTCGGCTCCGCCGCGGCCCGAACCGGTCGCTCCGGAGGCGGCATTGCCCGAGCTGGCCGCTGAGCAGGTTCAGGTCGTGCCCGAGACTCCCGAGATGGAGCCCGACCGGGCGGCCGAACCTGCCACCGAACCACAGCCGGTATTCGCCGCGGCCGCGTCGGGAGCGGGCTCGCGCCGGGCCACCGGGGATTTCGCCGCGGCCGTGGTCGCGTCGGCGGACGGGTGGTCCGATGCGCCGGGACAGCACCTGTCCGGCCGGATCCGCCGAGAGGACGGCGGTCCGGTGCCCGATGCCGTGCTGACGCTGATCGATCAACGCGGACACCAGGTTTCGCGCACGACGACCGACCGCGACGGCGGATTCGACATCGGCGCCCCGGGGAGCGGGAATCATGTGCTGATCGCGTCGGCGGGTGGCCATCGGCCCGCGGCGGTCAACGTCTCGGTCGGCGATCGGGACCGTCCGCTCGAACTGGTCCTGCTCGGATCGGGGGAGCTGTCCGGCGTGGTCACCGCCGGGCGGGAAGAACCGCTGGCCGGAGTGACGATCACCCTGACCGACCTGCGCGGTGAGGTCGTCGGTGCGGCGGTGTCCGGTCCGGACGGCTCCTACAGCTGCCCCGGTGTGGTCCCCGGCACCTACACACTGGTCGCGGTCTCGGGTGAGCGCCGTCCGAGCGCCGCCACACTCACGGTGCCCGAGACCGGAATCCTGCGCCACGACATCGAGCTGGCGGCGTCGACGGTGCTGTCCGGCCGGGTGCGATCCGATGGTGGCCCGGTCGCGAACGCTCATGTGGCCGTGCTGAATTCAACCGGCGCGATGGTGGCGTCCGCGCTGACCGAGCCCGATGGGCGCTACCACATCACGGATCTGCCCGAGGGGAACTACACCCTCGTCGCCCGCGGCTATCCACCGGTCAGCGACCGAGTGCTGGTCGACGGCGTGAGTGCCGATCACGATGTGCGCCTGGGGTACGGCCGGGTGGATCGGCACGACTACGACGGGGCGCCCGAGAGGTCGTGATCGGCGGTACGTGGCCGCCGCGACGGCACTGCGGTGTGCTGCGGCGGCTCCGGCGCGTGCCCCGGCTCCGGCGCGTGCCCCGGCTCCGGGGTGCGTTCGATGACCCGCGCGCAGAGCCGGATCACCGCGTCGTCCATGCTGATGCCCAATTCGGACGCGTGCAGGGCGGCCATCTCCAGGGCGGTCATATCGTCGATGAGGTCGAGGTCGGAGAGAATGTCGTCGACCACCATGCCGCTGTGCGCCTGATTGCGAGTCAGCAACTCCCCGGGCAGCCAGCTCAGCATCCAGCTGCCCGGATGTGAGACCAGTCGGTGGGCGGATTCGGGGGAGACATCACTGGTGATATTCCAGTCGGTGATGTGAAGCGTCATGGGCGTTCCCCTTCCACCATCCGGCCGCTGCGGCGGTCGTTGCCGCTCCGGGAAAACGGAGGGCCGGTGGCTATAGCTAAATGCTAAGGACGGCTTTCGAAGGCTGTCAACTAAGCATCGCTGCCTTGTTGTGATAGTTGGTGACCTCAACTGCTTTCGATCAACCTTGAAGGCCTGGAAAGTATCACGCCGCCCGAATGGAGTGTCGAGTGCTCGATGAATATCGGCTCGGCCGCTCGATTCGAGGCGTTCCGAAGCAACGGCGGACGGAGGCTCGGGACGCGAAAGTCATTGTTCGACAGTATCGTTGCCGCTCACAGAAGGTAATCAAAACTTGATGTTTAGCTGATGTCCGCACGTGCCACATGTGATTAGAATTCCGCATCGTGACACATCCTGATCCGGGCAGTGGTGAGCGGATAGGTGAATTGGTGCGCCGCCTGCGCACCGAATCCGGGCTCACCCAGGCCGCGCTCGCCAAACAGGCGAACTGTTCGCGGAGCCTCGTCCAGCAGATCGAGAACGGAACCCGGGTGCCGCCCCTTCCGCTGCGGGAACGGCTGAGCGCGGCACTCGGGCAGGAACTTCCGAGGGGCGAGGAAGCCGGCGCCGACGGCGAGACCGGTAAGCAGTACGACCTGCGGATGCGATTCAACGTGCTGCTGGGCAAGGACCACGAGGTGGTGGATCGCGTGCTGACGATCGCGCAGAGCATCCTCGACAGCCGTGGCGTGCGCGAGGAAGTCGAGCCGCTGCGGATCATCGCCGCCCGTCAGCTCGAACGCGCGGAGGAACTGCTCGCGCAGATCTCCTCGCGCAGTGCCACGGTGTGGGAATGGAATACGGTCAACGACTGGCTGACCATTCTCGAGCAGGCCGAGGAGTCGGTACTCGCCATTCATACCGCCGATCTGGGCACCATCGGCGGCGACGTCGGCGACGACTATCACGCTGCGATCGTCCGGCTCGCCGATCCGGTGCACGAACCGCGAGTCACGGTGCGGCGCATGTACGTCCTCGACCGCATCGAGGACGTCTGGTCCTACGACGACAAGCTGTGGTGGCAGGCGCGCTCGGGGGTGGAGACGGTCCTGGTCAAGCGCGAGCACGCGCGAAATGCGCAGAGCATGCTCGTCGTCGACGACCGCTACGTCTGCGTGGGTGAATACGACTACTCCCGTCAGACCCGGGTGGCGACGCGTTTCTCGGTCCTCAAACACGATGTCGCGTTCGCGGTACAGCGCTTCGAACGACTCTATGATCTGCGCCGTGTCGGATCGGCCATCGTCATCAACGATCTGGTCGCCGATCCCGCGCTCGCCCCCTATGACCGGCTGGACGAAGGGGAGGGCCGAGAGTTGTTCCGTGAGGCGCTCGTTCGCGGCTGGCACGACATGCGCACCCCGGGGCAACCGCCACTGGAAGCCGGGAAGCGGTGACCGACGGCGGATATCGCGAGTGCGCCGGCCCCGCCGTGGTGGTGCTGCGTTCGGAGGAGCGCAAGAAGGAATTGCGGCGGCGGCTGTCGGACGGCGACTCGTTCGCGGGGCGGACGGGCCTTCGCCATCGCGGAATACTGGACGCGTACCACGGGGAGACGGGATTCGATCTGGATCCGGTCGCGGCTGACGCGTTGGGTGTGGCGTGGAACGAGCTGACCGCCGAGCATTCCCGGCGGGGTGTACTTCCCGACTACGACAAGCGACAGCCGATCGAATTGCGGGAACTGGCGGCGGCCACCCTGTTCGGCCGGCTGCACGGACCGGCCACGTCGGTGCCCGGCGTCCGGGTACGCCCGGACGAGGTCGTGGTGTGCCCGTATACGAGCATGCTGCTGCTGGAGGAGGTCATCGCCACCGTGGTGCGGCCGGGCGGCGTGATCGTCTGTCCCGAGGGCTTCTACAAGAACTTCGCCACACACATCGCCAAATTCGATGTGCGGGTGGTTGTTCCGGATGCCGTGCCCGAGGACAGTTTCCGGATCGATCCCCGATCGCTGGCCCGGGAACTCGACCGGCACCGCGGTGCGGTCTGTGCGGTGCTGCTGACGCTGCCGGGGAATCCGGTCGTTTCCGAGTACTCGCTGCCGGAGCTGTACGAACTCGCCCGGATTCTGGTCGCGGCCGAGGTGCCGGTGGTGTGCGATATGGCGTTCGACCGGATCGCCGGCGGTCACGTTCCGCTCGCCGCTCTCGAGGTGGCGACCCCCGGCGGTCCGGTCCGGCTCTACGACCGGATGGTCTCGGTCACCGGTAATTCCAAGGGATACAACGCGTTCGGGCCCTGCAAGCTCGGTGCGGCCTGTTCCGGCGATGCCGAGTGGCTGGCCCGGATCCGGGCTCGCCTCACCATCTCGTTCCAGCGGGAGACCACCCATCTGGTGCGTGCGGTGCTGGAGCACACACCCGAGTCGTACTTCGAGCACAATCGCAAACTGGTGTGCGAGCAGTTCGACACCGCGCTGGATCGGATCGCCGCGATCAATGCGGAGTTCGGGCTGGATACGCTGCGGCCGTTGGGTTCCGGGGCGAGCATGTTCCTGTCCGTGGTGGCCGATTCGGCGCTGTTGGCGGGCGCCGGTGTCCGGACCAGTGCCGAACTCGAGGATCTGCTGCTGGCCGGTGCGGGAATCGACAGTGTCGCGCTGGGGCGGACCGGATCGTCGCGAACGGGCGTGCGGCTCAACGTCCTGGCCCCCCGGCGTGGTCCCGGCACCGAATCGCGGGAACTGATCGACGAGCTGTTCGATCGACTGGCCGGCCTGGTCGCCGCGCTGCGCGGGGGCGCCACCTACCGCGAGATCCTGCGCCGGCGCGGAATTCCGGACATCGCCTCATGATCGTCGGTGTACTGCGCGAAACCGCCACCCGGGAACGGAGGGTCGCGCTGACGCCGGAAGGTGTACGGCGCCTGCGGGATGCCGGTATCCGGGTGATCGTGGAGGCCGGCGCCGGACGAGCGGCGGGATTCGCCGAGGTGGACTATCGCGTCGCGGGAGCCGCGATCGCCGCCGATCCGGGCGGCGTGGTGGCCGACTGCGATGTGCTGGCCTGGGTGAAGCCGACGAAACATGATCTGCGGTCGATGGACCGGCGGCCCGGTCTGATACTGATCGGGTTCCAGGATCCACTGCATCGGTCCGGTCAGATCGATGAACTGCGGGCGCTGGGGGTGGAATCCGTTGCGTTCGAGCTGTTTTCCGGTGACAGCGGCGAGCTCGACGCCTTGTCGGCGATGAGCCGGATCGCCGGCAGCGTGGCCTATCTGGCGGCGCGGCGGCTGGTACCGCGTACGGTGCGCCGACCGGTGCGCTCACTGATTCTCGGGTCCGGCCGGGCCGGACTCGCGGCGATCGCCGCGGCCGCCGCCTGCGGGGCCGAGCCACCGGTGGTCCTGGGACGCCGCGACGACCAGCGGCGGGCTGCGGACGACCAGGGCCCCAATATCTTTCACTGTGCGGCCGAGATCGGCCCCGCCCAGGTGCTGGAACAGATCCACGCGGCCAAGCCCGACCTGGTCTTCTGCGCCGCGGTGCGCCGTGGACAGCGGGCGCCGGTCCTGGTTGACCGGACCGGATTGGACGCGCTCGGTGACGGTGCGGTCGTGGTGGACCTCACCGCGAAGGCCGGTGGCAACTGCTCGGCGACCGTCGCCGATGCCACCGTCGTCCTGGACAACGGTGTCGTGGTGACCCATCGATCGAACTATCCCGCGCGCCGGCCCGCGCCGGCCAGCCGGGCCTACAGCGCGGCGGTTGCCGCATCGATACTGAGGCTGGCGGCCGACGGCCGGCCCTGGTGATCGCCTCAGCCGGCCTCGAAGGCCGACGCGACGACCGGGCGGACCTGATCCATCCCGATGTCGGGGATTTCGCGCTGTACGGAGGTCATGTCGACATCGGGTAGCCCACAGGCCACCGCCCACCGCCACGGCTCGAGATCGCCGTCGACATTGAGGGCGAACCCGTGACTGGTGACACCGCGGCTCTGCCGCATCCCGATCGACACGATCTTGCGGCCCGTCTCGACCGTCCAGACGCCGGTGAGCAGCTCCGAACCGGGCGGGGTGTCGCGCCGCTGGGCTCGGATACCGAGGCGGTCGAGCGCGGCGACCAACCGGTACTCGACCTCACGGATGTAGTCGACCACGCCTTCACCCTCATCGAGCTTCACGATGAGATATCCGACGAGCTGGCCGGGACCGTGATAAGTGAGCTGCCCGCCGCGGGTCGTCTCGACCACCGGTATGCCGTGGTCCGGATCGGGCAGATGTGCGTCGGGGGTGCGCCGCCCGATCGTGTACACCTGCGGATGGCTCAGCAGCCACAGGGTGTCGGGCATCTCGTCGCGCTGTCGCCGCTGGACCAGCTCGACCATGTGCGCCATGGCCTTGTCGTAGTCGACGAGTTCATCCTGGATCAGTGTCAGCGGGCGCGACCTCATGATCCGAGAATACGACCACCGTGGCCGGGCCCGGCCACAGTACTCAGCCGGGCCCCGCCACAGTGCTCAGTAGGCCTCGGTGTTGAGCCGGTCTCGTTGCGGAAGTGCCCTGGCCCGCAGGGTCATCCGGTCCAATGCGAACTCGCCGTCCAGTTCGGTCAGGTCGACCTCGTCCCGCAGCGACATGTCGGCGGACTCCGCAGCGGGCACCGGCACATCGGTGGTGCGGGTGATCTCGACGGGCGCGTCGGTGGTGTGGGACTCGGCGGTGGGGGAGCCGGTGGTCTGCGGTTCGACGATCTGGGTGGCCGGATGGCGCTTGTTGTGAACGATGCTGCTGATATAGGCCGCGACGATGATTCCCACCCCCAGCAGGCCGGTGATCATCTCGTTGAGGTGATAGCCGGTGGAGATGAGCAGGACCGCCGCCAGTGCGCCGATCGCCCAGTGCGCGCCGTGCTCGAGGTAGATGTACTCCGAGAGCGTGCCCCGCCGGACCAGATACACCGTGATCGAGCGGACGAACATGGCGCCGATCAGGCCCAGGCCCAGGGCGATGACGATCGGATCCGCGCTGATGGCGAAGGCCCCGATCACTCCGTCGAAGGAGAACGACGCATCGAGGACTTCGAGGTAGATGAAACCGAAGAACGCCGCGCGGCCGGTCAGCAACGCGGCGCGGGACGGTCCCTGGTGATTCTCGTTCTCGAAATGCGCGCCCAGACCGTCCACGAGGAAGTAGGTCGCCATACCGAGCGCACCGGAGACCATGACGACATCGGCCCTGGTGTTCGGTGCCAGGAATCCGGCGGTGAGTACCAGTGCGATCAACGCGATGACCACGGAGAACGTGGAAAATCGGCCGACCCGGGCGAGGGGGCGCTCCAGCCAGCTCAGCCAGGTGACCTCACGTGGCGCGCAGATGAAGTTGAGGAACAACAGCAGCAGGAACATGCCGCCGAAGGTCGCGATCTTCGGATTGGCGTCGTTGAGCAGGGTCTCGTAACTCGGTGTGCCGTCCGGGAAGAACGGCGCACCGTGTGCCGGTGGGTTCATCGCCAGATCCAGCGCCCGGATCGGATCCAGATGTGCGCCGACCGCCACCACCACCAGTGGAAACACCAGGCGCATGCCGAAAACCGCGATGACCATGCCGAGCGTCAGGAAGATGCGCTGCCAGAACTCGCTCATCCGTTGCAGCACACCGGCATTGACGACCGCGTTGTCGAACGACAGGGAGACTTCGAGGATTCCGAGTGCTGCCACCAGCACCACCGCCTCGACCCCGCCGTACAGCAGCGCGACCACCAGTGACGCCGCGGCGACGATGAACGACAGGGCGAAAACTCGCACGAACATGCCGATGCCTTTCGTCAATCCGACACCCGCGGGGGTTACGACTCCGCGGGTCACAGCAATCAGAGTGCTCGCAACCCTGACATCGATTGTGACAGTTGAAGCGGCCGAACGACAATCATTGCGCTAGTACCAACCGTGGGACTGCCAGAACGCCCAGGCGCCGTCCGGCCCACCGTACCGCTCGATCATGTAGTCGTAGGCCCAGCGTATCTGGGTCACCGGATTGGCCAGCCAGTCGGGTCCGTAGGCGGCCATCTTTTCCGGTGGCAGCGCCTGCCCGAGGCCGTAGGCGCCGGAATCCGGGTTGACGGCGTACGGATTCCAGCTGCTCTCGTGGCTGATCACGTTGTCGAACGCCGGAAACTGGGGCAACGGCACGATCGTCAGGGCCACTCCTCTGAGCGGCAGCCCCAGCAGCTGCCCGGCCGAGGCCGATCCCGAGGATCCACCGGCCGAACCGGATGCCGAGCCGGAGATGTCGTCGCAGCCGCCGCAGTCGGCGTCTGCTGCCGCGGCCAGGGCGGCCGGGAAGAAGGTGGTGAGCGATACCGCAACGGCGGCAGCGCAGAGAAACGCGCGTAGCCGGGAAATCGCGGATGTCGCTTCCATCACAATCCCGCGACGGCCGCGTAGGGGACGGCCGGATGGCGGCGAGGTTGCCAGGGCGGTGGTGATGGCGGCCGGTGCCGGAGAATTCGGTGTCCGATCAGCCGGAATTTTGGTCCGATTTGTCGGTTGGGCCGGAATTTGAACGGGTTCTGATGGTGCGCGCATCGTCAACTCGGTCCTTCCGCGTCGACTGGTTGAGCTCACGGAGTCGGTAACGCGACAGGTCGAGCAAACCACCGGTAATCCCGAGATGTCCGGATTGTGGTCGGTGTGTCCGGGTTCGTCTTCCGTCGAGGGGAAGGGTCCGTGCGGGAGGTATCGCAACGTATGTATAGTTGGCCTCAGCAACTAGTTGTAGATGCTAATCAAATGTCGCGGGGAGAAGGAAACTCGATCATGGTCGTTGATGCCCGTGATCCCCGTGTGAGCACGCGGGCCGAAGGCGGTAGCTTGCGAAACCACGCAGGCCCTGGCGAGCACGGAATCGAACACAACGCCGGCGTAGCGGAACAGGATGTGGCCGATCGACTCGGTGCACAGCTGGTCCGGCTGATGCGGGCGATCGGCAGAACCAAATCGCAGATAGCCAAGTACGGTCCGGACGGTCTGGAGCGGCTGGCCTATGCGGTGCTGTTCTGTCTGGTGCACGACGGTCCGCAGCGCACGGGGAAGCTGGCGGACACACTGCATGCCGAGACCTCGACCATCAGCAGACAGACCAGGTCGCTGGTGGCGCACGGTCTGGTGGAACGCCGGGCCGACCCCGTGGACGGGCGCGCCTGTGTGCTGGCGCCCACCGCCGAAGGTGTGCGGGTTTTCGAGGAGAACCGCCGAAACCGCAACCGCTGGCTGGCCGAGGTGATGGCAGATTGGCCCGAACCGGAACGGGCGCGACTGACCGATCTCCTCGAGCTGCTCGTCAGCGGCATCGAAAAATCCACTGCTCCAGCCGATTCGAATTAGGGCCAGGTACATGACGACTGCGACCACGCAGGCTCCGGCGGCACCGCCGGGCCCCGTTGCGACGGATAGGAGTCCCTATCTGTCGCATCGGCAGATTTTGACGATTTTGTCCGGTTTGTTGCTGGGGATGTTCTTGGCGGCGCTGGATCAGAATATTGTGAGTGTGGCGATTGTTCGGATCGCCAATGATTTGCATGGTTTCGATCAGCAGGCGTGGGCGACGACGGCGTATTTGATTACGGCGACGATTTCGACGCCGTTGTATGGCAAGTTGGCCGATATTTATGGTCGTAAGCCGTTTTATTTGGCGGCTATCGGTATCTTCGTGGTGGGTTCGGCGGCGTGTACGTTCGCGACGTCGATGTATGAGTTGGCTGGGTTCCGTGCGTTCCAGGGGTTGGGCGCCGGTGGCCTGATGTCGCTGGCCATGACCATCGTCGGCGATATCGTCCCGCCGCGTGAGAGGGCTCGCTACCAGGGCTATTTCATGATGGTGTTCGGCACCTCGACGGTGCTCGGCCCGGTGCTCGGTGGCCTGTTCTCCGATTACGACGTCCTGTGGGGTATCGACGGCTGGCGCTGGGTGTTCCTGGTGAACGTGCCGATCGGCGTGATCGCGCTGGCGGTCGTCGCGAAGGTGCTCAACGTTCCGCATCAGCGGCAGAAACTCAATGTCGACTGGTGGGGCGCCATCGCTCTGGCGATCTGTGTGGTGCCGTTGCTGATCGTGGCCGAACAGGGCCGCAGCTGGGGCTGGGGATCCGGCGATTCGGTGATCTGCTACATCATCGGCGGGCTCGGCCTGCTGCTGTTCATCGGTGTGGAATACCTGATGAAGGACTCCGCGCTGATCCCGCTGCGGCTGTTCAAGAACTCCACCTTCTCGGTGGTGATGATCGGTGGCTTCATCGTCGGTATCGCGATGTTCGGCGCGATCAGCATGGTGCCGCTGTATCTGCAGGTGGTGCGCGGTTATTCGCCCACCGAGGCGGGTCTGCTGATGCTGCCGCTGGTGCTGGGCATCATGATCGGCTCGTTGATCTCGGGTCAGGTCGTCAAGCGCACCGGCCGCTACAAGATCCTGCCGGTGGTCGGCACCTTCCTCGTCACCGTGGGCGCGCTGTTGTACGCACAGCTGCATTTCGACAGTGCCATGTGGCAGGTGCTGTCCATCGGTGCGCTGGTCGGCCTGGGGCTGGGCTGCTGTATGCAGACCCTGATCATCGCCGCCCAGAATGCCGGTCCCCGTTCGGACATGGGTGTGTCGACCGCGTCGGCGACCTTCTTCCGGCAGGTCGGCGGAACGCTGGGTGTGGCGGTGTTCCTGACGATTCTGTTCAACCTGTTGCCGCACAAGATCACCGACGCCTTCGGCGGCCATCTGCCGCCCGGACTGGACGGCGGCAAGCTGAACCAGCTGCAGGCCAACACCGCGGGAATCGCCTCGCTGCCACAGCAGATCAAGGATCCGATCCTGATCGGCTTCACCAACTCGATGCACGGCGTGTTCTACGCCGCGGCAGGCGTGGCCCTGCTGGCCTGCATCGTCATGCTGTTCATGAAAGAGATTCCGCTGCAGGATGCTTCGGCCCCCGCGCCGGCGCCGAAGGATCCGATCGAGGCGGCCGAGGCCGAGTGGGCCGAGGATCAGGTCTGGGAGGGGGCCGCGCAGGCGATCTCCGAGCCCGAACCGGTTCTGGCCGCTGCGGCGGCCGGTCGCCATGCCGCGGTCAACGGTCATGAACCACATCGAATTGCGGAGGTCTCGGCAATGACCAATTCCCCTGTCGTCAATTCCCACGGCAGCGGCCACGCCATCGGCGGGCAGGTGCAGCGGGCCGACGGGCGGCCGGTTTCCGGCGCCGCGCTGACGCTGATCGACCAACGCGGACATCAGGTTTCGCGGGCCACCGGCGACGGCAGCGGGAATTACTCGATCGAGCCGCCCGGGTCGGGCAACTACGTGCTGATCGTGTCGGCCAACGGACATCAGCCGGCTGCGGTCAACGTCACCGCGGACGGGCGTACCCAGCGCCTGGATCTGACGCTGCAGGGCTCCGGCGAACTGTCGGGTGTGGTGCGGACGGCCGGTGCGGGTCATCCGGTGGCCGGTGCCACGGTCACCCTGACCGATCTCCGTGGTGAGGTGGTCGGCGCGGCGGTCACCAGCGCCGGCGGTGACTACACCTGCCACGGCGTCGTCTCGGGTACCTACACTCTGGTCGCGGTGGCCGAACACATGCGGCCGGCCGCGACGGCGCTGGTCGTCCCCGACAGCGGCCTGCTCCGGCACGACATCGAGCTGAGCTCGCTGGCGATGCTCACCGGAACCGTGCTCGCCGACGGCGGCGTGGTGCCGGATGCGCAGGTGACGGTGCTGGACCGGTCCGGAAACGCGGTCGGTACCGCCCGCACCGACGAGAACGGCCGCTATGAGCTGACCGATCTCACCGAGGGTGAGTACACCGTGGTCGCCCGCGGCTACCCGCCGGTGACCAGCGGGATCCGGGTCGGCGGTGGCGAACTCGAGCACGATGTGCGGCTGGGCTACGACGCGACGGAGGCCACGGAGCACGAGGGTCACGACGTCGGCGGCGTCGCGGCGAATGGTGAACGGAACGGGGTCCGGCACAATGGTGTCGAGCCCAGTGGGATCGATCAGAACACGGAGTTGTCATGAGTGAGCTTTCGAGCGAATCAATGGCACAGCGCGCCCCGCGCATGCTGGAGCCGAGCGCTGGCGAGGCGCAGGCATGAGCGGTCTGACCGCACAGATTCGCAATCACGATGGCTGGCCCGTACCGGGTGCGCTGCTGACCGTGACCGATCTGAACGGTCGCCAGCTCGCCCGTGCGGCGGCCGATGAGACCGGGGCGGCGGCGACCGAGTCGCTGCCCGCGGGCATGCACACCGCGGTGGTGACCGCGCCCGGCTACCAGCCGGTCGCGCAGATCGCTCGCATATCCGCCTCCGGGACCGGGCAATTGGGTGCGGTGTCGCTGCAGCCGGAGGCCAACTCCGTCGGTACGCCCGCGCCTGGGATCTGGACCATCGATCCGGTGCATTCGAATGTCGTGGCCACCGCCCGACATCTCGGAATCGCCAGTATCAAGGCTCGGTTCCCGGAGGTCAGCGGCCGCCTGGAGGTGGCCCGGACCTTCGAGCAGACAAAGGGTTTCGCGGAAATCAAGGCGGCCGCCATCGATACCGGTATCGGTATGCGCGACGACCACCTGCGCTCGGCGGAATTCCTCGATGTCGAGCACTACCCGCTGATCGGATTCACCGGTGCGGGACTGCGCCGCACGGGTGCCGACACCTGGGTGATGGCGGGGCAGCTGGAGCTGCACGGACAGAGCCGTTCGGTGGAACTCGATCTCACCTACGGTGGCTCCGGCCCCGATCCCTGGGGCGGGGTCCGTGCGGCCTTCCATGCCGAAACCCTGTTGCACCGCAACGATTTCGCGATCGACTACAACGCCATGGTCCGGGCCGGCGTGGCCGCCATCGGCACCACGGTGAAGATCGATCTGGACATCGAACTGGTGCAGGGAGATTCGCTGCCGCAGATGTGATCTGCGGCCGGCGGATCAGCTCGCGTGCCGCTCCGGGATGACCCAGATGCGCGCGAGCGCCGGAAGCTCCATGGTGTCGGCGGCCGGATCGACCTCCGGTGTGTGGGCCGCGTTGCCGTCGGGGTACCAGCGGCTCACGCCCGCAAGAGGATTCGCCGAATTCAGCGAATCGAGGTATAGCTCGGTGGTGTCGTATAGCTCGGTGGTGTCGGAGAACGGATCGACCACCATCGCGTGCCGCCCGGCCGGTGCGGTGCGCGCCGGAATGCGGAGTCGGTCGATGAAGTCGTCGACGGAGCTGTATCCGGCCTCGTAGATCTCGGCCAGCAATCGTTCGGCGGGAGACGGGGCGGGAGAGCGGCGCATACTGTCCCTCGATCTATCGGTGTTTCACAATAGGTGCCTGTCCGGGGGCGATGGGGGCTGTCGGGGACGCAGCCCCCATCTGACCTGATGTTGCGACAGCGGGACGCTGTGGGCATGGCAACCCGCTCTGCAAGCCCCGAGCTATCGGGACGGTTCGAGAGTATGCCAACTCGGAGCAACCGCACGGCATTTCGGCGGAAACTTCACCGATTCGCAGATGTGCCGTTCGGCTCGCCGCGACGTACCAGTCGGTCGTATTGGATTGCCCACCATACCTGCGCACCGGTATGGGCCTGGCGCAGATCGCACCCGGTCAGTTCCTCGAAACGGCCGATCCGATAGCGAACCGTATTGGGATGCACGATCAGTCGCTGTGCGGTGGCCTCGATGCGCATCCCGGTGTCGAGATAATCGGTGACGGTGTCGATCAACACCGCCGCGGAGGTCCCGGTGCCCAGTGGAGACAGATAGCGGCGGACCAGTTCGGCGCCGAGCTCGGGATCGGCGGCGACGCCGGGAAGTAAACCCAGCTCGTCGAATTCGCAGGTCCCGATCCGGCCCAGTGCCGTGGCGGTGGCCAGGGCACGACCGGCCAGCCGGAACGAGTGCGCGGCCGCGCCGAGCGGGTTCGGCGGTCCGAAGGCCAGCAGTGCCGCACCGGGAATCCGGATCGCGCGGTCGGTGAAACCGGCGTAGTCCCCGTCGATGACGGTGCGGAAGGCGTGGTCCGCGCCGAGCGGCCGCAGCAGCCGATCGAATTCCGCCGGTGGCGCGGCATCCGCGTGCGCCCGGAATGCCAGGTAGTCACCATCGGCGCGCAGTCCGTAACGCTGGATGCCCAGGCGCAGTTCGGTGGCCGAGAGGGTTCCGGTGAGAACACCGTGGGTGAATTCGGCCCGCTGGACGCGATCGTGGTCGGCCCGGTCGCGTGCGACCTCGTGATGAGCATCGGAGAACAAGGCCGCCGCATCATCGACCAGCGCCAGCAGATCTCGGGTGATCTCCAGTAACACGGCATCGTCGGCGCCGCATTCGGCGGCCACGGCGGTGAGAGTCTCCAGATGTAATCGCTCGGCCAGTCGCCAGGCCCGCAGCAGCGCCTCCATCGACACCGCTTGGCCGGCCCGGATACGGCCGTAATCGGTCAGTTCGGCCGATTCGGGTGCGGGGTCGGCCGCCGTGCCGGCCAGAACCGCGAACACCCGGTCCAGGATGGCCGTCGTGGTGGGCAGCAGATCGGCGGCGGTGATGGCGCGATAGTCGGCAATCTCGGCACGGGCGCGCGCCACGATCCGGGCCGCCAGCTCGTCACGTTCGGCGTGCATACGCAGGAGCAGTCGTCGCCGCGCGGACATCGTCGACGTATTCGCCGCGTGCGGGGCTTGCGGTGACTCTGCGGTGGGCGGCTCGCTCATGACATGGCCGAGGATACGGCGGTGGTTTGGAGAAACCAACAAAACCTCGGTGACCGACTTCGGCGCCGAATCCATGGTCAGCGGGCCGATCACCGATCACACTCGACTCTGTTCGCCGATGGTGGTCGCCGTCACATCGGCGACACCGTCCCGACCGGCGTACAGAAGGATTCGCATGTATCTCACCCAAGGTTTGCACCGGGCCGTTCAACAGAACCCGAACGGGATCATGACGATCTGCGCTGATCGGGTCCGGACGTTCGCCGAGGGCGCCGACCGGGTGGCGCGGCTGGCCTCGGGTCTGCGGGAACTGGGGGTCGGTGACGGGGATCGGGTGGCGATTCTGGCGCTCAACAGCGATCGCTATCTGGAGTATCTGCTCGCGGTGCCGTGGGCCGGAGGTGCGGTCAATCCGGTGAACATTCGCTGGAGCCCGGCCGAGATCGCCTACTCGCTGGTGGACTCCGACACCGCGGTGCTGCTGGTCGACGATGCCTTCGCGCCGATGGTCCCGGCCCTGCGCGCCGCGGCGCCGGTGCTGCGGACCGTGGTGCACTGCGGTGACGGCCCGGCCCCCGAGGGCACGGTGTCCTACGAGGAGCTGATCTCCGGCTCCGAACCGATCGAGGATGTGCGCCGCGGCGGTGACGCACCGGCCGGAATCTTCTACACCGGTGGAACCACCGGACATCCCAAGGGCGTCGTACTCAGCCACGCCAGTCTGCAGGTATCGGCACTGGGCAGTCTGTCCACCGGATATCTCGCAGCGCCGGGCGCGATCTATCTGCATGCGGCACCGATGTTCCATCTGGCCGATCTCGCCGGCTGTGTCACCCAGATCCTGATGGGTGGTGCGCAGGTGATGGTCCCCGCCTTCGAACCGGTGGCGGTGATGAATGCGATTGCCGCACACGGTGTCACCGATACCCTGCTGGTGCCGGTGATGGTGCAGGCGATCGTCGATCACCCGCGGGTCGGGGACTTCGATCTGTCCAGTGTGCGCGGCATCATCTACGGGGCCTCACCGATCGCGCAGGCGGTACTCGAGCGCGCCATCCGCGCCTTCCCGCAGGCACGCTTCGCACAGGCGTACGGCATGACCGAATTGTCGCCGGTGGCAACGCTGCTCAGCCCCGACGACCATCTGGCCGGCCGGCTGCGCTCGGCGGGCCGGGCGGCGCCGCACGCCGAGGTACGCGTCGCCGATGCCGAGGACAACGAGGTGCCGCGCGGTACGGTCGGTGAGATCCTGGTGCGCGGTGCGCACGTGATGCTCGGCTACTGGAACCGCCCGGAGGAGACCGCCGCGGCACTGCGCGGTGGCTGGATGCACACCGGCGACGGCGGTTACATGGACGACGAGGGGTATGTGTACATCGTCGACCGGATGAAGGACATGATCGTCAGCGGCGGAGAGAACGTGTATTCCGCCGAGGTGGAGAATGCCGTCTCCGCCCATCCCGCCGTCGCCGCCTGCGCGGTGATCGGTGTGCCGGACGAGGAGTGGGGCGAGCGGGTGCACGCGGTGATCGTCTGCCATCCGGGCGCCACGGTGACCGCCGAGGAGATCCGCGGCCATGCCAAGGAGCTGATCGCCGGGTACAAGGCGCCGCGCACCATCGAGGTGGTCGACGCCCTGCCCGTCTCCGGCGCCGGGAAGATCCTCAAACGTGAACTACGCAAACAGTATTGGGGTGATTCGGCGCGTCAGGTGCACTGACCGTGATCACAGCAGCGGAGTCAGATACGGCAGCGCTTCGACCGGATGTGCGGCGGTGATCGCGGTGTCGGCGGCGCGGAATGTCCACTCGTCACCGCGGCGGAAGATCCCGGCGATCAGGCCGGTCTCGCCGCGGGTGGACAGGTCGTGGTCGGCGAGTGCGGTGCCGACGGCATCGACGATCCGGCAGCGCGGATGGTCGACGTCGGCGAAAGTCTGTCCGCTGTAACAGGTTACGAGCACCGCGACCGTGTCCACCTCGGGCCGGATCCGGCTCAGGTCGAGGGTGATGATCTCGTCGTCGCCCTCGTCCTCGCCGTTGACACTGTCGCCGAGCAGCCGCACCGCGCCGTCGGCGGAGATGAGCTGCTGGTGATAGACCACCTCCACCGCGTCGGCGCCGCGGAGCAGGACCGCCGCCAGATTGAGGTCCACCGCCGCCCGGCGCGCGCCGTACCAGCGCCTGCCGTGTGCGGGATCCCAGCTCAGCCCCACCCGCGCGAACTCGAGTGCGGTGTTCGGCTCGGTTCGTCCCTGCTCGGCCATCGGCCTCCACCTTCGCTTCGCGGTTCCCGCCGCGTCCGGCGGAGTCACCGTATTGTCCCACCGGTTCGATGGAACCGGGCGGTGTGCGAAAGAGCGTGCCGAACAGGATATTTCAGCCGATGGGGCGATCGGTGGGGAGATTGACGAAACTGGGTGCGTTCGGATCCAGTTGCAGATGCTGGGGTTTGAGCTCGGAATCGTTGAGCATCGGCCGAAACGGCATGGACTTCGGCGCGTCGGAGGCGAACAGATCGATGCGCAGCCGATGCCCGATCTGCAGGCGTGCCTGGGTCGGGGTCACCGCGATGTCGAGGGCCACGGGTTGTCCGGGAGTGACGGTCTCGCGCGAGGCCGCGGTGATCGGATGGAACGGAATGGTGTAGTCGCCGTTGGCGGATCGGGCGCTGCGGGCCTCGTCGATCGACCGCATGGACACGGTGAGCTGACCGGTGGTCAGTGTCGTGGACGTGCCGTCCGGCGCGACATCGTTGACCGTCGCGCTCCAGAACCCGTCGGTGGCGTCGTGCACCGACCGCAGATGGATGTCGATGGGCCCGGAGATCGCGGTGGGGGCGGTGACCGGCGCGCTGGTGAAGGTGATCGCGTCGTGTTCGGCGATGCGCGAATCCTTGGAGCAGGCATCGAGTATCGCGCCCGAACCCGCCGTTCCCTGGGCGGTGTCGCGGGAGCACACCGTCGCCAGCCCAGGTGCGACGGTCAGCGAGTCGAGGACGGTCGGTGGCGCCGCGCTCAGCGATCCGTCGTGCGCGCTGCCCGCGCCGGTACCGCTGGGCGCCGCGGTCAGGTAGACGCGGCGATGTGTGGTGCCCGGCTGCGGGTACTCCGGCATGGTCACCCAGCCGCCGCCCTGTTCCTTCAGCACGATCGGGCCGTAGCGGTCGACGCCGTTGTCGATGTCCTTGAGCCACTTGTCGAACCAGGCCCGCTGAAGTACCTCGAGTCGCGGCGGCGCACCCGGCATGCCGGTTCCGGCGCCGGGATTGGCGTGATAGGTATCGCCCACCACGAGCTGCTTGCGCCCGGGCGCCAGCGGAATGGCCTGGTAGATCTTGGTCGCGCTGTCGGCGAAGATGTCGTGCCAGCCGCCGTAGACGAAGGTGGGAACGGTCACCCGTTCCGGATGTCCGGTGATGGCCTGCCGGAACGCGCTCTGATCGTCGAGGGCGTTGGACAGTGCCGGCGGCATGTGGTCCAGCGACGGTGTGAGCAACGCCGCGGCCAGCAGATCGACATTGGTGGCCGGATCGGCCATGCGTGCGCCGAGCCACTTCCAGTCGAAGGTGCCGGTGAGCATCGCCTTCAGATCGGGAATCAGTTTGAGCTGGTTGACCGTATTGAGCCACATGGGCAGGAAGGTGGTTCCGACGCCGCCGCCGGGGGCGACCACATCGCGCATCAGATCGCTGCCGGGGACCACGGGGAAGATCGCCTTCAATGCCGCGGGCGCGTCCTCGGCCACCTGCAGCTGGTTGATGGCGGCGTAGGAGCCACCGCTCATCGCCACTGTGCCGTTCGAAAATGGCTGTGCCGCAGACCAATCGATCAGCTCACGGGTATCGAGCTGCTCCCGGTCGCTGAGCGTCTCCCACTGTCCCTGCGACTGTCCGGTGCCGCGGACGTCGGCCACCACGAGGGTGTAGCCGCTGCGGATCAGATTGCGGTCCAGGCCGAGAACGGTGGGAACGGTGCCGCCGTCGAGGGCATGCAGTAGATCGCCGAAGCTGCTGATCGGGGTACCGGACAGATTGACCTGCTTGACCAATGCCATGACCAGCGGTTGCAGTGCGGGGTTCTCGACCGCGGACCCGACCAGATCGGTCATGAGTTTGGTGTAGGGGGTCAGATTCACGATTGTCGGCAGTGGCTGGGTGACCACCGCGCCGGTGATGTCGACCGGGCGGTAGACATTCGCCTTCAGCACGATGCCGTCACTCATCCGGATCGGCACGTCCGCGTCCAGGTGAACGTCCGGGAACTGTTGGGGACCGTCGTGGACGGCGGTCCATTGTTCCTCCTGCCCGGCCAGATTCGGCTCACCGGAATGCGGGAGACCGCCGAACAGCGCGGTCGCGGTGGCGGAAATCCCCACTGTCACAACGGCAATCAGGGTTCGTACGGGCACGATGGATTTACGCGATCGCAGCTGCCCGGACATCATGCCCCTTCTCGGTCGATTTCTCGCGCACGGCTGGCCGGTCACCGACGATAGCAATCGGCTACCGGTAAATCCGGTAGCCGGGCCGTGGTGTCGTCCGCGAGATCGACCGCTATCCGAGCAGGACGGGGAACTCCGCCAGATCGTTCTGGGTCAGCACCGGGAGATTGCGGATCTGTTCCGCCGGTACTCCGAGCGACAGGTCCGGGAATCGCTCGAACAGCGCGGGCAGTGCGATCGAGGCTTCGAGCCGGGCCAGGGCGGCGCCGGGGCAGATGTGCGGGCCGTGTCCGAAACTGATGTGGCGCTTGGCCGTCGGCCGGGTGATGTCGAAGGTGTCGGCATCCGGACCGTGCACCGTGGTGTCCCGGCCGATGGTCCGATAGGACATGACCACGCCCGAACCCTCCTCGATGACGGTATCGCCGACGGTGATGTCCTCGGTGGCGAAGCGCATCAGGAGGTGGGTGACCGGGCCGTCCCAGCGCAGCGCCTCCTCGATCGCCACCTCCCAGTCCACCTGTCCGGACCGCACGAGTTCGAACTGTTCGGGGTGGGCGAGCAGGGCCCGCACCGTGGTGAGGATCAGGGACACCGTGGTCTCGTGGCCAGCGGCGACCAGGGCCTGGAGATTTCCGACGACCTCGGCCTCGGTGAGCCGCTCACCACCGTCGGTGGCGAGGATCAGCGCGCTGGTCAGGTCGTCGGCGGGGGTCGTGGTCCTGGTGCGCACCATCTCGGTGAAGTACTCGCCCATTCGCTCGATCACGGCCAAGCGCTCGTCCTGCGGGGTCAGCAGGGAGAAGAACTTCTTGTACCAGTCGAGCAGCATCGGCTGATCGGCCGGGTCGACGCCCATGAGCTCGCTGATCACCCGCATCGGCAGGGGATAGGCGAAGACGGACTTCAGATCGACGGGGCCGGTGTCGGCCGCGGTGGTCAGATCGTCGAGCAGGCCGGCGACGGTGGACTCGATGAACGGCCGGATCCCGTCGAGCCGGCGTGCGGTCAGTGCCTGGGTGGTCTTGATGCGCAGGCGGCGGTGTTCGGGCCCGTCGACGGTGAACATCGAGACACCGACATCGATCATGCCGATCAGCGGCCACTGCCGGGTGACGACGCCGTGGCGCCACAGCGACCAGGAACTGATGTCCTTGACCAGCCGCGGATCGATCAGCAACTGGCGCGCCAGGGTGTGCCCGGTGACGGTCCAGGCCGGGATGCCCAGCAGTTCGATCCGGGTCAGTTCGCCGGCCTCGCGCAACCGGCCGGTCTCGCCGGCGAGATCGCCGACCAGGGGATCTATCACCAGCGGTGCGGCATCATGTGGGCACGTCGGGTTCACGGGGTACCTCCCACGGTACGAACGGGTGTGAAGGTGACCGGTAGCGCCGTCATCCCACGCAGGAACGGCGACGGCCGCCGGGTCAGTTCGGTGGCGGCGACCGCGAGATCGAGATCGGGCAGCCGGTCCAGCAGGACCTCGATGCCGGTGCGCGCGATGATCTCGGCGATCTGCTGCGCGGGAAACGGGCAGCGGTATTCGCCGTAGCTGAACGCGAAGTGTGCGCTGTTGCCGCTGTGCGCGGGGGCCAGGGAATCGGAGAAGTCCTGGCGCACATGGGGATCGGCGTTGGCTCCGGCCAAGCCGAGTAGCAGCATGTCGCCGCGGCGGATGGTCTTGTCGCCCAGCCGGGTGTCGCGTGCCGCCCAGCGGCCGGCCAGGATCTGGGTGGGGGTGTCCTCCCACAGCACCTCGTTCATGGCCTGGCCGACGCTGTGGCGGCCGCCGCCCAGCGCCGCGGCGAAACGATCGTCGGTCAGCATCAGCCGCACCGAATTGCCCAGCCAGTCACTGGTCGGCAGATGGCCCGCCGCGGTGACGGCCATCAGATCCTGCGCGTACTCCTCATCGCTGAACCGCTGTGCCGAGCGCAGCATCCGGGAGGTGAGATCGTCGTCCGGCCGGATCTTCTTCATCGCCACCAGCCGCTGCATGTGCTCGGTGAATCGGGCGTGGGCTCGCTGCGCTTCGGTGCCACCGTCGGCCAGGGTCTTCATCGTCCAGGCCAGATCCGCGCCCTGATCGTCGGGGAAACCGATCACCCACGCCAGCGCCAGTACCGGCAGGGGTTCGGCGTATTCGGCGATCAGTTCGGCGCGACCGCGACCGCAGAAGCCGTCGATCAGCCGATCCGCCAAATTCTCACAGGCATTGCGCAATCGGAAGGGATCGACCTGTTCGAGCGCGGGCTCCACCATGGCCAGATGGCGCAGGTGCTCGGCACCGGCGGTGAAGTAGATGGATGGCATGGGGCGCCCGACCATCGGCAGCAGTGGCCAGTCCTCGGGAATGTTGGGCCATTGATTCCAGCGCGCCACATCGCGCGGGAACAGCTCCGGATCGCTGGTCACCTGATGGACCTCGCGGTAGCCGATGACCAGCCACGCCGGAATGCCACCGGCCAGTTCCACCGCCACCACCGGACCGTGGGTGCTGCGCATCTCCCGGTACAGCTGCTGCGGCTCGGTGTGAAAACGCGGTCCGCTCAACGGAATCGCGTCGAGCGGTGCTACCGGACAGCCTCCGGTGGCGGGGAACGGCGTGGTCATCGAGTGGACTCCGGGGTGGGTGTGGTGCGCGGGGCGGTGGTGTACAGGTGTTCGACGAGGGCGATGAGGACACGTTTGCCCGAATCTCGGGAGCGGGCGTCGCACGCGATCAGGGGCACATCCGAATCCAGGTCCAAGGCGCCGCGCACCTGCACGTCGTCGTGCCGGGCCGGTCCGAATGCGTTGCACGCCACCACGAACGGCGTCTGCTGATGTTCGAGCCGATCGATCGCGTACCAGGAATCGGTGATCCGCGCCGGATCGACCAGCACGATCGCGCCGAGCGCGCCGGTGAACAGCCGGTCCCACAGGAACCAGAACCGTTCCTGTCCGGGCGCGCCGAACAGGTACAGCACATGTTCGGCGTCGATGGTGATGCGGCCGAAATCGAAGGCCACCGTGGTGGTGGTCTTCGCCGGGGCGCCGGCCGGATTGTCGATCCCGACGCCCAGCGAGGTCATCGTCGCCTCGGTGTCCAGCGGCCGGATCTCGCTGACCGCCCGAACCATCGTGGTCTTGCCGACGCCGAATCCCCCGACGATGACGACCTTGAGGCCGTGCCGGGCGGTGGCGGCCAGCGGCAGTTGCGCGCGGGCGGGACGATCGCCGAGGCGATGATCAGAGGTTGCGGAGTCCAACGAGTACCTTCTCCAGGATTGCGGTGTCGGGCAGCGAATTCCACGGTTCCCAGTCCGGGCCGGAATGCGGGTGGCGCACCGTGATCTTGCCCGCGGCCTGTAGATCGCCCAGCAACACCATGGTGATACCGACCGGAAGTCGCAGCTCGGCGGCGATCTCCACCACCGCGGTCGGCGCCCGGCAGATACCGAGGATCGCGACCTGCTCGGATCGCATCCCGGGCGCCGGCTCCGATTCGGCCACAACGAGAGTCACCAGATCGAAGGCGTCGGTATCGGGCTGGCTGCGGCCGCCGGTGAGGGTGTAGAGCCGGTCCGGTGTGTCGTCACGCCCCGGCCGCCTGGTCATCGCGGACGCCTCACGGCCGTGGAGTGCGGGGTGCCGCGGACAGGTGTTCGCCGAGTTGCTCGACCAGTTCGCTCATATTGTGGCCGACCAGGCCCGCGTCCGCCTCCGCCTCGGCGACCACGGCGATGTGCGCGCCCATCCCGGCCTCGACGATGAACAGGATGCCGCCGTAGAACTCGGTCATCGACTGCCGGACACCGCTGCGGCCATCGCCGAATTCGACCGAGGCGCCGTGCGAAAGGCTCTGGATACCGGCCGAAATCGCGGCCAGGTGATCGGCCTTGTCCGTCGAGAGCTCCGGCGTATGGCAGATCTTGAGGCCGTCGCTGGACAGCAGCAGCGCGTGCCGGGTGCGCGGGGTGCGGGACAGCAGCTGGTCCAGCAGCCAATCCAGATGTGCCGGTACGGAAGTGGTCATCGATCGTTCTCCATGGCAATCGGAGGGGCGGGTGGTTCCGGCACCGAGACCGCTCGCTGAAAGGCACCCAGGGCCGATGGGCGGGCCGGCGGGTAGGTGGAACGCTCGGCGGTCGCGGGGTGCAGACCATCGGGGTGGACGGCGGCGAAGGTGCTGCCGCGCCGCCGCTTCGGAAGCGGATCGGCCGATGACAGCGGTGGTACCGCTGCCACGTCGGCGGGTTCGGCCGCCGTGACGAGTTCGGGCGGTTCGGTCGTGGCGCCGACCGGCGGGCCGAACGGATTTCCGGTGGACGGGGCCGCGGTGGCCGGTGGCTGTGCGGCGGGCGGTGGTTCCGGCGCCGCCGTCGGGCCGGGGGAGCGGTCCAGGCGAGTGGTGAGATCGCGCGGGACCACCACGACCACGGCGGTACCGCCGATGGCCGAGGGCCGGTACGACACGGTCAGTGTGTGCTTGCGGGCCAGATTGCCGACCACCGAGAGCCCGAGCCGGGTGCCGGTGAGGGAGGACAGATCGGCGTGGTCGCCGCGGCCGGCCGGCCGGCCCGACACCACCTGTTCGGCCCGGCGCAGGGCCGAATCGCTCATCACCAGACCGCTGTCCTCGACGGTGACGACCACGCCGGCCGGTACCTCGGCGGCGTAGACGTGAACCTCGGTGGTCGGTGGGGAGAAGTTGCAGGCATTGTCGATCAGCTCGGCGAGCGTGTGCATCACACCTTCGGCGGCGTGTCCCGCGATCGCGATCTCGGCGATGGCACGCAGCCGGACGCGTCGATAGCCCGCGACCCGGCCCATCGCGCCACGCAGAATCGATTCCATGGCAATGGGTTTGGCCCAGCGCCGGCCCGACCGCGCACCGCTGAGCACCGCGATGCTGTCGGCGAGCCGACCGGCCTGGGCGGTGCGGTGATCCAGGGCCAGCAGATCGGCCAGTACCGACGGATCGCCGTGCCGGTGCTCCATCTCGCGCAGTTCGGCCAGCATCGAGGTGGTCATCGCCTGCATCCGCCCGGCGGCACCGGCGAAGGCCGCCATCGCGGCCACTCGGCGGCCCTCACTGCTGGTGGAATCGCGACCCGCGGCGGCCGCGACGTCATGGGCGGCGCTGAGGCGGGCATTGCTCTCGGCGAGTTGGGCGGCCGCGGTGCGCTCGGCGTTCTCGGCCGCTTCGTGACAGCGAATCAGCTGGTCACGCAGGTGTGCGGCGAGGCCGGTGGCGACCGCGAGGGTGAGTGCCGCCGCCCCGGCAGCGGCGGCGAGCAGAACTCGCTCGGTACCGGGGACCAATCGCAGGACAGCGGTGCAGGCCGCGATTCCGGCCAGTACGCAGATCAGGGCCGGAAGGATGGCGGCGGGGACGCGTCGGGAGTGCCGGGGCCGGTCCACGGGGTGGGGTGCGGGCTGCTGCGAAGTCGCTGAACGGTTCACGATGGGTACTTCCGAATCCCTGTCCACCTGTGCGGAGACAGCACAGTTGCCCCCAACCTTCCGCTGTGTACGGATTTACTCGAATATGCGTACTGCCATACGATTTCGAAATTCGAAGACGAGCATAACGCCGTCTTCGGGGGCGCGCTACTCGACAGTGTGCCCTCTGATTCGATGGCTTCACAATGCAAGATTGCATTCGCTTTTTCGAATTCTGCATACCGGCAGCAACCCGCCGCTGTCGGGGAAATGTCCTGGTGGTCAACGTATTCGACGAATCGTCGGTGTTCCGGAGCTGAATTTCCGATTCCAATCACGATCCGGAAACAGTGCGGCGCAGGGTATTTCGGGGAATCCAGTGAACAGTGTTCATTTCACCTCTGAACGGCACTTTTGTCTTCTGGTCAAGTGTCCGGTGAGTGGGAGTGCGCACCGGGCCGGAACCCGTTTCGGTTACCGTCGCGAGATGGCCGCAGAACCGAACGAGAACATCGATCCGCACCGCTACGGGCCCTGGGCCGTGATCGCCGGCGGTTCGGAAGGGGTGGGCGCCGAATTCGCCGCCGGGCTCGCCGCCGCGGGCATCGGTGTCGTCCTGCTGGCGCGACGTGAAGGTCCGCTCACCGAAACCGCCGAGCGGATCCGCGCCCTCGGCGGCCAGGTCCGGACGCTGGCGGTCGACCTCACCGCCGCCGACGCGGCCGAGCGGGTCGCCGCCGCCACGGCCGATATCGAGGTCGGACTCTTGATCTACAACGCCGGGGCCAACACCCACAGCGCGGAATTCCTCGACGGCGATCTCGACGGCTTCGCCACCATGAACGCGCTGAACGTCACCGCGCCGCTGGCCCTGGTCCATCATTTCGGCCGCGGCATGCGCGAGCGGGGGCGCGGCGGCATCATCCTCGTCGGGTCGCTCACCGGATACTGCGGCTCGGCCCGGCACACCGTCTACGGCGGGTCCAAGGCGTATCTGCGGATCTTCGCCGAGAGCCTGTGGCTGGAACTGCGCGAGCACGGGGTCGACGTCCTGCACCTGGTCCTCGGTGTCACCCGCACCCCGGCCATGGCGCGGGTGGGCCTGAACTTCGACATCCCTGGCATGCTGGTGGCCGAACCGGCCGATGTGGCGCGTGAGGGGCTGGCCAATCTGGCGAACGGGCCGGTGTTCGTCACCGGTGGAAATGCCGAGACGGCCGCGCGCAGCAGCGGAGAAGATCGCGCCGCGATCGTGCTGGGCGGGCATCGCCGGATGCAGAAGCTGATCGGATCGCAGGCGGACCGGTCGTGAGCCCGGCGCCGCGGCTGGCGCTGTCCTCGCCGATCGTGGTGCAGTTTCCGGGGCAGTGCTCGCCATGGGAGGCGGCGGCCGGAATCGAGGACCTCGCGCTCATCGCCGAAACCGCCGACCGGCTCGGGTTCGACCATCTGACGTGCAGCGAACATACGGCGGTTCCGGCCGAAGCGGCGCAGGTGCGCGGGGCGACCTATTGGGATCCGATCGCCACCCTGTCGTATCTGGCCGCGCGCACGACCCGGATCCGGCTGGCCACCTCGGTGCTGGTGCTGCCGTATCACCATCCGCTCGAGATCGCCAAGCGCTACGGGACGCTGGACCGGATCAGCGGTGGCCGGGTGGTGCTCGGCGTCGGGGTCGGTTCGCTCACCGAGGAATTCGAGCTGCTGGATGCGCCGTGGGCCGGCCGCGGGGACCGTGCCGACGATGCGATCGAGGCATTGCGCGCATCCTTCTCGATGCGCGAACCCGCTTATGCCGGAACGCATTACAACTTCTCGGGCATGGTCGTCGAACCGCACGGACTGCAGCCCCGGGTGCCGATCTGGGTCGGCGGGCGCACCATGCGCTCGTTGCGGCGTGCCGTTCGTGCCGGTGACGGCTGGATGCCGTTCGGGATCCGCACGGCGGATCTGAAAATTATGCTGGCCCAAGTGGATTCGCCGCCGGATTTCGAGGTGGTGTTGCCCACCGGTGCGCTGGATCCGCTGGGCGAGCCGGAGCGAGTGGTGCGCCGGTTGTCGGCGCTGGCCGGCGCCGGTGCCACCCTGGCCGGATGTACGGTCGTCGCGGAATCGGCCGCGCACTACTGTGAACAGCTCGCCGCACTGGTGGAGCTGTCGGGTCGGTCGGCGCGCGACGGCGCCGACGAGCGAACAGGAGAGTGATGTGACAGCCGAGGAGATCACCGAGGTGCTGCGCCGCCTGCGGCGGGTCGAGGACGAACTGGCGATCATGCGGCTGATCGCGACGTACGGCCCGCTGGTGGACTCCGGCGAGGCCGATGCCACCGCCGAATTATGGTGCGCCGACGGTGAATACGAGGTCGAGGGCTGGCAGATGCGCGGCCGTGAGCAGGTGCGCGCGATGGTGAACTCGCCGTCGCATCAGGGCCTGATCGCGGGCGGCTCCGCGCATTTCCAGGGACCGGCCCGCATCGATGTCGACGGTGACACGGCACTGGCGGTCTTCGAATCCCTGCTCGTTCATCGCGAGGGAGACGGTTACCAGGTGCTGCGAGCCAGTGTGCACCGCTTGGAGCTGCGCCGCGAAGCCGATGACTGGCGGGTGGCACGGCGCACCGGCCGCCTCCTGGACGGTGGTCCGCAGGCGCGTGAGCTGCTGTCGACCTTCGCGCGGGCGCCGCGAGACCGGGTGGTGCGCTGAGGTCCGGCGGTCCCGCTCAGGCCCGGCGGAACCACCGCCGCTTCGACCGGCGACGATAGACGACGGCCGTGATCCTCGGGCCCAGGGACTCGGTGACGTAGAAGTAGTCCCCGCCGATTTCGGCGGCGCGTCGAGCGACCTCGGCGACGGAGCTGTGGACATCTCCGGCGCCGAATCGGCTCAACGTCATCTCGACCTCTCCCACCCGGTCGAATCCGCTGGAAGGGGGGATGTCGAGTTCCTGTGCCCGAGCGATCACGATTCCAATGTCTGCCGCGATGTCGCGGCAGTCAAGTGCCCCGCGGGTGTCACTCCTCGGCGAGGAGTCCGTACTCGGCGAGCAGCTGGCCGATCTCGGAGCTCTCCAATCGGCCGATGATCTTGCGGCGCACGATGTCGGGTCCCGGTATGTCGAGCGCACCGCCGTCGCGCATATGGCTGACGGCATTGAGCAGACTGCGGACGTCGTAGGTGGAGTTGAACACCTCCGGGACGCCACGTTCGATGCCGAGCAGCCGATAAGCCGCCTCCATCCCGGTCCGGACCGAGTATTCGGTGGTGAAGATGCAGTCGCGGCTCGTCTCGGCGAACTGCCCGATGAAGGCGAAGTTCACCGCGCCCTCGGGCACCACATCGGGCCGGTCCCCGGCCTGGCGCGGCATGAAGAACGAGGTCACGTAGGGCATCATCACCGGCACGCAGGTGGCGGCCTCGGCGGCCAGCCGGTCGATGTCGTCGAGTGGAACTCCCAAGTGGTACAACCATTCCCGGGTGATCTCCTCGCCGGTGCACTCCTGCATCGTCTTGTGCACATAGTCGCCGGGGCGGTCCACGAACAGCGAATACACCCACACCACGATCTGATCGTCGGGCT
The DNA here is from genome assembly GCF_040679495.1 of Nocardia sp. NPDC052254. Lineage (NCBI taxonomy): Bacteria > Bacillati > Actinomycetota > Actinomycetes > Mycobacteriales > Nocardiaceae > Nocardia > Nocardia sp. NPDC052254. The sequence continues at coordinate 13,146 of NZ_JBFAUW010000016.1, read as the reverse complement.
GCTGTTTGAAATGCGGCTGCCGGTTCACCGTCCAGCTCATCAGCCAGCGCGAGTCCTTGACGGTGACGATGCCACCGGTGACCACCTTGCCGCTGAACGGATCCCGCTTGCAGATCTTGCGGATGTATTCCGGTATCCGCCGGTCCAGCGTGGTGACGGTGGCGGACTCCCATTTCGTCTCGGGAATGTGCGAGCCGAAGACGTCGGGCCGGCCGAAGGCGGGATCGGCCGCGGCGATATGCCGCCACAGTTCCCACGCCGGTGCGGGACTCTCGTCGAGTTTCGCCGGGGTGTGCTGGTCGCCCTCGTCGGAATTCTCCACCAGTGATCCGATCGTGGTGAACAGCAGATCTCCGGGGCCCAGATCGGCGCCGCCCGCCGCCCCGTCCGACATCCAGTGAATCCGGGTGGCCTGTTTACGATCCGGGGTGATGTCGAAGTCGACGGCGGTCACCTCGGTGTCGAAGCGAACGGTCACCCCCTGATCGAGCAACCACCGGTACAGCGGCAGCACCAGCGACTCGTACTGGTTGTATTTGGTGAACTTCAGCGCCGAGAAGTCCGGCAGGCCGCCGATGTGATGGATGAACCGATGCAGATACAACTTCATCTCCAGCGCGCTGTGCCACTGTTCGAAGGCGAACATGGTGCGCCAGTACAGCCAGAAGTTGCTGTCCAGGAAGTCTTTTCCGAACACCTCGTCGATCCGCTTGTTCTCCATTTCCGCGCGGGTGGCGAGGAAGATCTTGGCGATGTCCTTCTGCGCCTTGTCGTTCAGCGCGAACAGGCCGTCGGTGTGGGCGTCCTGGCCGCGGTTCACCGTGGCCCGTTGCAGCGAGTAGTTGGGATCGTCCTTGTTGAGCCAGTAGAACTCGTCGAGCACACTGGCGCCGTGGATCTCGATCGAGGGTATCGAGCGGAACAGATCCCACAGGCATTCGAAATGGTTCTCCATCTCGCGACCGCCACGGATCACGAAACCCTTGGCGGGCTTCTTGATTCCGTCCAGCGCACCGCCGGGCAGCGGTAGCCGCTCGAGAATGGTGATGCGGTCGCCGGACAGCTGCCCGTCGCGGATGAGGAACGCCGCGCCCGACAGTGCGGCCAGGCCGGCGCCGACGAACCAGGCTGTCTTGTCGTCGACGCCCTCCGGCTTGCGGGGCCGGGCGAACGCTTCGTAGTTGCCGCTGCTGTAGTACATGGGCGTTCCTCTCCTGCGGTTGTGTGACCCCCGAGCTCCGATCCGAAATATGTGGTGCGGTGACGATCTACTACGAGTAGCGGTAGAAGCCTTCGCCGGTGGCGAGGCCGAGCTTGCCCTTGTCGATGTATTCCGACTTCAGCCACGCGGCCAGCTGCCGGCCGTCCTCGCCGCTGTTGACCAGGATGTTGTAGGGCGTGGTGAGCCCGACGATGTCGAGGATCTGGAACGGGCCGGCGGGCGCCCCGGTACCGATGCGCCACGTCTCGTCGACCGCCTTCGGCTCGGCGTAACCGCCGGCCGCCAGGGCCATGGCCGAGTTCAGGAACGGCACCAGCAGGGAGTTGAGCACATAACCGGCCTTCTCCTTGTGCAATTCGATCGGCACCATGCCGATGGCGCGGGCGAAGTCCACCACCGCCTGGTACACCTTCGGATCGGTGGCCTCGGTGCCCATCACCTCCGCGGTGTTGAAGTGCCACACCTGATTGGCGAAATGCAGGGCCAGGAATCGATCCGGGCGCCCGGTGGACTCGGCGATGTCGCTGGGCAGCAGGGTGGAGGAGTTGGTGGCGAAGATGGTGTGTTCCGGTGCCGCCGCACCGAGCTTGCGGTAGGTGTCCTGTTTGATCGACAGCACCTCGGGCACCGCTTCGATGATCAGATCGGCGTCCCGGGCCGCCTCGGCCAGATCCGCGGTGAGCGTGATACCGGCCGCGGTGGCCTCGGCCTTACCGTCGCCACCACCCGCGACCTGCTCGCGATAGGTGGTGGCCAATGTGTCGAAGCGCCCACGCGCGGCGGCCAGTGCCTCGTCGCTGATGTCGTAGGCGGTGACCTCGAATCCGTGGAAAGCGGTCTGGAACGCGATCTGCGAACCCAGGACACCTGTGCCGAGGACGGTCACCTTGCGGATGGTCGACATTCTGACTCCGTTCTGTGAAATCTGTTGCAGGACAGTAATTTACAAATTTCCGGCAGTTGCCCGGAAGCCGGCGACGAGCTGGGCGAGCTGGGCGTGCAGATCATCGACGGGGTCGTGGCCGGGATCGATTCCGGTGGCCGGGCGCACCAGTGCCAGGTGCAGGACCGCGAAGATGCAGCGACCGGTGATGCGCGCGGCCTCCCGGCGTGCGGGAGTCACACTGCCGCCGGCGGCGAGGAGAATATCGCTCAGCAGGCTCTCCAGCCGTGCCACCAGCGCCAGTCCCTGTTCGCGGTAGGTCTCCTCGGGTGGGCCGAACAGCAGTTCCCGCTGATACGCGATGGTGTTTCCCGCATTGCGATCGGCGGCCGACAGGATCGGGCGCAGCAGTGCCGTGATCGCGGCGAGGGGGTCGGGCTCGGCGCGCGCCAGCCGTTCACCCGAATCCAGTGCGGCCCGGAAATCCTCGTTGTAGACCATCAGCAGTAGTTGGCCCTTGGACGAGGCGTAGCGGAACAACGTCCCGGCGGCGATATCGGCGCGCTCGGAGATCTGCTGCGTGGTCACCGCGTGGAAGCCGTGGTCGGCAAACATCTGGGAAGCGGCGTCGAAGATCCGGCGCTGTTTATCGCGCATATTGCGAATACGACGATTCACCTGCTCTGTCTCGGATGGAGTTGTCAACGGAACACCTCCCCTCGATGCCGATAAATGAGTAGACTCATTAATGAGCATACTCATGGTAATCGCAAGTGCAACCGCGTCCAAGCATGAACCGGATCGCCGCCGTCGTCAGCCGCCCGGCACATCGCGTGCCCGGAACGTGATGCGCGGTGCCGGTACGGGCAGGGCGTTCGGCCGTGCTTCGCGACAACGGAGGAGGACCGGGATGGACGAGGCTGCGGTATCGGAACGCGAGATCACCGAACGGGTGGATCTGTGCACGGCGAGCGGCAGGCTGAATCCGGATGCGGTCGGCTGGACCCGCCGGCCGCTGCATCGCGCGAATCTGCGGGGCTGGGGGCGGTGCAAACGGTGGGAGTACTGGGGCATCGTCACCCCCGACCACATCATCGGCATCGTGCTGACATCACTGGATTACGCTGGGCTGCAAGGTATCTACCTGCTCGACCGGCGCGACGGCACCGAGGTGGTCAAGGATGTGGTGAGCCCGCTGGCGCGCGGCGTCCAGCTGCCCGATCGCAGTGGGGAGGGGACCGCCTCGGGTCATGCCGGGGACGTGGTGATCGAGTTGCGTAACGATGTGGGCGGTACCAGGATTCACGCCACCACGCCGCGTATCGATATCGATCTGCGGGCCCTGCTGCCGGTCGAGCACGAATCGCTGGGAGTCGTGGTGCCGTGGAGCGATAACCGATTCCAGTACACGGTCAAGGATCTCGGCCGTCCGGTATCGGGCACCGTCACCATCGACGGTGTCGCGCATGTGATCGACGACGGTTTCGCCGTGCTGGATCACGGTCGTGGCAAGTGGCCCTATTCGATCGCCTGGAACTGGGCGGCCGGGTGCGGTCCGGGGATCGGAATTCAGTTGGGCGGCAGGTGGACCGACGGCACCGGTGCGACCGAGAACGGGTTGTTCGTGGGCGGCAGGCTGCACAAGATCGGCGACGAACTCGAGTGGCACTACGACCGCGGTGACTGGCTGCGTCCCTGGCGGATCACCGGCCCGCGGGTGGCGGTGGAGTTCACGCCGTTCCATGTACGCGCATCGCGGACGGCACTCGGTGTCCTGGCCAACGAGACCCATCAGTGCTTCGGGCATTTCACGGGCCGGGCCTGCGCCGATGACGGTGATTGGGTGGAGCTCGACGGGCTCACCGGCTGGGCGGAGGAGGCCCGTAATCGGTGGTGATCGAGCCCCGGATCTGAAACGTCACCTGCGCTGATTTGCTATTGCGTTCTTGTTCCAGGGATGTAGCATTATCGAAACCGAGAATGAGATTTCCGACACTGCGGTCGAGGCGTAACCGGGCTCCGGGAGGTGGCCGCGCCGAGGTCGGTGCCGGCGGTAATGGCTACGGGAGCGGGGACGTCGATGATTCATGTCAGGAACGGATCCGCAGATCGATTCGGAACAGGCCGGCGAACGGGGCCGGAATGGCGATGACACTTCCGGGCTGGTCCCGCAAGGCTTCCCGGCGATCGTCGAACGGCCTGCAACTGGTCGGCGGTTTCTTCGCGATGGCCGCGGACGCCGTGCGCTTCGCCTTCCGCCGCCCGTTCCAGACCCGCGAATTTCTCGAGCAGGCGTGGTTCGTCGCCCGGGTGTCGCTGATTCCGACCCTGCTGGTGGCCATTCCGTTCACGGTGCTGGTGAGCTTCACCCTCAATATCCTGCTGCGGGAGCTGGGTGCGGCCGACCTCAGCGGTGCGGGCGCGGCGTTCGGTGCGGTCACCCAGGTCGGGCCGATGGTCACCGTGCTGATCGTCGCCGGATCGGGCGCGACGGCGATGTGCGCGGATCTGGGCTCGCGCACCATCCGCGAGGAGATCGCCGCGATGGAGGTGCTCGGCATCGATCCGGTGCAGCGCCTGGTCACTCCGCGCATGCTCGCGTCCGGACTGGTGGCGCTGCTGTTGAACAGCCTGGTCTGCATCATCGGCATCGCCGGCGGCTACGTGTTCTCGGTCTATGTGCAGAACGTGAATCCGGGCGCCTTCGCCAACGGCATCACTCTGCTGACCGGACTGAACGAGGTCGTGATCTCCGCGGTCAAGGCGGTGTTGTTCGGTCTGGTGGCCGGGCTCATCGCCTGCTATCGCGGACTGATCGTGACCGGTGGCGCCAAGGCCGTCGGTAATGCGGTGAACGAGACCGTCGTCCTCGCGTTCGTGGCGTTGTTCGTCATCAATGTCATGGTCACCGCCATCGGCATCCAGATGACGGCCAAGTGAGGGAGACCGCTGTGGTTCTGGAAGCGAGATACCCGCGTGCGCTGCGGCGGATCCGGATGCCGGTGCGGAGCCTGGGAAATATCGGCGATCACACCCTCTTCTACTTCCGGGCGTTGTTCGGCGCGCCGTTCGCGGCCTGGCGCTACAAGAAGGAGACCATCCGGCTCATCGCCGAATTCAGTATGGGCTCGGGCGCGCTCGCGGTCTTCGGCGGCACCGTGGTGATCGTCGGCTTCCTCACCCTGGCCACCGGTGGCACGCTGGCCGTGCAGGGCTACAGCTCACTGGGCAATATCGGGATCGAGGCGTTGACCGGATTCCTGTCCGCGTTCATCAATGTGCGCATCTCGGCGCCGGTGGTGGCGGGTATCGGGCTGGCCGCGACCTTCGGCGCGGGCGCCACCGCGCAATTGGGCGCCATGCGGATCAACGAGGAGATCGACGCGCTGGAATCCATTGCGATCGAGCCGATCTCGTATCTGGTGGGTACTCGCATCGTCGCCGGGATGATCGCCATCACACCGCTGTACTCACTGGCGGTGGTCGGCTCCTTCCTGGCCAGCCGGGTGACCACCGTGTTCCTGCTCGGCCAGTCCTCGGGTTTGTACGACCACTACTTCGCGACCTTCCTCAATCCGCTCGATCTGGTGTGGTCGTTCGTGCAGGCGATTCTCATGGCACTGACGATTCTGTTGATACACAGCTACTTCGGCTTCTTCGCCGCCGGTGGTCCCTCCGGTGTCGGCACCGCGGTCGGCAACGCGGTGCGGACCTCGCTGATCGCCGTCGTCTCGGTGACGCTGCTGGTCTCGCTGGCGATCTACGGTTCCAACGGCAATTTCAACCTGTCGGGCTAGGTGAGATGGCATGCTGCGCAACATTTTACGTCCGGTGGTCGGCCTGATATCGATTGCCGCGCTGGTCGGCGTGGTGACGCTGGCGGTGTTCATGTTCCGGGACGGATTCGCCGACACCGTGCGGGTGACCGTGCTCTCGCCCCGCGCGGGCCTGGTGATGTACCCCGATGCCAAGGTGAAGATGCGTGGTGTCACCGTGGGCAAGGTGGCCGCGGTCGACGAGCGTGACGACGGGACGGCCGCCATCCAGCTGGCGATAAACTCCGACCAGGTCCGCCGCATTCCGTCCAACATCTCCGTGGATATCGCCTCCAGCACCGTATTCGGCGCGAAGTTCATCGAATTCCTGCCGCCGGCACAGAAATCGGGGACCGCGATCCATGCCGGGCAGATCTTCGACTCCGGGCACGTCACCGTCGAGATCAACACCATCTTCGAACGTCTCACCGCGGTACTGGGGCAGATCGAACCGGAGAAACTGAACGAGACCCTCGGTGCCCTGGCCGGGGCGACCGACGGGCGAGGTGAGCAGGTGGGCCAGATGCTCACCGACCTCAACTCCTTTCTCGCCAAGGTGGAACCGGCGTATCCGGCGCTGAACAGTGAGATCGCCGCGGGCCCGAAGGTGGCCACGTCCTACGCCGATGCCGCACCGGATCTGACCGCCACGGCCGCACACGCCACGACCTTCGGCCAGACGATCACCGACGAGCAGAAGAATCTGGATGCCCTGCTGGTCAGCGCCATCGGGCTGGGCGATGTGGGCAATCAGGTGCTCGGTGACAACGGGCCCACGCTGGCCTCGATGCTGCATCTGCTGGTGCCGACCACGGATCTGGTCGACGAATACGGACCCGGGCTGAAATGTTCGATCGAGGGCCTGGACTATCTGGACCACGTCCCCCCGGCGAAGGTGCCGGGGATCGGCCTGACGGTCAACTTCCTGTGGGGCGCACCGGCGTACGAGTATCCACGTGATCTGCCCAAGGTGGCCGCCACCGGCGGGCCGCAATGTTCGGTGCTGCCGGTGCCGTACAACACGCACCCGCCATTCCTGGTCGTCGACGACGGCGCCGTGCCGTTCCCGAATCAGAACCGGACGGTTCAACTGGGGCCCGATCTGCTGCGGGACGTGCTCCTCGCGCCGCCCCCCGCACCGAACGGAGCCCCGAAATGAGCCCGCGCAGTGCACCACTGCTGAAATTCAGTGCCTTCGCCGTCGTGATGGTGGTGCTGTCGGCCTTCCTGGTGCTGGTTTTCGGCCAATACCGGACGGGGTCGACCAACAGCTATTCGGCCGTCTTCACCGACTCCTCGGGTGTGCGTTCGGGAGAGAGCGTGCGGGTGGCCGGTGTGGAGGTCGGCAAGATCCGCGGTGTCCATCTGCGTGACGATCAGAAGGTGGTCGTCGATTTCGACGCCGATCGCGACATCGTGCTCACCGGCGGCACCAAGGTGGCCATCCGCTATCTGAATTTGGTCGGTGACCGCTATCTGGAACTGACCGACGGTCCCGGATCGACCAAGGTGCTGCGGCCGGGCGCGCAGATCCCGCTCCAGCAGACCACGCCGGCTCTGGATCTGGATCTGCTGCTCGGCGGGCTGAAACCCGTTCTGCAGGGACTGAATCCGAACGATGTCAATTCGCTGACCTGGTCGCTGGTGCAGATCGTGCAGGGCCAGGAGAACACGATGGATTCGCTGCTGACCAAGACCGCCTCGTTCTCGTCCAAACTGGCCGACACCAGCGATGTGGTCGGCAAACTCATCGACAATCTGAACACGGTCATGAAGACGCTGTCCGACAACGGAACCCAGTTCTCCGGGGCCATCGACCGGCTCGAGCAGCTGATCACGCAGCTGTCCCAGGACCGCGATCCCATCGGCTCGGCGATCGAGGCCCTGGACAAGGGCACCGCCTCGGTCGCCGATCTGCTCACCCAGGCCCGGCCGTCACTGGCCGGTACCGTCGAACAACTCGCGCGGATCGCGCCGGCGGTGGACGACAACAAGGGTGAGTTGGATGCCGCACTGGGCCGCGCACCGGAGAACTTCCGCAAGATGATTCGCACCGGTGCCTACGGCAGCTTCATCCAGTACTTCGTCTGCGGCCTGACCATCCGGGTCAGCGATCCCTCCGGCCAGGTCGTCCAGCTGCCCTGGATCGAAACCAAGACGGGGAGGTGCGCACCGTAATGCTGCATTATCGCGGCGCTCACCTGTTGCGCCCGGGACTCGTCGGCATCGTGGTCATCGTCTGCGTGATCATGATCGGCCTGCAGTCCCAGAAATTCATCTCCTGGGGGACCACCGTCCGCTATCGAGCGCTGTTCGCCGAGGCCGCCGGACTCACCGTCGGTGACGATGTCATCGTCTCGGGTGTGCGGGTGGGCAACGTGCAGAAGATCGGGCTGGAGAACGGGGACGCCGCGGTGGTGTTCTCGGTGAATTCGACCGTCCGGCTGGGTGCCGACACCTCGGCGCACATCAAGACCAATTCGCTATTGGGCAAACGGGATCTGACCGTCGTATCGGCGGGGTCGGGCCGGCTGCGCACGCTGGACACGATTCCCGACACCCGGACCTCGGCGCCCTATTCGCTCACCGACGCGGTCGGCGATCTGACGACCAAGACCGCCGCGGTGGACACCGATGCGCTCAACCGTTCCCTCGACATGCTCTCGCAGACACTCGATCACATCGCCCCGCAGGTGGGCCCGGCCTTCGACGGACTGACCCAGCTGTCCAGGACGATCAACAGCCGCAATCAGTCGCTGCGCGATCTGCTCGGCAGTGCGAGCACGGTCACCGCGGTGCTGTCCCAGCGCAGCCAGCAGGTGAATTCGCTGATCCTGAACGCGAATTCGCTGCTGCAGGTGCTGGCGGCCCGGCGACAGGAGATCGTGCAATTGCTGGCCAACACCTCGGCGGTGGCCAAACAGCTGTCGGGTCTGGTCGCCGACAACGAATCCAAGCTGGGGCCCACGCTGGATCGGCTGAATTCGGTGACGGCGATGCTCGAGAAGAATCGTGACAACATCGGCAAGGCGATTCCGGGATACGCCAAAGTCGCTCTGACCCAGGGTGAAGCGGTGTCCGGTGGTCGCTTCTACAACGCGTACGTGGCGAATCTCATCGACGGCAACGATATTCAGCCGTTCATCGATTCCGCCTTCGGTGTGAATCCGCCTGCCCAGTTCCCGATACCGCATCCGGAGCCGCCGCGATGAAAAAGACCTGGATACTACGGATCGCCGGTGCCGTCGTCGCCGTCGTGGTGGTCGTCACCGGTGGTGTGATCGGCTATCGGGAACTGTTCGGGCCCAAGCATTTCACCGCGATCTTCAGTACCGCCACCGCCATCTACGCCGGTGACGATGTGCGGGTGGCGGGGGTCCGGGTGGGCCGCATCGCCTCGATCCAGCCGCAGGGCACCACCACCAAAATGGTGCTCGATGTCGACCGCGGCGTGCGGATTCCCGCCGATGCGAAGGCGGTGATCGTGGCGCAGAGCCTCATCGCGGCCCGCTACGTGCAGCTGACCCCCGCCTACAGAACCAGCGGGCCGACGCTGGCCGACGATGCCGTCATCCCGCTGCAGCGCACCGCGGTGCCGGTCGAATGGGACGAGATCAAATCCCAATTGACCAAGCTGGCGACGAGTCTGGGTCCCAATGGCGATTCGCAGAGCAGCTCGATGGGCCGGTTCATCGACAGCACCGCCGGCGCATTGGGCGGAAACGGCGAGAAATTACGTGCGATGCTCACCCAATTGTCCGGAGTGGGACGCATTCTCGCGGACGGCAGCGGCAATATCGTCGACATCCTGCAGAATCTGCAGACCTTCGTCAGCGCGTTGCAGAACAGCGGTACCGAGATCGTGCAGTTCGAGAACCGGCTCGCGACATTGACGAGTGTGGTCGACGACAGCAAGTCCGATCTGGATGCGGCGGTGCAGAATCTGTCGCTGGCGGTCGGCGAGGTGCAGCGGTTCGTCTCGGAGAACCGGGACAAGACCAGCGAGCAGATTCAGCGGCTGGCCAATGTGACACAGAATCTTGTCGACCATCGCGGCGATCTGGAGAATCTGCTGCACATCGCGCCGAACAGCATCGCGAACTTCTACCACATCTACAACCCCGACACCGGTACCGAGGCAGGCGTTTTCGAGCTGAACAACTTCACCAACCCGATGCAGTTCATCTGCTCGGGCGTGGGTGCCATCGAGAATGCGACCGCCGCCGAGTCCGCGCAGAAGTGCCGACAGTACCTGGGCCCGATCCTGCCGCTGATCGCGTTCAACTACCTGCCCTTCCCCTTCAGCCCGGGAATGGGTGCGGCACCGGATCCGAAGAACGTCATCTACAGCGAACCCCGCCTGGTCCCGAATGCGACCGAGCCACCATCCGGTCCGCCGCCACCGGCTTCCATCGGCGAACTACTGCAACCGTGGGGAAGGTGAACGGTATGAGGATTCGCCAGCTTGCCTTGGGGATCTGCCTGCTGTTCACCGCCGCCGGCTGCGGCTGGCACGGGGTGGACTCACTACCGCTGCCCGGCGCCACCGGGCGCGGCGCCGATGCGGCGATCTATCACGTGGAAATGGCGAATGTCGGTACGCTGGTGTCGAATTCGCCGGTGATGATGGATGATGTCACGGTCGGCAGCGTCGGTACCATCAGCGTGCGCGGCTGGCATGCCGATGTCGAGGTGTCGGTGAAACGCGATGTGGTGGTACCGGCGAACGCGGTGGCCACCATCGGTCAGACCAGCCTGCTGGGCTCCACGCACCTGGCCTTGAATCCGCCGCCCGGGACCGCACCGAGCAGGCGCCTGCGGCCCGGTGCGACGGTGCCGCTCAACCGGACCTCGACCTATCCGTCCACCGAGCAGACCCTGGCTTCGCTGTCGGTGGTCCTCAACGGCGGCGGAATGGGGCAGATCAACGACATCATCCACAATCTGAACGCGGCGTTCTCCGGACGTGAGGGCGCGATTCACGATCTGATTCCGCGGCTCGACGCGTTCATGACGGTGCTCGATCAACAGCGTGACAATCTGCTGACCACCGTGCAGCAGCTCAACCGGATGTCGGAAACCTTTGCCCAGCAGCGCGATACCGTGAGCGAGACGTTGCAGAAGATCGGCCCGGCACTGGACGTCCTGCTGAAGGAGCGGCCGAACATCACCACCGCCCTGGACAAACTGCACACCTTCAGCGATACCGCGACCGGAGTGATCTCACAGGTGCAATCGGATCTGCTGACGAACCTGCACAACGTGGAACCGGCACTGCAGCAGCTGGCCGAGGTGGCGCCCAAGATCTCGAGCGCGGTGTCGTTCCTGACGGTGTTCCCGTACGGCCAATACGGCATCGACAAGGGCATCAAGGGCGATTTCATCAACCTGTTCGCCACCATCGACCTCACCGTGCCGCGACTGCAGCGCGAACTGCTGCTGGGAACGCCCTGGGGTGATCCGAACGCGGTGGTACAGGCCATGGTCGGTGACCCCGGCTACGGAAAACAGACCAACGATCCGCTGGGGGCCCCACTGCAGCCGCCCGCCGATTCGCCGGCACCGAACGGAGGCGGCCGATGATTCTCACCCGTTTCGTGCGCGCGCAGCTGGTCATCTTCGCGATCCTCGCGGTGATCGGCATGGTCGCCATGGCCGTCCAATACATGAAGCTGCCCACCCTGGCCGGGGTCGGCACGATGAAGGTGACACTGGAACTGCCGACCTCGGGCGGTCTGTACCGCTTCGGCAATGTGACCTACCGCGGCGTTCAGATCGGCAAGGTCACCTCGGTGGACCTGACCGACGACGGGGTGAAGGCGACGCTGGCCATCGACGGCGGACACAAGATCCCCGCCGATCTGCAGGCCGAGGTACGCAGTGTGTCGGCGGTGGGTGAGCAGTACGTCGACCTGCGCCCACGGACCGACGCGGCGCCCTATCTGCACGAGGGATCGGTCATCGATGTGCGCGCGGCCACCGTGCCACAGCCGGTCGGGCCGATGCTCGACAAGCTGGACAGCCTGGTCACGAGCATTCCGAAGGACAAGCTGCACGATATGCTCGGCGAAATGTTCGCCGGGCTCAACGGCGCCGGCTACGACCTGCAATCGCTGCTCGACTCGGCCTCGAAGGTCGCCGCCGATGCCGACAAGACCGGCGACACCACCCGGGCGCTGCTGGAAGGCGCACAGCCGCTGGTGGATTCGCAGGATCAGTCCGCCGATGCCATCCGGATCTGGGCGCGCAGTCTGGCCGGGGTCACCGGGCAACTCGCGGCCGACGATTCCCAGGTGCGATCGCTGCTCGACAACGGGCCGGGCGCGATCAGGGAATCGACCCAGCTACTCGATTCGGTGAAACTGACCCTGCCGGTGCTGCTGTCGAATCTGACGTCCGTCGCGCAGCTGGGCGTGACATATCACGCCGGGCTGGAACAGATCCTGGTGTTGCTGCCGCCGGAGATCTCGATCGTGGAAGCGGTGCAGCCCACCAAGAACGCGCAGGGGCTGGGGCTGGGTGATTTCCGCATCAGTGGTGTCTCCGATCCGCCCGCGTGCACGGTCGGTTTCCTGCCACCGAACCAATGGCGCGATCCGTCTGACACCACCACCGTCGACACCCCGGACAATCTGTACTGCAAACTGCCCCAGGATTCGCCGGTGGCGGTGCGCGGTGTGCGCAACTTCCCGTGCGCGACCCATCCCGGAAAACGGGCGCCGACCGCCGAGATGTGCAACAGCGACCAGAATTTCGAGCCGTTGGCGCAGGATCAGCCCGTGGTGGGACCGTATCCGCGCGATCCGAACCTGGAGGCCCAGGGGATACCGCCGGACACCCGCCCGCTGCCGAGTCCGGCCGAGCCCGCGCCGCCACCACCCCAGCAACCGCCACTGCCGCAGTTGCCGCGGCTACCGCAACTGCCCCAGATTCCGCTGCCGCGGATTCCGGGCCTGCCGGCTCCGGCCGCCGCCCCCGCATCCGGCACCGGAAAGCCCGCTCCCTCCGTGGCATTCGCGCACTACGACCCGCACACCGGTAAGTATCTGGGCACGGACGGGACGATGTACCGCCAACAGGATCTGGCCACCACGAAACCGGCGGGCTGGAAGGACCTCGTGCTGCATTGAGTTTTTGGCCTTCGCTTCGCTCCGGCGGGGTTCGCGGCCCCTTGGTCTCGCCGTTCGGGTGCCGCTGCTTGCTCCTTCGTCGCTTGCGCAGCGGCA